>NZ_JBALPG010000084.1:0-26722 GCF_036965245.1 Neobacillus drentensis
CGTTCATATCAGTACATTCCTTCACAATCTCAAACTATTTTAGAATAAATATCTAATTTAACTCCCAAGTGTTGTCCATTTTCTACTACTTCTCTTTCTTTAACTCCCCTGTCCAAAGTTGAAGAAGTACCACAAAAATAAGCGTTAAATCATAAAATAAGCGTTAATCCTTCTTGGATCAACGCCCCATAAGTTAAAGAAACATATCGTCTTTCAGTAATAGATATAACAAATACCTTTGAATAATGGAAAAGACTCTAAAAATACAATAAGTACAAAATTTCAATAAGCATTATTATGAATAAATTCTATTTCCCTTACTTTAACAATGTAATTATCAATTTCCTCCTTTAAGTATAAGTATTGCTTTCCTCCATCAACTCTTGGCCCAGTTAAGGCTACAATATTATTATTTAATAATTTCTGATATAAATTTGTTGAATTAGTATTTAACTGTTTAGCAACAATTGATAACGGTACATAAGTGCGGAGAAAAAGATCAAAATCTTGTTTTGTGGACTTGAATTCTTCTGTCTCTCCAACCACAAAATCTAAAAATCCTTTTTTCATCCAATCAGCAATCTTTTCCCTTTTTACTCCAGTTATTTTTACCATTTCCCTTAAAGTTACATATTCACTGTCCTCTTCTGCACGCAATTTCAAAAAATAATTGCGAACCCCATCTCTTAACAACTCCAGTTGATTTAAACCTTCTCCTTTCGCAAGTCTTACCGGTTTTATATCATTATCTAAAATTCCTTTCACTAATTGTCCAATACCAAACTTTAAACTTCCGGCAATCTGAAGTGCTATTCTGAAATTAATTAAGTCATTATTATACGTGTAAGCAGCAGTAGCAGGAATCTTTATATATATTTCTTCTAACAGCCCATATACGCTATCTTTAGAGAATCTCCAATTGGGATATCCATCAATTTTAGGTCCTCTTATTGCAATAATACATCCATATTTCTGCAACTCATGTACATTTCTGTCATATACACCAAGAATTTCACTTGTTTCTTTTGTAGAAAAAGTATCGTCGATTTTTTGTTTATATTTTTCAACGCTTTCCTTTTCAACTAAAATTAATGTTGCATTACCTCTTTTCTTAATAACTCCTTTAAAAACCCCTTTGCTTACATATTTTTTTACAGCCTCTGCAGGAATACCGTATAATTTCCATACCTCACTTGCAGCAATGAATTTTTTATTTAAATTTTTTGATGAAGACTTTCTTAGAGTAGCAATATACCCACCATCCCATCTCTTTGCCAAATACTCATCAAATTCAACAGTTAAAAACTTTGTGTTTTTTTTATTATCTAAATGTTTATATAATGCGGTATAAAAATATCCAAAGTGGTTCTCAATTGAACTATCATCTTTCTGTTTTAATGAGGATTCCTGAATATTATCAAGAAATTTTATAAAATTATTTGGCCAGTCATCAAATATTTTATATACAGATGAAAACAGTTGATGTATTTCTTGATTACTTAATGATTTACCAATATATTTATTTCTCAATTTCCATTTCTCGTTTTTTGATATGAACCAAGAGAAAAATACTATTACTTCAAATAAATCAAAAAGGCTTAAATTTATTAGGGGATTTTTTTGGATTTGTCTTAAATATTTTGTGTTTGATTTACTAAACAGAATACTAATCGGACTTTCCGAAATAGTAATATTTTTTGAAGGTATCTCTGAAAATAGTTGACCACACGAACATTCTAATACTTTTGTTCGTGACCATGAAATTTCTTTTGCACATTTTGGACATCTGTCAATAAGAATTATTCGATGTTTTATACAAGCCGTAACAGGTACCAAATCCCAAGCTTTCCTATGATATGCAGTCTCAGCTAAACATTTTGGGCAAATTTTGGTTTTAGTGGTATGTATGGCTTGACGGGGAATTGGTTCCTTTCTGTACTGAAAAAAGGGAGACTTAACATCATGGGAAGCAAAGGTTAATTCCGCCAAATCTTTTATGGAACAGTTTATGATTTCACTTAGTTTCTCCATATTATCATTTAATGGATTCAATAGATTTCCGTTTTTACTTCTCCTTCTTACAATTTCCCACAAGTCCGACGAAAGATATATGTAACTAACTTTTTCATAAAAATTCCCTTCAGTTAACCTCAATACGTATCCTGCTAAGCTCTCGTCCTCAAATGGCTTTGGAGTTTTTAATAAACTTTGGCTTTCACACATACCACCAACCACCATACTCTTTTTTAAAAGACAACGCCTTAAAGAAAACCTTCAAGGCGTTATCTTTTCATTATCCACATCATGCTAATTAATTGTGAAAAATGATCCAAGTTATTATGAATAAATTCTAACTAATTATGAAAATCACAATTAATGAGTTGGCTATTGATCAATTATACACTCGGTCTAGGATGTTTTTTTATTTCAATCCGTTCTTTTTTGGTGTAAATCCGTTTAACTTTAAATTGCCTAATCCGGCCAATTATGGCTCCTATCCGGTAATTTTTGAACGAAATCCGGTTTATTTTGGTGTTTTACAATTATCCAATTTTCTCATCATACTTGCGTTCATCCTGGACAAATAGGATGCCAAGTTCGTGGTGGTCGCCTTCGTAGAGGGCGCGTTGAACGAAACGAATCTCTCCCTTGGTATCCAAAACCTCCAACTTACAGTGGGCACGGTTTTTTTGCAGTGCTTCATAGAAGGTATTCTCATCGCGAACCAATACACCATTAGCTTTTGTGATAATCTCACCCACTTGCAGTCCCATTTTGCTTGAAGCTGAATCGGGAATAATTCCAATAATCATTACCCCTTGATTTTTTTTCGAAAAATAAGGCGGAAGACTGTCGTCCTTTAAATTGGCCATTAATGCTAATGATTCGCGGCCGATAATAGCCAAAGCAGCAACAACAATCGAAGTGAGCGGATACCAATAACCAGCCACTGAAATGAGGGTAATTAACGCTCCAAGGACAATCACCCTTCGGCCGTGAAGCCTGATAGCTTCTACAGGAAGCATCCCTTTGATTTGCTGATGAAAGCCAATTGCAAATGGAACCAGTATGAGGGAATACTCCTTGGCACCTAAATGAAAGACAGGCCACCAATCGAAAGAAGACTGAAGCACATCCCCTGGGACCAGTAAAAATAACGGCACCATCCAAAGGCGCTTTCCTTCATGGGCACCAACGCTTTGACCGCGTTTGCTTCTAGTGATCTTAGGCGAAGTTCTCCTGCTGCCATTTTTAAAAATAAGTATGCCTTCTGCGATGAGCAATAGGCCAAGAACAACGACAACGGAAGGATAGACCTTATCACTAATTGAATTAAACGCCTCTGAAAAAAGTGGAATCGACCAATTATTTTCTGCAATTAAAATAATGGTAAAGAATGAAGCCCCAACTGTGTATGCAGGAGACATCAGGCGAATATTTGTCGTCAGTGACCACAATAGCGTAAATCCCGCAATAAGAAGGATGACCGCGAATGGTACTGTAATTCCTGTTGCCACTACAATAATAGAAAGTATAAGCCCAATAAGGAGTCCTTGCGGAAACAACTGCCTGAGCTCAAAATAAGCATCATACGCCCGAATATGAAAATTTTTCCGTTCACGTTTTACCCTCATAACACCTATAATTCCTGCAAGGAAAACGAGATAGTATAAAACAGGATTAAGAAATAATTTGCCTGTCCCTTTAAGTAACTCTACAAGCCATATTTGCACCATATCCTGCCACCTGCCTCTATTAAAATTTCTAATAATATACTATGTAAAAAGTCTCTTACAGATTATTTTACCAAATTACACTGATAAAACATATTACTAGTTTCTAGAAAAAAGCAAAAAATGTCCTAACATTCTAGTATTTCGTATCCATTCGAGTATTGTGCTTGTTTTAGGATAGGTTAAACAGAGAATCTGCCACTTTTGCAGAGATTCCGCGAAGATTCGACTAATTTCCGCCAACCCCATTACTATTTCCGCGGAAATCCCTGATTATTCCGCCAAACTAGACAAGCATTCCGCTAAGGCTCCTCATTTTCTAAAATCAAAATAAATACAGAGGCCGGAGCCTCTGCTTTTTGGTTACTTGGTAATTAACTTTAAGGCCATTAGCAGCTGCAAATCGTTTTTCTCTTTCTTCATTTCTTTCACAACGGCTGCTTCGAGCTTAGCAGCGGTTTTGTTATCAATTTTTCCAGTTGGCTCCAAGTCATTTTGCTCCTGGAAGCCTTTAACAGCTAACTTCGTTTTAGAGCTAAAGTATCCGTCTGTCCGTCCAGGGGCAAATCCCAAGGCGTTTAATATTTCTTGAGCATTCTTTACCTGTTCATTGTTCATGTCCTCAACAAGCGGCTTCTCGACTTGAATCGGATGGGTAGAAAATATTGCCGGCTGATGGATGGCGACATCTGGTTTAATTCCTTTTTTGTGAATCCAATTTCCATCGGGGGTCAGCCATTTTGCTAATGTCAACTTTATATTACTGCCGTCCCCCATTGGCATCGCTTGCTGAACAGTTCCTTTTCCAAAGGTTGTTTCGCCAACAATCTGATAGCCTGCTGCCTCTTTCAACGATCCTGCTAAGATTTCCGATGCGGAAGCACTACCTTTATTGACAAGGACAAGCACGCGATAATCCTTTTTCTCGGAGATCGTGGAGAAGAAACGCCGTTTTCCCCCGTTGCGTTCTTCAGTCTGAACATATGGCTTATCCTTCGGGACAAACTCTTTTAATATCTCTCCGACACTGTCTAAAAGTCCGCCAGGGTTGCCACGCACATCAATGATCAGGCCTTTAATATCGTCATTTTCCTGCGCTTTTAATTCTTTTTTAAAATCTATAGCCGTTTCTTTTGAGAAGGAGGTAATTTCAATATAGCCAATCTTTTTGCCGTCCTGCTTCTTTATGGATCCGTGAACAGTCTCAAGCGGAATTTCATCACGCTTGACATCAATGGACAGTGGGTCTTTTAAACCTTTCCTAGCAATCTCTAAATTTACTGACGTCCCTTTTTTTCCACGAATTTTAAGCGTTGCTTTGTTAAGGTCTAAACCATCGACACTCTTTCCGTCCACCTTTAATATCTGATCATTCGGCTTGATTCCTGCTTTTTCAGCAGGAGAATTTTTAAAAGGCGAGACGATGACAATTTTTCCATCGACCATACCGACTTCGGCACCAATTCCTTCAAATGACGATTCCAATGTTTGCGTGAATTGCTGGGCCGTTTCCTTGTCCATATAAACGGAATATGGATCCTTTAAAACAGAAAGCATGCCTTGAATCGCGCCTTCAACCAGCTTCTCCTGATCCACTTTTTCAACATAGCGGCTTAAAATGAGGTCATAAGCCTGCTCTACTTTATCAAGATCCTCTGTATCTGCCTCTGAATTAATAGCGTGTCCTTTAGGGGTTACCTTCTCTTCAAGTTTGGGAGCTGCTTCCGTTCTATCAAGAAATTCCATTCCAGCATACGTGCCCCCCGCACCTGTTAAAAGTGAACCCGTCATCAACAGGGCAATCCATTTACGATTCATCCGAATCCTCCTTAAGTTAAAAATGCCTGTCTTATCTATTTTTCTAAAAAAGGCACCGAATTCCTGCCCGATTATTAACTTATATGTGAGGAGTGGACGAGTTATGAGTAATATAAAAAAGGAAGAAGCGAAAAGCTTCTTCCTAATGGTTAATGTCATGGCATTGGCACGATGCCGACAGGATTAATGGCATTACTTTTATCCTGTGTCCATGGACCTTTATGAAGTTCAAAGTGTAAATGTTGGCCTTGTGAGGCACCAGTATTCCCCATGACGCCAATTTGCTGGCCTTTTTTCACTACATCCCCGCTTCCGGCTATACGTGAAGACATATGGGCGTAGACAGTTGTATAAACCTGGCCATTAATAGAGTGGGATATAAAGATACAATTTCCATAACTTGAAGAATAATAGGATTTAATCACAACACCATCGGCAGCTGCAACAATCGGTACTTGCGTAGAATTGGCAATATCGACTCCATAATGATTTCCATCGCCACGGCCTCCAAAACCTGAGCTGAAACGTCCGACAGCAGGCTGGGTCCAATATCCGCTTGATACGCCTGGATTCGCTGTAGAGGCACCACCACCTCCACCACTATTAGCTTGGTTATTTTTTGCAGCTGCGGCCGCAGCTTCGGCCGCAGCTCTGGCTTGAGCTTCCTGCTCCATCTTGATCGCCTTTTGAATCGCAGCCTCCTGTGATGCAAGAATTTGCTCCTGCTCCTTCAAATCCATCATGTATTCGTGTTCTTCTGCTTCTTGATCTATTAATGTTCCTAATAATTTATCTTTCTCTGCTTTTTGTGCATTCAATTGCTGATTCATTTTTTCTAAGTCCGCCAGCATAATTTTCAAGTCTGAAAGGTCTTTTTCAACCTGATTTTGTTTCGACTCAAGCTCCTTTTTATCGGCCTCATGCTGTTTTAATATATCCTGGTCCGCATTCATAATCGTTGCAACCGCATTCGCACGGTCAATGAAATCGCTAAAGCTTGTTGAGCCCATTAATACATCCAAATAATTGACCACACCGCCTGTTTCCTGATAGCTGCGTGCCCGATCCTTCAAGAGCTCATTTCGCTTTTCAATTCGCTCCTTGATGATTTTCGTCTCTTCCTGGAGTTTCGTAATCTCGGCTTTTGTTTCTTCTATTTTAGCTGTTTTTTCATTAATTTTCGTTGTCGTATCACCAATCGCAAAATCAATACTCTTCATGTCGCTCTTCACGTCAGCCTGCTGGCCTTGGAGTTCACTGATTTTATCATTTGCTTGATTAATATCTAATTTTACATCGGATCGCTTCTCTTGAATATTATTTTGTTCACCTTTCAATTTGGAGATAGATTCCGCCTCTATTTTTGCAGGAGTTCCTCCAAAAATTGTCCCCAAACCGACCGTTGCAGCAACGGCAAGCGTAATAGCTGACTTTTTCATTTTCGATAATTCTCCTCCATCTCTCTATGTATAGGTAAAACTCTCTTAATCTATGTAATATTTAATGTTTTTACAATGAGAATCTTTTTTACTAAAATCAAGGAAGGACATGAAAGCAGTCCTTCCTGATGAGAAAAGCGCAAGCGCCTGTTTCGCGGTATATAGAGAAAGTTAAACCTTTAAGAACTTCCTTACGGACATCATGCTGCCCCAAATACCTATAAAAGCTCCCATTAAAATCAAAATACCGGAAGTTTGATAGATAAATGGTTCAACTGGCAGCACCTTGATAAAGGTCCCCTCAAGCCTAGGGCCAAGATAATCAAAAGCCCGATAGTAGGCAATCGAAATCAGGATAATTGGTAAAATGGATCCAAGAATTCCGAGCCATAAACCTTCTAAAAAGAACGGCCAGCGAATAAAGGTATTTGTCGCCCCTACTAATCTCATAATCTTAATTTCTCGCCGTCTAGCAAATATCGTAATCTTAATCGTATTAGAAATTAAGAAAATCGCCGTAAAGAACAAACCAATAATGAGGACGACTCCAACATTGCGACTCGCTTCAATAAACTTAAATAATTTTTCAACCTTGCCCTGCCCGTATTTTACTTTTGCAACGTAATTGTACTTTTCAACCTTTTTTGCTACTTGCATTGTGTCTGTCGGGTTTTTCGTTTTTACGATAAATACATCATTTAGCGGATTATCCTGTTCAAAAAGTTTAAAGGCCTTTCCATCCTCACCAAGACTTTTCACTAAGTTATCTAGTTCCTTCTCTTTAGGTGAATATTTTACACTTTTTACTTCAGGAATTTTCTCTATCTCACTTTTTAATGATTGCTGTTCTTCTTTGCTCGCAGCAATGTCGATGTGAACGCGTATTGATACGTCCTCTTCTACGGATTGTGTTACTCTATTAAGATTCATCATAATAACGAAAAAGACACCGACTAATATTAGGGTCACGGTAACAGCACTAACAGATGCAAAGGTCATCCAGCCATTTCTGGTAATATTCTTTAAGCTTTCACGGGCGTGACGGCCAATCGTTTTAATTTTCATAACCGTAATCACCTCTTTGCTCATCACGAACAATTTTTCCGCCTTCAATGGCAATGACGCGATGTTTCAATGTATTAACAATCTCTCTGTTATGGGTTGCCATAACAATCGTTGTTCCTCTTGCATTAATTTGTTCAAAAATGTTCATGATTTCCCATGAAGTTTCAGGGTCAAGGTTTCCTGTAGGTTCGTCCGCAATTACAACCTTTGGAGAATTTACGATCGAGCGGGCAATGGAAACACGCTGTTGCTCACCGCCTGAAAGCTCAGTTGGAAGCATTTTTATTTTATGCTTTAGGCCAACAAGATCGAGTACTTCCATAACCCGTTTTCTTATGAACTTTGGCTGTGCTTCTATGACCTCAAGGGCAAATGCGACATTTTCATAAACTGTTAAAGACGGCAACAGTTTAAAGTCTTGGAAAACCACACCAAGATTCCTTCTGTAAAGCGGAACCTTTTTCATTTTTAATTTGGCAAGATTAACACCATTCATCGTGATGGTCCCAGAAGATGGTACCTCTTCACGGTACATCATTTTTATAAATGTTGATTTCCCTGCACCACTCGGGCCAACGACATAAACAAATTCGCCCTGGTTAATCCGGACGTCTATACCATTAATGGCGGTAACACCATTTGGGTACTTTTTATATACCTCTTGCAATTCTATCATTAATATCACCTATAGTTTTAGAGTTATTTAGAATAGTACTATTCGACAATAATCTTCGTTTGTTTGCAAAATGAACCAAAATAACAAACAATATGTGCATAATTTCGCATAGGTTTATTATAACATCAAAAATCGCTAAAAGGGTGGTAAAAATATTACAGTTTCTTTTCAAACAATACAATATTCGACAATATTCTCCATCTTTTGAAAAATAAAAAAACGTTCTGCAAATTTCTTGCAGAACATTTTTGTAGTTATTACTTTTTGTTTGAAAGCCAATCAGCCACTTTTTCGGCGTCGTCCCCTTGGACTACATTTTGAGGCATTTGACCTTTACCATTTTTAATTGTATCTAAAATTTCATCTTTGGATAGTGTTGAGCCAACTTTTGATAAATCTGGACCCATACCACCCTTTAGATCGCCGCCATGGCATCCAGAGCATTTTTGATCATAAATCTTTTGCCCAGCAGAAGCAGTTTCAGTTCCACCGTTGTCCTTATCTTTTGTGTTATCTGTGGCGCCTCCACAAGCAGCAAGACCCATTACTAGGGAAGTTCCAAGCAACAATGTTAGTAGCTTTTTCTTCATAGCTAATCCCCCTTCAGAAATAAATACCATCACTGTGTTATTATACCAATGACTATGTGCGTTTAAAACCCTCACCCAGGACTTCTGCTGCGTCCATAACGACAACAAATGCTGAAGGATCAAGGGTTTTGACCAATTGTTTCAATTTCGTGAACTCCGTTTGGTCAACCACACACATCAGTACTGGCCGTTCATTGTCAGTAAAACCACCGTATGCTGATAGTTTTGTCACACCACGGTCAATTTTATTCAAAATTCCTTCGCGGACTTCTTCTTGTTTATTCGTAATGATCATCGTCATTTTTGATCTGCCAAAACCAACTTGGATGAGGTCAATCGTTTTACTTGTTACATAAAGGGCAATTAACGCATATAATCCCTTTTCAATATCAAAAACAATGGCGGCAGTAAGGACGATTAATCCGTCAATCATAACAACACATCTTCCTAGTGTAAATCCTGTATATTTATTGATAATTTGAGCGGCAAGGTCAGTACCTCCGGTAGATGCCTTTCCCCGAAACACAATTCCAAGTCCTAGTCCCACGCCAATTCCACCGAACAATGCGCCGAGCAATGCATCATGCGTCCATGGCTCCAAGTTTTTTGTCAAAAAGACAACAAACGGTAAAAAAATGGTTCCTACCAAAGTTTTTGCACCAAATTGTTTCCCTAATAAAACGACACCTGCAATAAATAATGGAATATTAAAGGCCCATTGGACATACGCCGGCTCCCACCCAACCAGGGTTTTCAGAATGGTACTAATCCCGCTTACTCCACCTGACGCTACCTGGTTGGGCAGCAAAAACACATTAAACGCAAGTGCAATAATGGCAGATCCAATCAGAACAAAAATATAATCAATGGCTAATCTCGTCTTAGGATAGGTTTGTGTCAGATTGCTCAATATATTCATATAGCTATCTCCTCTAAAATTCCTTATACAATAAAAATTTCTATTAACCGAATGTGAGTATAGCATGGACAAAATTTGGTGTAAATGACAATAAATTGACGTAGTAAAGGACTAAAATTTTTAATAGCATTTCCTCTGAAAGTGGTTTTCATGAGGTAAGCATAATAAAAGCCTTTGCCGACTTCATTTCGACAAAGACTTTTGATTTTATTACGATATTCTTGAACGTAAGTAAGCATTAATAAACTGGTCTAAATCCCCGTCCATTACTGCTTGAACATTCCCGCTTTCGGTATTTGTACGGTGATCCTTTACCATCGAATATGGATGGAAAACGTAAGAACGGATTTGGCTGCCCCAGCCGATTTCTTTTTGCTCGCCGCGAATTTCCAAAAGCTCCTGCTCCTGCCGCTCAATCTCCCGCTGATACAGCTTCGCTTTCAACATTTTCATGGCTGACTCACGGTTTTTAATTTGTGAACGTTCCGATTGACAGGTGACAACAACACCTGTTGGCAGGTGCGTAATCCGGACGGCAGAATCCGTAGTATTGATATGCTGTCCGCCGGCTCCAGTAGCTCGGTACGTATCAATTTTTAAATCCTCAGTCCTGATATCTACCTGAATTTCTTCATTAAATTCCGGCATCACTTCACAGGAAACGAACGACGTATGACGACGTCCTGAAGCATCAAACGGCGAAATCCGCACAAGACGGTGAACGCCCTTTTCGGCCTTCAAGTATCCGTAGGCATTATGTCCTTTGATGGCAAGCGTTACACTTTTAATACCAGCTTCATCGCCAGGAAGATAATCAAGCGTCTCCACTTTAAAGCCTTTTTTCTCTGCCCAGCGGGTATACATTCGGAGCAGCATCGATCCCCAGTCCTGTGATTCCGTACCGCCAGCACCCGGGTGAAGCTCCAAAATCGCATTATTTTTATCATACTCCTCACTCAAGAGAAGCTGCAGCTCAAATTGATTTAAGCGGCCTGATAGCTGCTGAAGCTCTTCCTCCAGCTCTGCTCTTAATTCCATATCATTTTCTTCTTTCACAAGCTCATAGGTTAGTTCCAGGTTTTCATATGAGTCATTCAAATCAGTGAACTCATTTACCTGGTCTTTTAAACCATTTGCCTCACTGATGACAATTTGTGCCTTTTCTTGGTCATTCCAAAAATCAGGCTGGAGCATGGTATCATCTAGTTCAGCGATTCTAGCTTCCTTATTTTCAAGGTCAAAGAGACCCCCTAAAGTCCGCTAGTTTCTTAGCTGTTTTTTCAAGTTCATTTCGAATTTCCGCTAATTCCATTTCCTTCACCTCTATAAAAAATAAAATGACATCCGGTTCGTTTTGGTCAGTTCCTTTTCCATTATAGCGTGATTACAGGATAAAATTCAAAGTTTGACGAAAAACTAGGAAATTCAAATAGTATAAAAAAATCCTGTATCTTACGCAAGAATCCAATAAAATTCCTTAGTATTTATATATTTCACTCTGTCAAAAATGGTACTATTAAAGAAAATAAACCTCTTATCACAGCTGTTAATACATAATGAATACATATCTTTTTGTAAAGTGCAAATAGAAACGGGATTAAAGAGATAGACTTTTAAAGGAGTCGAGTGAAATGGAGAAATTTAATCGGAATGATCCTTGTCCTTGCGGGAGTGGAAAAAAGTATAAAAAGTGCTGTGGGGTGAGTGAAGCTGTATCGATCACCCAGATTATTGAAGCTGAAATCGATGAACTGCAAAAGCAGCTCCTTCATTTTGCTTACTATCACTTCGGACATGAAATACATGAGGATTTTGAAATTCTTGAAACGATGATTGACATCGAAAATGAGCAGGAACGGGAGTTTTATGAGCTGATTCATGCCATTTGGTTTTCCCTTTTTGAGGGGCTTAATGATGGAAAAACCATTATAGAAAAATTTATCACTGCTGAAGCAGGGAAAATTAAGCGCCCGAAACTGAGGCAAATTTTACAATCTTGGACATTTGCCAGAACGATTGCTGGTAATGTGCTGAGTGTTGAAAATAACAAGCTGACTGTCGAAGATGGCTTCACAAAGGAACAACTAGAGGCCATCGTTGCCAATATGCCGATCACGATAGAGGAGGGCTCTTTCTTTATTGGGATCTTGCTGCCTTACGAGCAAAATTATGTCTTTTTCCCATCACCGTTTGATTTACCGGATCTCAAACCAGAACATGCCTTGTCCTACATCGAAGATAGCAGCCTTGACGCAGATTACGACTCCCCGCAAGAGTATTTAACCGATTTTTTTATGGAAGTCTTAAGTGAGCTGCCGATGGTAGGAGGTCTTCTTGAAGTGGATGAAATAGAATGGCCCGCCCCGATCTACAAAGAGGTAGCAGATCTATTTAAGAAGAAACTGGAATTGCTTTTCCCTCCTCCAGTTTTAGACACAGGCGTTATTCTCTGGCTGAATTTTTGCCAGAAAAGGCAGAAACGGATTCAAAATCCAAATCTTTATGTAGCATCCCTTCATTATTTACTGTCAACGATT
The DNA here is from genome assembly GCF_036965245.1 of Neobacillus drentensis. Classification (GTDB taxonomy): domain Bacteria; phylum Bacillota; class Bacilli; order Bacillales; family Cytobacillaceae; genus Neobacillus; species Neobacillus drentensis_G. The sequence continues at coordinate 12,779 of NZ_JBALPG010000084.1, forward strand.
GCTCCGATGGAAAAAATAGTTACACAAAAGGAGCTTGCAAAAGAATATGGCGTTTCCGCCAGCAGTATTTCATCAATTGTTTCGGAGCTTGAATCGGAATTAGCTGAGGAAATTGCAGAATTAATTGGGCTTGTGTATGGTGTAAATCAGTCTCCTGATACGCCTCCAACAGAAAAAGCACCCATTATCCAATTCCCTAAAAATCGAGGTTCAATGACGGAAGAACAGCATGAAGGGTTGGAACCTAATGTACAGACACTAACCAGTGTGGATCATACCTATAAGAAAAAAGTACGGAAGATTTCAAGACGCGACGAGGAACGGGCAAGAAACTTAATATATGATGCCATTCAGTCAGATGGGAAGCAGCGTTATAAATTTGCAGAAGAAGCATTAAAGCTGAATCCTAATTGTGTCGATGCCTATGTCATCCTTGCTGAAAAAACAAACAGCCTTGAAGAAGCAATTTTACTCTATGAAAAAGGAATTCAGGCAGGGGAAAGGGAACTTGGCAAGACCTTCTTCAAAGAAAACACCGGGTACTTCTGGGGCTTAATAGAAACAAGACCGTTTATGCGAGCAAAACTTCATTATGCAGAGGCACTTTCCCTTTTAGGAAAACCCACCCAAGCTGTGAAGCAGTATGAAGAACTTCTCCAGTTAAATCCGATGGATAACCAAGGAGTCCGTTACTCTTTATTTGTGGCCTATGTAGATTCAGGCGAATACAAAAAAGCAGGAAATTTGCTCCAACAATATGAGGAGGCTTCGGCACAACATTTGTTTAACAAGTTATTGCTCGAACTGCATCAAAAGGGTTTTACTAAGAAGGCGGAAATGCTTCTAAAAGCAGCAAAAAAAGAGAACAAGCATGTGATTGCCTACCTAACCGGAAAAAAACGGCTGCCAGCCTATCCACCTGATTTTTATGGATTTGGTGATGAAAACGAAGCAATTGTTTATGCGGATATGCATTTACATTTGTGGAGGAAGATAGACGGGCTGCAGGAGTGGTTGAAAGGAAAGTAGACCACTTTGACATCTGGTTAGTACAGATGGTTTATCATGTAATATAGAATGACTTATATGCCCTCGATGGCTCCTATCGGAGTTATTGGGGGCTTTTATTTTTGATTTAACTGCCATTCTTCCATTTGGAAATGTTCCATAAAGATTCACATGGAGAAAGAAATTACCAAAAACACTGGAGATATAATTGGAGATAAGTATTCCAAACGAAAGGAAGAATGTTTGATGAAAAAGTTGACTATGATCATTATCTTATCTTTTTTAGGAATAGGGATTTTCTCAATTAAATATTTTACTACATTATTAGATTCAAAGGATTCAGCAATTATTGTTAATAAACCTTATTCCTTTAAGGATCATTATCAAGATAAACAAAAATTAGTGAAAGCCGTTGACAATATATTTATCGGTGAAGTCATTAGGGAAAATGGAAATGAGAAATACACAGGAAAGCCAAATACGCAATTTTTGGTGAGAATTACCCAAAATATTAAAGGTTCCCTCCTCGGGGATATTACGATAAATCAAGAAGGTGGATATTATAAAAAGAATGGATATCTATATCTCCTTACATACGAAAAATCTCCATTGCTAAAAAAGAACCAGATGTATTTATTCGCCGTAACCAACACAAAAAAAGGCTATTTTGAAATGATGCCGAAATATGGGAGTACTCTTTTGGATAATGAGGATGAGAAACTAAAGCAAATTGACGATATAAAGAAAGCACTGGAGGAAATGTAATTATTAATGCTTATCAAATCGATAAGTTTTGATAAAAGATCATTATTCAAAAGCAAACACGAGAGTTCTTTAGACTCTCGTGTTTGCTTTTGTTTATGGGTTAGTTGATGGGTCTACACCTGGCAACGGAGCATGGGCGGCACTCATCGACTTTTCTCTAAAGTTTTTATATGACTTCGTTTGGTCACTATGACATTCTGAACACGCTTTGCTCTCATTATCCTGGTGTCCTAGAATTGTTTTATCAATTGCTGCCTTTTTCCCATATATCTCTGTTCCTTTAGTGTGGCAATTCAAACAAAAATTCCGTTCATTTTCTTCGTTCCATGCTGTACCAACAGTCTTGAAATGATCAGCTGCAGGCAAGGAAGGATTATTCCCTAATATTTCTCTTAAGTTAAATAGATTATTTGACCCGTGTGTTTCGTGACAATCCGCACATGGCATTGGGCCATTCAACATGCTGCCGTCCCTTTGGGTTTGTTGATCAGCAAGTAAAACAAAATTGTGCCCTGAATTTTGTTTGAGATAATGTGATTCTATATCTGCGGTGTTAGTATTCTTCATACTTTTTTCAGGATTATGGCATCTAAAGCATAAGGAATAATCTGAAATAGTCTTAAGAGTTGAATCTGTTATTTTATTTGATATAGTTCCCTTTGCGGTTAAGGATTTTTTATAGGCTAAAGTTTCATGTTTTCCTTTTTCGGCACTAATTTTAGAGAAATCAATGTACTCATGGCATGACTCACATGCAGTATCAAGACTGTCTACCGTAAGAGTTTCTAACCCTTTTTCTGGATGTACTTCATTATGAGTATAAACATAATGATCTTTTAACAAGTTGGGATTCTCTTCAGACCAATTCAGGTGTGGATTATGACAACTAGTACATGATTCAGGCTGCTTTAAATTATTTTTTCCTTCCACTGAATAATCAGCGGGATTATTATGACGGTACTTACTATCATTTTTATCAATAATTGGCGCATTTATTGTTCCATCATGACAAGCCATACAATAGTTTTCCGACGGATCACCAGCAGGCTGCCCAGCTGCTAGCTCTTTTTTAAATATAGTTCGATAAGACACTCCTATTTGAGAAGGGCTTTTAGGATCATGTGTACTGTGGCATGCAGCACACATATTAGTATTTGATTGATAATGCCCATGAGGATTAGACGATGCATGACTTATCGGATTGTCTGGATCATTCCACTCGGCATTTGTCCTAGTGGTGAATTTAAACAGCCTTGTAAAAACAGGATTCTCTAAATCATCCACAAGTTCTGGATCAATATACACCAAATAGGTCTTGTTTATTTTTAGCTCAGCAGTATTTGGAGTAAAAATTAGGTCGTAAAAATACTTACCATTTTGAACAGCAAGCTCTTTAATTTCCGTAGTTCCCTGTATTGTATCTGATCCTAATAGGATTTTTATTGGGTTGTATTTATTTGCTTCTATATTATTTTTAAGGTGATCCATCTTCTGATCATCAACAACAGTTATTTTTATTTTTGAATCAAGGGGAACATTTGTTAAATCTTCTCCCTGTCTCTCTGTACCATTAGCTAGTATTATTTTGGCTTCAGAAACATATGGTCTGATTAAGGCTAAAGAAAAATTAGTAGTTGCCTTTGATATGTCAGTTGTTTGTAAATTTTTAATTTCAACGGTTATATTATGGTCCCCTTCTGCTAATGAGGTCGTAGAGAAAGTCCATTTCTTAGGTGTACTATTTTCATCAATAGTCCAATCACCTGCATTTAATGATGAATCTGATAATTTTTCCTCACCATCATTTGCTGTGAAAAGCAATTCGGTTTTTGGGACATCAGCGGTATAGGTACCTGAAATGACAACATGTTTGCTATTAAGCACTGATGTCGGGGATGGATCTGTTATTGTAATAGAGGTTCCCGTCATTTTAATCGTAAAAGTTATTGATGCTTCCGTTAATTCTTCGTTTGTAGATATTCTTTTTATTTTTATAGAAATAGTATGGGTTCCCTCTGCTAATGATGATGTGGAAAAATCCCATGACTTAGTTGTACCGGTATCATCAATGGTCCAATCTGCTTTATGTGCTAACGAGTCTGAAAAACTATTTCCATTTTCATATGCTGTGAAAAGTAAATCTGTCTTTGAATCATCTGCTGAATACGATCCTGAGATCACGATATTTTTTGTAGTAATCTCCGCATTGGAAGACGGGGAATTAATCGTGATTGTAGGTTGACTAGCAGAAAATACATTACTTGATGGATAGGGAAGGATCGTTGACATAAGTAGGAGAATCGTTAATGGAAGATACCAATATGATCTATTAAACAAGGTGAATTTCCTCAAATTTATCAACTCTTTTTCTATGAAATAATGTATTTTTTTGCTTAGATATTTTATTTATAGGAATTATATTTATATTATAACAATGCGGTTGATGAAAAGTTGGGGCGAAAATAAAGCGATTTTTTGACATAATTGTGTCTTTATAGGAAAATATAAAAAAAGGTAACAATATTACTATTGCTACCTTTTTTACTATCATTATTATTTTTTCATTTTAGGCTAACAAATAGTGGCGCTATTTGTTGGCTTATTAATTTCTAGGAGTTCCTGGTTGACCACCTAATAGTCTTTCTGATTTACCATCATTCATAAATGCTGCTCCACTTCCATGGCAAGCATAACATACTGACATACCAGTATATTTTTTCAATGCCGAAGATGGGTTTGGATCCTTCAAGTACTCAGTAGCAGCTGCTGTAGCGGCTGCTGAATCACCACCATATTTGGCAGGATCAAATTTTCCACCAACTTTAATCAAATCAGCTACGCCCTGATCATTTGCATCCTTCATGATAGTTGCATCTGTACCGTGTGCATAGTGACAACGTGAGCATGTTAACATATCTGTGTTCGTTTGGTGACGGTGAGCTGTTGAGTAAACACCTGTATCAGCTTTAGCATAAGTACCAGACAAATAGTCAGCATGACAGGATGTACAGAGATTACTCATTTGTACTCCACTGTCACTAACATATCCAGGATAGGTATTGTCATATAATGATCTATGTTCAGGTGTAATGGTTACTGCAATACCTAAAGAAAGGTCAGCACTTGCGATGTCAGCAATTTTCTTTGTTCCTTTATCTGTAACAAAACCATCAAGCCATTTAATATCTAATTGACTAGTAATATCAGTGTTAGTAGCATCTTTAAAGACTGTGTTGGATTTATAAGGGTATCCCTTTTCTTGTAACAAGAGGGAGTAATCCGCACGGTAAGCGCCAGCTCCATAGTTTCCACCAGGGTTCCAGCTGTATGTTTGAAGAACTACGTCTCCATCGATTAGGTTAGCATTTACATAAGGAGATTTTGCCTTCTTAAGATCTGCTCCGATATCAGTGGCAGTTACTGTGTATTTCACAAGAATAACGTCTTCGGCTTTAGCTCCAGGAACAGCATCATAAACTTTAACACCTAAAAATCTCTTTCCGTTAGGGTCTTGACCTGCTGCAGTTCCTTTTGTAAGTCCACCTAAACCTAGTGGGTTACCCTTTAATAGTTTACTTCCTTGAGAACCGTGGGGCTCATGACAGCTAGCGCAAGTAAATTCAGCTGTCCATGCTTTATCATTATCTCCATCTAAATTACGGTTACCACCTGGTGCAGCACTAACTGCTACAGATCCATCTGCTAAGTGAATCGACATGTTACCCTCATGAGTACCGCCGAATGTACCAGCATTTGTTGGGGCACCGAATACTCCTTTAGCTCCCATTGTCCCATCATGGCAGGCTGCACAAGTGCTATATGTGCCATCTTTAAATAATAGGTAATCACCTTCTGCTGTGTGAGTTTGGTGACAGCTAGCACAGGAGTTGGTATTGGCTTGATACGAACCGTGTGTTTTATGACCAGATTTGTTTTTCTTTAATACGTTAAAGCCTGTTTCGTTAGCATTAACTTTGGATGTTCCAGGATTAACGATTGAGACATCCAATAGTTTATTAGATGCATCTGTAATGACAATAGTAGCTCCAGACAATACTTTTGTAGGTTCAATTTGTCGAGTTAGTTCTACTGTGTAAATTTTTCCTGTAGTTAATATCGGTGTAGTATAGGAACCTTTTTTAGAGGCATCAATTGTAATGTCTTTTGTTTCTACTAAAGTGTCTTTATCGTCTAAAAGATTGATGGTAAATACAGTAACACTTGCGGTATCACTTGTATCACCATTAAAATCAACTTTAACTGTTCCATCTCCAACTGGTACAGCCTTAACACCGTATGCGTCTTTCGCAAAAGCTGCAGTGCTCATCATTCCCACTAAAAATAAAGCAAAAAATAGCGAGAAGCTTAATTTAACTTTACTCATTTCTCAAAACCTCCCTTAGTGCTTCTTTTTTCTCTCTACATCTTTCTCTTCTTTTTTCTCTCTACTTTTTTCTGTTTTTATTAAACTATTAGTTCCTTCAGTTCTATAGGCAACACCCCCTTAAGATATAGGGTAAACCTTAGTAATAAACAGCCACTCTTTGATTAAATGTATCTGTTATATAAAGTTGACTTTTTTCGTCAATCCATAGTCCATTTGGGAGGAAGAATTGTTCGTTTTCGCTGCCTAAGCCACCAAATTGATAGATTTTTTTTCCTTTTTGATCGAAGCCATATACAAAATGTGTCATATTATCAACGATGAAGAGTGTACCTTTTGCATTAACAGCCAAACCTCTAGGGTTTACGAGAATGGTTTCTCCTTTTCCATCCTTAGTGCCATTAATAATTCGCTTAAACTTTCCTTTTTTATCATATACAACAACTCGTTGGTTCCCGGAGTCAGCGACATAGAGGTTTCCATCGTCATCAACTGTTACTGCGTTAGGAGCGTTCAACAAATCCTCTTTGTCCACTGCTGTGGTAATTTCAAGTTTTTCTGTTCCATCAAGACTAAAGATCATAACCTTTGCTTGTTCAATATCAGTAACATAAAGCTTGTCTTTAAAAATTCGCAAACCACCAGGACCTTTTATCAATTGTTCCTTATTGTCTTTTACTTCAAAGTACTTAATAAATTTACCTTTTTTTGAGAAGATGGATATTTTACCAGTATATAAGTCAGCAACATAAACATTACCATCCTTATCACCCGTAATACCGTAAGGGAATTTGAATTCTCCCTGTCCTTCTCCCTCTTTTCCAAATTTAAAAACCTGTGTACCTGACGAATCAAAGACTTGAACTTGTTTATGATTAGTATCGGTTACATAGACATACTCACCGATTTTTGCAACATCCATAGGTTTATCTAATGGAGATTTAAAATCTCCCTGAATAAAGTGACTGAAGGTTGGGGGTCCACCTTTTACAACGTCTGCTACTTTATTAGCTTTGTCCTGTAGGTTAAGAAAATAAATGGCAGTAAAGAGAATAACGGTTAATCCAACAATTGTACCCATCCATATATAAACAGTTTTCTTTTTCACGGACTCCTACTCCTTTCATTTTTGTATCAATTCTTTGATGCAATATTATCGAGTGCCTTCAAAGCTGGCTTAAAGAGCGGGTCAAATGAAAGTACCTCTTTATAGATTGCTTCTGCCTCTTTTTTATCTCCTTGAGCTTCAGCAACCTTTCCTATCTCAAAAAGGGTATCAACATTGCCAGGTTTCAATCGATATGCTTCATCTAAAGCTGCTTTTGCTTCCTTATACATTTTTAGTTCTCGATAACTTTTTCCCTTTAGAAGATGACCCTTGTAGTCTAAAGGGGATATTTTAATCGATTTTTGTGCATATTGAAGTGCTTTGTCATGATCGCCTTGTTTATCATAAACAATACTTAAATTTAAATATGCATCATAATATTTTTTATCTAGGCTTACTGCAGTTTGATATTGTTTAATTGCTTCCTTGTAATCCTTCTTTAAAAAATATGCATAGCCGAGCTGCACCCTAATTTCTGGATCATTCGGTTTTCGATTTACTTCTTCTTTATAGTAATTAATTTGTTCTGTAATTTGAGCGGAATCACTTTTTTCCCATAGAAACCTGTCGCTGATATAGTAACCAGCCGTTAAACAAATGGCTAGAGTTCCTATTAAAAGTAGGAGTGATTGCCACCATGTAAAACGATCTTTTTTTACTCTCTTTTCTTTTTTTTCAGGTTCTGTGGTGGGATGTTGTTCTTGAGCTTGCATACGAACCCTCCTAGTTAACTTATTCTTTATGACAAGAAGTACAATTCTTTTTCACATGACATGTATAACAGTACTCTGTGACCTTTCTGCCCCTTTCAACATTAATAGGGTGCGTAATCCTCCAATCTCTATTACTATGATTACTAGGGTGACATGTATTGCAGGTTACGATAATGTTTTTTGTACGACCTGTATTTTGATAATCATGACAAGTTAGACACGTTTCTGTATTCTTATTTGCAAGATCGCCGTGAGATACACCAAAACCCTTTTTATGACTTGCTGGACGTGTGGAATGACAATCTTTACAATAAGTATTTTGCTTTGCATAATCTTTAGCATCTATATCGTCTTCTTTAACTGTTCCATTGTTTAGATATTGCATAGATGCTGGTTTTTCATTAAATATATCGATTTCTTTTTTAGACATATACTTATGACATTCATTACACGTTTTCACATCTTTAATTGCTAAAGAACCATGAGTTTCATCTTTAAAATCCGCTTTTTTATGACTTTTTGGATACATGCTTGTTGTATGGCAAGCTTTACATTCAGTGGTAACTTGTCTTGCTTCATGGCATTCCATACATGTTTCCATTTTTGGACTTGTAAACTTAATATCACTCATCATCGATTTTCCGAGTGAATCATCCCATTTTCCATAGTCAGATTTAAAGGTCACTTTCCGTTCAGCGATTTTTCCATGTGCAACCCCACTATGACATTGAACACACTCAATATCTTTAGCCAAATGCTTATCGTGTGGGATGATAAGATCCCCTGAAGTGGTAACCTCACGTGTATCCATATTATGACATCTTTCGCAAGCGGAATTAGGTATATCTTTTGGCATTTGAATTGGTGCCAAATAAGTATCTGTTTGTTTTTTATAAAGCTCTTTTACCCCACCGGCCTTAGCTTCCGCTAAGTTTTTAACCCCGGGTTCAATATGACAATTAACACAATCCACTTCACTATGAGTCGAAGCCTTCCACGTGTAGTACTCTGGTTTCATCTCATGACAGGACGAGCAAAACTTTGAGCTTGAAGTTGCTTCTAGCCCAAAGAAGCCTGCAAAGAAGAAAATGGCTAGAAACAACAATGTTAACGTTCCTATTTTGATTAACTTATAGTTAAAACGGGGAGGGGCTGATTGTGTTTCTTTTTCTTCTTCCATAAAAGCGTCCCTCCAGTGTAAGGTTTCTTAATTATTTACATCAGATTTAAAACCTGTTCTATGACAGTATTGGCAATAAACATCTGTAGGTGCTTTTACATCTGTTGTACCTTCTTTTGGTTTATCACGGTCATGACAGACAAAGCATTCTGACTTTTGATCAGCAGTTTTAGCTTTATCAGCGTGAGCTGTTAGCCATTGATCGCTTTCTAAGTGTCCAGCAGGACGGTTGCCATGACAAGCGCTGCAGAATTGGTTAATTCGTGATTGATCTTTTACTACCGTGACATTTGGTACGTATTTATGTTCTTTGCTTGTAGTCTCTTTCATTTTTAGTAACGAAAGGATATCTTCTTTTGGTATTTCTTTGATCCATTTAGAATCTTGATGACAGTTGACGCATTTATCTAGTTCTTGAATAGCGGTGCTGCCGTGATTTCCGTTCCATCCCTCAACCTTGTGATTCTTAGGAACTTTTATTTTTTTGTGACATGTTTCACATTCCATGGATAACTTAACGTCTTTTTGTTGTTTACCAATTGCTTGTAATATGATTTCTTGTGTCTTTTCATCATGTGGTGAATTAGTTCCTTCAGCAGTTGCTTCTGTTTTTTCGCCTTCTGTTACAGCTTCACCAGAGGTTTTTTTATTAGTTTCATCTAATTTTTTCTCCATTTCCTCTGGATTTGGAGGGACGAGATAAGACACTTCTTTCCATGGCTTTTCACCGTTGTTCACTTTATCATGGCAATCAATACATGTTCCCATATTGGGAGCCAAATATTTCTGTTCCATTATTTTTTCAGCAGTTTCTTTTGTATAATGACCACGGACTTCTTCAGTGTTAATTCCCCTGCCCGCTACTTTTGCATGGACAACCCCTGCGTGACAGCTGATACAAGGGACACCTTCTTCGATATGTCCTTTATGATTTACCTTTAAGTCACCGGATGCAGTGACAAGACGATTCTTGGAGTGACATTGCAAACAGTTTTCGTCTGAAATAGCCTCTTCCTCAGTTTGAACAATTTGCTCCGGCACGCCGGTAACATGGTAGTAAACTTCTTTCATGGATTTCATTTTGTGGGTAACCATATTCACGAATCCAGGTTTGACATGACACTGAACACATGTAATATTGTTATGGGCGCTAGCCGTATATGTAGTGTACTCTGGCGTCATTTCATGACAACTGACACAAAATGACGGCGAGTTTGTAAACTGAATAACGCCGTATCCTCCACCAAAAATGACAATACACCCGATAAGTGAAATGAATAATAATTTCCACCTATTTACTGGATTCTTCCAGTCTATGCCTCTAAATTTTTGCCAAAGTCTGCGAATCAGGCCAACTTTTTTTCTATCTTCTCTCGTTTCGGGATCAGTCTCTTTATGTTTCTTTTTCCCCCAAATGGCCACTTAACTCACCCTTCCCATTTTGGTTTCTTTCTCTATTTATTTTGCATATTTACCTCTCTAAAGTTAGTATCTAATAATGCAAAAGTATATTCCAATGTACAATTTGTGAATATTTTTTCACACAGACAATAGTCCTATTTACCCCTAAAAACAACATATAAACGTTGTTTTTATCGGGTTATGTTAGTACTATGCTGACAGTGAAAACAAGAGGAAAAATGTATTTTTATTCAAAAATGCATTAATTTATGCAATAAACATTCACATTTATTGGCATGTATTTCGTTTGATATGTATTCACAGGTAAAATGCCATGAGTCTGTCATAATTGACGAAAAATCGAACATCCAAAACGGTTTATTAGAAGTTTAGAAATTATTGATTTATAATACTAGAATGACAACTTTTGCTCCCTTGCTTACGTTGTTGTCACTGTATTAAGGAAATGGTAAGATGAAAAAGAAAATTACCGAAAAGTTTTGACATGTATATGTTTGAAAAATATTTTTTTAGTCTCGATAAAAAGGAGCGTTCATCAGATGATGGGGATTTTAAATAAAGTATTTGATCTGAACAAACGCGAGCTGAAAAGGTTAGACAAGCTTGCAACGAAAATTGATGCCCTTGCTGCTGAAACAGAAAAGTTAACAGACGATCAGCTTCGGGAAAAAACAGAAGAGTTTAAGGCTCGTTATCAAAAGGGCGAAACATTGGATGACCTGCTTGTAGAAGCATTTGCGGTTGTCCGCGAAGGTGCCCGCCGTGTGCTTGGCTTATATCCGTACCATGTTCAGCTAATGGGGGGTATTTCTCTCCATGAAGGAAACATTTCGGAGATGAAGACTGGGGAAGGTAAAACATTAACCGCAACAATGCCGGTTTATTTGAATGCTCTTTCAGGTAAAGGTGTTCATGTTGTTACTGTCAACGAATACTTGGCAAGCCGTGACGCTACCGAAATGGGTGAGCTGTATCAATTTTTAGGCCTTACGGTTGGCTTGAATTTGAACAACATGGATAAGGATGAAAAGCAAGCTGCCTATGCCTGCGATATTACCTATGGTACAAATAACGAATTTGGATTCGATTACCTGCGTGATAACATGGTTCTTTATCAAGAGCAAAAAGTTCAACGGCCACTCTTTTATTCAGTCATTGACGAGGTTGACTCGATTTTAATCGACGAAGCACGTACTCCGCTGATTATTTCCGGCTCAGCGCAAAAATCAGCTGCTCTTTATATTCAAGCAAACGCCTTTGTACGGGTGTTGGCTAAGGATACTGATTATACGTATGATGAAAAAACGAAGGGTGTAATGTTGACGGAAGAAGGGATCAGCAAAGCTGAAAAAGCTTTCGGGATTGAAAACCTTTTTGACTTGTCGCATGTTACCTTAAACCATCATATTAATCAAGCGTTAAAAGCAAATGTCAGTATGCACCTAGATGTTGATTATGTAGTACAGGAAGGCGAAATTGTTATCGTCGACCAATTTACTGGCCGTTTGATGAAGGGTCGTCGCTATAGTGAAGGCTTACACCAGGCGATTGAGGCAAAAGAAGGTCTTGAAGTCCAGAACGAAAGTATGACAATGGCAACGATCACGTTCCAAAACTACTTCCGGATGTATGAAAAATTAGCCGGGATGACAGGTACAGCGAAAACGGAAGAAGAGGAATTCCGCAATATCTATAATATGAATGTTATTGTTATTCCGACAAACAAACCAATTGCCCGTGATGACCGTCCCGATTTAATTTATGCTTCGATGGATGGTAAGTTCCGTGCGGTCGTCGAGGACATTGCTGAGCGCAATCAAAAAGGGCAGCCAATCCTGGTTGGTACGGTAGCAATTGAAACATCTGAGCTAATTTCTACCTATTTATTTAAAAGACGAATTCACCACAATGTCTTGAACGCGAAAAACCATGAGCGTGAAGCAGAAATCATTGCGGAAGCTGGTCATAAGGGTGCTGTTACCATTGCGACCAACATGGCCGGTCGTGGTACAGATATTAAGCTTGGCGAAGGTGTCGTTGAACTGGGTGGACTAGCGGTTATTGGTACCGAACGTCACGAAAGCAGGCGTATCGATAACCAGCTCCGCGGACGTTCCGGTCGTCAAGGGGATCCTGGTGTTACACAGTTTTATTTATCCATGGAAGATGAATTGATGCGCCGCTTCGGCTCAGACAATATGAAGGCAATGATGCAAAAGCTTGGGATGGATGATTCCCAGCCAATTCAGAGTAAGATGGTGTCTCGTGCTGTTGAATCTGCCCAAAAACGCGTTGAGGGTAACAACTTCGATGCCCGTAAACAGCTGTTGCAATATGATGACGTTCTTCGTCAGCAGCGTGAGATTATCTACTCCCAGCGTGATGAAGTGTTAGAATCGGAAAACCTTCGTGATATCGTTCAAAAAATGATTCTTAACTCGATTCAGCGGAATGTTGATGCCCATGCGTCACGTCATGAGGATGAGGAAGAATGGAACCTCCAAGCGATTGTGGAATATGTTCATGCCACTCTTCTTCATGAAGGTGACATTTCCGTTGAGCATCTTAAGGGCAAAGATCCAGAGGAAATCGTCGACGCCATTTATACAAAAGTGATTGAGCGTTACGAGGAAAAGGAACAAATTCTTTTCCCTGAGCAAATGCGGGAATTTGAAAAGGTTGTTACATTAAGGGCGGTTGACTCCAAGTGGACTGATCATATCGATGCAATGGATCAGCTCCGCCAAGGAATCCATCTGCGTGCTTACGGACAAATTGATCCGCTTCGTGAATATCAGCATGAAGGCTTTGCCATGTTTGAAGCAATGATTCAATCTATCGAGGATGAAACGGCTACGTACATCATGAAGGCTGAAATCCGCAACAATCTTGAGCGTGAAGAGGTCGCAAAAGGTCAAGCAGTGAATCCGAAAGAAGACGGTGAACCTGTTAAGAAAAAGCCAAAAGTGAAGCAAATTGATGTTGGTCGTAACGCCCCATGTATCTGCGGCAGTGGCAAGAAATATAAGAACTGCTGTGGAGCTGCGAAATAAATACGGCTTTAAATGTACAGGTCGCAAATTTTTTAGACGCAACAATAGGAGGGCTGGCGAAATGAAACGCTTGCCCTCTTTTTATTTTTATGGGGATAAATATTGTGGAATTGTAGATAAATTTAGAGTGATTACGTGTGATTTGTGGAAAACCTCGTCAAATTTGTGGATTAATCTAGATGAATGTGGTTATCCACATGGGGATAACATCGATTTTTTTCTCTATTCTGGTTTTAGATTCATTTTATTTAAGATATAGAACATAATATATCAAAATAAATAATGCCGCTCCGGTCATCCGGAGCGGCATT
>NZ_JBALPG010000085.1:0-1423 GCF_036965245.1 Neobacillus drentensis
TTATAATACTAGAAGTTCTAGCAATTTATCAATAGTAATTAATATCTCACTTTGTTACGTGTGGAGAACAGTACATAAATTCATGGTAATTTCAATTATACAACAAAATGTTTTTAAGACCACTTCTACAAATAAAAAGTGGTCTTTTTAGATTAAATCGAGTTTGCTCAAATTTTAATAGGAACTTAATGATATACACTAATCAGTAAAATAATATGCAAAGATAGAATTATTGATAAGCATAAAGGGGAGTCAATAATGGAGATTAATTTTCAAAAATCTAAAATACCATTATTATGGTTAGATACATTTTTTATAATAGAGTGTGGAAAAAGTGCTTCTGATGGTAAACGGGATAATAGATATATGCTTCTTTACGATATTGTGTTAGAGAAGACACGTGAAGAAAAAATAATTTGCCCTAGAGCAGAGCAAGAAGAGGAATTAGAAGGTAATGTTGAATCTAGTATGAAGAAATTTCTAGCATTAACAAGAGGAACAAAGTTTAACTTATGCTCGCAAGTTTATAACATTCAGTTGGAAAGAATAATGAGTGTCTTCTCCCAAAAAACTAGAAGTATTGACTTACTTCAAAGTGATGTTATTGAATATCCTCCTAAATCTACTGGAAAATATTTTGTAAGTTCTTATTCTGTTCCCTCTCTAGAGCATTACCAAAAGAAGAGAACAGAAAAAGAGGAAAATATTAAAGAACTCCAAGACTATAAAGACACCCAAGATATATCTATGCCTTTTCAAGAAAGACTTAATAATGAGTATGCAGGAATATATCTTGCAACAATCATGCTTATAAAAGAAGGAAACACACTAAAAAAAATGTTTAATGGTGAGATACCATTTGATATAAAGCTATATAACCAATTTGATGAATTTGTAAACAGACCAATGCAGAAATGGAGTGAAATTACTGGTCAAAGCGACATAGATAGTTACCTAGAATTTTTACACTCAGAAGAGTTTAAGAGTATTCCGTACATTGATATTTCCTCGCATCTAATTGCGGACATGATGACCTCAACAAAGAAATGGGATTCAGGTGACCCAAAAGATATATCAAACCTATCCGCTTATTTACCCTATTCTAATTTTATATTGACCGATAAAGCACAATATAATCGCATAAAGAGATTAGGATTAGATAGCAAATATAAAACTGAAATCTACTGTATGAAAAACATAAACGAATTAATAGAGAGACTCGAAGAAATTTAACCGTTATTAACGTAGATTCTATCTAAAGCAATTTCCAGCTTGGTATATAGGGAACTAAAATTCCCTTTGTTTGACACTACTTTATACTTAAAATGTAAATATTTCACTGTGAAGTAGTCTATAACTTTAGATATGGATAATACGTGATTATTCTTAATAGCTTAGTTTTCATTCTTAACAACTGAAGCAG
>NZ_JBALPG010000085.1:1599-1919 GCF_036965245.1 Neobacillus drentensis
TTTGGCTGATAAGAAAGTAAAACTTTACCAAGTTTATGCTTTCTTCATGCGCATATAAGTGAGGGGGGAATGAAAAATGGAACTGTATTATAGGTATCAGATTTAAATGATTTTTCCATGTTATAACATGTCTTTCTGACTATATTTCTATCAGTAATTCAAATTGAGCAGATCCTATTTTCGGGCGATTAATAAAGATTAGAGATAGTATTTTATACATATATTGAAATAATTAACAAATAGTGTAATTTTACTCCAAATAATTATTATTAAAGAATTAATAAGTAAATGTAAAAATAAGCCTAAAGAACTACAAAAAT
>NZ_JBALPG010000085.1:1961-37633 GCF_036965245.1 Neobacillus drentensis
AAAATCAAGAAATTATTATATCAATCTACAAATATATGGATAAAAATACCTATATATAAATCTTGAATCCAAGGTGTTTATAGGGAAAAAACCACAGACAAAATTCGACAATTCCAATCCTTGATTTGACGGGATTAAAGAGCCATGGTAGTAAATAAATAGGATAAAAAAGTTTTAAAAAATTGGATGGTTTACTGGAAGTAAAAGCTTTTTTGAATATAGTCGGAAAACCCTTGGTCACTCTTTCTTATTATCATCTGTTATAACGTTTTTACACATGAGCTGAAAGGAGCATACATTTGAAAAAAATACGAATGCTTAGTTTAGTAATGATGGTTATCTTGTTAGGGGGATGCGTAATGGGGCAAGGGCCGGTAAGCGAAAAATATACAGGAAACAAAATACCAAATACAAGGGCATTTCAAGATGAATTTACAAGAGAATTTATAGAATCCCCTAAGGAAGTACAAGAAGGGTATTATCGATTTAAATCACGTACTGGGGGATACAGCATGCTGTTTCCAAAAGAAGCTATGGTTTCCGATGTTGGTTATGAAAAAAATGGAGACTTTTTTGAAACCTTAAGTTTTGGTGAACAGGTTAAAGCTGAAAATCTCTCCTTTTATTATAAAATGACCTTTGAGGATCGAACGAAAACAAATGATATTGATATTAATCTTACTTTGCTGTCTGAATATGCAGGTTATGAAGGTGAATATGAATCCTTCGAACATGAAGGGAAAACGTATTATTATGCTAAGGATACTTCAACGGAAGATGAAGTAACGTATTACAGTTTTTTTAGTTACATAAAGCCGAAAAACAGTGATAAAGCATTGAGTTTTTTTGTAGACAGTACTTGTACCAAACAAAGTCAGGAATGTAATTTAAAGCCGGATGAACTTGAAGAAAAATTTCTCTCCATTATGAAATCAGTAAATTTCTCAGAATAGCGTGGTATGAAGGAGTTATATATATGGAAAAAAACGAAATCCTAAATACCGATATATTGAGGGCGAGAATCGCAGAGCTGGAATATGGAAAGACAGAAATGATATCAGCCGATTTAATTAGGAGAATCTATATTGAGGAGACTGGTAAAGATATTCCTGCTGAAATTACAGTCTATTACTCTAAAGATTTGAATAAAACTAATGACCTTGGAAAAGATTCTGGTTTTGATGGAACAATTATTCATTTTTATAACGCTGAGCAAGGCCTCAATCAGTCCTACACGATTACAAGAGGCAGTGAGAATGGGGAAGATGGCGGAAAAGGAATGCCGCATGATTGGATATATAATTCATTTGGCATTTTTGTAGGGAAAGTCCAAGATCAATATTTAGATGCAAGGTATTTTGATAAAGCAATTAGTAAAAAAATAAATGAAAAAGTTGATGCGGATATCAATAATAGAAAAATAAAAGGTGAAGAAGTTAATAAAGTTGAATTGGAGAAATTCGGAATAGGGCATTCCTTGGGTGGGAATTTAATTCAGATGCTACAATTAATGACCGGTTCCTACAAAAATGTATATGCAATAAATGATGCCCCTCCAAGCGCATATCAATTAGCTTCTATAGACAGAAAGTTTAGAAGAAGTATTTCAAGACAATTTAATATCAACCCAGACAATGACAAAGAACTATACTCCATCCCCCCCTCCCAACTAAAAGTCTTCGCAGAAAAATACTACAAAGAAAAGGGGAAGAATATCCATCATTTAACCGCAGAGGAGGATATGCTTTTTGCAGTATCGGGATTTAGGGGATTTTTGAATTTGGGAGACCGGAAGATTATTGATACGGATCCTGGCTTTGAGGGAATTCGCCCGGCATTAGGCAACATTTCTGATAAAGATTTACATAACCTTCAAATATACTTGGCCTACCTTGCACCTTATTACTCAGAGAACGGCATGGATGGATTGCTGCGGGGAGCGACTGGAATAGATAAAGGGTTATTCACTTTAATAGACACAGTAGAACAAGAGTGGAAAGTGTTTATGCAAGGGCCTGATTGGAGGTTCCCGAGCATAAACATAAAATTGGGCGGTTTTCCTTTTCCTCAAACTTCTATGGATATACCCGTGCCTGTTCCCATTCCTCATATGCCGAAAGGATTGTTTATTGCTTTGGGGGAGCTAAACCTTCGAGTTTTAGAAATTAAGACAAAGCTTTCAAATCTTACTAAGAACCTTCCTGCCCTTTTTAGCATCCTCGCAGATACTGCTATCGTTATGAAGGATGAGATTATTTCCTACTTAAAAGAAATTAAGGGGCATTTGAAAAATATACTAAAGTCTATTGGAAACTTAGGGGGAGTTATCTTAAAAGATGTAATCACTCCAAGTGACATCAGGTATAAAGAATATTTTGTTGGCCTTATGAAGATTGCAGCCACTATAAAATTCGAAACCGCTAATATTAAAGAGAAGATTAGAAAAATATTTGAAGTTCCAAACGGATTCGCTGAGGACTTCTCAAAAGCTGTTGAAGCTCATGGGGTAGGCCATGTAGCCAGTGCTTTAGCCATGAAGGATGGAGTCCGCTATGAAGGAAATGATATGATTCGCTTTAAAACTGAATCAAACGGCCAAAAAATTGAGGTTAACCTATCTTCAGCTGTGAGAATTTATCAATTAGGCATGGATAAATACAGTGATAAAGAAAATGTGCTAACCCGCATGCGGGATATATACCATCGTGAGTATATAGAAGACTATCAAAATCGTAAAAACGAGCTTTTGTCCTCTATTAATCATATGGAATCGAATCCAAATGCTTATCGGTTCCTGCTGCCTGCTGGAGATGTGGAAATGAGAGGGATAACGGTTCATGAATCAATCCGCCCGCTTGAAAACTCATTGACAGAGACCTTTGAGGATGCTTTCCATTATTTCAATGAGGAGCAAAAGCGGGGAATTGCGATGCTTAATAAAATCAGGTCTTCGATCGAAGAGTTGTTTCATGAGGATAAACGGATTTCGGCTATTTTCGATTTACGATAAAAGAGGAGGCTGCCATGGGGCAAATAAATCGCACATATCGCTTCAGACCCTATGAGGATTTAAAAAACAAATCGGCTTTGTTTAAACACCAGTTTGAAGAAATGGGTCGATTGGGCTATGAAATGGTTATGAGCATTGAGAAAGAACTAGCGTCAAGTTTGGGAAGAATCGTTGATGAAAGCCTCAAAGCCCTTTTACAAAATCATAAGGAAAACGAATCTATTATTAACAGATACATTTCTCAAATGGATCTAGTTGCAGACCGGTATAGCCAGAACATCAATGATATGAAAGAACAGAGCATCACCATCTATTATGAGGAGGTGGAAATATCCGCTCCTAAATAAATATCTGCCGTTTAGAACTGTGTGAAAAGTACTATAAAAAGAGTTTTGTAGTATTTAATCAGGGAGTTTATAGGTATAAATAACTGTTTTTTATTTTTTTTAAATACCCAATTGACCTTTTCGTGGTGTATTTTTACAATAATAGTAGCTATTTCCATAATAGTAGTAATTGAATGAAAGGGAGAGATTGAAATGTCAGGAGTTATTCGCGTTACACCAGCAGAATTAGTAGGTATGTCCAATCGTTACAATGGAGAAAGCGGCCAAGTAGGAGAGCAACTTGTCCGTTTGGATAACATGATCAGCGAGTTACAAGGTGCATGGGAAGGTGAAGCAAGCAGAGCGTTTGCTGACCAATACCAATCATTAAGACCTTCTTTTGTACAAATGCAGCAATTGCTTGAAGATATCTCTGTTCAGCTTAGCAATACTGCTCGTGCTCTTGAAGATGCTGATAACCAAATTGCAAGCCAAATCCGCGGTTAATATCATCTGAATCTATAAGTGGAGAAGGAGCGCTGAATTCACCAGATGAAGGCGCTCCTTTTTACACGTTAAGAAAGTATAAATTGGCAGCGAGGAAGAGTGCTCGACGTAGTTGCAAATTCTAAGAATTAAGTATAAGTGCAACTACGCCTCTGTCTTCGCCTAAAAGGCTCGCCAGTCGGCGAGTTTTCTTTATGGGGTGTATTGAAATGTATATTGAACTAACAATTGATTTAAAAAATTATCAAGGTGAATCTTTTGATCTCCGTCTTTCAGACTACCACTCTGTTAAAAAAGTAGTTGATATCGTCTGGCAAGCTAAATCGATTTCACAGCCGCCCCGAGAAGGGTATTGGGTCAGAATACCGAATAAGCAAATGGTGCTATCCGGGAATGATCAGCTGGCAGATAAAGGCATTGCCACTGGGGACCGTTTCGAAATTTTATAAAGGAGTCTTAAAAACATGTCAGAACAGATTCAAACATATCTCGAAGAACAACTTGAAGCGGTTGTGAAAACTGAAGATCAAACCTTTAAGATCATTTTCCAAAGAGAAAAAATTAAGGCTGATCATGCAGCGGAATTGGAAATGCTCAAGGAAATTGATTCAGCGATCAAAAGGGATATCATTTTAACAGAGGATGAACTGAGCCTCGTCTTTCAAATTCCTTCAAATTATTTATCCTTTACTGAATTAAAAACCAAAGATAAGAAAAGCAGATGGATCTTTGCTTCCTTGCTGTTAAAGAGGGTTATGCGCCACCCTTTTTCAAGGCTGCACGTAATCGTATGTCCGGAAAATATCGTCGTCGATGAAAGTCTGATGCCTAATTTTCTTCATTATGGAGTAAAAGAGAGTCTTCCTCCTTATGAAAAAGACACAAATAAGCTTTTGAACGAGTTAAAAGCAACCATAGCAGCTGCTGTAGATGGAAAGTATACTTTTCACGATTACCTAAAATTGTACGAAACGATTGAACTCTCTCCATCTGCGGCAGATATCATGAAGGCAGAAGATGAAAACGAGTTATCAGAAGTCATTCGAAAAAATATAAAAATGCTCGAAGATCGTGAGAAGGAATATATTCGTGTACCGCAAAAGAAGTGGAAAATCACTAGATATA
This sequence comes from Neobacillus drentensis, assembly GCF_036965245.1. GTDB lineage: Bacteria > Bacillota > Bacilli > Bacillales > Cytobacillaceae > Neobacillus > Neobacillus drentensis_G. The sequence continues at coordinate 6,930 of NZ_JBALPG010000085.1, forward strand.
CAGCTTTAGGGCTTTTTATTGTTTTACTGCCAATCCTTGCTTTCAGTTTGTATTCCCTTCTTTTTACCCAGCCTAAACAGGCAGCCTTTGTTAATAGTCAGGAGCATTTTTTGAATAAAGAATATAGTGAAGTAGTTGATCAATTATCCAATTATAAAATAGATCAAATGCCAAGGGTGGTTCAATATGAACTAGCGCAGTCTTACATAATAAATGAGGCATTAACCGAAGATCAAAAAGATAATGTTCAAAACACAATCACACTCCAATCAGACCCTCTTTACTATCAATACTGGATCCATATAGGAAGAGGAAGTGCAAAAGAAGCTCTCGATATTGCACGTTCACTTGAGGATAGAGATCTAATTCTATTTGCACTGCTTAAATACCGTGAAGTAATTAAAGCGGATGAAAGTCTTTCAGCAGATGAAAAACAACAAGAAATAAAAGAAATTCAATCCGAGATTGATGAGTATGTTGAAGAACAAAAGGCGCAAGAGGAACAGGAAAAGAGACTCCTAGAGGAGCAAAGCAATAGTCAATTAAATGATGATGCTGCAAAAGAAGAGCAAAAAACAGAAGCAACTCCTTCCAATGAAACAAAAACAGAGCAGCCAGCCGAAAAGAAAGAATCGGTAGAGAAAAATCAAAATTAATAGGGACAGGAGGTGGAAATGATGGATAATCTTTGGTTTTTTTACAATGAGCATTATCAGCAGCTGCCCATCATTAAGGAGAAGAGTAATGCGGTAACCGTTGGCCCGGAATTTGAGCAAATGGTTACAGTAGGCAGCTTTCCTTTCACAGAGGGATCGCTAACGCTTGAAACCTGCAATGAAGGATACGATGTATTACAAGATGGCAAATCAATTGGCCATATTAAAAATGGTGAACCCTTTTATTTAAAGGATGGAGAAGAAGTATTAACCATATTTTTAACAGCTGCTCCTATTAATAACCAAACTTATTACTCGGGGTACCAAAAGGAAATTACTTTTTCTTCAGACGATGACAGTGCATTAATCTATAAAAAGAACGGAATGATCCTTGAAGAAGTGCATTCATTCGAGCTTATTAAAACAAGTAAGGGATGGATGGCTGAGCCAGGAAGAGGGCGCCTTTATTTAAACGGCCACAAGCTGACAGCAAGAGCATTCTTGGAGGTTGGTGATCTATTATTCTTTCCATTCATGGCTGTTCGGCTTCTTGAAGATGATCTTATTCAAATATCGAGCTTTGAAAGGTATGAAGCGAAGCTCCCTATTACGCTAAAGCCGCAATCTGAAATGAGTAAAAAGTATCCGCTTTATCGCAGGACACCTAGAATGGTTTATGAAATGCCGGATGAGAAGGTTTCATTAACGTTCCCCTCACAGGAGCCCGACGATTCCAATCGAGGGTTATGGCTTATCGTAATGCCGCCGCTCATCATGCTGATTGTGATGGGCGTTGTCGCTTTGCTGCAGCCGAGAGGGATTTTTATTCTTATCTCAATGGTTATGTTTATGACAACAATGGTTACGTCCACTGTACAGTATTTCAAGGATAAGAGTAATCAGAAAAGGCGGAAAGAGCGGAGGTTCAGGGTCTATACGGCTTATTTGGAAGAGAAACGGAAAGAACTGCAAGTATTGTCTGACCAGCAAAGACATGTGCTGGAGTTCCACTTTCCTTCTTTTGAGAGAATGAAGTATTTTACCGGGCAAATTTCTGACCGAACATGGGAACGGTCACTTGAAAGCTTCGATTTTCTCCAATTCAGGCTTGGAACAGGTAATGTACCTGCAAGCTATGAAGTAACAGTAAGTTCTGGCGACATGGCTAACCGGGAAATTGATGATTTGCTGGAACAATCTCAGGTGCTGGAAAAAGTATATAAGGAAATCAAAAACGTTCCCGTAATCGCTGACTTATCCAAAGGACCAATCGGGCTGATCGGAAAAGAAACGGTTGTGAAAAATGAAATTCATCAGGTTATTGGGCAGCTTGCATTTTTCCACAGTTATCATGATGTAAGATTTGTTTTTATTTTTAATGAAAAAGAATACACCCAATGGGAGTGGGTAAGATGGCTCCCGCATTTTCAGCTTTCACATGTCCATGCAAAAGGGCTAATTTATAACGATCAAACAAGAGATCAATTGCTCTCATCTATTTATGAAATTTTAAGAGAAAGAGATTTGGATGAAAATAAGGAGAAACTGAAATTTTCTCCGCATCTTGTCTTCATTATCACCAATCAGCAGCTGATCGCTGATCACGTTATTTTGGAGTATTTAGAAGGGGAGCATACCCGCTTAGGGATCTCGGTTATTTTTGCTGCCGATTCCAAGGAAAGCTTGAATGATAATATACAAACACTAGTCAGATATATCAATGATGAAGAGGGAGATATTCTAATACAGGATAAAAAAGCGGTAACCATTCCGTTTAAGCTTGACTCCCATCAGTACAAGGGGAATGAAGAGTTTTCCCGGATGTTAAGGACACTTGACCACCAAGTGGGAATGACCAACTCTATTCCGAAAAGCGTATCCTTTTTGGAAATGATGAATGTAAAGGAAGTCGGCAAGCTTCCGATTAAGCAAAACTGGATGACAAAAGAGTCTTCTAAGTCATTGGCAGTACCAATTGGGCTTAAAGGAAAGGAAGACTTATCTTTACTTAATCTTCATGAAAAAGCTCATGGTCCGCACGGTTTATTGGCAGGAACAACAGGATCGGGGAAAAGTGAATTCCTGCAAACGTACATCTTGTCTCTCGCTGTTCATTTCCATCCCCATGAGGTAGCTTTTTTGCTTATCGATTATAAAGGCGGCGGTATGGCACAGCCATTTAAAAGTATGCCGCATTTACTGGGGACGATTACGAATATTGAAGGAAGCAAAAACTTTAGTTCAAGGGCACTTGCTTCCATCAAAAGCGAGTTGAAAAGACGCCAAAAATTATTTGAACGATATCAGGTTAATCATATCAATGACTATACAGACATGTATAAAAGCAAGATGGCAGAAGAACCCTTGCCGCATTTGTTTTTGATATCAGATGAGTTTGCTGAATTAAAAAGCGAAGAACCTGAATTTATTAGAGAGCTTGTTAGTGCGGCACGGATTGGGCGAAGTCTGGGAGTGCATCTGATCTTGGCTACTCAAAAGCCAGGCGGAGTCATTGATGAACAAATTTGGAGTAATGCGCGTTTCCGTGTAGCTTTAAAAGTGCAGGATACAGATGATAGCCGGGAAATTATTAAGAACTCAGATGCTGCTTCGATTACAGAAACAGGTCGAGGCTATTTACAAGTAGGAAATAACGAGATTTATGAGTTATTCCAGTCTGCTTGGAGCGGGGCGCCATATCTTGAAGATTCTTCTGAAACAGAAGACGAAGTTGCAATTGTGACCGATCTTGGTTTGGTTCCGCTTTCGGATGTTACAGCCCGAAATAAAAAGAAAACTGGCGGTAAAACAGAAATAGAAGCGGTTGTTGAGCAAATTGAAGCAACGCAAACAGAGATGGGAATCAAAAAACTGAGAAGCCCATGGCTGCCGCCGCTGAAAAGCCGCCTAAGCCGAAAACTTCATCGATCGGATCAAAGGAATGAGATTTATTTAGGAATGGTTGATGAACCAGAGCAGCAGAGCCAGTATCCATTCAGCTATCAATTAATCGAGGATGGAAATATCGGAGTGTTTGGCTCTTCAGGATATGGAAAATCGCATACAATCATTACGATGCTCCTCAGCATAGCTGAAAAATATACTCCTGAAGAAGTGCACTATTACTTATTTGATTTTGGAAATGGGTCTCTCTTGCCGCTTCGCCAGCTTCCGCATACCGCAGATTTCTTCCTAATGGATGAAGAGCGGAAGATTGAAAAGTTTATGAGAATCATAAAAGATGAGATTTCACGCAGGAAACAGTTGTTCCAGCAGCAGGAAGTCAGTGGAATTAAGATGTACAATTCGCTATCCAGCGAAAAACTCCCATTATTATTTTTAACGTTTGATAACTTTGACTTAGTAAAAGAAGAGATGCAGGATTTAGAAATGCAAATCAATCAAATTGCCAGGGATGGCCAATCTTTGGGGATTTATATGATCTTTGCGGCTACAAGAATCAACTCGATCCGCCAGTCTCTAATGAATAATCTCAAAACAAAGATTGTCCATTATTTAATGGATCAAAGTGAAGCATATTCCATCTTAGGAAGGGTTCCGTTTGCTCCTGAGCCTATTCCGGGAAGAGCTATTGTTAAAAAGGATGATGCACATTTTTCTCAAATATTCTTGCCTTCTGATGGAAAAGATGATCTGGAAATATTGGAGTCGATCAGGGAAGACATTCAGCTTGTGAAAGAGCAATACAAGGGCTTTGAATTGCCTGAACAGGTACCAATGCTGCCGCCGGAGCTGAACTTTATCAATTTCACCCAGTATTTGGCAGGTTCGAAACGGCCAGATCTTGTTCCTATTGGGTTAGATGAGGAGCGTGTAAAGCCTGTTCATGTAGACCTTAAGAAAAACAAGCATTGCCTAGTCGTAGGGCAAGCGCAAAAAGGAAAAACAAATGTCCTTAAGATTATGTTGAACAATATACTCGAAGGCGCTGAATCAATAGGTGTTTTTGATTCAATGGACCGCGGTTTGTCGTCCTATGCCGGTGAAGGAAACACGGCTTATATTGAAACAAAAGAACAAATTTCCGACTGGGTTGTAAAAGTGCAAGATATCTTGTCTATTAGGGAAAATGAATATCTTGAAGGGATACAGCATGGCCATACGCCTCCTGATTTTGCCCCAATTGTATTGGTGATTGATGGATACTCCCGTTTTGCCCAATCATTAGACAATATGCTCCAGGAACGAATTGCGAAGCTGATGAAAAACAGCAGCCATCTTGGCTTTAGTGTCATTGTTTCTGGCAGCAATAATGATCTTTCGAAAGGATATGACTCATTAACAGCCGAAATAAAACAAATTCGCCAGGCGGTTGTTCTAATGAAGAAATCAGAGCAAACACTCTTCACGCTTCAGTACGAACGTAAAGAGGCAGAGATCCAGCCGGGATTTGGATACTACGTACTAAACGGGAAGGAATTAAAAATCCAGATTCCACTTTGTACCACTGAAAGGAAGGTTTTAGCATGACAGCCAAAACAAAATATATCATTAAAATGGTTTTGGTAATGTTCCTTATTCTAGCCACACCAGCTATCTTCTTTGGATCGATTGGCGACAAACCGCTGCTTGTCCGGGAAAATGCCACAAGAACCATTGCGGTTGTTAATGAAGATATAGGTGCTGACAAGGAAAGTAAGTCACTTGATTTCGGAAAAGAGATTACCTCCATTTTGAAGGAAGGATCAGAATATGATTGGACAGTAATCAGCAGAAGTACTGCTGCGAACGGTTTAAGAAATACAAAATATGATGCCGTTGTTTATATTCCATCTGATTTTTCAAGGAGTATTATGTCCTACGAAAGCAAGCAGCCTGTAAAAGCGAATTTCGAATACACGATCCAGGATCAATTAAATTCTCTTAATAGAGAAAGAGTGCTGCGTGAAATTCAAACGGCCACCAGCCGTGTGAACGGGAAAATTTCAACACTGTATTGGACGTACGTTTCGCAGGATTTAGAAAATGTCCGTTCCAAATTTGATAATATCCTGCAAAAAGAAATAGATTTTCAGGATACAATGCTTGCATTTTATAAGCCAAGTTCGAAAAACCTTGCAGCAGAAATAGAGCAGCAGCGCAACATGCTTGAAGGAATACAATCTTCAGTAAAAATTGCTGCAGATTCTTTTGCGGACGGAGAAAACAATATAACGAAATTTGAACAAAATCTTGAATCTTTTGTCCTGTTTGTTGAACAGTACAAAGAATATCAAGATACCCAGCAGACAACACTTCAAAAACTGCAGGATGAGAACCTTTTAAGCATTCAAGCTTTAGCAGGGAATCAAGCCCCGCGATATTCGGAATCAGTAATTTTCCTTAATGAAGGAGGCCTGCAGCTGACAAACAGCCTGCTGAGTGTGGAATCTCAGCTGCTGGAAAACAATAAAATGCTGGGAGATTTGTCTAACATCCGGACGGGGCAGATAGATACGAAAAGAACGGATTTCATAGAGTATTTAAAATTAGAAGAGACTAACTCCATTAATCAAACTATACAAACAATAGTCTCTTTGAAAAATGATCTTTCAGGAGAAACAAAGCCTGGCAATCCGGATCCACCGGGAAATACAAATAAGAGTTTTGCTAACAAGAATACTAATCAAGTGTCTGCTGCAAACTCGGATACTTCGGCACCAAGTATGGAAGCAGAAAGGTTAGAGCTTCAGGCAATTGTCAAAGAAATTAACACAGTAAAAACATCTTTGGAAACCATTGTGGAACCAAAACCTGAACAAGTAGTATTAGCTATAAAAAGTTTGCCACAATTATCCCAGCGCCTATTAGCGGTTGAACAAAAGCTTGCAGCTATTGAATCCAGTGAAAATCCTCTACAGAAAGTAGTAGATGAACTTCAGGCGCTGAATGCAAAGTTGACAGCAGACTATAATAAATTGTTAGAAGAAAATAGCGGCCTTAAAGACCAAGTGAATTCTTCAGTAAGTTTCTCTTCCTTGATTAACCTCATAGAGGAGAAAGAACAACAAGTATTAAATTTAGGTTTTTATCAGGATACTTTATCAAATGTTTTTGGTCTAAGTATTAACAATACTGATCCCGTAAAAATGATGGAATACTATTCTTCCCTTGTTCATTTGGAAGGGGCAATTAAGGATTCTTTTATTCACAATCAAGAAAAGATGAATGCATTGCAGGAAAAGTTAAACTCAACTCTTAGTGTGAATGAAGAGGAGCAAATGGCCTGGGATCAACTGAACATCGCTCTGCCTTACTCACAGGAACAGGCGACAAATTTAAAGGGTCAATTGGAAACCTTCTTTAATGACTATCGTCAAAAAATTGAGATCCAGCAAGCTGCAATTGAATCTGACTTATCTTCAGTAGAAGAACATGCAAATTCCGTAATGAAGCAAATTCAATCATTTTCTGCAAATACACCAACTCCTGCTGACGGATCTGACGGTAATGCGGTTAAGGTGAAACAAGAGGGAATCAGCCAAAGCATAGTAACGATGAATGACCTTATTGGTTCCATTGGGGAAAACCAAGACAATATTGTAGGGTATACGAGTGAACTTGAAACAAAAGTTCAGACTGTGCAGCAGGATGCGGATACTCTAAATTCAAAATGGGGCACCAACGTTGAAACAACAAGAATGTTCAGGGACGATATTTTTAATGTCCTTGGCAATGCATATGTAAATGGCCAAAAAAATGGACCGGTTTATGAGCAATTATCAAATCCGCTTCAAATCAGCGGAGAAACAGCAGTAAAGAAAGAAGAAAACAAGTTGCCGCCTGTTGTGGTACTTGCCATTGTTCTGATTAGCAGCCTATTAATCGGATACTTTAGCCATTACTTTAAAAATGCTCCGATGCTTGTCCATGCAGCGATGTTTATGTTATTGAACCTGATTGTAGGCTTGATTATCAGCTTGTATGGTTTGAACATCTATTCTATGGGAGAAGAACGGGCAATTCAGTGGACCATTTTTACGATCCTTTTGTTAACTGCTGCTTCAGCAGTCGTATTGACTGGTTTCAAAATTGGAAACATGGCTGGCTGGATAGCAAGTGTCGGTCTCGTCATCTTTTTCGTCAGTCCGTTCTTAGCTCTTACAGCGCCGAATATTAACTATGAAGATCCTATGTCCAAGGTATATATGTCCATTCAATATGATTCAAGTTCGTTATTCATACCGGCGATTACCATTCTGATTGGAATCATTACTTTGCTTACCATCCTTCCATTTACGATTAGATTTCTTAAAAATCTGCGTACCACTCGGGATGAGAATCAGGCGTATGAAGCTTAAAACATTATTGAAAATCATGTTTTTGCTCCCGGCAATTCTTATCATTGCTGAAAGACCTGCCGGGGCAACCCCTGATATAAATAACGTGACGCCAAATACTTATGAGAAAAAAGAATTCAAAGATAATACGGATTATCTGCATGAGAAGTCGCTCTATGAAAACAAAAAGCAGATTCCAGAAGAACAGAAGGATCTAACATTTACGAAGAAGAACTATGATCCCCTGAAAGATGTAAAGGAACAGCTTTTTGCCGGGGAAGACAGGATTCATAATACAATAACGGCAAAAGCAGAACAGCTGGACCTTTTTTCAAAAGCGGATCAGGAAAGCTTTTATATGTCGGATTCTTCCCAAAAGCCTATTGAACAAAATAAGAAATTAATGATTTTATATGTGTTCTTGCTTGTCATTGCTATAGGGATCATCCTGGGATTCTTGATTCCTAAAATGGCAAAGCATACGAATAATTAAAAAAGTGTAAACCGAATACATGTCTCCAGCCAAGGAGGCATGTATTATAAAATTAAAATCATTTTTCTCCAACAAACTCCCCTCGATTGAATGGCTTCAAAAATTAAGAATAGAAAACATCAGGGATGAGAAAAGGTTAGACATGCTAAAGCCTTGTGGTTTTTTAAATATTTATTTGTTTACTCGGGAAAAATTCTAGACTTATTAATGAGGTGAAAAAAATGAATTCGGAAAGCGTAAGAGCATTAGCAAGGGAGTTCCAGAGATCTTCTGAAGACGTAAAGTCAGAGGAAGCAAAATTAATGCAGAGTGTCCATTCCAAGGCGGAAAAATGGTCAGGAAAAGCTCGAAACAAATTTGATTCTGCCCTAGATGAAGCAAATGTTTTATTTCAAAGACATTCAGACAATCTCTACGACATCAGCAGAGAATTGGAAAGTGCTGCAAATGAAGTTGACAGAGTGAGAGAAGAGATCGAAAGACAGAAAGAATTAGAGAGACTGGCAAGATTGAAGGATTAGTAGAGTAGCTCAAAAGCTTAGATTGAAGGACTGGTAACTAATCTATAAAGATTAGGTGGTTTAAAATGACTGATAAAAATTATGACAAAAAGCAGAAAAAAGAAGATGAGGGTAAGAAAGAAGTCGATGACAAATGGGGAGATGTACCAGGATGCGTAGACCTATTTATATTGCCTATTCAGATTTTCATTGCGGGATATTCCTTATTCAATATTATATAGTTCGATCGATGGAAAGTCTTATTTTAAGAAAAAGGGTTATAGGTGAAAAAATCAAGTATCTGCAGGTTCAATTAAAATGGAATATTTTATATAATACTGGTAGAGTAAACTCTTTTAAAAGTTGAAGGATCTGGTTTCTATACTATAAATAATTAGGTGGATTAAAATGGCTGATAATAATTATGACAAAAGGCAAAAAAAAGAAAATGAGGGTAAGAAAGAAGTCGATGACAAATTGGTTTTACCAGGATGCGTAGACCTATTTATATTGCCTTTACAGATCTGCATTGCAGGGTATTCCTTGTTCAATATTATTTAGTTCGGTTAATAGAAAGTATCAATTAAAGAAAAGAGGGGTTATGGGTGGGAAATCAAATATCTGTAGATCCAGATCGCTTAGAGGATTTAGCGAATAAATTTGTTCTGTGTTTGTCAAAAATTGAGGAAGAATACAAGCGTCTTCATATGGACCTTGCAAATCTGATTTTAACGGCTCCACCAGAGTATAGACATTGTTTTTATCATATAGGGGATCCTTGGGGAACTGGAAATCAGCTGGCAGATCTTCTGAATGATATGGAGGTCGACCTTCGAATGACTGCAAGTAAATTTGCAGAAGCGGATAGCTTAGTCGGTAAGCTTTATAAATTACATGAAAAATATGGCGCAATGACTGCTCTTGGAGCATTAATGACTAAACAGTTAGCCTTTTATGGGCTGGGTTTTACTCAATTTGCGAAGAATGCTGATGGGTTATTCACATTTAGACATATGGGTATACTTCACCAATTATCAGATGCTATAGACAATTCTAAATATCGGAATTTGACAAGAGCATTCCTAAGTCCAACTTTTTTATCAAAAAAGTTTAAAGATGTTCCATTTGCAGATTTAGTTCACAGAAAAATTGCCAAATACCTTCCGGATGATGTAGTTAAGTATACAGATAGTTCAAGGGCATTGTTTAAAGGGATTCGTAAAAACACATTAGATTCAGCAAAAGTTAAATCATTTCTTACAACAGGATCAAAATTTGCAAAAACAAATGCTGTTGCTACTGTAGCGTTAACAGGAGTAATGGAAGCAGGCGGAATGGGGTTGAAAATTTCGGAAAACTATGCCAAATATGGTAATAACCAGGATGTCTTAAAGCGTGAAAATGCAAAAGCGGTAGGAAATGCCATAAACAATACAGCAGCTATTTCTGTAGGTTCTATTGGAGGTGCTGTAGTAGGAGGGGCTCTAGGAAGTTTGGTTGGTCCAGTCGGTACTGTTGTAGGAGCAGCTGCTGGTTCTTTCGTTGGGGGACTAGTTGGAGAGCAAGCTGCTAAATTAACTGCAGGATTATCAGAAAAAGTTGCATTAGCTTTTAAAGAACCGATCCATCAGGGACTTGAATTAGTTAAAGGCGGGTTTGAAAAAGTAGGAAAAGTTGTCGAAGGAGTTAATAAAGGGGTTGATTTTGTCAACGATCAAATTAAGAGCACGATTGCAGATCCGATAGGGAAAGTGAAAGAAGGATTCTCTAAGGCAAAGAAAACAGCAAGCTCCTTAATAGATGGCGCGAAAGATTTATTTGGCAAAAAATTATCATTTTTTTAAGGAGGACATATGGATACCATTCAATTAAGCATTGAAGAATTAATTTTTTCATTTTACAGTGAAGGTTTATATGAGCAAGGTATTTCTATTAAGGAAACGTATTTTCCAAATCTGCAGGATTCTGAGCTGAAATTAATGCTAGAATTCGCCGCGCGTTCTTTATTAGCAAAAGATATGGTAAAGGAAGTAAATAATCAATATAAGTTAAAAGATGAAATGACATCCTTTATTCATATTTTAAGTTATGCAGAGAAGACAGTAAAAGCTTCTAAATTTGATTCAGCTTTGAATGAAGAGGAAAGTATCTCATTTCATTTTGGAAGCGGTGAAGTATATCTGCACAAGTTATTGTATGACCATCAAGTTCATTACATTTCTAAGCTGCAAGCAGAAGAAATTATTTCGAATCTAAGCAAGTTTTTTAATTTCAGCTCATTAGCCAAACAAAGTGAAGTACTTTTTAATTTGAAAAATGAAGAGTTTGAAGAATTTTTGGAAGATATGAGTCAATCGGATTCTTTATCTGAATCGATTGTTCAGAAATGGATAAGTAGAATGCAGAGTTCTAATATAGTAGAATTATTAGAGGATATCTCAAAGAGAAAAGGAAAAATGGATAGTTTACTTAGTTTAAAATATGACTCTAATAATAATCCAGACCTTATCGACCTTTATTTTGTTATTCCTGGTAAGACGGAGACTTGGTTGATCACAAGAGACGCAAATCTTGACCTAGACATTCAAAGGGTAAATGAAAGATCCATTAATAATCTGCTGCTAAACAACAAGATTCTCTCAGTTTAAAGGAGGCGCAACGCTTGTCAAACATTCAGAAAGAAAACGAAGCTATAAAAATAAAAGGCTCTAAGTTTATGTACGTGTGGATGTTTCTGGCTACTGCTGGTTTTCTAATCGCTTGTTTATACATGATCATACACGGGTTAAAATTCGATTCTAAATATTCCTTATTTTACCTTGTGGGAGGATTCATTTTTACTCCATTCTACCTCTATCTCACTTTCTGGCATCTCCCTGGATTGATACCAGGGAAGGTTTTATTAACGATTGTCCCTAGAGAGAATGGTACTGTATTATCAAAAAAAGGTACTGTTTTTATTAAAAATATACGTAATATTGATATGGTCAGAAATCCACTCAATTTAATCAATGATATTGTCATTGAAACGTTTGATGACAAAAAAGTTAAGTTTCGCACCTATAATCTTCTTGATGACACGGAGTATCAGGTGATTGTCGATCGATATATTTTCCCTTATATGACGGAAAACGCAAGAAAAGTGTGGGATCGAAAAATCAATTTAGAGTTGTTGCGAAAAGAAGAAAATTATGAACGTCAGGAACAGAAGTTCGATTAGAGTTTGAGGGCTTTGCTTAATCCATTTAATTAACCTCATTCCATATACTTATAAAAAAATGCCTTCTTGTTTCAAGAGGGCATTTTTAAAAAGAGGATTTTTGTTTAATAAAGATCAATAAAATCTGCTGTTAAACACAAGAGTCTCACAGTTCGAAGGAGGCGCAACGCTTGGCAAATGTTCAGAAAAAAACGAAGCCATAAAAATAAAGGGCTCGAAGTTTTTGTACGCTTGGATGGCTTTATTTGTTTCTTTTGAGAACAGTGCTGCATGTAAACAGTCAAAATATTTCTTCAAGAGCCCCAAAATAAGCTGGGATAGCTAACTAAGAATAAGGGTAATTTCCACGAATGCAAGATAATCCCCTCTGCTGATTTCAATATTCATTTGAAACAATTTCAGGAAATTTTATTAATGAAAGGTAATAAAAACATGAGGAAAACTGTTGGCTTGGCATTGGCTGTTGGGGTATGGACATTGATTGCTTTATTTTTCACGGGAATTGATATTCCCATACCAAGTTCTTATATTGGGCTGATGATTATGTCCAATGCCATTTTTGCTTTATTTTCTATATTTATTCAGCGTCTTGTCGTCACTATTTATGAAGTAAATGTTTTTGATGAACCCAAAAGCATAGTAGGCTTTTTCTTCAAATACATTGCCGTAATCTCATCGGGAGTAAACTATTATGTTCAGAATGTACTAAACCGGCTCCCTTTCATTTTGAATAAGCTGGCTGCTGCACTTTTTTTTGTTTTTCTTGTTATAGCAGGGTTCAGCATGTTGAGTATGTTTGATTGATGCAGCTAAAATTTAAAGACTAGTGGAGGAAGAACGGATATGGAAGATGGCCAAAAGATCAGTGTCTCTACTCAAGAGCTTATAGAAGTTCTTGCTCAATCGGGCTCTGACAAAAGGGCGAGGGAATTTGCCAAAGAAAACAATATTTCGAAAAAAGAAATCGATCAAGTAATCATCTCGCCTCAAGAAACCAACGTAAATAATTCTGTTAATCACAAAGTGCTTTTAAAAAATCCGGTAAACAGGATTTTGAATTCTAACAAAATGATAAGGTTCGAAAATGGAGATCATTGTTTGCTGATTTATCCTTCTGAAGGAGCAGGCGTTATTCTGGAAGATGTACATAAAAACCAGCATAGGTTTTCCCAATATAAGACTCCCAACAGTTTAAATGAAATAATTTGTAATTTCTATGGAGTGAACTCAAAGCTGCAGGAAGATCCAGTAAAAATAAATATTGAGTTGTCCAATAACATGTACGATTTAATCCATAACAAAAAATCATCGGATTTGGATCGAATGATAGAGGATCAATCAATTGATTCCAAAATACGTCTGTTCTTACGGGATTTTAAAAAAAATAATCAGCAGGTTTCCAAGATTACATTTAAAAAGAGAAAAAATGAGAAAAATTTAATGCAGCCTGATTTCGTAATGCTTTTTGTTCCTGGGGAAAATAATATTTGGCATATAAATTATGAAGAGACTGACAACAACCAAATATTTTTAATGAGTAACAGTGTAAGCCATTATTTTAATACATTGCATAACATTTTGGATGATTTTCTACAAAATCATCCCCAAAAAAACAAGAAAGTCATATCTGGTAATCCAAAAGAAGAAATTGGGAAATTTTCTTTTAAAAGAGGCTTATCATTTTTCTGGAAAAGCAATCTGTTGTTATTTATAGTAATTCTATTTTTCTTTATTAATAAGTCAAGCTGGAGTCAAGAAGGTGCCTCAGATGTTCTCCTATTTGCGCTGCTATGGGAAGCAGTTATTTTATTATTATCCTTCTGTGCTTGTCTTAAGAAAAAGGATACTCCTGTTGTCAAGAAGGTTAAGTCTGCATAGAAGTGAACAGAAAAAGGATGTTTTTATAGGAGTAATTTTGAAATGTTTTTTTACAAAAGCCTCGATAAACTTAAATTTTTCGGGGTTTTTCTTATGGTTTTATAGTGTGATTAGCACATAGTAAATCCCCTGTTTCTATTATCTGCTGCTAAACAATAAGATTCTCTCAGTTTAAAGGAGGCGTAACGCTTGTCAAACGTTCAGAAAAATAACGAAGCCATAAAAATAAAGGGCTCGAAGTTTATGTACGTGTGGATGTTTCTTGCTTCAGCCGGTTTTCTAATTGCATGTTTTTACATGATCATACACGGGTTAAAATTCGATTCTAAATATTCCCTATTTTACATTGTAGGAGGATTCGTTTTTACTCCATTCTACCTTTATCTCACTCTCTGGCATCTGCCTGGATTGAGACCAGGGAAGGTTTTGCTAACGATCGTCCCTGGAGAGAACGGCACAGTCATATCAAAAAAAGGTACTGTTCTTATTAAAAATATACGGAATATCGAAATGGTGAGAAATCCGCTCAATTTAATCAATGATATTGTCATTGAAACCTTCGATGACAAAAAAATGAAAATTCGTACCTATAATCTCCTTGATGACTTGGATTATCAGATCATCGTCGATCGATACATATTTCCTTATTTGACGGAAAACGCAGGAAAAGTGTGGGATCGAAAAGTAAATTTAGAAAAATTATTAAGGGTTGCTAAATATGAACGTCAGGAGCAGAAGTTTGATTAGAGTTTGAGACCTTTGCTTCATCCGTTTAATTAACCTCATTCCAAATACTTATAAAAAAATGCCTTCTTGTTTCAAGAGGGCATTTTTAAAAAGAGGATTTTTGTTTAATAAAGATCAATAAAATCTGCTGTTAAACAACAAGATTCTCTCAGTTTAAAGGAGGCGCAACGCTTGGTAAACGTTCAGAAAGATAACGAAGCTATAAAAATAAAAGGCTCGAAGTTTATGTACGCGTGGATGGCTCTATTCGTTTTAGGAGGTTTAGGGTGTTCTATATTCTTAATTCTTGAAGGTTTTACTTTTGAATGGGATTTTTCGTTGTTTTATATCTTTGGAGGGATCATTTTTTTCCCGATCTTTCTATATTTAACTCTCTGGGCACTACCAGGTTTTATTCCAGGGAAGGTTCTATTTACCATTGTTCAAGGTGAAAATGGCACAATCCTATTAAAAAAAGGTACCATTCTTATTAAAAATATACGGAATATCGATATGGTCAGAAATCCACTCAATTTAATCAATGATATTGTTATTGAAACTTTCGATGACAAAAAAATTAAGATTCGTACCTATAATCTTATTGATGATACGGAGTATCAGGTGATTGTCGACCAGTATATTTTCCCTTATATGACGGAAAACGCAAGAAAAGTGTGGGATCGAAAAATCAATTTAGAGTTGTTGCGAAAAGAAGAAAATTATGAACGTCAGGAGCAGAAGTTTGATTAGAGTTTGAGAACTTTGCCTATTCCGTTTAATTAACCTTACGCCATATAACTTTTAAAAAATGCCTTCTTGTTTGAAGAGGGCATTTTTTACGGAGAAATTCATTGCGGTCTTTGTCGTAGGGGCGTTCAAGTTTATAGGTGATAAAATCCTTCCCATAAAATAAAAAGTGTCCTCGGTACTAATTGAAGTTGAACTTTTTGCACATTTTGAATATTGCGTGCCTTTTTAAAAGGAATTTTTCAGGAAAAAGAGAATACATAGATAGAATGTAATAAATCGATTTGATCCATTGAGGAGGAATCACCTTGTCACATGAACAAATGAATCCCACGATAGAAAAAATAATCGCAAATATTGAAAAGGTTATGATTGGAAAAAGAAATGTTGCAGAACTTAGCCTCGTTGCCCTGCTAGCAGGAGGTCACGTGCTGTTAGAGGACGTACCTGGTGTCGGGAAAACGATGATGGTCCGCGCGCTTGCCAAATCTGTTAATGCCAACTTCCGCAGAATTCAATTTACTCCAGACCTTTTACCATCCGATGTTACGGGAGTTTCCATTTATAATCCGAAAGAGATGGAATTTCAATTCCGACCTGGTCCCTTAATGGGCAACATCATTCTCGCTGATGAAATTAACCGGACATCACCGAAGACACAATCGGCCCTTTTAGAAGGGATGGAGGAAGCAAGTGTCACCATCGATGGTGTGACCCATAGATTAAATAAGCCGTTCTTCGTTATGGCGACACAAAACCCGATTGAATATGAAGGCACTTACCCGCTCCCGGAAGCGCAGCTTGACCGTTTTTTATTAAAAATGAAAATGGGTTACCCTGATTTACAAGAAGAAATTGAAGTTTTGAACAGGGCCCAAAAGGTGCCGCCAATCGAGGACCTGTCCCCGGTCATAGATCTTGAAGGCTTACTCGAATTGCAGCAAGAAATTAAAGAGGTTTTTGTTGATGAGACTATTAAACGGTATATTGTCGACATTGTGAACCGGACAAGAGGTCATGGAAGTGTTTATTTAGGTGCAAGCCCACGGGGTTCCATCGCCCTAATGAAAGCAGCACAAGCCTATGCCTATATGTATGGGCGTGATTATGTCCTCCCGGACGAAATTCAATATTTGGCACCATTTGTATTATCCCATCGGATTATTTTAAAGTCCGAAGCAAAATTTGAAGGGATTTCTGCAGAAGAAGTAGTAAACCGATTGGTTGCCAGGGTTCCTGTACCGGTCCGAAGGTTAGTGAAATAAAATGAAAAAATTATGGATTCCATTCAAAAAAGTATGGAGATTTATCCTATTACTCTTTTTGATCCTCCTAACCTTCTCGTATGCGATGTTCCAAGGGGGATTTGTCAGCTGGTTTTTATTTTATAGCTTTCTGCCATTTGCCATTTACTGCATCGCTCTTTCCTTTTATTCCTTAAATGAGCTTGAAGTATCAAGGGTATTGCCGAAATCGGATTACAATGCTGGGGAAACGTTAAAGGTAATCGTAAAAGTAAAGCGGTCAAAAGCTTTTCCGTTATTCTATTTACTCATTGAAGACCAATTAGGTGATGTGTTGAAATTTTCCCCTCAGCAAAAGAAGGCAAAGGCACTCATTCTTCCCGGCTTGAAAAAAGAATTTTCCTATGAATATATCATTGATGAGCTGCCGCGCGGGGAACACTTTTTCAACTCCTTTACACTTAGAATCGGTGATCCTCTTGGATTATTTGAAAAAGAGAAGACATGTGAGGCTGCAGGCAAAATCATTGTTTATCCTGCTTATTCGGAACTTTTATATCGGCCGTTTGAAAATCAATATGATCAGGGGTTAACGGCATCAAGGGAACGTGTGCAGCGCGATACCACAATGGCAATTGGTGTAAGGGATTATCAGCCAGGTGACCGTTTTTCTTGGATTAACTGGAAGGCTTCTGCCAAGCGGAACGAGATTATGACAAAGGAATTTGAGCAGCGTCAGTCCCATGATGTGTTTGTCGTTATGGACTGTGTACCTGATAAACGCTTTGAACCGATCGTTTCCTTTACGGCATCCTTATTACATGCCATTTTGAAAAAGGGGGCGCAAACAGGACTGCTAACCCTTAGCAATGAAAGAGCATCCTTTCCAATAAGAGGCGGGGAACAGCATCTTCAGCAGCTCTTTTATCATCTGGCTAAGATTGAAGCAAAGAGTTTGAGATCCTTTGAAAAGGTGTTGGAGACAGATGGGCTTTTCATCCAACAAACGGTTTCGTTTATGCTCGTCACTGCGCAATTAACCAAACCTTTGATTGAAAAGGCAAGCTTTCTTGGAAAAAGAAAAGGCTCCATAACCCTTTTTCTTATTAAGGGTCAAAAGGAATCGCCATCAGAAAATGAACGCTCTCTTGTAACTATCGCAAATGCACGGGGGGTTCGAGTGATTATGGTCCATGAGGGCGATTATCAGGCAGCCTTTTCGGAGGTGATTGTACGATGATGAAAAGGAATTTTCCCTCTTTTCTGTTATACACGCTCAGTTTTTTTCTTTTGTGGGAATGGCTGCGGCCCATTAAACAATTAACGGACACGGATCATATTGCAACATTTATTGTCTTCTTGCTTATCTCTTTTGCTGTTTCTTTTGTTCATCTCAAAGGGATTTGGCAATTTTTGATAAAACTATTATTTATCTTGTTTTCGATCAATCTAACCTATTATGATGAAGGTTTTTTTCACCTTAGCTGGTTGAAGTCATTCGGCTCCGATATTGCCAATAGTATAGGGCTGCTAGCAGCCAGCCAATGGAACGACTTATCCAATGAATTCCGAACGCTGTTGTTTTTTATTTTGCTTTGGTTAACGGTCTACTTAATTGATTATTGGCTCTTGAATCGACAGCGGATATTTATCTTTTTCTTTATGACCTTGATTTATATTACTGTTTTGGATACTTTTACGCCTTATAGTGCAAAAGCTGCGATTGTTAGAACGGTAGTGGCTGGATTTGCTGTGATGGGGATGCTGACCTTTTACCGCATTATCCAAAAGGAGAATGTAGGCTGTGAGTCATCCTTCATTCGAAAATGGATGGGGCCGCTGGCAGGGATGATTGCTGTTAGTGTTATGGTGGGAATTGCTGCACCAAAAGCTGCGCCGATATGGCCCGATCCTGTTCCATTTTTTACAGGAAATAATCCTAAAGGTGGCACGGGCGGCAATGGGGCAGGACCGCATCGAATTGGTTACGGTACCAATGATGAAGCACTTGGCGGCCCGTTTATCGGTGACAGCAGATCGGTGTTTAAGTATGAAGCGGACGGGAAGAATTATTGGAAGATGGAGACGAAGGACATGTATACAGGAAAAGGCTGGCTTGCTTCTGGTACGACACCCATCTCATTTAGACAGGAGGATTATGTACCTGTTTATTCTTTTCCTAATACAGTTGAAACCATTAAGGAATCTGCTCACGTATTTATACATAAAAATTATAAATACAACTTTATCATGTACCCTGCGGGAATTAAGAAGATCTTGAGCATTCAGCCGTCTGATTCAAATGGAAATCGATTTATGATTGATACGACCATCGAGAGGATTAGCTTTTATAATAAAAATGAAGATCCTGTTGTGCCCCATACTTTTACGGTAGACTATGTGCTCCCAAAATATAAAGTACAGGATTTAAAGCAAACAACGAGTATGGATCCATCAAATTTATTTTATCAGAAGTATACGCATTTGCCTGAAGAATTACCGCTAAGAATCAAAGGATTAGCGGAACAAATTACGGCAGGGAAAACAAACTGGTTTGACAAAGCGAAAGCAGTGGAAAGTTATTTTAGCAATACGGAATACACCTATGACCAAAAAAATGTCGCGGTACCTGATACTAATGAAGATTATGTTGACCAATTTTTGTTTGAGACAAAGCGGGGCTATTGCGATAATTTTTCCACTTCGATGGCGGTTATGCTAAGGACGCTGGGGATTCCAACCCGATGGGTAAAAGGGTACACAGGCGGTGAGTTTCTAGAATATGGTGAGGATGACTCATCAAGCCAGTATTACCAAGTTACGAACAATAATGCTCATTCTTGGGTAGAGGTTTTTTTCCCAAATCAAGGCTGGGTACCGTTTGAACCGACAAAGGGTTTTTCTAATGAGATTTTAATCAATTATGAAGCAGTTGATGGTTCAGGATCTAGTAATCAGCAGACGACA
This sequence comes from Neobacillus drentensis, assembly GCF_036965245.1. Lineage (GTDB taxonomy): Bacteria > Bacillota > Bacilli > Bacillales > Cytobacillaceae > Neobacillus > Neobacillus drentensis_G. The sequence continues at coordinate 26,641 of NZ_JBALPG010000085.1, forward strand.
CCACCGCCTGTGAAAAAGCCTCAGAAGGAAGAACCGGATGAAACGAAGACGGTAAAGGATAAAAAGAAATCCTTTGATCTGAAAACCAGCTTTGAAAATGTAAAACTGGCATTGAAAAATAATTGGAAAAAGTTCGTTCTCATTCTCATCATCCTATCAGTAATTGCGGCATTTCTCTATCGAATCCGTGGGAAGTGGCTTCCATACGGGTTACTACTGCTTTTCAGATTCAAGAAAAAGGATGAAAATATCGGTGCGGCGTATTTAATTTTATTAAATCAGCTTGATCGCTATGGATTAAAACGGAAGGAAAATCAAACACTAAGGAACTATGCCCGTTATATTGATTCGTTCTTTTCAACTCGGGAGATGACCCGGTTGACGGTTTTCTATGAACAATATATATATCATCAAAATCTTCCGCAGGGAACATGGAAAGAGTCGCATGAATTATGGGAAAATTTAATTAAAAAGACTATCGCTTGACCGGAAAAACAACCTATTGATAAAATATGAAATAATTCAATAGACATGTTTCCTTCATATATCCTCGAAAATAGGGTTCGAGAGTCTCTACCGGGTCGCCATTGTAATGGCCTGACTATGAAGGCAGAATTTTTCTGTCAGTTTTTATAAGATAACTAGAATTCTGCCTTCCTAATATTTGTTTTTGGGGAGGAAATTCTAGTTTTTTTATTTCCATTTTTGTGAAAGATAGTAATAACTTTAGAAAGAGGTGGCTGCTTTGACGGAAAAGCAAGATATGATAGTTGTTTTGGATTTTGGAAGTCAATATAATCAGTTGATTACACGCCGGATTCGTGAGTTCGGTGTCTATAGTGAACTACACCCGCATACGATTACTGCGGAAGAAATTCGCAAAATGAATCCGAAGGGAATTATTTTTTCAGGTGGCCCGAATAGTGTTTATGATGAGAATTCATTCCGCTGTGATGAAGCCATTTTTGAAATGGGTCTGCCAATTCTAGGAATTTGCTATGGAATGCAGTTAATGACCGTTCATTTCAATGGAAAGGTTGAAAAGGCACAGCAGCGTGAGTATGGAAAAGCGACAGTATCAGTAGAACATGAATCCGCTCTTTTTGCTGACCTGCCAAAAGAGCAAACGGTATGGATGAGCCATGGCGATTTGGTTGTTGAAGCACCAGCTGGATTTACAGTCGATGCGACAAGCCCTTCCTGCCCGATTTCATCAATGAGCAATGCGGAACGCAAGCTTTATGCGGTACAATTTCACCCAGAAGTACGTCATTCAGTTTATGGCAATGAACTGCTAAAGAATTTTGTTTTTAACGTCTGCGGTGCTAGCGGCACTTGGTCAATGGAAAATTTCATTGAAATGGAAATGGCTAAGATTCGTGAGACAGTAGGCGATAAAAAAGTTCTTTGTGCCTTGAGTGGCGGGGTCGACTCCTCCGTTGTTGCTGTTCTTATCCATAAAGCAATCGGCGACCAGCTAACCTGTATTTTTGTTGACCATGGTCTGCTTCGAAAAAATGAAGCGGACAGTGTAATGAAGACTTTCTCAGAAGGCTTCCATATGAACGTTATTAAAGTGGATGCGCAAGACCGATTCTTATCCAAGCTTGAAGGTGTTTCCGATCCAGAGAAGAAACGTAAAATTATCGGCAATGAGTTTATCTATGTGTTTGATGATGAGGCGACTAAATTGGAAGGGATTGAGTTTTTAGCTCAAGGAACGCTTTACACAGATATCATTGAAAGCGGCACAGCAACGGCACAAACAATTAAGTCCCATCACAATGTCGGCGGTCTTCCGGAAGATATGCAGTTTACATTAATTGAACCGCTAAATACATTGTTTAAAGATGAGGTTCGCGCACTTGGTACGGAACTGGGCATTCCGGATGATATCGTTTGGAGACAGCCATTCCCAGGACCGGGTCTTGGTATTCGCGTCCTTGGAGCGATTTCTGAGGATAAGCTGGAAATTGTTCGCGAATCAGATTGGATTTTGCGTGAAGAAATTAAAAAAGCAGGTCTTGACCGCGAAATCTGGCAATACTTCACAGTGCTCCCGGACATTCGCAGTGTCGGAGTCATGGGAGACGCCAGAACCTATGATTACACGATTGGCATCCGTGCGGTCACTTCAATTGATGGTATGACCTCCGATTGGGCAAGGATTCCGTGGGATGTGCTTGAAGTCATCTCGACTCGGATTGTTAATGAGGTAGCACATGTCAACCGGGTGGTTTATGATATTACCTCTAAACCGCCAGCTACGATTGAGTGGGAATAAGAAAAGCGGAAGCGCACGGGTAGCGAGGTATGGCCAGGGGCCCGCTCCGACTGAGATAAAGGAAAGTAGAAAAATATCAGTATTTATTTCTATATTTATAAGTTAAGAGTAAAATACGAACGATGTTATATTTTTTTATAATATCGTTCGTATTTTTGTTTACAAGTTGAGTTCTTCCTGCTAAAATAAAAAACGTATTAAGGAAATCATAAAATTGCATCGTATAATATTGGGAATATGGCCCAAAAGTTTCTACCGAGCCACCGTAAATGGCTTGACTACGAGGCAGTGTTTTGAATAATGAGGCATTCTTTTTCCTCTATTTATTGCACATGCCTAAAGTCAGACGCTCCGGTAGAATAATCGAGAGCGTTTTTTTGCGTAAAGAATAATAGATTCATAGGGGGAAGAGACATGCATAAATATTTTGAGTTTGAGAAACATGGTACGAATTATCGCCGTGAGTTTATTGGAGGACTAACCACATTCCTGGCAATGGCTTATATATTGGTCGTGAACCCGTTAACCTTGTCACTTGCATCTGTAAAAGACTTTCCGGATGCACTAAGAATGGATTACGGTGCAGTATTTGTGGCTACGGCATTAGCATCTGCTCTTGGTTCGATTGTTATGGGACTGATTGGGAAGTACCCACTGGCGTTAGCACCTGGAATGGGATTGAATGCCTTCTTTGCGTATACAGTTGTTTTAGGAAGCGGAATTCCTTGGCAGCATGCCCTAGGAGCGGTGCTTATCTCCGGAGTGTTTTTCTTTTTGCTGACATTAACAGGACTCCGTGAAAAAATTATCAATGCGATTCCGATCGACTTGAAGCATGCTGTTGGTGCAGGAATTGGCTTGTTTATTACGTTTGTTGGATTACAAAACGCTAAAATTATTGTTAATAATGATGCAACACTCGTTGGTTTAGGTGATTTAACCTCAGGACCTACACTGCTTGCAATTTTCGGTATCGTTGTAACAGTTATTATGATGACTAGAGGAATTAAGGGCGCTGTATTTTACGGTATGGTGATTAGTGTTATTACGGGGATGATTTTTAATTTAATCCAAGCACCTGAAAAAGTCGTCGATACGGTTCCAAGTTTAGCGCCGACCTTTGGTGCTGCCTTTTCCTCTTTTGGAGACAGTTCTTTCTATACTACTTCTATGCTTGGAATTATTTTAACCTTCTTGTTTGTTGATTTCTTTGACAACGCCGGGACGCTTGTGGCAGTAGCAAATCAAGCGGGAATCATGAAGGATAATAAGCTGCCTCGTGCGGGCCGAGCATTAATTTCTGATTCGATTGCAACGAGTGTTGGGGCAATTCTTGGTACTTCGACAACGACATCATATATAGAATCAACGGCAGGGGTTGCCGCTGGTGCCAGAACAGGGTTTGCTGCCTTAGTAACTGCCGGATTTTTTATCTTATCGCTCTTTTTCTTTCCATTGTTATCAGTAGTTACCCCAGAGGTGACGGCGCCGGCGTTAATTATTGTCGGAGTGCTAATGGTCTCTTCATTAGGAAAAATTGACTGGAAAAGTTTTGAGATTGCCGTTCCAGCGTTCTTAACAATGATTGCGATGCCGCTGTCATACAGTATTGCAACCGGGATTGCCGTGGGCTTTATCTTTTACCCAATTACAATGATGGTAAAAGGGAGAACAAAAGAAATTCACCCGATTATGTACTTATTTTTTGTTATCTTTGTTTTATATTTTATCTTCTTAAAATAACTTCAAGAGGGGACTGTGATGCTCACAGTTCTCTCTTTTTTTTGAAAAGATTTGCATAATTTTCTTACTTTTCCCAAATCACTTCTGTATGATTAGAGATGTAAGGCGATGATTGAAATAGGGAGTGTTTGCCAATGAAAATGCTAACCGTTCAGGATTTGCGAAAAAGCTTTGGGAACCTGGAGGCTGTAAAGGGCGTATCATTTACAGTGGAAAAAGGAGAATCATTCGGGCTGCTCGGTCCAAACGGAGCGGGAAAGTCAACAACGATTAATATGATTACCGGGTTGTTTGCGCCAACTTCTGGTGAAATCCGGATAAAAAACATCGATGTAATTAAATACCCGAAGCAAGCACAAAAATGGCTTGGGGTTGTCCCTCAGGAGATTGCGCTCTATCAAGCCATGTCAGCACGGGAAAATTTAAAGTTTTGGGGAAGAATGTACGATTTATCTGGCAATGAGCTGGAAAAAAGTGTGGATCAAGTGCTTGAGATTATCGGTTTAACTGAAAGGGCGAAGGATAAGATAGAGACCTTTTCCGGTGGGATGAAGCGGCGTGTCAATATCGGTGCAGCGATTTTACATAGACCGGAATTGTTAATTATGGATGAGCCGACAGTGGGCATCGATCCGCAATCGAGAAATCATATCATAGAAACAGTTAAGCGCTTAAACAGTGAAGGGATGACAATCATTTACACGAGTCATTATATGGAGGAAGTCGAATACCTTTGTGAACGGGTTGGAATTGTTGACCATGGTGAATTGATTGCTTCCGGTACCTTAAGTGAGCTAAGAGAAACAATTGGTAATCATTCGCGAATCATTTTAACCATTGATAAAGAAACCGCTCATGTGGAGAAAATTACCCAGACGTTATTAGGAATTTTTTCGAAAAAGGATATTCAAATTCAAGACCATCAAGTAATGGTATTTCATAAAGAACCGCAATTGATATTAAGTGATTTCATTCAGTCGATGACAAAAACAGGCACAAAGATAACTTCGGTGGACATTGTGGAACCGAACCTTGAGAGTGTCTTTTTGCATCTGACCGGACGTAATCTAAGAGATTAGGGGGCGGAGACGATGAAATTCTGGTGGCTTGCATGGAAGGATTTATTACTTGTCGTGCGTGATAAAAAGGCTTTTTTAACCCTGATCTTGATGCCGCTTCTGTTAATTGCTATTTTAGGCTCAGCCTTTGGGAATATCATGAAGGAAAACGAAGATATAACAATTAAAAAATTTACGCTTGGGGTCGTTAATTTCGATCAAGGCCAGCTCAGTAAAGTATTAACGGAAGAGGTTTTTTCAAAAAGTTTATCCAAACAAATTCAAGTGAAATACTACCAAGAAGATGACTTATATAAAAAAATCAAAGACCACAAGCTGACAGTCGGTATTGTTATCGAAAAGGACTTCACCCAATCACTAATGACAGGCAAAGGAACAAAAGTAAAACTTTTATCGGTGCCTGACACCAATATTAATACAACCATCGTTCAAACCGTGATTGAACAGTTTTCTCGCTCTGTACCTATTGAAGCTGTAGTGGCGCAAATGGCCCAGCCTGTACAAGCGGGAAATCCAAGCGGGATCGTGCAAAAAGGCTATGGTAAAAAACCGCTATTAAAAGAAACCTCCATCGATGCTAAAACCAAGCTAGTTAGTTCTTTTCAATATTACGCCGCCGCAATGTCTGTAATGTTTTTATTGATGACAGTCGTCCAAGGTGTATCCACCATGATCCTGGAAAAAGAACAGGATGTGTTTCAACGTCTGCTGCTTACAAATTTAACTTATCCAAATTATCTTCTCGGAAAAATGCTTGGATTAATCATTATTTGTTTAACACAAGCTTTTATTATCATTTCAGGCACTAAGCTCCTTTTTGGGGTTGATTGGGGCCCTTCCATTCCCGGGATTGTGATCATGACGTTTGCATTTGTTGTGAATGCCAGCGGACTTGGTGTTTTAGCAGGCTCACTTATCAACAAGGAACAATCGTTTAATGTTGCCGGAATGTTTGGAACCCAAATCATGGCTGCCTTAGGTGGAAGTATGGCTCCGCTTTATGTATTTCCTGATTGGGTCGTTTCCGTTACCAAATTCTTGCCGAATGGGCTTGCATTACAAACGTATTTAGAGTTAATGTCCGGTGCATCTCTTTCCAAGATTCTGCCGGCCGTCGCTGCATCAATGGGCTTAGGTATGCTCTTTTTCGCAATTGGATTAATTCGCCTTTCATTAGAAAGGAGAGGTAAATATGCGTAAAATCTGGACAATTCTCATGCTTCGTTTAAAGGAGTTTTTTACATCCCCAGGAGTATTGTTACTTATGTTTGTCATGCCGGCAGTTTTTAGTTGGATTTTTGGAGGCATTTCGGTGAACTCTAAGCAGAACAAACCAATTGTTAATGTAGTTCTCAACGATTCTGAGGTTAGCACAGAGATTTTGGATCTTTTAAAACAGGACACTCATTTTGACTGGAGAAAAGTATCACGAAAACAGGCTGAAAAAAATGTCTCTGGTCAGGATGTTGTTGCGGCTGTGGTGATACCGGATGAAATCGGCCAAAGAATCTCAGAAAAGAAACCGATATTTGACATTATCGTGCAAAGGAAAACCGAGAATTATCTTACGTTATCAACTCATTTAGAGGGAACTGCAAGGCTTGTTCTCCGTTCATATCAGGCTGCTTCGAACCTAGAAGAAGGTGCTTTTTCTAAGGTGCTGGAAGCGATCGCGACGAATAAAGGTGTGACAGTCGATAAGCAAATTATTCAAAAAGACACGAATAGTTCAGTAGAAATCAATTTAATGTTTGTAGGATTTGCCATCATGTTTATGATGTTTGGTCTTTCCGGGGCGGCATCCGCGATACTTGGCGAGCGAATTGAAGGCACTTGGGGAAGGCTGATTGTTTCTCCGGTCAGTAAACTTCAAATTATTCTTGGCTATCTTTTGGCTTACTTTTTCATGGGATGGATTCAGTTGGCGGTACTAATGGCCGCTATGAATGTAATGTTTGATACAAGCTGGGGAAGAATGACTTATTTAATTCCATTTGCCTCACTTGTCATCATATGTGTAGTAGGATTTGGTCTTATGATTGCCGGACTCGTCAAAACAAAGCAGCAGGCCTCTGCAATCAGTGCGGTTTTGATCGTCAGCACTTGCATGCTCGGGGGTGTCTATTGGCCGATTGATGTGGTACCGGATATCATGCAGAAAATTGCATTGGGTGTACCGCAAACATGGGCGATGTCGGGTTTTAAAGAAATCATAAGCGGCAGCCTGCACGCTGGCACCTTAGTAAAGGATGCTGCTGCGCTTCTTGGATTTACCGCTCTGTTCTTTTTTGTTGGTTTAAGAGGAATGAAATTTGAATAATTTTCCAAGCGTTTTTTCAAATAGTTGTCGAACTTTGTCGTTGACTTCCTGTCTCACCTCTTATAACATAAAAATATCTATGTTAAGAAGATAGGAATGGGGGATAGGGGTTGGCAAACTTATTAATTGATAAAGTGTTAAATAACAATGTATTAATCGCTGAACACCCTTCCTATGAAGAAGTTGTTTTAATTGGAAAAGGCATTGGGTTCAATCGAAAACGAGGGGACTATATCGATACGGATGCGGTAGAAAAGCTTTTTGTTTTAAAAAATGAAAAAGAACAAGAAAATTATATTAAACTGCTTCCATTTATCGATAATGATTTTTTAGAGGTCATTATTTCTGCTATTGATCTAATTAAGCAACGGACCCATTCTGTTTTAAATGAACATATTCATGTGGCATTAACAGACCATCTCATGTTTGCGTTGACCCGAGTCTCGCAAGGAATGGAAATGAGAAACCCGTTTCTCATTGAGACAAAGACACTATACCGTCATGAGTATGAAGTGGCAGCTGAAGTCGTTCAGCACATTAAAGAAAAGACAGGAATTAGCTTACCTGTTGGCGAGATTGGATTTATTGCCCTGCACATCCATAGTGCAATCACGAATAAAAATCTCTCTGATGTGAATCAACATTCGCAGCTTGTCAGCAGACTTGTTGAAATGGTTGAGGAACAGTTTGAAATAGAGATTGATAAGGAAGGCATCGATTATATGAGGCTCGTTCGACACCTTCGCTTTGCTATCGATCGCGTGATAAAAGGCGAGAAGGTAGAAGAACCAGAAAAAATTGCATCCCTCTTGAAAGAGGAGTATCCAGTGTGTTATAATCTCTCATGGAAGCTCATTAAAGTGATGCAGCAAACATTAAAAAAGAAGGTCTTTGATGCAGAAGCCGTTTATCTAACGATGCATTTACAAAGACTTCAAAACAAATTTAAATAGCTATTATTTTTTACGTGTTACTGATTAGATCAGGCATGAGTAAAAAGGATTAATTGAAATGAAGTTTTAGGGGCAAACTATACCCATAACTTCTTTTGATTAAACTTTTACTCATGCCTTTTTTGTTGGTTTTTTACCAATAATGTAAACGCTTAATGAGCTTAATAAAAATATATTAGGGGGAACAATTATGTTTAAGAATGCGTTTGGCGTACTGCAAAAAGTCGGTAAAGCATTAATGTTACCGGTAGCACTTTTACCGGCCGCAGGAATTTTGCTTGCTTTAGGTGCAGCGCTTAAAAACCCGGCTCTATTAGATTTAGCGCCATTTTTAGATAACAGCGCTGTCGACATGGTAGCTTCTGTTATGAAAAATGCCGGTGACATCGTCTTTGGTAACCTTCCGCTCTTGTTTGCAGTCGGTGTTGCTGTAGGATTAGCAGGTGGAGAAGGTACGGCAGGACTAGCAGCAATCATTGGTTACTTAATTATGAATGTCACAATGGGTACTGTTTTAGGTATTGATGCGAAGGATATTAATGGTACAAGCTATGTAAGTGTCCTAGGGATTCCGACTCTTCAAACAGGAGTGTTTGGCGGGATTATCGTTGGTATTATGGCCGCGTCCTTGTACAATAAGTTCTTTGAAATTGAATTACCGTCTTATTTAGGATTCTTTGCTGGAAAACGTTTTGTTCCAATTATTACTGCTGGGACCGCTATATTGGTAGGTCTAATTATGATTATTATATGGCCGCCAATCCAGTCTGGCTTGAACGCATTCTCGAACAACATGGTAAATGCAAACCTAACTCTTTCCGCATTTGTTTTCGGGGTCATTGAACGTTCGTTAATACCATTTGGATTACATCATATTTTCTATGCACCATTCTGGTTTGAGTTTGGCAGCTATACAAATAGTGCTGGTCAGGTTATCCATGGTGACCAACATATCTTTATGGCACAAATTTCAGACCATGTACAAAATCTTACTGCAGGAACGTTTATGACAGGTAAATTTCCATTCATGATGTTTGGTTTACCAGCTGCAGCCTTGGCGATTTATCATGAAGCAAGACCTGAAAAGAAAGTGCTTGTCGGCGGTTTAATGGCGTCAGCCGCCCTGACTTCATTTTTAACTGGTATTACAGAACCAATTGAATTCTCATTCCTATTCGTTGCACCTATTTTATTTGGTATTCATGCAATCTTTGCTGGATTATCATTTATGGTTATGCACTTATTAGATGTAAAAATCGGGATGACATTCTCCGGCGGATTAATTGACTATGTCCTATTTGGCTTAATCAACCCACAAACACATGCATGGATCGTCATCCCAGTCGGACTTGTCTTTGCGGTTATTTATTACTTCGGCTTCCGCTTTGCGATCCGCAAGTTTAATTTAAAAACGCCTGGCCGTGAGTTAGAAGAAGAAGAAAATCAAGCACCAACAGGTAAAGCAAATTCTGGCGATTTAGCTGGTAACATTTTAGATGCCATGGGCGGTAAGGAAAATATTGCACACTTAGATGCATGTATCACTCGTCTACGTGTCTCTGTTAATGATATTAAAAATGTTGATAAAGACCAATTGAAAAAACTAGGTGCCGCAGGTGTGCTTGAAGTAGGTAACAACATTCAAGCAATCTTTGGACCGCGTTCTGAAACGATAAAAGGTCAAATGAAGGATATAATAGAAGGAAAGCGTCCACGTACGACCGCTGTTAATGCACCGGAAAAAGGTGTTGAACAACAGATTGAAGAAATAAATCCAGAAGCACTGCAAACAGAACGCAAAAGCGATGAGATCTTTGTAGCACCGTTAAAAGGTGAAATCAAGCCAATTACGGAAGTGCCGGATCAAGTGTTTGCCGGAAAAATGATGGGTGATGGTTTTGCAATTGTGCCGGAAGAAGGTACGGTGGTATCACCTGTTAACGGAAAAATCGTTAACCTATTCCCAACCAAACATGCGATTGGTATCCTATCTGATAGCGGCCGCGAAATTCTAATCCACGTTGGTATTGATACGGTTAAACTAAAAGGCGAAGGATTTGAAACATTAGTTTCAGAAAATGACCGCATTGAAAAAGGACAACCATTATTAAAAGTTGATTTAGATTATATAAAAGCAAATGCGACATCTACAATTACACCAATTGTCTTTACGAATTTAGCGGAAGGCGAAAAGGTCGTAATTGAAAAATCAGGTCTTGTTGACTTGAAACAAGAAGGAATTGTTACGATTACAAAATAATAAGGAAAGCGGAAGTGCCTTTAACAGGGGCGATATAGGGAGAATTATCGACTGGCAAGCGGAGCGAAGCCAGAGATTAGGCTCCTTCGAGCCCCTAGGCGCTGCAGCTGGACAAAGAAAAAGCTGGCCGTTTTGGTCAGCTTTTTTTATTCAATTGAAAAATAGTATAAAAAAGTTCAAAAACGTTATTGACGTTTTATACTCATGGTGTTATTATATTAAAGCAGTCGTTAATGACGAGTTAACAATTTGAAGATGTTGATAACATTAAAAAAAGTGTTGACTTATTATGAACGACATGATATAGTAATAAAGTTGCTTCTTAACGAAGTAACAAATTGTTCTTTGAAAACT
>NZ_JBALPG010000086.1:0-5903 GCF_036965245.1 Neobacillus drentensis
CTATTCCTCTTTGTGGAGAATGTAATGATAATGCTGTTGGTCTTCAATTTCTATATTTCCCTTATACATTTTGTTGGGAGACAATACTTTGAAACATAGGTACTACGTTTCAGTATGCCACAATCATTTTAAGAGAATCAAAATTAATATTTGTTAAAATACCTTGATAATACTGTATTTTATTCCAATACTTTGATATACTTTAACCCAAATATCTGAGGTAAGAGGTACATATCGTGAGAAAATCTAAAATACAATTTTGGCTGATTCAAATTTTACTTATTTTAACGATTATTTTCGTTTCAACAAAAATCACATTTATGTTTAGGCCTATAGGAATCTTTTTCACAACTATTTTCTTTCCAATCCTAATAACAGGGTTCTTCTATTTTCTTTTAAATCCTGTGGTGAATTTTCTCGAACGCAAAAAGCTTCCTAGGATAGTGGCCATACTTGTTATATATATTGGGTTTGCCGGGCTTCTTGTGTTGGGAATAGGCAGCATCGTTCCAGCTGTGTCAAAACAGGCAACTGATCTTGCCAATAATTTGCCGGTCTATGCCCATGAGACTACCGAATTTTTAACAAATGTGGTCAAGTCATCTGAGTTTAAAAGCTTTAGGCATGAGCAGAGTGAAATTATCGACACGGTGCAACATCGGTTAATGGAGTATGCAAATACACTGCCAAATAAATTGACGAAAGGACTTATGGGTTTTTTTGGCATGATCACCAATATAGCTATTATTCTTGTGACTGTACCATTTTTATTATTTTACATGTTTAAGGACGGTCATAAATTTCCAAAAGCCGTTTCAAATTTTATACCGACCGGTTACAGAGATGAGGGTCTAAAAATTTTAAAAGAAACAGGGGAGACATTGTCAGCCTACATCCAAGGGCAGGTTATGGTCGCCCTGGCAGTCGGAACCTTGTCTTTTATTGGATATGTAATCATTGACATGCCTTATGCGTTAATCTTAGCGCTTATTGTAGCCTTCACCAATATTATCCCTTATGTTGGACCAATCATTGGGGGTACGCCCGCTGTGCTTGTCGCTTTATTTGATTCACCAACGAAAGCTTTATTGGTAATAGTCGTCATCCTGGTTGCCCAGCAAATAGAAGGGAACTTCCTGTCACCGTTGATATTAGGAAAAACATTGGATACGCACCCAGCAACAATCATCATTATTCTATTGGTTGCAGGAAACCTGGCAGGCGTACTTGGAATGGTCTTGGCTGTTCCGACCTATGCTGTTTCAAAAGTAATTGTACTGAACTTAGTCCGATTTTTAAGAGCTAGAAAAGCAGCGAAAAATATAGTAGAAGGAACTTGAGTCATAGACCAAGTTCCTTTTTACTAAAACGATATGCTGGAGACCTATTGACTATGGAGCAAAAATTCTTTTATATGAGAATGGTTTCTAACATGCTAAGACATTTGTGGTAGATCAGGAGGTAGCATCAGTAGCGACGATGAATATAGACTCCGTAGCTTCAGATTAAACTTTAAAGTGAATGCGATTGTATATGATGAAGTGCTTAACAACTTGGTTTGGTGCAATGCTTGGTGCCTATATTTTAGTCCACCTTCAGAAAAATTGAATGAATAAACATAGTGAATCCTTTAGCAACCCACTCTAATATGAGTTAGTAACAAACCTACATTGACATGTCATTAAGCTTGTTTTGATGAGAGATATATTTTTTCGGTATTGCATCATTATACGGCATATTGCTATGCCCGTAGCTGCGATGGATCATCATATACAGTATACCAACAACAATAACTACAACTCCTGAAGCGAGCACGATATAGTTATCATACCAAGGTGCATCTGGCGTTCTTGGCCAACACATGTTAATCATTGCGATTATTCCGTAGACAAGTGCACCAATATTGACAGGTAGCCCCCACTTGCCCAATTGATACTTACCACTTGGCTTCCATCCTTTTAGTCTAGCTCGAAGTGCAGCTAGAACAACCATTTGGAATCCAACATAAATGCCAAATGACGCAAAACTGACTACCTTTGTAAGCGCATCTGTAGACACTTTTGATCCCAACACAATGATAGCTGGGACAATAGCTGCAAGAAGCAACGCATAAGGTGGAATGTGACGGGCAACCGAAAATTTCTTTAACAATCGGCTACCTATAATCATGTCATCACGTCCATACGAATAGGCAAGTCTACTTGCTGCCGCCTGTAAACTTATTGCACATGAAAGGAAAGAAATTAACACAATACCCAGTACAATCTTCGCGCCAACAGTACCAAATGCCTTGTTTAGCAGTGTATCAACAGGCGTTACGTCCTTACCAGAAATAACTGCTGGGATATCAGCAACTGAAAGTACTAAAGAAAGGCAAACAAAAGTTGCTGCAGCACCACCAATGTAAATCGTCCGACGCATTGCCTTTGGGATAAGAACGCCTGGATTCGGTACTTCTTCAGCAACATCACCACAAGCTTCGAACCCATAATATAAAAAAGCTCCAATTAATCCAGCTGCTGCAAATGCATACAAGAAACTATGACTACCTTGAGCACCAAAAGAATCAAAGAGCACACCAAGACCGTGGTGCCTTTGTGTGATAAGCAACCAAAAACCAACTGCAAGCGCACCGATAATTTCAGCAGTAAAACCAATAACTGCTGCAGCTGCGAGAACCTTTGTGCCAAGAAAATTGATTATAGTCGATAGTACAAGCAAGATTACTGCACAAAGAATCGTTGAATCCACCGATATTTCAAAACCCAAAACTTGTGCAAGAAAAGGTCCAGCGCCGTATACAACACTAGCAATCGTCACAAGCAAAGCCATTAAGTAAACCCAGCCAGTCATCCATGCCCACTTGCGCCCCCATAATCTTCGTGCCCAAGGATATACTCCTCCTGCAACAGGGAATTGTGCAACAATCTCACTAAAGACAAGTGCCACTAATAACTGTCCGAATCCACAGATGACAAGACTCCAAATCATAGGTGGGCCACCTTGCGCAAGCGCGTAAGCAAATAGTGTGTACACACCTACTACAGGAGAGAGGTAAGTGAACCCGAGCGAAAAGTTTGCCCACGGGCTCATATCGCGGCGAAATTCTGATTCATATCCAAGTGCTGCCAGTTGTGCAGCATCACTATCATGATGTTCTGACACAGGTCCGCTAATATTATTGTTCAGATTTTCTTGCATGTTTTTTGCCTCCTTTAAATGGTAATTATATTCTTGTGTCAATATAAAATTATTTCAATATTCAGTAAAATTAATTTATGAATCTATTACAGAATAAAGGCTCTATTATAGGAGTAAAATGAGCTCTTTTTCAGGTTCTTTAGCTCTTGAGCAACAAGCTAAAATAACTTTCTTCGTATGTCTTTCTTCATCATTGTAGAAGTGATCTCGGTGATCAACTTCTCCTTCAACTACCTGTATTTCGCAGCTTCCGCATCCGCCTACTTTACAAGAATATGGAGCTTCTACCCCAGCTTTTAATAGTGCCTCTAATAACGTTTCTTCTTCAGAAACTTCTACCGTATGACCGCTGTTCGCTAATTTTACAACAAAAGGATTTTTTGGTCCTTCATCAGTTGGAGCAAATAATTCAAAATGTATGGAACGGCTTGGGTAACCGTATGAGTCAGCTGCTTCCCTAAATTCTTTCACCATTGAAACTGGTCCACAGAAATACACATGTGAGCCAATCCGATGTTCCGCCATTGATACAGGTACCATTTTATTAGGATTTTCCGTTCTCGAGAAATAGCAGTGACATTTTCCAGGATATTTTGCCTTCAAATAATCATAAAAAGCACAATCTTCTTTCGTTCTTGCAGCATAATGTAATTCAAATGATTTACCTTCAGCTGTTAATTCTTCCATCATTGTCATAAATGGAGTAATACCGATTCCAGCTGCATAAAATACATGATGTTTAGCAGCTTTGAAAGCCAGTGGGAAATGATTTTTAGGCCAACTGATTTCTAAACGATCTCCCACTTTGATCTTTTCATGCCAATAAACAGATCCGCCTCTTGAATGGTCATCCTTACGAATTGCAATAGCATATTGAGTACGGTCGGTTGGATGACTAACAAGTGAGTAATTTCTTTCAATAATCTCGTCGCCATTTTTTACATAAGTTGCGATATGTGAACCACCAGTAAATGCAGGCAGTAATTCTAGATCAACCGGATACAAGTAGAAGCGCTTTACCCAT
This sequence comes from Neobacillus drentensis, assembly GCF_036965245.1. Lineage (GTDB taxonomy): Bacteria > Bacillota > Bacilli > Bacillales > Cytobacillaceae > Neobacillus > Neobacillus drentensis_G. Next base: position 4,226 of record NZ_JBALPG010000086.1, read on the forward strand.
TTTGTTTCCTGTACTATTTTTCCTACATATACTTTAATCTTTCCGAATGCCCTCATAAAAATCACTCCCATCGTCATGACTGCAATTTTATTTATTCTTGCTCAGATAGCATTTAAGTTGATGTTACGAAAGCAGGATTATAAGGATATCCAATATAACCTTTTCGCTCTCTTGAGAAGAAGGGCCCTATTTCTAAGCTGATTTGGCAATGATAACAAATCGTATCCGTTTCATCAGCCTCAACTTCTTGTAGATGATAGCATTTGATACAATAAACAAACCGTCTCTTCTCGCCAGAAATAAGCGTTTGAATCTCATCTTCCGAAAAACCAGCCTCAATTGCCGCCATGAAAATCGTTACTGCATCATCCCATTTAGCTGAAATATAAAGCTGTGTTCCCATTTTTTGACGATCTAATACTTCGCTAATATTCTTTAATTGTAGTTCATCTTTCATTTCAATATGTTCATATTCTTTCAGACCATTTATATCATTTATAAATTGCTCGATTATGTCTGCTTCTTTTGGTTCAGCAGAAATAATCAGTAATTTTCTTCGATCCCATCTTACTGTGAATTTTTCTACAATTGTTTCAGATTTATCGAATAAAACCGGGCTGTTGTATACCACTTACATACCTCCAATCGTTTAACCCTAGTTAGTTTGTAATTTTACTTTTTCAACTAAGTTCTTCAAATATTCTACTGTAGGTTCAATAAATGGAGTAAATCCTTTATAATCAGCCATTGGCTTAGGAATATCTGATAGAATAGAGTATGTTTGCTCAAGCCATTCTGGTTTTAATGCCAAATCTTCCAATGGCAGGAATTGCGTATTTAAAACGAACAAAATTGCATTACTCCTTGGCATATGATAGAAAAATTGTTCTTCTACACGAAGTCTTACTAGTTTACCAGCATTTTCTGGGGTGACTAAAAAGCGTGTTGGACCCCATGTATCAAATGTTTCATAGTTAACATCCCAACGATTTGCCATCAAATTCCAGTTAATTCTGGTCCAAGGCTCACCTGGGAAAACATTGCGAATTAAAAAATTACGAACTCTTTCAGCCAGCGGTACACCTGTGCGTGACACAAATGGTACAGGTGCATGAATTTCGTCAAAAGTCATCCCTTTATTCCAGTGAGGCGAAAATAAAGCTGCATAAGATTCTTGAGCAACTTCCAAATAAAGGTTGTTATCCCGCTGAACCATTAATACAAAGTCAGTGGCGAAATGACGGCCAATTAAATCAAGCGGCTCAAGCTCGATGCTTGATGCATCACCAAATATGAAAGATTCCGTTTCATTTAAGATAAAATTATGAAAAGTCCAATGATTACCGTTTTTTTCTACTAGGAAGTGCTCCGGATAGCGTTCAATCGCCATATTAATCAGCATTTCTGCTACTTCCCATTGCATTTCCATTGTATGTGGATAGGATTGGAACCTTACTTCAGGTTGTTCCTTCAGTAATTCTCTTTTTCTTATTATTTGTTTTTCATATTCTGGTGTTATTACAACACAATTCTGTTTATCCTTTTCAAGCTTTCTTAAGTCATTGGAATACCGATAATTGGAATCTTCTTTAATATTGTGAAAAGGATAGGGAAATAGATCTAGATTAGTAGATTTGTACACGATAAATTCCTCCTTTAATTTTTGAACAATAATATC
>NZ_JBALPG010000087.1:0-9531 GCF_036965245.1 Neobacillus drentensis
ACAGAGATGCCAATAAGGATACTAAATAAAACCCAATTTTTTTTCATGAAAAACTTTCCCACAAAACGCAAATGGTATTTCACGTCACAATCTATTATGGAATTATTACTCATTCGAAAAACCAACCTAACATTATAAAGGTGGTGTGAGCAGAGCTGTAGTTACTTCATTCGTCGTGAAAAATGTAAATTATCCACTATGATAGGATATACTAAATCGCTTTTGCTGCGCTCCGCCCCTTTTCCATACAAGAGTTCTGTCCTGACCACCATTCTACACCAAATAACAAAAATAATCTATTTTATCTTATAAATGTTGCATTTCTCCATTAAAATATCAAAACTATGAAACTTCTGGATTAAATAGTACGTTATTAATAAAGGTTTCGGTTATATTATTAAAAGAGCTTTGAAATTTTTTTAACAATGGTTAAACTTCAAGGAGGCAAACAATGAAAAAAATAATGATTCTTCTACTATTAACTTTCGTACTCTTCTATCCAATTCGCAGCTTTGCTGATATGGCTGAAGGGGATATGATTGTCACATTAGGCGAAAATTTGACAGAAGAACAAAAAAATAACCTATTAGAAGAAATGGGCGCACCGAAAGATGTCCAAATTGTGACCGTATCGAATCAAGAAGAACATCAATATTTAGGGAAATACGTCTCGAAATCACTAATCGGTACAAAGGCAATCTCATCCTCTTCCGTAACAATTGCTCCAAAGGGTTCAGGGATTACGGTGAAAACAAAGAATATCAACTGGGTTACAGATGAAATGTATGTCAATGCCTTAATTACAGCTGGCGTTAAAGATGCCAACATCTATATTACTGCCCCGATGTCTGTATCTGGAACTGCAGCCTTAACTGGTATTATTAAAGCATATGAAATCTCTGCTGATAAGACAATTCCAGAAGAAGTAAAACAAGCTGCGAATCAAGAGATGGTAGAAACCGCCAAACTGGGAGACTCCATCGGCGATAAGAATGCTGCTGCCCTTATAGCTAAAGTAAAAGAAGATATTGCTAAAAATAAGCCGAAAAATGATGAAGAGTTACAGAAAATTATTGAGCAGGCAGCAAAGGATTTAAATGTTACTCTTACTGATGAAGAAATGCAAAGATTAATTGACTTTTTTAATAAACTAAAGGATCTAAACATTGACTGGAACCAAGTAAGCGACCAGCTTAATAAAGCAAAAGACCGCATATCAAAATATCTTCAATCTGAAGAAGGGCAAGGTTTTTTAGAAAAAATCAAGCAATTTTTCATTTGGCTGATTGATGCCATTAAATCAATTTTCTCTTAAGAAAAGCGCAAGCGTCCATTTAGGGGCTATAGACTCGATCATTTTGACTTATCCAAGGGTATAGAGCGAAATACATTAGCCGCTAGGCGCTTGAGATAGACAACTCTCAATATCCAATGTTATAAATTCTATATCATTTAAAGTTAAAAAGCTGCCGCCTCAGCGACAGCTTTCTTCTATTTAAGCGGCAAATCAAGCCTTACTATGTCTTCATATGATTCTCTTTTTACAACAAGCGTGGCTTTACCGTTTTCAACAAATACGACGGCCGGACGAGGAATCCGGTTATAATTGTTTGACATGGAATAACCGTATGCACCAGTACAAAAGACAGCAAGAATATCCTCTTCTCCTGCTTCTGGAAGCGGTAAATCCCAAATTAACATATCACCCGATTCACAGCATTTCCCGGCAATTGATACGGTTTCATTTGCTTTTGCTAAAGGTTTATTCGCAAGAACAGCTTCATATTTTGCCTGGTAAAGTGCAGGCCGGATATTATCACTCATCCCGCCATCAACGGCTAAATATTTCCTTACTCCAGGAACTTCTTTGGAAGAACCTACCTGATAAAGGGTAATACCTGCATCACCTACAAGCGAACGACCAGGCTCAATCCAAATTTCTGGTATTTTTAATGAGTGCTGCTCTGTTAAATTTTTTACTTCTGTAATAATTTCACTTACATATTGCGAGGGCGGGATGGGCTCATCTTCTTTTGTATAGCGGATCCCAAACCCCCCGCCTAAATTTAACACCTTTGCTTCGAAGAAAAGCTCTTTTTTCCAGAATTCCATTTTTTCAACAATTTTCTTTGCTGCTAGTAAAAATCCTGTTGTTTCAAAAATTTGGGATCCAATATGGCAATGAAGTCCGAGAACATCAAAATATTCAAACTGAATCGCGGTTTTTAATGCCTCTTCTGCCTGTCCATTTTGAAGGTCAAAACCAAATTTTGAATCCTCCTGTCCGGTTAAAATATAGTCATGGGTATGTGCCTCAATTCCTGGTGTAACCCTCAGTAGGATGCTGATCTTCACATTTTTCTCATGGCAAATGGTTTTTAAAAGTTCCATTTCTGTAAAATTATCAACAACAATACAACCGATTCTTTGGTCTAAGGCCATTTCTAATTCTTCTCGACTTTTATTATTTCCATGAAAGTGAATTCTTTCTACCGGAAATCCAGCTATGATTGCCGTATACAATTCACCCCCAGATACGACATCGAGTGACAAACCCTCTTCCTCTGCTAACTGAATCATCGCTACTGTTGAAAATGCTTTACTGGCATAAGCGACTTGAGCTTTTACATTTAGGTCATCAAATGTTTGTTTAAAGCCCCGTGCCCTTTCTCTCATTAAGGCTACATCATACACATACAGCGGAGTTCCAAATTGTTGTGTTAACTCAATTGCATCGACCCCGCCTATTTCTAAATTTCCGTTTTTATTTACACCTGTTGACCCATAAAAATACATTCCCTTTCCCTCTCTCCGTAAACAACTCACTATAGATTATGTAGACAATTATAATAAATAAATAGACAGAATCTCCATAAGATACTGCCTATTTTTAAAAGATAAGAAAGTAAAAGTTTCGCCTTTGAGAAATGTCCAGCACCACGCCTAGTCCTCAGGTCATTAGACGGCGAGGAAGTAAATTCGAAGAGGATTCTCCACGGCTAACGCCATGGAGCAAGGCTGCAAGGAATCTTTTCAGGTAGCTGCCTTGCTGTGGTGGCTTGAGAACGCCTCATTATGGTTCGTCTTATGCCTGGATACAGAAAGCTACCGCTTTCTATACGTATTAAGGGAGACTAAGCCGATTTCCAATTGACTAAGTCTCCCTATATCGGGGCTTATCAAAGCGCGTGTGCTTTTCTTATTCCTTTAACCCTTTATTTAATTAAAATCACTTTAGCATAACTGTAAAAAAACCGCAATTATTTCTCGTTCGCCTTCGGTGGCTGCCTAAAACGATTTCTAGGGTGGACAATACTTGGTCTTAGTATAGATCCAGGGATTGCCCTGCGGAAGATAATCTGCATAAATCCTTTTGGTTCGAAAGGAAGAAACGGCCAAAAGTATGGTGCATTAAGCGCACGCAGGTTAACAATAAATAAAAACAAGATGGTAATTCCAATGACGAAGCCGGGCGTATGAAAAATGGCTACCAAAATCGTTAGTGCAATTCTGGCAATTTTATTTGCCACACCTAACTCATAGCTCGGAGTCGTAAAAGTGCCGATCCCTGCCAAAGCAACATAGAGGATCACCTCAGGAACAAATAGACCAACGTCAATCGCAATCTGTCCAATCATTACTGCGGCAATTAAGCCCATTGCCGTTGATAATGGAGTCGGGGTATGAATGGCAGCCATCCTCAAAAATTCAATACCAAAATCCGCTAATATTAATTGAATGACAACAGGAATATTGGTTTGTTCATTCGGTCCAATGAAGGAAATTTTTTCAGGTAATAGGGACGGTTCCAATACGAACAGTAACCATAAGGGAAGTAATACAATCGATGCTAAGAGACCTAAAAACCGAGTCCAACGCACAAAAGTCCCCATTGCAGGTGATTCCCTAAATTCTTCAGCATGCTGTAAATGATGAAAGTAGGTTGTCGGGGTAATAATTACGCTTGGAGAAGTATCACAATAAATAATGACATGACCTTCTAATAAATGAGCAGCAGCGACATCTGCTCTTTCCGTATATCTTACTAACGGAAAAGGATTCCACCCCTGTTTAACGATAAACTCTTCAATTGTTTTATCTGCCATCGGAATACCGTCAACATGGATAGCTTTTATTTCTTTTCTAAGAATATTAAGTAAGTCAGCATCTGCCACATCCTCTAAGTAACCTAATGCTACATCCGTTTTCGAACGCTCTCCAACTTTATACATTTCAAAGCGAAGTCGTTCGTCACGAATTCTCCTTCTTGTCAAAGCTGTATTGAGAATAATATTTTCAACAAATCCGTCACGTGATCCTCTAACTACTCTTTCTGTATCAGGCTCTTGAGGGGCCCTGCCGGGATAACTCCTAACATCAATTACAAGGGCTGTATTTTGCCCTTCTATCACAACGGCAATTAATCCAGATAGAACCTGATCAACAATTTTATCAAGCGTTTTAACCTGTTCAACCGATTGGTTAACAAGTCTATTTTCAACAATCTTAAATATATCCGTTGATAATTTTTCATGATCATTGATTTCAACTAACTCTTCAATTAACTCTATAATAAAACGTGTATCGCATAACCCATTTACATAATAGATATGCACATCTTTTTTTAGAATTTTTAACTTCCTGACCCCAAAATCAAAACTAACCCCGAGCCCCACACGCTGTTTCATATAATTTTCAATTTCATGCACTGATTCCGGGATTGGCCATTTCTGCTCGTTACTTCTTGACATGAAAGCCACTCCTTTCAAGAATTAATTCCACTGCTTTTTTCGTGATCGGCGAACCAAGTTTGTAAGAATCGAGTCTTGCCATTTTGCCAATATCACCCACACCTACGATAATAGGCACATCCAATTCATCAAGACAATAAACGGTATCTCCATTTATTCTACCGATTTCAAGTTCTGGAATACCAAATTTATCTACTCCATAGGGCGTTAACTCTCCATCACGATCGATGCTTATATCAACCCTTGTCCATTCCTCATGTCTAGATCTTGCGGCAACTGCAATGACCCCTAGAATTTCGATGTCTTTATGTAAAGCAACATATTTCAATGCGGATTCACCCGCCCCTTCACCCACTATGCCGCTATCATCAAACATTACTAATACCGGATCGTGTGGGGCTTTTTTTATTAAATTGACAATTTCTTGACCAGTTAATGTTGAAGGATTTCCATGAGAGCTGGAAATACATCGTCCACCAATCTCTTGAGCAACATGCTCAACAGCTTTTTTTGCATATTCATCACCGTCAGTAACTAAAATGACACGCCTCCGAATACTCATACTTTGATGTCCCTTCATAAAAAAAAGTAAACGTCATAATAAGCTGGTATCCTCGAAAACTTAAGATTTTTAATTATGGAATGCTTCGCTTCGAAGCTTATCCTGGTGGAGCTGGGCTGTTTTCAAGGTATTAATGATGAACAAAATAAAGCCATTGAAAAATGGCACCAAATATTTTCCCAAATACAATTGCCATGATTAAGATAATAATTTGTCCATCTAAGCGAATCCTTTTTACAAGAATCGGCAGGACATTTAGGACCTCAGTTAGGGCTGCAGCTAACATTCCAATAAATATTCCACCAGTTATTCCTAATGGAATCAAAAAATAAGATGATATATATAATGTAGGATCCCTAAGACTCGCTAATACCCCAGTCAGCGCCCCTATCACAACTGCCCATTCATACTGGTGAATCATTTTCATTGTTTTACTAAGTTGTGTCAGCCTTGGAATCACTCCAAGTACAGTAAGGAATGCAACAAAACCAGAACCTACGGCCAATCCACTTGATAATCCTACAAATAGCACTGTCAAAATTTTAATCGTCGTCATTAATTCGTTTCATACTTTCTTTGTTTTCATGGATAATGACATAATTATCTAAATCTAGCTGATAATTAAACATTTCTACTTCAAGTGGACTGGGTTCTTCATTTATCCGTTTCTTAAATACATGATTAAAAAATAGAATCATCCCTAGACCCAAACCAATAGAATAGGGAATTTGAAACAATAATGGCTTTGCATTTTTCTCACCCGTTATAATGGTATAAATCTTTTCATGGACACTTTTCATACTGACATCATCATGAAAATTCATTATCGCCATGGCTGAACCGAAAAATAACAGAAACCATATTAAGAGAAAAAAAGGAATGGAAACTCCCTTTTTTTTAAAAGTTACTTCTATTATGGTTTGTGCAGGACCAATGGTTTGAACTTCACAATCCTCAAAAGTATCTGTAATTAAATTGATAACTCTCATCACATCAATAACCACTATATTCCGATCTTTTAGGGTTAATTGATGAACCATCATTGTTTTGATATTTAAGAGAACAGATTCTGGAGCAATGATTTGGGCAACATCCTTTAACAAAACTTTTTCTTCCGGTTCGGCTTGGACACGATTCCGCATGCGGATGTAGATGGTCTTTTCCAAAACATTCACTTCCCACACAATGATTTCCTTGTATATGTAGTATGGATAATAAGCTGTATTTTCATGTATAAAAGTGCTAAGGTAGACGAAACAAAAAACCGTATGGATTAGAGATCCATACGGTCTTTCATTTGCTGTAATATCTTTTTTTCCAGTCTAGAAACCTGAACCTGAGATATTCCCAGCCTAAGGGCAACTTCTGACTGTGTTTGATCCTTATAATATCTTAAATAAACGATTAATCTTTCCCGTTCATCCAATTCAAGGATAGCTTCTTTTAACGCAATTTTATCAAACCATTTTCCTTCATTACCGTCATCAATTTGATCTAGTAATGTAATCGGATCCCCATCGTTTTCATAAACTGTTTCATGAATAGATGAAGGTGTCCTGCTTGCTTCTTGAGCAAGGATCACATCTTCCGGCGATAGTTCCAGATGTGCTGAAATTTCGGTAACAGTTGGTATTCTTCCTAGTGTCTTCGATAATTCATCCTTAGCTTTTCGGATTCTGTTCCCCATTTCCTTCAGTGATCTGCTCACCTTCACTGTTCCATCATCGCGGATAAATCGTTGGATTTCACCAATGATCATTGGTACAGCATATGTGGAGAACTTGACATCATAGGAAAGGTCAAACTTATCAACTGATTTTAATAATCCAATGCAACCAATTTGGAACAAGTCATCAGGGTCATAGCCCCTATTAAGAAACCGTTGGACAACTGACCAGACGAGACGCATGTTTTTTTCAACGATTAAATCTCTAGCTTCTTGGTCTCCTTCATGGCTCTTTTTAATGAGCTCTTTCACTTCATGATCCTTTAAATACGATTGACTTTTATCGTTTTTGACCTCCACATCCATCGGCAAGTCTCCTTAATTGCAAAGCATTTTGCGCAATTTTAAATGCTTCCGTAATCTAACCTCGGTTCCTCGACCTGGCTGTGAATGAACCTCTACCTCATCCATGAAATTTTCCATGATGGTGAATCCCATACCGGATCGTTCTAGATCCGGCTTCGTTGTAAATAATGGCTGACGAGCTTCCTCCACATCTACAATTCCTAAACCAACATCCTTAATCGTCATATCAATCAAACTGTCCTCAATGGAAACATGAATGTATACAATTCCATTTGGATCATTTTCATAACCATGAATAATCGCATTGGTCACAGCTTCTGATACGACTGTTTTAATCTCTGTCAATTCATCCATTGTTGGATCAAGCTGGGCAATAAAGGCTGCAACGGTTACACGTGCAAATGACTCATTTTGACTTAAAGCACTGAATTGAAGGTTCATCTCATTCTTCATTCAGGCCACCCCCAATCTTTGCAATGCAAATTCCTCAGTCGGTTCCATTTTGATGATCTTAAATAAACCAGACATATCGAATAATCTTTGTATTGCAGGGGAAATTGCACAAACGACCATTTCTCCGTGCACCTGTTTTATTTGTTTGTATCTTCCTAAGATAACCCCTAATCCAGAGCTATCCATGAAGGATAATTGTTCCAGATTTAAGACAATATGACGTATATCGTTTTTTTCAATTATTGCTATCGTCTGCTCGCGAAGTTCATCCGCTGTATGGTGATCTAATTCACCACTTAAGCGAATACATAAAACAGCATGTTTTATTTCCATTTCAATGTTAAGACTCACTATCCCCGGCCTCCTTAATCTGGTATAGTGAGTCAATTCGCTTCCCAAACGATAATATCCTTCTATAAATACAAAACTAGTTGAAATTCGCTAAAATTAGTAATTTACTTTGAAGTTTCGACATTAACGGATTTTTGCTGATTACTTGCCAGCCTTTGTAAACATTCCGAATGAACGTTTATAAAGTGTCCACCATCCTGCTTCCTTTACATCTTTACCTGCCACTAATGGGCTTTCAAGAATGACTTTTCCGTCCTTAATAAGCTTAATAGTCCCTACCTGTTCACCCTTCGTAATGGGAGCATTTAGATTTTTTTTCAGGACCATCTTTTGTTTAACATCCTCTGTCTTTTCACCTTTTTTTGTCAGTAATGAAAGTGGTTCGCTTGTTACAGCCTCGACAGACTTCTCATTTCCTTTACTTATTTTGACTTGACCTATTGTTTGATTTCTCTTAAACATCGGATGAGTCTGATATTGGGCAAAGGCATAATTAAGCATTCTAGTAACTTGCGCATTTCTTTCCTTAGAGGTTGGGGAACCAAAAACGACCGCAATCACACGCATGCCATTTTTTTTGGCTGTTGCAGTTAAGCAATATTTTGCTTCTGCAGTAAAGCCAGTTTTGAGGCCATCTACGCCTGGGTAAAAACGTACTAATTTATTTGTATTAACAAGCCAGAATTTTTTGTCTGTATTTTCACGAAGGTATGCTTCATACATACCCGTAAATTTTGTAATGTCTTCATATTTTAGAAGCTCTTTTGACATAACAGCCATATCTGCTGCTGAACTATAATGTCCACTTACTGGAAGTCCAGTTGTATTTTTAAAGACCGTATGCTTTAGTCCTAGTTTTTTGGCCTTATCGTTCATCATATCAACAAACGCTTCTTCTGAACCTGCAATTCTTTCAGCCATGGCAACAGATGCGTCATTTCCGGAACCAATTGCAATTCCTCTTAACATTTCCTTGGTTGTCATTTCTTCGCCTGGCTCAAGAAAAATTTGCGAACCGCCCATAGAAGCTGCATATTCGCTTGTTCGGATTTTTTCATCCCATTTCAGCTTTCCTTGATCCAACGCCTCCATAATTAAGAGCATCGTCATGATTTTGGTCATACTTGCAGGCGGCAGCTCTTCATTACTATTTTTCTCATAGAGAACTGTTCCTGTATCGCGTTCAATTAATATAGCAGATTTTACATTGCTGACGATATCCGTATTCTTTTTTTCTTCTGCAGCAAAAGCAGATGGACTCCATAAACATGTAAGTAAAAAAGATGTCACTATGAAAGAGACAAATCGTTTCATTCGCATAACCCTCCATTCTTTATAGCCTCCATTTTTTCCAAAAATAATTATATTATACAATTATTTCC
>NZ_JBALPG010000088.1:0-10485 GCF_036965245.1 Neobacillus drentensis
TTCATTGAATAACCTCTAGTGATGAAATAAAATGATTATTTGTTTGTGCATTCCTTAAATAACCTTACAAACTCTTATTACTTTATTATTGTTAAACCCTTCGTCAGTAGCAGCAATAGCAATTGTTCCTTTGTTTACCAGCTGAAAACAGTTTTTATTAGTATCTAAATAGTTTCTCTTTAAATATTGATTCAATCAGCAGTGAAAAAAAACAAATTATTGGATTATAAAACAATTCCCTTAGGCCTCCAATAATCGGTAAACCCATTTTCCACCGAATAATGGTACAAATCAATTAATTTTTTGCTGGTATAGACTTTCATATCTTCCCTTTTTCTAAGTTCAGGTACAGAAATGAAGGTTTTATTTCGCTCGATTACGGTCTCTAAAAAGTATTTATCCGCCAATTTATCACTCTTTGATAAATTACAAGTGCTGCAAGAGATTACTAGATTCCAAAGCTGATCTGCCTGGACAAAACTCCAAGGGATAAAGTGATCCACATGGACTTTATCTTTCTTGATGGTTTTACCACAATAAAAGCATTTCCCGCTATAAAAAGAGGAAAGGACTTGATAAAACTGATCGAGTGATGACCGCTTCGAAACATTTTCAACTTTTAAGAGCAGGTTTGTAGTATCTCCGTTTTCATTAAACTTTTCTAGGAATAAAGCAAGATGATAGTTCGTTAAGTAATTTAATACCCGTTGGAACCGCTGCATAAAGGAATAATATGCCGGGTTTATTCGTAGCTGCTCCTTGCGGTTATCAAAATCATATATGGTGCAGCTGGTATCTCCGTATATGGCTCCCATCACATTGATTTTACATTTCTTCGTCACTTTATGAATGATCTCCACCTGCAACTCACTTGATAATTTATCAAATACCAACGACTTCGGGATATGATACTTGCATTGGATATCATGAAGAATGGTTTGCACCTCAGCCATTCTTCCCTTTACATTAATTTGATTGAGATTATGATGGATAACCAGATTCCAATAGATCTTGGCAAAGCTTGAAAATATGGTTGAATAGCTTAACTCAAGCTTCTCATTCACATTGTATAAGTTTTCTAAAATCGATTTAATGAGAACGAATTTGTATGTTGTCGAGTTCTTTGATTTAGACGAGAAAATGAAATTAAAATGTGACCATATCTCTTTATCTGTTAAATATTCCGTTTTCATCTCGCCGACCTGTAATTTGTGACTCATGAACCCATCCCCTGCTATGCTGACTTAATACTACTGAACTTCAATAAGATAAAACTTTTTCTTAAATCCGCCGCGTTTCTCTAACTTACTTTTCCGAATGCCTTCAACTTTTTCAAAAGAGCTGCCATGATATTCTGCTAAAGCATGAATGATTTCTAACAAGTCAGCAAGTTCTTTGATTGCTTCCTCGTTGGTCTCACTATTTATGTATTCATTAAGTTCTTCGAAACCTTTTTGCTTTAGTGAATGTATATATTCCTCATTATTTAAGATTTTAAAAGAGCATTGACTCCCAGTATTTTTAATAATTTCTGGAATACGATCACGGACCAATTTATTGTATACAGGCACTTTATCATCCCCTACTATAAAAATAAAACCTACCTTCATAATATTTTCGACAAATACTACAAAAAGCCTTTTTATATAACTGAATAATACCAAGTTTCAACATTAATTTTATACTACAAATACTATTTTGATAGGTGTTAACATGGTTGTTCTTTGAATTTAATAATTGTTATTCTTCTTCAGAAAGCAATCCTATTCTTTACATCAAATCTCCCCCATCATAAGATTCGAAGCACGCGATTTTAGCAAATTTCAGTCGTTTTGAAGAAAATAAAAAAGACCTCCAACAAGAACTGTTGAAAGTCTTTGGTATCAAGGTTTTACACCTAGAATTAGATACCGGTGGTCGGGTTATAGAATAGGCTAGGAACCCTTATTTTATAAGGATTCTTTGGGTGCTTGTGTAAAATCTGTGTAAAATAATTTGACTGTGTAAATTAGTACACTAGAAAATCATATTTTTGTAACCAAGATCAGTTTTCCTTGTTGTACTATCTGTTAGAGTAACATCGAAATCTCTAAATTTTCAGAATTGTTTTACCTTTCTGAAATACTTGTACAATTGAAGTTGTAAATTTTAACTTGTCTAAGTTGATTCATCTATATTGACCTCCGTAAGAGAAAAATTAAAGAGTGAAAAAATAACTTATAGGTTAAAACCCTTCAGTTTAATAGTTGCATATTATATTGCGATTTTTCGGTATTATTTGTTACCTAATCTATGGAATTCAATGCTTGCTTCAGCTTATCTAACTCTTCATTACTTAACGTGACACCCTTACCCATCTTCTCATGATTTGGCGCCTAGTCACGGATGTCGTATTTCGGTTCACGTAAGTTACAACTGATTAGATTGAGTTCTTTTGTCCATCCCTTTGAAGATTCAGACAATATGCCATGTTTTTGGGTTACTTCATATTTGAATTCTGCCATTTATCCACCCTATCCTTTCTATTTTAGATTTATTAAATTTTTCCACCTACTCCCTTAAACTTATCTACGAAGGCAGAAATTTTCTGAAAAACGCCCTGCTTTTTTGTTAAATATTGAGGATTAAGAGGACTCATTTTAGGAAGAATTTCATTAAGTTCCGTTCCGTTTTCACTAGCGTATTCTCTTTTTAATGAATTCAAAATATATCTTTTTGCAGCCTCTTCATTAAGTTTTTCAGTATTAATCAACTCTTCTGCTTCACGTTTTTGCTCAGTTTGAGCAAATGAGAAGAAGGCATCAATAATACTTGCTTTATCTTGAAAACTGTCTAAATCAGCTTGGTTGATAAAATCAACTACTAAGCTTTCTTTTGCACGGTTTCCTACGCTAGATCGAATTAAGCGACGAACCTCTTCAACCAATGTTGCTTTATCTTTTACTTTCTTGTTATGTTCAAAAATAAGTTCAAGAATGTAATCTAAATTAATCTCTTGGGATTTTAAAAGATCTACTTCAAAGACAACATCATCCCAATTAATAGAAACATTTTCCTTTTCTTTCCCATTTCTTTCACGGCGGAGCCAATCACGAATATCATTATATGAAGAACGATAATCTTGAATAGCTCTTTCTTCTAACACCTGAATCTCTTGCATTACAGCAATATCTTCATCAGTAACATAGTGAGTAGATTTGAAATCTTCTACAGCTTTAGGATCAGTAATATCTATTGCTTGCAAAGCTTTTAAACCTGAAAATTCATCATAGTTCTGCAGGATATTTTCAATACGCAAATATTCACCAAAGAGTTTCGCAAACTCTTTTTTTTCCTTTTCAGTAACAATATCATCAAAATTAGGAAAACGTTCCTTTAATTCTTTTACTACCTCTACGTATCCACGACGGGCTTCACCAGTTGCCACATCAGTGAATCCTTCCATATACTCCTTGTAGCTTTTCTCTAGCACCACATTTTTAGTGTTTTTATCTCCAAAAAGAGTAATGGCGTCTATGGTTGCTTGTTCTAAATCTCTAAAAGTAACAATATTTCCAAAGGTTTTGGTGGAATCATAAATACGATTTGTTCTCGAAAAAGCTTGCATTAAACCATGATACCTAAGATTTTTATCAACAAATAAAGTATTTAATGTAGGTGCATCAAAACCAGTTAAAAACATTCCTACAACAATCAACAAATCAATCTCTTTGTCTTTTACTCGTTTAGCAAGGTCACGATAATAATTTTGAAATTCCTTACTTTCTACGCCATAATTGGTTTTAAACATGGCATTATAGTCTTTAATGGCTAAACTTAAAAACTCTTTTGCACTACTATCCATTGCTGAAGGTTCAAAAGTTTCATCAAGAATTTCACCTATAGCATTTTGCTCTTCATTAGCAGCAAAGGAGAAGATTGTCGCAATCTTAAGGGGTTTACTGCTTCCCTGTTGTAAGTTATTTAATGATTCATAGTAGAGTTTGGCTGCTTCAACACTACTCACAGCAAACATGGCATTAAATCCTTTTCCATTCGCATTTAAACGATGGGTTTTTATTCTAAAATTATTCAGAATATATTGAGATATTTCTTTTATCCGTTCAGGATGTAGTAATGCTTCTTTATTTTCTGCTGCCGATAGCTTTTTCTCGTCCTGTTCTTTTTCAATCGTTTTGAACTTGGGACGTACATCGTTATAATCAACTTTGAACTTTAAGACTTTTTCATCTCTAATGGCATCCGTAATTACATAAGAGTGTAACTCTCGACCAAAGACAGAAGCAGTCGTTTCAGAACCTAACGCATTTTCTGGGAAAATAGGCGTACCTGTAAATCCAAATTGATTGAACTTCTTAAACTTTTTATTGATATTTTTTTGAGCTTCACCAAATTGTGAACGGTGGGCTTCATCAAAAATAAATACCACTTGCTTATTATATATAGGTAACTCTGTTTCGTTTTTAATTAAGTTATTGAGTTTTTGAATCGTCGTCACAATAATTTTATTATCATCTTTTTCAATGTTACGCTTTAATCCTGCGGTACTTTCTGAACCATTAACACTATCAGGGGAAAAACGTTGATACTCTTTCATCGTCTGAAAATCTAGGTCTTTCCTATCTACGACAAAAAATACTTTATCTATAAAATCCAGTTCAGTAGCTAAACGAGCTGCTTTAAAACTCGTAAGCGTTTTCCCCGAACCTGTTGTATGCCAAATATATCCACCACTTTCAGTAGTTCTCCAATTTTTGGCTAGGTATGAACTTTCAATTTTCCATAAAATCCTTTCCGTTGCAGCAATTTGATAAGGACGCATAATCAGCAGGTTATCGCTCACATCAAAAACGGAATATTTTAGTAGTACATTCAATAAAGTATTTTTCTGAAAAAATGTAGCCGTGAAATCTTTTAGATCTTTTATCAGGGTATTATCCGATTTTGCCCAATTCATAGTAAAATCAAAACTGTTTTTATCACGTTTAGTCGTATTAGCAAAATAACGGCTATCGGTCCCATTAGAAATCACGAAAATCTGTAAATATTTAAACAGAGAGTTTTCTGAATTAAAGCTCTCTTTACTATATCGATGAACCTGATTAAAAGCTTCACGAATGGCAATCCCACGCTTTTTAAGCTCTATTTGTACTAAAGGTAAGCCATTGACTAAAATGGTAACATCATATCTATTAGCTTGCGTTCCTTTTTGTTGAAATTGGGAAATTACCTGCACTTTATTGTTGGCAATATTCTTTTTGTCTACTAGGTAAATGTTTTGAATATGCCCATCATCAAAAACAAAGTCATAAATATAATCGTTATGAATTCTACGGGTTTTATCAATGTGGTTATCACTGGGTTTATCTAAAAACTGCTCACAAAATCTATTCCATTCAGCCTCTGAAAACTGTACATTATTAAGGTTTTGCAGTTGCACTCGGACATTAGCAAGCATTTTTTTAGGAGTAGTTAAACTTGGCAGATATTCATAGCCTAGATTTACTAAATCTTGAATCAGTTCTCGTTCTAAATCGGCTTCTGTTTGATAGCCAGCTCCTTGTTGGTCTATTTTCGTATATTTATCTAAAACTATAAAGTTTTTTGATTCTGCGATGGGTTTGTAGTCGCACATCTTTATGCCTCCTTCCAAAAGCTATAGTTACTTGTCAAATGTTCAAGTAATAGCTTAACAGTTTGTTTTTCTTGGGGAGATGGTTCTGCTACACTTTCATTCGCTAAGGTAGAATGACTTGTAAATTGAATAATACGATTATAATAAGTTTGTTTGTTATCAGGTAATAAGTCTGACCAATATGGAAATCCAAGAAAACTAGCTGTTTTTTCATATAGATTTCTTAAAAGAGTGAAATGATATTTTTGTACTTGATTGTTCTCAATGGCTTCCTCTATCGTCTTCTTCAAATGCAAATGATATGAAAAACTCTTATTTGAGTCTCCTGGTTTTTCTTCTAATTCAAAAGTGCCATCTTCCTGACGGTCTAGCATGTAGCAGTTCTTTTTATTGAATTCATTATGGAGCACATTATAAAAAATAGGATTGTGTGTTGTAATAACAAACTTTAGTCTGGATTCACTTCTTTTGATCAATTGAGCCAAGTCTACAGCCAACTGAATCAGATGGTTATCATCTAACGAAGTTACAGGATCATCAATAAACACATATTCCAACTGATTAAGTTTATCTGTCTCTCTTTCACTTGGCTCAGGTATATTAAGTACGTATATTACTTGATCAAGCAAGCTATAAAAAACACTCCAAATAAAACTACTTTCTTCACCTTTCGAAATCTTGATATTTTGTGAAGGTGCGTCATTTCCTTGTTCATAAGAAAATGTAACCTCAGTAAAATCTGGATTAAATCTAGGTGTTAATGCTTGATTAGTATAATTCTGAAAATGACTAATAACATTTTGATCTTGCCCTTGTTCATTAAGTACCCATTCAGTAAAAGAGTTCGGATGAATTCTAAGTTTTAAATCAACATCATTTTCTAAATCATTATCCCAATAGAACAAATCTTCCGTAAAGGCATTATAGTAAATGATTTTTTTGCTAGCTAGCCCTGTTTCTTCTGTCTCTATATCTTTTTTAGGTGCAACCAACAATCTAAATTCCCTTGAAAGTCTTGTTTTGCCATTTCCATTAAAGGCATAAATTAATTGAACTTTTTTATTATTATCTTTTAACTGCTGTGCAATATCAGTTAATGAAACACCCATATTACTCCTCTACCTCCTCTTTTGGAAAGCTGAGAAGCATATTACGATAATATTCGTATTGTTTTTGACGAAACTCTCTTTCACGAGATAAACCCTCGGTAACTGAGGATGTTATGGCATCAAATTTATCGAGGATAGATACGATGCGGGCTTGTTCCACAAGAGATTTGTCTGGGTTGTCTGGATACGGAATTGGGATTTTGACTTCTCTTACTGCATTGGCATTAAATTGGGGCTGTCCACCACCTGACACCAATTTGTTAGCTTGATGCCAAAAAAGTTCGCTTTGAGAAAAGTGCCAATAATATTTGGGGTTGATGATTTTCTTATCAAAACTAAGTTTGATTAAAAAGCCGGCGAAAATAGCAGGATAATCTTCTTCGAAAATCATTGTTTTACCAAAGGTTGCTCCTGTGCGAGCCATTAACAAATCATTTTTTTCCAGAATAAATCTTTCGTTTTCTTCTGAAATATCAACGAACTTTGCATCTGTCGGTATAAGTTTGCCATTCATATTTATATCTGTAATCCTGATAAATCTGGCATCACCCGAATCCTGAGCTTTTGCAGCGTAGCCATATATAAATTTACCCACATCCCCCAACCGTTTCCATTCAACATTACCCTCTTCAAAAGTCAGCAACTTATCACGATAATAGTTATATTGCTTTTTACGAGCTGTATGCTCTGCTGTAAGCTTGGCTGTAAGCTTGGCTGTAAGCTCGGTGAACGTATCCAAAATACGGACTATTTCTTCTTGTACTTTAAGGGGTGGGATGGGGATTTTTGCTTTACTTAAACCAGTCGCGTTAATCGCCGAAATTTTCCCCGAAGATATATGTTTCTTAATTTGGTCATGAAAGTGCTCGGTTCGTAAAAAGTATGAAACATACTTTGGATTCAAAGAACTTCTATATGAAAAACAAGCGTCATGAATAACAACCCCCGAATTTCCAAGCCAAGCAGTACCTATTCCAATATCTTCAATTGTTTCGCCAGCGGCAACAATTACCACATCACCATGATTTGCAACTCTTAGCTTTGAAGCTAAATCATGACTAACGAACGATTTTGTCGTTTCTGCCCATATATTATAATGCGTATACATTTCACCATAATGAATACATGGGAAACCCTCTGATAGCATGTCGGTTTTTACAAATCTCTTACCTCGTGTAAATTCACCGACTTCCCCCAAACTTTTCCACTGAACCTCAACCCCCTCCAGGAGTTTCTCCATAATATTCAGCTTAATCATGATTCAATCACCTCAATAATGTCATCAATTTCAGCACGAAGTTGGTCTATCTTTGCTACAGTCGTTTTTATTTCCGCATTCAGCTTATTTATATCAATGACTTCCCTTGTGTCTTTTGCTCCTATATAAGAACTTACAGAAAGATTGTAATCATTTTGAACGATTGCATCATAATCAACGGATTTTGCAACATGCTCAACATCTCCTTTGCTGTCAAACATTTTCATAATTTGCTCAATATGTTCATCTGTAAGTATGTTATTATTGGTTGCTTTTTTATAAAAATCCACACCACTTGCATCAATAAATTGAGTTTTATTATCGCTTTTATGCTTAGAAAGAACCAAAATATTAACAGCTATTGAAGTACCGTAAAAAAGGTTAGGTGCTAATGAAATAACAGTTTCAACAAAGTTATTATCAATCAAATACTTTCTAATTTTTTGTTCTGCACCACCACGGTAAAAAATACCAGGGAAACAAACTATAGCAGCACGTCCTTTACTTGAAAGGTAACTAAGCGTATGAAGTACAAAGGCAAAATCGGCTTTAGATTTTGGGGCTAATACGCCTGCAGGAGCAAATCTTTCATCATTAATAAGTGTTGGATCATCACTACCAATCCAATTTACGGAATAAGGTGGATTAGATACAATGGCATCAAAAGGCTTTTCGTCACCAAAGTGAGGATCTAAAAGCGTATTTCCTAAAGCAATATTAAACTTATCGTAATTTATATTGTGTAAAAACATATTCATACGAGCAAGGTTATAAGTTGTATGGTTAATCTCCTGTCCATAAAAACCATCTTCAATAATATGAGCATCGAACTGTTTTTTTGCTTGTAATAGCAATGAACCTGAACCGGCTGCAGGGTCATAAATTTTATTAATGGTTGTTTGCTTGTGTATTGTTAATTGAGCAATAAGTTTAGATACACACTGCGGTGTGAAGAATTCCCCTCCAGATTTTCCAGCATTGGCAGCATAATTAGAGATTAAAAACTCATAGGCATCACCAAAAAGGTCAATTTGACTATCTTCAAAATCACCAAAATTAAGCCCTTCAACGCCTTTAATGACAGCAGCTAAACGACTGTTTTTATCTTTCACTGTATTTCCCAATCTATTGCTTGTCGTGTCAAAATCAGCGAATAATCCTTTAATATCCAATTCAGAAGGATAACCATTTGCTGAACTTTCAATAGCAGAAAATATAGCAGCTAAATCAGTATTCAAACTTTCATTTGTGTTGGCGGTTTTCGCAATATTAGCAAACAGCTGACTCGGATATATGAAATAACCTTTTGTTTTAATGGCATCCTCCTTGATTTCTTTCGTTATAATATCATCAGGAAGGTCTGCATACTTGACACTTTCGTCTCCAGCTTCAATATAGCTAGAAAAGTTTTCGCTGATGAAACGATAAAAAAGTGTTCCTAAGACATATTGTTTAAAATCCCATCCATCTACTGAGCCACGGACATCATTGGCTATTTTCCAGATTTGAGATTGTAATTCGGCACGTTGTCCTGCACTTGACATTTGTATACCTCCAATTTTTCTTCTTATACATTGATTATAGAAGCACTTCTAAATAGGTTTGAAGTTTTCCTTCCACCTTTAGTTTCTTGCCATATTCACACAGCAATGCAATGTTCTTGTCTTTTCTTCTAACGTAGCGTTTAAAGGCATCTGTGATGATCTGTAAATCTGTCTTATTATGCTTTCGCAAGATATCGCATAATGTCCTTTCCATGTTATAAGCTCTCACTGTATTCCCTGTAGGTGTTTTTACTTCTACAACTCCAAGCTCATACAATTCCATAATGACGCGATTGCACTTCACGTTTTCGCTTTTTACGGTAGAAGTATTGTAATTATGAGGAAAGGTCATTTGAAATTTTGCTGGCGTCCTGTCGGTTAAACCAAATAAATAAAGTGAAGTAGCACCAGAAAAAATCCCTCGTTTATAACGAACTTGAAGATTATACATTTCATCTTCCCATGATCCAACCAGTTGATATACGCCTCGTCCTGTCCGTTCTAACAAACCTGTATCCATCATATATTTGAGATTGCCACGTGAAATTCCTGCTTTTGTTACTTCGGCAGCAGTTATGACACCATTATTATTTCTGATCATTTCCATAATGAACTCAGTAATAGCCATAACACACCTTCTCTCAAAAATAAAAAAAGACTCTACGCATATAATTATGATCCACTTATGCGTAAAAGTCAAAACGTATATACTAAAATTTCCTATTCAAAACCTTATAAGCGAAACATAGTTTTGAGCTTTTTGTTTTGATATTATCTCTATTCAACGAAAGAAGATAGATCAATAATTAGTTGCAAACACAGGCATTTCACCTAAAGTGGTAAATCACTAGTACTATCAACACTTTTACTTAAATAAGAAAGATTACACCACCTATGTATAGTAGAAAATTTTAAAAAGGTTGCCGACAAGCCATACAT
>NZ_JBALPG010000089.1:0-26544 GCF_036965245.1 Neobacillus drentensis
ATATATATATGTGATATACGTTTTTGGGTTATTTGGGGTATTTTCCCTCTCTTTTTGGGTCTTTTGGGTATCCTGTTAATAGTTTATATACTTCGAAGATTGCAATAAAAGAATTCGATTTTTCAATGAAAGCGAGGTAATGTTATGTATAAATTATATTGCAGAGCTTTTCAGGGAGTTATGAAAACAGCTTCCTCCTTCATGCCTTGGCGGGAACCTCAGCTGTTAGAGGGAGAAAATAGTTTGAAAGAACTGCCGATACTTATGAAACGCAGCAAAGTTGAACGCGTTTTAATCGTTACAGACCAAGGAATCATGTCGATTGGCCTAATGGAGGCATTCCTAAATGACCTGCGACACGAAGGAATCAATTATTTCATTTACGACAAAACTGTCCCAAATCCAACGATTGATAATATCGAAGAAGCCTTTCAAATGTACACCGCTAACAATTGCCAGGGAATTGTGGCGTTTGGGGGCGGTTCTCCAATAGATTGTGCTAAAGGGGTCGGAGCCCGGGCAGCAAAACCAAATAAGAGTATCCCCCAGATGAAGGGTATATTTAAGGTGTTAAAAAAGATGCCTCCGCTATTTGCCATTCCTACCACGGCTGGTACAGGAAGCGAAGCAACCTTAGCTGCAGTTGTTTCCAATAGCAAGACACATGAAAAATATGCCATAATGGATACATCTCTTATTCCGCATTATGCTGTCCTTGATCCATTACTTATCGTTAATCTTCCACAACATATTACGGCAGCAACAGGGATTGATGCGTTAACACATGCTGTTGAAGCATATATTGGCAAAAGTAACACAAAGGAAACAACACATTACTGTTTAGATGCGGTAAAATTAATCTTTGAAAATCTCTATGAATCCTATTCAAACGGAACAAACATACAAGCACGTTCGAATATGCAAAAAGCAGCCTATTTGGCCGGCATGGCATTCACACGTGCTTATGTTGGTTATGTGCATGCGATTGCCCATACGCTTGGTGGATTTTATTCCGTTCCCCATGGACTTGCGAACGCCATTATCCTTCCTTATGTCCTGGAGTATTACGGTGAATCTGTCCACAAGCCATTAGCTGAGCTTGCAGAATTAATTGGAATTGGTGAACCAGAGGATACTACCCAGGAAAAGGCCGTAAAATTTATTGAAGAGATAAAAAAGCTTAACTTAAAAATGGAGATTCCTAAAAAGGTCGATGGGATTGTCGATAGCGATATTCCGGTGATGGTCGAACGTGCCTTAAAGGAAGCAAACCCTCTCTATCCTGTACCAAGAATTCTGAATAAAGAAGATCTGGTTAATCTTTATCAACTGATAAAGGAATAGAATTCTCTCAAAATCTACGGAAATAGTGAAAAATTTGATTCAGATTAAAAGGAAGCTGATGAAATGCAAACCTACAATTCCCTTATTACCAAGCAAAAATCTTTTTTTCGGACGGACACTACAAAGGATGTAGCTTATCGACTCGAAGCACTTCAAAAATTAAGAATTGCGATTAAAAATAACGAAAAAAAACTGATGGATGCCTTAAAGGCAGATTTAAATAAATCTGAATTTGATTCCTATTCCACTGAAATAGGAATTGTCCTCGAAGAATTACGATTTACGATCAAACATTTACGTTCATGGGTGAAGCCGAAAAGAGTTAAAACACCTATAACCCATATTGGGTCGAAAAGCTTTATTTTTTCAGAACCATATGGAGTGACGCTCATAATCGCCCCTTGGAACTATCCTTTTCAATTAGCAATAGCTCCATTAATCGGTGCCATTGCCGCAGGAAACTGTGCAGTCATCAAGCCTTCAGAATTGACACCGAAAACATCTGAAGTACTAGGGGAACTCATTAGTGATTTATTCCCCGAGGAGTACATTTCCGTTGTGCAAGGAGGCGTGGAAACAAGCCAAGCACTGCTTAATGAAAAATTTGATTATATCTTTTTTACAGGAAGCGTTCCAGTTGGAAAAGTCATTATGGAGGCGGCAGCTAAAAATTTAACCCCAGTTACCTTAGAATTGGGTGGAAAAAGTCCTTGTATCGTTCATGAGGATGCCAATATTAAACTAACAGCGAAGCGGATTGCCTGGGGGAAATTTACCAATGCCGGACAAACCTGTATAGCCCCGGATTATTTGTATCTTCATAAAAAAATTAAGGACCAATTTCTCATAGAATTCAAGAAAGCGACGATCGAATTGTATGGGGAGAAGCCATTAAATAATGTGCATTTCACGAGAATCGTAAGTGATAAGCACTTTCAGCGGTTGTGTTCCTTTCTCGACAATGGAGAACTTTTTATGGGCGGAGACTCAAATCAAGAAAATTTAATGATTGAGCCAACGGTTCTAACAAATATCACATGGGATGATCAGATCATGCAGGATGAGATATTTGGGCCGATTCTACCTGTACTTGAATATGATGTGCTATCAGAGGTACTAGAAGGAATTCATCGTCACCCGAAGCCGCTCTCACTTTATCTCTTTACGGAAAATAACAACGTTCAACAGGAAGTTGTAAACAGCGTATCTTTTGGTGGAGGCTGTATAAATGACACGGTCTATCACTTTGTCTCCCCTTACCTGCCTTTTGGAGGAGTCGGAAACAGTGGGATTGGCGCCTATCATGGAAAAGGAAACTTTGATACTTTTTCCCATCAAAAAAGCGTTCTTAAACAAACGACCTTATTTGATATCCCGTTTCGATACCCAAATATGAAAAACGGACTTAATAAAATTAAGCTTTTTTTGAAGTAGTTAAACAAAAAAGCCTTGAGTACACGATCACTGTGCTAAAGGCTTTTTTGTAGTTTCGTATAGTTTCATAATTATTGCAGCCTTTTCATCTGTTGTAAAACCAACTAGTATATTAAGACGATAAATTTTAAAAAACACGCCTGATATAAATCAAACGTGTTTTCTAGGAAATTAATTTATTGAAATAAGGGCCCCATTCTTATGAACTACTGTTACTTCCTGCCCTGATCTTTTTTCGTATTCATTTGCAGTACCATATGCCACTTTTAATATTAATGGTTTTTTCTTATGCTGAAATTCTACGGTAAAGTTATCAGCAGCACCTACAACTTTTACTTTAGTATGAATTACAGGACCCGGAATAGTGAGCTTTTGCCCAATAAGAACCATATCTAGGCTAAGTCCGTTCGCTTTTTTTAGATCTTCTACCTTTACCCCAAAACGATTTGCGATTCCCCATAGTGTATCTCCAGGATTGACCATGTATAGTGGCTTAATGTCTTCTGCTGGTGAATCAATAGAAAGTTTCAGTTTTTGACCAATGTATAGCTTATCCGTTTGTAAATGATTTATCTTTTTTAATTCATTCATGCTGACACCGGATTTTTTTGCGAGAGAATAAAGGGTATCCCCTTTTTGTACAGTATAAAGACTGGAGGTTTTTATAGAATGTTCAGGTACCAAAAGTTGCTGGCCGGCCATTATTTTCTCTGAAGTTAAACCATTAACTTCCATTAGCTGTTTGATACTGACATTATACTTTTTCGATAGGCTATATAGAGTATCATTTTTTCCTACTGTATATGAGGTACTGCATGCTTCGACTTTTGTAGTCATAAACGCAACAGCCGTAAATGCTCCGGCAATCGCAGCTGTTGCCAGTTTTTTATTACGTGCTCTCATCTTTTTCTTTTGCAATTCAGCTAATCTTTGTTTTCTTTTAATAAACGTTGTACTCACAGCTACTACTCCCCCAAAAATATAATAAAAAAAAGAATCCCTTACAGAGATTCGGCAAATTGCTCCATTTTATGACTGTATATTAAATATTTTCTTATATTTCCACAATTTATATATTTTTCTCCCCGAGATAGATAAACGCTTCGATGTTTGTGAAATAATAATTAGCAAAAAACTAAAACCCGAATCCACATGTGTTAATTCGGTTTTTGTTTTGCTTAGCCCTTATTTTTTTCAAACTTCTAAACATAAGAAATTCCGTTAATACCTGTTCCTATCAGTTATTCATCCTGGTTCGGGTAAAAATATTCATATGTTAGTTCATTTCCATTTAAACTGATGGTGATGACTTCATGCCCATTTACTGAGGCAAAAGTGTTTGACAACCCCTCTCCAGATTCCTTCTGCCACTTGCTATCACTGTGCAAAATCTTTTCCAAATATTGATTATATGCCTTTGTGGATGCTCCTCTCCAACGATACACTTCAATTTTATTTGAAGTAACGGAAATCGGCTCTAGATCAACGGGGTATATCATGCTTCCGTAGCCATGAGTCACATAAAGTGCCTCGTCATGATGATATGGTTTTTTCCCTTTTAACTCTAGTGAAGACATCGCTTGAAAAATGTCAGCGTACTCAATCTTTGGATAATCGAACGTATATTGAATCCATTTTTCCTTAGTCAGCGGAATAAAGAAGTAATACCGAATGCCAACGTCCTGCATTTTTACATGTTCAATATACATGACGGTCTTATATGGGAAATGTTCAAGTTCTTTGTTAACAAACATCGGCTTGGACTTGATAATCGTGTTCATTTCATTTTCGGTTACTTCATTAACGGTTCCAAACGGAATGGGTTCATTTTTATGGTAAAGCTCTAAACTATCACCTGTTTTTTTTCCAGT
This sequence comes from Neobacillus drentensis, assembly GCF_036965245.1. Classification (GTDB taxonomy): domain Bacteria; phylum Bacillota; class Bacilli; order Bacillales; family Cytobacillaceae; genus Neobacillus; species Neobacillus drentensis_G. Next base: position 4,650 of record NZ_JBALPG010000089.1, read on the forward strand.
TACATCTTCAAGCTTCCAGCTGAAAGAGTAATAGTCAATCGTGTAATTTGAAAAATCATTTTTCTTTGGATTTTCATCCATTACCATGAACAGAAAACCCCCGAAAATAACAATTAACAATGAGGTTGCGATAATATTTTTCCATTGATGAAACTTAATGGGACTAGTTTTGGAGGGGCGACGATGGATCGATTCTTGAATTCTTTTTCTAATTACGTCTTTTTGTGTATCAGTTGAACCAAGTTGCTTAAGCAGCTCCCATTTTTCTTCAAAATGCTTATTCACCATGATTTCCCCCTCCTATCTCATTCATTTTCTTAAGGGATTGTAATGCTCTTGATAAGGTTTTACGAACCTTTGACTCGGACCAATCGAGAATTTCTGCAACTTCCTTTGTCGTACAATCTTCAATTTTCTTTAACGTTATCACTAAACGATAATTCGGCTTTAACTTTTGGATTTTTTCCAGTTGCTGAAGAACAAACTCCTTGTTTTCAATAAGCTGTTCTAAATTAAAGGAAGAAGGAATTTCCTGATTAAGCCCCACTGTGGAAAATAGCCTTTTACGTTTCCGTTTACGAATTTCATCAATCACCAAATACTTTGCAATACTAAACAGCCACGTTTTTACTGCCGACCGATTTTCAAATCCATCAATTGCTGAATAAGCACGTATAAATGTGTCATGGACTAGATCCTCACAGCATTGTTTATCACCTATCATATATAAGATAAACCGATAAATATCATCATAATACAGTTCGTACCAATCCATCACGAGCCTTTCTCTATCTTTATTCAAGCCTTCCCTCACCCTCTTTTTTGCTTTCTTACGTATCAGTCGTTGAACATTGATAAATTGTGACACTAATAAATGAGAAAGTTCTAAAAAAAGCTCATCTTATGTATCACTAAGATGAGCTTTCACATGATTAATATTGTTTTTTTCAATTACTACTTTTCAAATATATCATTCGTAACCTGTTTCCCTGATAAAATAGCCATAAATTCCTCACCGGTAATCGTTTCTTTTTCTAACAGGTACTTTGTTAGTTCGTGTAATTTATCTTTATTTTCCTCTAAAATCTGAATGGCTTTTTCATGACAGGATTTGATAATTTTGAGAATCTCAGCATCCACTTTTGCTGCTGTTTCTCCTGATACCATCAGGGAGGTATCCCCGCCTAAATACGGATTATTGACTGTTTCCAGTGCCATCATATCAAATTCTTCGCTCATCCCAAACCGTGTCACCATTGCTCTGGCAATTTTTGTTGCTTGTTCAATATCATTGGAGGCACCTGATGTGACCGTTTTAAAAATGATCTCTTCTGCTGCACGTCCACCCATGTAGGTTGTAATTTTATCCAAGGCTTGTTCTTTTGACATCAGGATCGTTTCATGTTCATCCACTTGCATCGTGTAGCCTAAAGCGCCGGAAGTTCTAGGGATAATCGTGATTTTATGGACCGGTGCTGAATGACTTTGTTTCGCTGCTACCAATGCATGCCCAATCTCATGATATGAAATCGTTAATTTATCCTTCATCGTAATGACCGCATTTTTCCGTTGATAGCCGGCAATGACCACCTCAACAGACTCTTCTAAATCATTTTGAACAACTTTGTGTCGTCCGAGTCTTACTGCCCTTAGTGCCGCTTCATTAATTATATTAGCCAAATCTGCCCCTGATGCCCCTGATGTAGCTCTAGCGATTACATTGAAATCAACATCATCAGCTAACTTCACTTTTGTAGCATGTACTCTCAAAATTGATTCACGGCCTGCTAAGTCAGGTAATTCAACCGGAACTCTTCGATCAAATCTTCCTGGTCTTAAAAGTGCTTTATCAAGTGTTTCAGGTCGATTGGTTGCGGCCAAGATGACGACGCCTTTATCGGCATCAAATCCATCCATTTCTGTTAACAGCTGATTTAATGTTTGCTCCCTTTCATCATTGCCGCCTGCCATACCTGAATTTCGACTTTTACCGATTGCATCTATTTCGTCAATAAATACGATACATGGTGCTTTTTCTTGAGCTTGTTTAAATAAATCCCTTACCCTTGCAGCACCCATCCCGACAAACATCTCAACAAATTCAGAACCTGACATTGAGAAGAATGGAACCTTGGATTCCCCTGCTACCGCTTTTGCCAATAGGGTTTTCCCTGTTCCAGGAGGGCCTACTAACAAAGCACCCTTTGGAATATTCGCACCGATTTCTTTATATTTTTTCGGGTTATGCAGAAAATCAACAATTTCCTGTAAGGCTTCTTTTGCTTCATCCTGGCCGGCTACATCTTTAAAGACAATTCCTGTTTGAGCTTCCACATATACTTTTGCATTACTTTTACCAAAGGATAAAGCGCCTCCACCACCCATCATTCTATTTTGCATCTTCTTCATCAGCCACTGACCGATTGCAATAAAAATGAGGAGCGGAAGGATCCAAGATAGAATGAAACTTACGATTGGGGATGTTTCTTTCGGTATCACCTTTGTAAATTTAACATTCGCCTTATGCAAGCGGTCAACTAATTTAGGGTCGTCAATCGTTCCTGTCTTATAAAGCTTGGCCTCACTGGTATCATATGGTTTAAACACAATGGTGTTATTTTCAATTTCTACCTGTTTTACTTTTCCTTTCTCAACCATAGTTAAAAATGTCCCATAATCCACTTCTTTTACAGAGCGATTAACAAAGGCTGGAAAAATAAAAGAATTTAATAGCAAAATGATTATCAATGTCACTGCATAGTAAAATATTAGCGGTTTTTTTGGCGGTTTCATTTGTTTCATTTATATTCCTCCACGGTCACTAGTCATTAAACCCTCAAAAAACTAATAACTGTTATTTTTTATTAGCAAGTCCATTTTTCAAAAGATTCATTTCAATTATATAGTTCCCCAATGCTTCTTGTTTCGACAGCTCTTTTGCAAATTTCTCAACTACATTCCGTATGGTTACTGTGAAAATAATTTGCATAATATGAAACAAATCTTGATCATTTGAAATGTTTAAGTTGCTTGTATTTATTAACGATGAAATTTCTCTGAAATTATCGTTATTTTCTCGGTTTCTAAAAATATTGGCAAAGCTATTTTCTATTTTATACGTCATATTCAAAAACGCATTTTTTAAGAATTGAACATTTTCTTCTTCCTTGATAATATATTGGAAAAAATCAATCATGGAATCAAATAGATCGCCATTATGTTTTCTTAGGAGTGCAGCAAAGTTGTTATTGTTATTAATAACAATACCATTTAATATGAAGAAAAAAGCATCCTCCTTGTCTTCAAAGTATTGATAAAAGCTGCCGCGCGGTATTCTCGCTGATCTTACGATATTAGAAATGGATGCATCATATAAAGGTACTCTTGAAAATTCTTTCTTAACTGCGTTTATTAACTTCTCCTTTTTATCCTCTGGTAAATTATAAAATGTAATTTTCGGCATTTTCTTCCCTTCTTATGGTAAAATCTGATTATGACACATTGTCATCAATGCAATGATATATGACACAGCGTTTATTGTCAATTGAACTGATATCTCATTGTCAATTTTATATCTTTAAGTTCTTTTAAAGTTCAACTAATTCAGTTAAAATTTATCTATATCAATAGACTTAGTGAAATAGAAGGGATTTTTAATGTATGGATGTAATAAATTTAAGCACACTAGATGTATCCATTATCATCTTTGTTATCAATTTTTTGTTGGCAGCAGTTGTTGTTTTTATTGAGCGCCGGGACATTGGCTCAACATGGGCATGGCTGATGATATTATTCTTTATTCCCATCGTTGGCTTTATCGTTTATTTGTTTCTAGGCCGACAATTAAAGCAAAAGAATTTTTACAATTTGTCATCTGAAGAAAGAAGTTATCTTCTATCAGCAGTAGATGAACAAATCCATCAACTTCAAGACAATAGATTTTTTCACAATGATTTGCTTTCAAAACATTCTGATTTGCTCCTGATGAATGTAAAGTCATCCAATGCATTACTTACATTGGACAATAAAATTGAAATTTTTACTGATGGTCATGAAAAATTTTGCTCATTGTTTGAAGATATTAGGAAAGCAAAAGAAGAGATTCACCTTCAATATTACATCATTCAACGGGATTCCCTTGCTGACAAACTGCGGGATGAACTCACAAAGAAGGCAAAAGAAGGTGTAAAGGTTCGGCTCCTTTATGATGAAATTGGATCTAGAAGGATATCTCCTGCATTTTTTAAAGAGATGATTACTTATGGTGGTGAAGTAGAAGCCTTTTTCCCTTCGTTTCTAAAATTGGTTAATTTCCGGATTAATAATCGAAATCACAGGAAGCTTTGCATTATTGACCGAAAGATTGCTTATATTGGCGGCTTTAATATAGGTAATGAGTACTTAGGATTGGATAAAAAATTTGGCTACTGGCGCGACACACATTTAAAGGTCCAAGGGGAAGCTGTTTCCCAAATTCAAGGCAGATTTCTTTTAGATTGGAATTACGCTGCGAAGAACAAGATGAGTTTTGAACCATATTCCTACCAAGTTGGCAAGCATGATGGAAAAAGTCCGGTTCAAATTATTGGGAGCGGTCCTAACACAGTAACGGAACACATTAAAAATATGTATATCAAACTAATCATGTCTGCAAAAAGGACCCTGTACATCCAATCACCGTATTTTGTTCCAGATGCCAGTTTTATGGATGCATGTAAAATTGCCTTACTTTCAGGTGTTGATGTAAGAATCATGATTCCTAGTAAGGGCGATTCCGCCGTTGTTTATTGGGCAACTTGGGCATATGCGGGGGAACTTTTAGACTATGGGGCTAAAATTTATCTTTATGAAAAGGGTTTTATCCACGCTAAAACTATTGTAGTGGATGAAGAAGTGGCTTCTGTTGGCACTGCCAATATCGACACACGGAGCTTCCGTTTAAATTTTGAGGTAAATGCCGTCATCTACGATGAAAAAGTGGCTAAAAATCTTTATGATTTGTTTCTGCAAGATTGTCAAGATAGCTCTGAATTAACAATGGATAGATACAAAGAGCGCTCCTTGGGTATCAAATTAAAAGAGGCCATAACACGTCTCCTATCGCCTATTTTATAATTTCATTTCGTCATTTAGAAGAAAACTCGGCACCTCCATTAGAAAGTGCCGAGCTTTTTATTTCTCTACAGTTCAAATTGCCATTCGTCCTTCAGGATTAAATAAAGTACAAGGAGCGTATTTTCTAAATCAGTTTCTCGTTTTCCTTCTACTTCCAGCCCTATTTTCGGAAGCAAGATTTCAGCAATTTGTCTTGTTAATTGATTTCTTTCTTCCATTGGTACTTGAGGATATCGGCTGGCATATGTACTAATCAGCTTCCATTCCTTCATTCCCAGCGATTTTAACGTCCATTCATCGAGAAAAATATCATACTTTGTTAGCCCTCTAGTTTCAATTTCTTTTTCGATTGGAGTTAGTTTCTTTTTCTGTTTTGCCTTTCTCTCATGAATGACAATCGTACCAGCGACAAGATCTCCAAGGCGTTTATGCTTTGGATGAAAAAATATCATGATTATCCCTAGAAAGTAAGCAGTCGGAAGGGAATCAATCAAGCGGATAAGATTCCGGATAAAGCTTGATAATAATGTGATGCTATGTCCATTTTCCTGAATCACTCTGATTCCGATCAGCTTCTTCCCGATCGTTCTACCCCCTGAAAAAAATTCAAACGCAAAAAAGTATCCCCAATTCACGATGAAAAGAATAATAATCGTAATAGCTATAGGAATAAAACTATCCGGTAGAAACCCTACCGAGGATATTCCATCCATAACAAAAAAAAGTACTACTAAGGTTAATATATTAACAACCGTTAAAAGTAACTGATCGATAATAAAAGCAGCTGCTCTGCTTCCTAAACCGGCAAGCTGAAACTGAATCGAAACGTATTCAGGTGTTTTAATATCTAAACGGTCTTCATTCATAAAAATTCCCCCTTTACACGGTTGATTTTTTCTAATGTTGTTTCTATTTTTCTACTAATTTTCTATAATAAGGAGAAAGAGAATAAAAATTACATAGCTCCCTAAAAGAAGGTGTGAAAATGAACGTCAAACAATTCGTAAAAATGCATCGTGAAGAATGGAAACAGCTTGAACAATTGGTATTAACCATGAGTAAACGCAGAAATGCAATTACAGGTGATACGATTACACAATACCATCGACTCTATCAAAAGACAGCACAGAATCTTTCCTACAGTCAAACCTACTTCCCAAATGACGAAGTAACACAATATTTGAATGGACTTGTTTCTAAATCACATAACCTGTTGTATAAGGATCAAGTATCTAGTTTTAAACAAATTCGCCATTTTTTCAGCACCAAATTTATTGGGTTATTAGTGGAGCAATGGAAGTTTGTTGTGGTGGCGATGATCCTATTTATCATTGGTGCCGTAGGGAGCTTTATTGCTGTCATGAATGATCCGCTGCATATCTATGCCATCCTCCCGGCGGAAATCGCTCAAGGTGTTAATCCTGACCACCTCGGGGAGGGGAATGGAGCGGTCGACTCCTCTCTCATGTCTGCTAGCATTATGACCAACAATATCAAGGTAGCCATCTTCGCCTTTGCTGGAGGGATTACATTTGGGCTTGTAACAGTTTATTTGCTCGTCTATAATGGTATCCTCATCGGCGCACTCGCTGCCCTTTTTTGGCATCACGAGAAATCCTATGATTTTTGGGCTTATATCGTACCACACGGAATGATCGAGCTTACAGCCATCTTTATTGCCGGCGGTGCCGGTCTGTTAATGGGCTATAAGCTCTTTGTTCCCGGTCAATACACAAGAGGCTATCAATTAAAACATCATGCGAAACGATCGGTACAACTGCTGCTTGGGACACTTCCCTTGTTTGTCATCGCCGGAGTCGTTGAAGGCTTTATCACCCCAGCCGCGATTTCTCTAGAAGCAAAATATTTTGTTGCTTTCCTAACGGTTATCGGCTTAATTCTTTATGTTGTAATCGGAAAGCTAAACTTACGCAAATCTAATGCTATAGAAGATTTTGATTCATAATATCAATATAATGGGATACGGCGGCAATGACTAACTTTTCTTCACGGGCCTCTATCATTTGGAGGCCTTGTTTTTCCCATTTGCTTTTTTCCCGTTTCTTAAATAGCAGCTGTTGCTGGGCAATACTTTTCACCATCGCTGTTTGTACCGTACCTGGCTCCTCACATGCTCTCTTAATGAGTGTTTGATCCTCTATTCCAATCATGAAAAATAAATGCCTCTGCCGAAGCCGCTTTAATAAGATTAGCGCGCTTTCCTCATGGAGAAAAGTTCTGACATCACTAAATAATAAAAGTAGACTCCTTTTCTTTTGAACCATTTCTAAGTATTGCAGCACTGCTGCATAGTTTGACTCAGCTGCATCCACTTGCAGATGATAGATTGCTTGAAGAATCGTCTGTAAGTGTGCCATTCCTTTCGCTGGAGGCACAAATACTTTGATTTCCTTTGAAAATGCAAGGACAGAGACATAATCGCCTTTTTGAAGAGCGGCTGCCGTTACGGTCAATGCCGCTTCTAACGACCTCTCTAAACGGTTTCCGTTCTTCAATTCGGCGCCCATCATTCTTCCGCAATCAAGTAAAATCGTAATATACTTCCCATGCTCAGGTTCGTATTCATTGGTCATCACTTCTTGTAGCTTTGCCGTTTGACGCCAGTTGATTTTACGGGGATCGTCCCCCACCACATAACTCCTTATCTTAGAAAAATCACCAACACCACTTCGCTGTCTGCGAATTGTTAACCCTTCGTATTTTAAAAATTGCTGTGCATTTTCCAAATACTGCTTTGTCTCGGTCAAATCCGGAATAACTTTCACAGAATCCTCTATTCCTAGGGTTGTTTGCTTCTCCCATAAACCCAAAAGGCTCGTATAGCGAAAATAAAGGTTACCGATTTCATACTTTCCTCTTTCAGTAGCAATCGTATCATACGAGATCTCCATTGTTGCTTCCTTCGGTATTTTTCCAACAAGAGGAAACGGGCGTTTGAATGACTGTGGTAAGCCATCGATCATCCGGTATGTAAACGCATAGGAAGAGGTATTCTTAACCACAATCTTTACCTGATAGGTAATACCCCTTTCTAATTCATCAGCTACCGTTCGATGAAAGGAAAGCTGATTTTTTTTCGGTGAAAAGAGTAAGTCTACTAGACTTACAAAAAATACAACAAGATTAATAGTAATGACGTAACTCCATGATATTCCCCATCCCGTTCCAATCAATAATGCGAATGAGAGGACGAGAAAGAGCAGCAATAGCCGTTTTGTCGGTAAAATCCCTCTATCTTGGAACAGGAACCGACCCCACAAGCTCTTCAATGATTTGGTCAACGGTTGCTCCCTCCAATTCTACATGTGGAGATAACTGAATACGATGTCTTAATGCCGGTTTGGCAACCATTTTGATATCGTCCGGTGTCACATAGTCACGACCGGCCAGGTATGCCCATGATTGTGCCGCTTTTCCGATCGAGATTCCCGCCCTTGTACTAGCACCGTAGCGAATGGCTTCAATATCACGTGTTTTTCGGACAATTTGCATCGTATAGTCTAGCACATTCTCGCTAACCGTCACTTTTTCAATTTCTTTTCTAATTCTTAAAAAAGCGTCCATGTCTAAAATTGATGCTACTAACTTTTCATCGAAGCTGTTTTCTATTACTTCTCTTAATACAGTTTTCTCTTCCTCAAATGTTGGAAAATCAATATTCAGCTTAAACAAGAAACGGTCCTGCTGTGCTTCCGGCAGCGGGTAAGTCCCTTCAAATTCAATCGGGTTTTGTGTCGCAACGACAAAGAATACTTCTGGCAATGGATACGTTTCACCTTGGATCGTTACTTGCTTTTCTTCCATTGCTTCTAATAATGCAGCCTGCGTCTTTGCAGGTGTCCGGTTGATTTCATCGGCTAGCAAAATATTAGTAAAAATAGGTCCCTTCAGTGTTTGAAATGAACTTTCCTTCATATTATAGATCATGCTGCCAGTGATATCACTTGGCAGTAAATCAGGTGTAAACTGAATCCGGTTAAAGCTGCCGCCAAGTAGCCCCGCTAGCGTTCGTACCATTTGTGTTTTTCCGGTGCCTGGTACGCCTTCTAAAAGTACATGTCCCCCTGCTAAAATGGCAGATAACAAAAGCCTTAGATTAAGACTCTGCCCAATAATCCGCTCCTCATATTTTTCTAAAAACGCTGTTAATTCTGTTTTCATTCTCCGACCTCTTTTCGTAATTGCTCCAGTTTTCTCGACCATAATAGATATTCTTGTTTACTTATTTTTTCTTTTTCAAGGATGGTGACCAATCCATTAAGAAAAGACTTAATTTCACGAGCAGGCATTTGAAGCCATTTTCTTTCAAAATAACTAGAAAGATCCTGCCATTCCCGGCTGTATGGAATTTGCCAGCGCTCTTGTAACAGTAGCTTGACATAATCTGCTTGTATCAGTAATGAGTCATGATACCGTTTGCCTCTGAGGTACCAAGCAGCAATTGCTTGAATTCCCTCATCGCTAAAACGAACCGACTCTTCCCTTGGAAAGAAGATTGGTCCGAATCGTTTCCCTTTAAACCATAGCCAAAGAACCATGATTAAGATTCCTTGTAAAACAAGCAGTAAAAACCACATTGGGTAGACGTTCCAAATAGTAGAGGCATTTTCCCCGCCATGAATATATTCATCAAACAAAATGGTCTGCGCTTTACCTTCATTTAATAGATAAAGAAGAAGTGGTAAATGATCATTTTTTAATAGGTTTTCATTTGTCATCCATTCAGGAGCAATCCCTACAATCAAATGACCTTTACCATAAGTGCGTTTGAGCGCTATGGTTTCCTTGCGATCACTCAATAAAACCACATCTTCTTTCATGGTTTGTAAACGGATTGGGGAACTAATCTCAGCCCGATAAGTGCCATGTGACTGATCAAATACATCCTTCTTTTTGTCATTAGGAGAGGCTTTTTGTTCCGTAAACTCAGTGTTTACATCAAACATCCCTTTAGGGTTGGTTTGTAATAACAAAATGGTATTTCCGTCCTTCATGAAGTTAACATAATCCTCCATTACATCCTTTTCTGGATAAAATGACGGTTCGACCATAACGAGTAATTGATTTCCTTTCCCATTAGGCAGCATTTCAGGTGCATGGTTCCAGCTCTTTGCTTCCTTTTCTTTCTTTAAATATGTATAAAATGCCTTTACACCGGTTGGAGAAGGAGAATCCGTCACATAGCTTGGATAGACTTGTGGCTTTGGTGAAAAGGAAAAGTAACTTATCGTTAAAAATAGGATGAGTAGAACAATCAGCCAAATCCATGTTCTTACCTTTGATTGTGAATTCATGAAATACCTTCCTCCCCCCTTTCACCGAGCCATTTCATTGCTTCATATTTGAATTGAACATATTCCTCATTACTCACCGTTCGTTCGCCATACGTCACATCTTCAAAAAAGTGGGCAAGGCGGTAAAATTGATCGGCTTTTAGTGGATCGTTTTTCCGAAGTTCATCGTAGTAGTCCCAATTCGTTTTCCAAATTCTTGCCTCAAGCCATCCTTTTTCGTGATAATAAAGAAGTAAGGATAAAAACAGGTGGCGGGTTGAAAAAGAATATTCTTCTAATACTTCATGTTTCCTGGCCTCTTCAAGATGCCGCTCGAACGTCCAATTTAATTCCTTCATCGATTGCAGTGGTTTTTGCTTCCGCAAAATCAAATTCCGTCTTGTATTCCGAATCAGAAAGTATGCTGATAATGCTAAAAGAATAATAACCATCACAATAACTGCTATTAAAATTGGTCCTGAAGCACTGCTGGCTGATTTAATGGCAGGGAACAACTTTTCCAGCTGTTCTGCGATCCATTCTTTTGCTTTTTCCCACCAGATTTGGATAAACCCTTTAGAATCATTGTAATAAACTCTATACTCTTTTGTATTTAAAATATTTTCAAGGTCATCTCGTGCCTTGTTTGCATCTAACATAATCATCACCTAACATAATAGGTTTATTTATCCCTTTATAAAGGGCAGGAAGTATTGGTGGGGAATGAAAGAATCCCCCACTGATTTAAGTTTCACCTTAAATGGTCTTATAGTCGTCAATCAAATCCTTTAAATCATCAGCATCATGTCTCGTTTTCAAATCAAGATACATAACCCCATAACCTACTGAGAATATCATCGTCGTAAACAGTGATGCCATATTTGAAATCATATATAATAAAACACTTGTACCTAAAAAGGCACCAAAGGTAAATTGTATAGCAGTACTTATTATTGAGGAGATAATGTAAAACACAATATATAGTCCCATCAACGCCCAAGTTCGGTTCTTTGATAGTCTCCAGCTTCTCGAAAATCCCGGAGAAGTCTTATCAAGCACCACCGAACCAAAATAAAAGCTCCAGCGGGTTATTAAAAGTCCAATCCCGATCGCACATCCGAAAAACAACAGGATTCCAAAAAGAATTCCAGCTATTGGATTTACCGATGCAGAAGCGAATCCTACAATGATTAGGACAAGAGGAATAATGATGATTATAAACGCGATTAAACCAAACAAGATATTGCTCCAAAACATTGGCCAAAAACGTGAGAATGCTTGTTTGATAACGGAGCCCACCGTAAACTCTTCCTCATTCCGAATATGATTAATCGCAAACAGGATCGCTGCCTCTGCAACTGGGAATAGCAGAGCACTAAATAAACTGACCACGATAAAGCCGATACCCAAATCTAAACTGCTCGAATCAAACGATCCTGAATCTATAAAGCTTGAGAGATTTTCTTCAAACCAATTATCACCAGTCCCGACCTGTCTAAAAAAACTGGTACCTGAAGCGAATTGAATAATAGCTTGAATCAAGTAGACAGGGCCCATAAAAATAATTAAAATCATGAAAAATTCTTTGAAACGATTTTTACTTAAACTAAAGGTATGATCCAGGATTTCCCCGAATCCTTTTGGCTTTTTAAACTTTGCGTCCAATGTGAAATTCCCCCTTGAATGTAAAAAATGGTTATTATTACCGCCTATTTTATCATTATTCTGAGATATTTGGGGTAGAAATTGTAAAAAAAAGTAGAAAGATAGCCTAACCTCTTGGGTATAGGCTAAAAAAGTAGAGGTTAGGCCTTTTATAATCATATAGATTTCCCTTATATCTTTGAAAACTCTTCTACCAGTTCCCCAAAACGTTTAAGGGAGTTTTCAATCGGGTATTGTGTGGTTAGATCTACTCCCGTCTTTTTTAACAGTTCGAGCGGATAATCCGAGCTGCCGCTTTTTAAGAATTCCAAATACGATGTCAATGTTTTTTCATCACCTTCAAGAATCTTTGTTGCCAAATGAATTGCAGAAGCAAATCCTGTTGCGTACTTATACACATAAAATGGTCGATAAAAATGAGGAATTCTTGACCATCCATACTTTACTTCCTCATCAAACACAACGTCATCTCCATTGTAATCCCTAAACAATCTCTCATAGATTTGGTTAAACACTTCTACATTTAATGGTTGACCCTTTTCAGCCATTTCATGCGTTTGCATCTCAAACTCTGCAAACATTACTTGAGTGAAAAATGTACCTTTAAATTGATCGATAAAATGGTTCAGTAAATGCCTTCGGATATTATCATCCTTTTCATTGCTTAATAAATAGTTAATCAATAGGACTTCATTGACGGTTGATGCAACTTCGGCAACAAAGATACTGTAACCGGCTGTAATTTGCGGCTGATGCTTGGAACTCAGCCAGCTGTGGACACCATGACCGCATTCATGAACCAATGTGAACAAGCTATCCAAATCGTCCTGATGATTAAGAAGAATAAACGGATGGACGCCGTATACACCTAGATTGTAGGCACCAGAACGCTTACCTGGAGTTTCTCTTACATCAATATACCTCCCGTCCTTAAACTCCTGAAGAATACCGATATAATCCTCTCCTAAAGGTGCTAAGGCTTTGCACATCGTTTCATACGCTTCCTCATAAGAAATCACTTGTTTGACGCCGCTTACGAGTGGGACACTCATATCATATTGACGTAGTTCATCGAGTTTCAACTTTTCCTTCCGAATACGAGTATATTGATGAAGTGGTGCAATATTGTTTTTCGTTGTTTGTATAAGATTTTCATAAACCTCTTTTGCAACCTTATCCCCAAATAAGGCCTTTTCAAGTACAGAAGGATATTGACGGACCCGAGACAGTGTCACATTATTTTTAATAGCCGCTGCAAGTGTTGAAGCTATTGAATTTTTCAACTGCACGTAGGGCTGATAGTATGCTTTATAGGCTTCTCTGCGCTTTTCTCGATCTTCATCCTCAATTAACTTTGCATACATCCCCCTTGTAAGTTCCACACGTTCACCATTATTACCGGTAACCTCCCCAAACTTGATATCCGCATTATTGATCATTCCAAAAGTATGACCTGGAACAGACAATGCCTCGCCTAATTGCGAGAGAAGTTCTTCCTTCTCTTTGCTGAGCACATGTGACTTATAGCGAAACGACTCCCATAAATCCTCTTCAAAATAGGATAATTTTTCTTCAGTCTTTATGTAGCCCTGTAATGTTTCTTTATCGAGACCTAATAAAAAAGGCAGGAAGAATGAAGTAGCGGCGCTCACTTTTACACTTAGCTGTTTTGCTCGGTCTAAAAGGGCTTGTGCTTCTGTTACCTTCGTATTTTCGTCCACCTTCAACATGGCATATGCATAAACCTTATTAAAATAATAGGATAACTCCTCTCTTTGTTTTAAGTATTGATAGAGAGAATGGCCATCGTGTATTTCACCATCAAATTTTTTTAGTTTATCCGCCATTTTTTCAATCAGCAGATACTCTTCTCCCCATTTACTGACATCCGAATAGATATCTGCTAAATTCCATTTTTCATTGCTAGGCACTTCGCTTCTGCTCTTGTATGTCGTCATTTTATTGCTCCTTTCTCGTTTACAACTGAGTGAGTTAATTTTTCCAAAAAAGGAATAGCATTCAAAGGTATATTCCATATTTATCATTGGTTTTCCTTTTTTATGTAAGAATCAAGATAAGAAATAACAAAGGCAGGTCATTCGGATGACCTGCCCCATGCTTCATTATATAATTACTTCTTTTCCGATTGCCGTTAATCTTTCATTTACTTCTTCTTCACTTAATCCATGCTCAGCAATGTAGCGGTTCCGAGGGTGAACCCTGCACTTATGTGAACAACTGCGTAAATGTTTATGCTCGTTTGCCTCCGAGCATAGTATTTTTTTATTACATTCCGGGTTAGCACAATTCACGTAGCGTTCACATGCTTCACCCGTGAAATAATCTTTTCCTACGATGACATGCTCTTTTCGATTCACAGGAACACTAATGCGCTCATCAAATACATAGAGTTGTCCATCCCATAACTCCCCTTGGACTTCTGGATCTTTTCCGTAAGTGACAATCCCGCCCTCTAACTGTGATACGTCTTCAAATCCCTCTTGTCGGAGCCAGCCGGAAAATTTTTCACAGCGGATTCCACCCGTACAATAAGTGAGAATCTTCTTGCCTTCAAATTCCTTTTTATTTTCTCGGATCCATTGTGGCAAGTCACGGAAATTCAATATATCTGGTCGAACCGCCCCGCGAAAATGGCCTAAATCATATTCATAATCATTTCGAGCATCAATCACTACGGTATCTTCTTTTTGCATTTCGGCAAAGAATTCCTTCGGTATCAAATGTTTTCCTGTTAGCACATTCGGGTCAACATCATCTTCCAAACGTAATGTAACAAGCTCAGGTCTGTAACGAACCTTCATTTTCTTAAATGCATGCTCGGATGCTTCATCAATTTTAAAAATAGTCCCTGAAAAAAAAGGATGTGCCTCCATGTATTTCATATAGGCGTTCGTCTGTTCGATGTTGCCTGACACTGTGCCATTAATTCCTTCAGCAGCGATGATAATCCGTCCTTTTAAACCTAAATCCGTACAGAATTGGTGGTGTTCATTCGCAACTTCTTCAGGATTCTCTATCGATACATATTTGTAATACAATAACACTCTATATTCTTGAGTCATGTCTACCACCTTATATTATATATAAAATTATACTTATTATTAACATTAACCAAGTTACTATATCAAAAATTAGCAGTGGTTTTCAAATTTCTTTTCTTACTGCAAGCGTATAGGTGGATATTACCAGCCAAATTTTCTCCTTTTTTCTGTTACAATTTTTATTGGTAACAAAACTAAGGAGGAATACATCCTATGAAGAAACCCGCACTCCTCCTAACACTGGTAATTACGATTACCTTCATTGGAGGTATTTTGACTGGAGTTTTATTCTCCACTAACAAAGCAAATGAAAAAACGGTTAATATAAAGCAAGCACCAAAATCGGCCATCAAGCCGGAGACAAAAGAATTACCAAAGGTGGAAAAATCACAATCAAAAGTTCTCATTGGGTATGTACAGGATTTCCGCGACCCATATGTAGTGGATTACTCCAAATTAACGCATGTCATCTTCTCCTTTGCCCATCCGACAAAGGAAGGAGGAATTTTGCTAAATGGCGATACTGCGTTAAAAAATCTAAGGACAGTCGTTTCAGAAGCAGAAAAATATGATACAAAGGTGATGCTTGCTGTTGGCGGATGGTATCATATCAAGGGCGGTGAATCATATGAGTATTTTAAAACCGCTATTTCTAATCCTGCATCCAGGACAAAACTAGTGAATGAGCTTACTAGTATTGCAGTTCGGGAGCATCTTGACGGTATTGATATCGATTTTGAACATCCCCATTCCAAAGCGGATGCCGAAAATCTTGCTCTTTTTACGAAAGAATTAAGTGCACAACTTCATCCAAAAAATATGGAGTTGTCGATAGCTGTTTATTCAAAAATCCATGCCGTAACATTAACCGAAATTGGCTTTGTCGTCTATGAACCGTCGATGTTCCATGATGTTGACCATGTCAATATTATGGCATATGACGGTCAATGGGATGATGGCTATCATGCTGCAAATTTATCTCCCTATCCGTTTACAGAGAAAATAGTAAACTATTGGGCAGATTTGTTTGACAATAATAATCTTCCAAAAGAAAAATTGGTGTTGGGTGTTCCGTTTTATGCCCAACCGGAGGATCCTAAAATAAAACAGGTATCCTATAGTGCTATCATAAACCAAGACCCGGCAAATTCCACAAAAGATACAGTAAGCATGAATGGGACAACCTACTATTATAATGGCGATGCCACCATGAAAAAGAAAACAACACTGGCACTTGATCATGGCTTTGGCGGCATGATGCTCTGGGAAGTCGGACTTGATGCAAAAGGACCACATAGTTTAACAGGAACAATTTTTGAAGCTTTAAATGATTCAAATAATGTACTGGGAAAGTATTATTCGGCAAAAAAATAGGTAATTAAACCGCTGTACTCTCATCCTTAAAGAGTGTACAGCTTTTCGTTTTTATCGGAATTAGTGCCTCGAAATCAAATCTTAATTGACACAAAGCCGTCATAATTTTTGGCATTTGTCGTATTTTTTTCCAAAGTTTTTGAAGGAGTTTGTCGAAAAAGAGAGAATAAAAGTAAAAGAAGTTTAAAATAAGGAGGAAAAATGGATGAAGAAATTTTTATCTGTAGTATTTGGAGGCATGATTGCATTAACACTTTTTGTGACAACTGGGAATACTGCTAAAGCAGCAGAAACCCACCAACCAGAAGCTTTATCTGAAGAGTGTGGTTGCGATGTTACACCAATTTTAGGATCTGAAAGAAATAAAATCGTTGCCGATGTAATCAGCAGTGAAGCGTTTAAAGCAGTGAAAAATGATCTTAAAAAAGATGACTTAAAATGGACTGGTGCTAATACCGTTGAAGTATTCAAAAATAATACATATGGCGTGGTAATGGTTGGAGTACCTTTTGAAAATGAGCAAGGAACAAAATTTATGGCAGTATTTTTTGATGGCGTTTTCATGGGATTATCCCCAGCAGATGCAGAATAAATGAAAAAAATTCCCAACCAAATACAAGTTGGGAATTTTTTTATTCGGATATAATACAATGAACTTCGATGCTATATACTTGATAAGTAATCGTTCATTCCTGAAAGAAGATCAGTAGGGTTTTCGTACATACTCATATGTCCAGAATTTTTTATTAACCTCTGTTTGATGTTATCTCTGCTCACCGAAAAAGTTTTTTCTGCTGGAATGATTTGATCCAGTTCACCTGCAATCAAAAGTACTGGCAAAGGAGTGGCCTCTAATACAGGATTTCGATCAATCCGATTCTTCATCGCGGTCAATGCACTAACGGCACCTTGTGGAGTAGTTAAGTACCCTATTTCTTTTACCTCTTTAATCTGATCTTCCTCTACGTTATCTGGTGAGAATAGCTTTGGTACCAAACCATCAATAAGAGACTTAATCCCCTCTTGCTGTACCTTTTCTGTATTCGCTACTCTGCCCTTTTTCGCTTCTTCCGAATCGGGAAAGGCAGTGGAATGAACAAGCGAGAAACCGTTTAAAAGGTTACTATATTTTTCAGCAAAGGCAAGTGTAATATAGCCTCCTAATGAATGTCCAAACATTGTTACCTTTTGGATATTCAATTGATCTAAAAGATCCTTTATCTTTTCCGCATACTCTTCAATTGAATAATATCCTTTGTCCATACTCGATTCCCCGTGCCCTGGAAGATCTAGGGCAATTACACGATAGTTTTTTGACAGTTCAGGAATCACTTTTTCCCAATAAAGAGAGCTCCCGCAAAAACCGTGTAGAAGAACAATTGCCTTCCCTTCACCCATATCTACATACGCGATTTTCGCATCTGACAATTTAACACTATTTGTTTTCATAAATTTAATCACTCCCTACACTAGTTGATACCCTATAGTATAAAATTAAATCAATGAAATATAAAATGCATTACCTCTTCTCGAAGCAATGCATTAAAATTATCCGATTTGTTCCTCATTCATATCCGTATTTAATAAGGATCTTTTATTAGGAATGAGCGTTAAATTAGTCTTTTTTAATAAATAATGGAAATGCTCCACCGGCATGGACCCATGACCTTTGTTATCTCCCAGAATAAACTGTACTGTAATCCCATTATTGCTTTTTACCAGCATGGTCTCAGCAGAATTGAAAAAATCTTTAATAGTTTGCGAAATTTGATATTTAGTCCCATCTTCAATTAACATGCATTTTCTCCTTTTTTGGCTGATTGGAAAGTATAAATTTCCTTTCAAGCATAAGTGTAAATACGTCTCTGTCTTCCTCCTTAGGGGCTTACCAATCGACGGACGAGTCTTCTTTTATATTCTCAATGCTAGTATTCCAAAACAAACTATATACATACATAATTTTTCCAATTGAACTTGATAAAGAAAAAAGAGAGGTTTTTCCTCTCTCGCTCCTTAATTACTCGTCTTCATCCATCATTTCATCAAACGCGGCAGAAACCTTTTCAAATTCCTCATCGCTTTCAATGGCGGAAAAATCACCATCTTCATCAACCTTTAAAAAGAAAATATCAATATCGTCATCCGTTTCTTGTCTAACATCCTCCGCAAACCCGACAGCAACATAGTCTGCCCCCTCAATCGTCACTACCCCTAGCACTTCTACTTCCTGTTCATTATCACTCTCATCGCTTATCGTAAAAATTTCCCCTACTTCAATTTTACTCATACGTAACTCTCCTTTCCTTCATTTAATAACTATCCATTCAAACAGTATCTCTAAAATGAATGAATTTTAACCATTCGATTGGACTCAACAATACAAATACATAAAAGACACCACTTTTTTCTCCATAACCAGAATAAAAGTGGTGTCTTATTTTTATATTAAACCGAACATTCTTACCGTCTGTGTAATGATTAATGGAACAATGATGGCGATTATGGTTGGAATGAGGAAGGCAAGAAATGTCCACTTTTTGCTCTTCGTTTCCTTATAAATATTAAGAAGCGTTGTTCCACAAGGATAATGTAAGAGTGAAAACAACATCATATTCAATGCTGTAAGCCATGTCCAGCCGTGATCAAGAAAGATTTGCTTCAAATCAACCAAGCTATCAACCTCAGTTAACGAACCGGTAGATAAATACCCCATTAATAGAATTGGCAGGACAATTTCATTTGCCGGCAACCCTAGTATAAATGCCATCATGATATAACCATCAAGACCAAGTAATTTTCCAAACGGGTCTAGAAATTCCACCGTATACATCAATATACTTGTATCACCAATGTAAATATTTGCACATACCCACGTTAAGATAGCGGCAGGTGCAGCTACTTTTACTGCTCTGACTAGCACAGACCATGATTTTGTTAACGAAGAACGAATAACGGTATCAAAAATTTTTGGTTTCCGATATGGCGGCAGCTCTAACGTATAATGTGTCGGAACTCCTTTTAAAGCAGTTTTTGAGAGTGCCCATGAAACAAAAAATGTCACGATAATCCCAAATAGAACAATTCCGACAATAACCCCAGTGGTGACAAGCGACTTAATACCACCGGTAAAATTGGCAGCCATAAATAATGAGGCTAGAAGGATTAATGTACCCCAGCGCCCATTACATGGCACAAAATTGTTCGTCAGAATTGCAAGCATCCGTTCTCTTGGCGATTCGATAATCCTCGTTGAAATGACAGCTGCGGCATTACAGCCGAACCCCATTGCCATTGTCAATGATTGCTTTCCATGCGCCCCAACCCTTTTAAACAATCGATCCATATTAAAAGCCACACGTGGTAGATAACCATAATTCTCTAAAAGGGCAAAGGTTGGAAAAAAGATAGCCATCGGCGGCAGCATTACACTTATCACCCAGGATGTTCCCCGATATAAACCAAGAACAAGCACACCATGCAGCCAATCCGGAGCGTGAAGGAAAGTAAAAAATGAGGTAATATACCCTTCGATAACCCCAAATAACTCAGCGAGCATTGATGATGGGATATTCGCTCCAGCGATTGTTATATAAAACAATACGCCTAGCATCACAATCATAATCGGGAAACCAAAAATCGGTGAAGTAAAAATTGCATCTAGTTTTTCTGTTCGTGTATCTCTATTTGATTTTGTATAGGAAATTCCGTCGCGGCATAATGTATGGCTGCGGTCGTAAAGATGTTCCACTATATCATCTCTTAGCTTAGATGATGACAACGCTTGAGCTTCTGTATAAAGCTCTTGAATACTCATCTACTAAACCCCCTCCGGTATCAATCGTTTGCTAATTTCATTGAGTAATGACTCGTCACCATCTAACAATCTTAAAGAAACCCAGCGGGAAGAGATGTGATTTCCAACCATTTCACGCACCTTAGGTTCAATCTTGTTAATTTTTTCTTCAATTTCTTCAGGATATGTCAACCGAGCTGGCTGGCATTCAATCGCCCCTGATACAATACGATCAATTGTATCGAGGAGCATTGGGAACCCCTTTTTATTCCGCGCCGAAATTTTGATGACAGGTACTCCTAATCGATTGGTCAAAAGCCGTTCATTAATGTGAATACCTTGCTGTTCCGCGACATCAATTAAGTTAATACAAATCAAAACATTTTTTGTCATTTCTAACACTTGTAAGGCTAGGTTGAAATTCCGTTCCAATGAGGTTGCATCTAATACAACAAGCGTTACATCTGGTTTCTCAAAAACGATATAGTTTCTCGCCACTTCTTCATCTGTTGAATTCGAAAACAGAGAATAAGTTCCAGGCAGATCAATGAGATGAAAAGTCTTATCTTTAAAAGATAAACTGCCTTTCGCCAGGGAAACGGTTTTTCCTGCCCAGTTTCCCGTATGCTGCCTAAGACCTGTTAAAGCATTAAACAATGTACTTTTACCAGTATTCGGGTTTCCGGCTAATGCAATCCGGTACTCATTCCCCATTGGACACCAGCTCCCCTTCTATTCTTGAACTTTCCTCTTCACGGAGGGCAATCGTCGTTTGACTTACACGAAAGGCGATCGGATCTCCTAAAGGACTTTTACGAACAACTTCAACGATTGCACCCGTTACAAATCCTAAATCTAATAATCTTCTTCTCATTACACCATCTAAATTTAAAGAAGTAATTTTAATTACATTTCCTTTTTCCCCATCTAGCAATTTAATTATTTTAGGTTTATCCATTTCTCTTTCCCCTTCCTCAAAATCTTTCCTAAGGGCAACTTTTATTTAATTATATGAAATTGTTGCAAATAATGCCACCTTTTTATAAAAAAAATAAGCTGCCTTCTGTTTAGGCAGCTAAAAAAATATATCAAGTCAAAACTTCGCGCAATAATATCCCGAGTGAAATGCCTATGAACATTGAGGTTAGTGTACCGAGCAAGAAATACTCCGCCCAATCCCTATCGTCCATTTGTTTGAATCTGGCAATAGATTTTGCTGCAACAATAAACCCGATTGCAGGATAGGCATTGTAAAATGTCAATACTAAAACTAGCAGTCTTTCAATATAACCAATTAATTTCCCGCGTGAAAGGTCATGTTTTGAAAAAATAGTGTAATGATACTCCTCAGTTAAACCCTTTTTGCCCATACTTTTATTTGCATAGTATTCTTCTTGTCTGTCTGTCTTAAATGAATACTTTCCTTCAAAGGATAACAGCTGGTTAGGCAACGATCCTAATAAAATCCTGATAAAATGACCACTAACACTTGTGGTTAGAATCACGATGATGATAAGAAACAAACCAGCATTTATGGGGCTTATCTTATATCCTTCCTTGAATACATCAATTATTTTAGTAAACTCTATATC
>NZ_JBALPG010000090.1:0-12699 GCF_036965245.1 Neobacillus drentensis
CATGGATGGCTAACGGGTGCAAGAGTTAAAGAAATGGGATCGTTGCGGCGGTCTTTTCTTATTGTGCTAACGGGGCAGTTTTTGTTTAAAAATATTGTAAAAAAAAGTTAAATTTGTAATATAATATTAGTAATTCGTTGGTTAGTTTTTAGTTTGGAGGTGTTATGATGATTTGGATTTATATATTTACACCTATCATTATATTGGCTGGAATAGCCATTTATTTTGACAAAAAATCTGGGGCGACTTCACCAGATGAAAGAACAGCTGATAAGTTAGAGGAATATCCACCAGAAAATCCTTTCGGACCCAATAATTTTTGACCTTAAAATGATTCAAATACAACTTTTCAAAGACAATGTGAAGGATTGTACTTAAAGTAACTGGGTGCTAGAGTTTAAGATCAGAGCTGTCATTTTGGCAGCTTTTCTTGTTCCACTAACGGGAGGTTAGTTGAAAAACGAGTAATTATTCGTTCAAAATGGTAAATGTAATCATTGTTATTCGAAGAGAGGTTGAATATGAATAGTCATTTTAATAGGGAAGAGTACAATAAACTTATTGAAAAATACAATTACAAGGAAATGTTGCACGATGCCTTTAAACAGGTGATTACACCTGAATATAAAAAGCACGGATTCAAAAAGAAAGGAAAGACTTTTTATAGAGAACGTGAAGGGATTATTGAAATTTGTGAAGTGCAATACTCAAGAGGAAATCATCGAACGACGGCAAGTTTTACTTATAACACAAGTATTGCAATACCATCTTTATACACCAAACTTGGAATACAGGAAAGCGATAAACTTAACACAATCATTTGCGGTCTTTCTTTTGGAGAAGTGGTAAGATGGGCGTATAATTTGCCCGCCAGTGTTGATGATTGGTATTACTTAGAAGCATATAGCCAAGAGAAACCTTCTGATGTTTATTATGGACAGGAATTGTCTGAAGCTGAAATATCAAAGCAAAAATCATTCGAATCAAATTGGGAGATGCGTTATAACGTTAAGACTGGCGAAGGGTTCGATAAAGTTTTGGTGGAGGATATTGAAAAGGTCATACTCCATTTCTTTAAATCAATTCCTGATGCAGAGTCATTAATTGAATATCTTAGAAATAACGAACCAAAAAGAGAATTCGACGAACAAATGATGTATCAGTTGGGACATCTTTATTATGAAAACGGTGAACAGGAAAAAGGAAGAGAAATACTAAAAAGGATTCGTAATGGTGCATACAAAGTAGCCATTAATGATGATATTGAATCAGAACGAATTGTTTTGTAAACCTGCGTTTTTTTCGTATTCCTTATTGAAACTCATCACATTTTTTTAGGTGCGAAAGTTGAGTTAATAATAAATAAATTAATCTTAAAACTAGATTTATTCAATGATGTATTAGAGGAAAAAAGTAAAAGAAAATATATGCAATTAATAAATTGGTCTACTTGTATATTGGTGCTTATTGCGATTTTTGGAAGTTAATTTAGCTGTTTGATTTGTTACTTATGCAACTAACGGGTGCAATTGTTAAAGAAGAATGATTGCTTCGGAGACATGTTATGTGAGGTGAAAAAGTTGAAAAAGAAACATAAAAGAGAAAGATTGAAGGCACTTGAAATAGCAAAACAATTTGAAAAAGAATTTAACGCAGACCCTAATAATAATTTCTCTATTGAGTTATTTACTTTGACTGGAGTTCCAGGTGAATGGTCAGTAGGTTATAACCTATACTCTCGTAGTGGCAATATTATTGATGGACCTTTAGCAATGATAATTGATGAAAATGATAAGATTATTAGCCTTGAAGAATTTATTATGAGAAGTAAAGAATAGGATTTAAATTTACAGGTCTCAGAGTGTGCTTATTTTACTAACGGGTGCAAGAGTTGAAGATCCAGCTGCCAATTTTGGCGGCTTTCTTCTTAAGCTAACGAAGCAGTTTTGTTCAATAAGAAATTAATAATTTTTAAAATTGGTGGTATTGTTATTAGAAAAACAACGGCTAAAGGATGATGAAGAGTTGTTTGAGATTGAAATCAAAGATGTTTTTAAGATTACAGGTAGAGGGTTTATTTTAGCAGGAGAAATAATCAGAAATGCTTCCAGTATTAAAATTGGAGAATCATTAAAATTGAAGGATGAAAATGAAATAAAGATACCTGTTATTTCTATCACATTGCCAAACTATATAGTTGGGGAAGATCGATTAAAACAAATTGATATATTGTCTGACATACCAGAAGAATTGGCAAAATCATTAAGAGGAAAACGTCTGTATAAAAATTAAAAATCTCCAACGTGCTTTTGAAGATGGATCGCTGCGGCGGTCTATTTACTTATTCGACTTAACGGGCAGTTTAATTTAAGTGTAATTATTCACAATCTGTATTATTAAATGTCCTTTTCCTCCACACAAAAAGACTCCCACCACATGAAAAAGGAGAATGAATTCATTATGGAATCATCCCCTCAAATAGTTTGAATATGCTTATACTTATATTACTCATCAATGACTCGCTAAACGTTTTTCAAAATCCGCCTTAAACAACAGAATAGCATCAATATTTACAGCAAAATCATGGTCACTGATATTAAAATTAGTTATAAACTCGTCAGATCTCTCACGAACCATAATTGTCGGACGGATATTGTCTCCAATAGCGTCCTTAGTTACAGCACTTCCATAGAAATACCAGTTAGTTTGAGTAGGCGCATTTGCTGCATTCTTAGATAAGTCATTTTTTATTAATTCGCATAATTGATCCATAAAATCTTCATTAAGCTTAATGGTTTTTCCATGGTGACCATCAACAGATATATCAGCATATCCATACCAAATATTCCTGCTTGTAAGCTTTCCGTCTTTTGAAGTGTATGTTTCATCAAACAAAATCTTCATTTCATACCCTCCGTTAGTATAAAATTTCTTCACACTATTATACACCAATTAGAAAATGTAAAATAGCTTGCTGTTAGTCTCACTATACTTGTAAGAGTTAGGCAAGCTAACTTCATGGTAGGGTTCCTCCTAAAGTTGTGAGTTAGAGTGGTGTCTATACTCATATCTTACTGAGGGGCTTTATTTTTTTCAAACCTGATATTTAACGATCTACAGGAATGCTCTCGTATCTGACGTAATCTGCTTTAGGAGACAAGGTCATCTCACCGTCTGGTAAACGAGGGCTATGGCTCCAGAATCAAATGTCTTGTTTTCGATAAGTTTAAGATTGATCTTCTCCTTGTGACCTTGGAATAACGGCAACCCGCTGCCGATCAGGACGGGAGAAACCGTAATTTTATACTCATCTATTAAATCAAGCTGCATAAGGTAGTGTGCTAACCTAGGACTGCCGAGGATGACCATATCCTTGCCTGGCTGCTGTTTGAGGTTCTTGATCTCTTCCTCGACATCTTCTTTCACCAGTCTGGAATTGTTCCATTCGACTTTCTCCAGCGTCGTGGAAAAAACGATTTTGGCTGTCTTTTCGATCCACTCGGCATGATTCCGTTCATGCTGCGAAGCTGAGGGGTTCGAAGGCACAGATGTCCAGTAACTGTGCATCATCTGATAAGTCCCACGTCCCCATATGACAGTGTCGGCAGTACTCAGAATTTCTTTCGCGTGTTTCTCCAAGTCAGCATCGTAGGAAACCCAGCCGATGTCCATTTCACCGTTCGGACCTTCTACAAAACCGTCAAGCGATGCGTGCAGAAATAGAACGAGTTTTCTCATTTTTAGTTCTCCTTTGTTCATGAGGGATATTTTTTTCATACTTCTTTACCTCCAATGTAAGTATAACCAATTTTTTATAAATTTGGGTAAAAAAGTTCTATAAGTTACACTAATTAAAATAAAAAACAGGCAATGCCTGTTTTATGCTTTTATCCAATATTCCAGACTGTTCGATTTCATACTAACGCGTTCTTCATTTCAAGGAGTGCAGCCGTATCGTCTTTTTGCCATAAAAAAAGAATCACTCTCCTCGAGAAATTGTTTTATTATTTATGCTATTCCCAATTCTTGTGTCAACCACTTTATCAAAAATATTTGATTTATTTTTCAGACGGAAATAAAATGGGAAGAGCAAATCATATTTAAGCCAAGTTTGTGAAGGATTACACTTAAACAAACGGATGCTTTAGTTTAAGAATAGATCGTGTACCTACCAGATAAAACTCGCCAAGATTTGAAGCGAGTTTTTTTGTTATAGCAATAACTAGAAGGATATCAACAATACTTACGAAGACAGCCTTTTTTTATTTGACTAACAGGAGATTGGTTACATAAGAAATAAGATAAAAGGACTTAAAATTATAGTCTTTGAGTCTATAAAGGAAAAATGAGATTAATTAATCTTCCGTATATTTGGTTAATTTCTCAAACTCTTTGCCAGAGACATACCGATGGCTGTAGGTAATAATACTATATTTAGTGTACTTCTCCCCAGGTATACGAATAGTTATATGGGGTCTCGCCAACATTTTACGGAAAACATACGCTAAGACATTAAACGTGGTTAAAAATTTAATATTTTAGTAAAGTTGTTGAACATTGATTATCAATTTGCTCCTGTTGCCCCTAAATTACTCCACTTATTTGCTACTTTGCGGTGGAATGGGTTATTGGATATCTTCAAAAGGAAAAAAAACCTTATAAACCCTTTCTCAATAAAGTGCTCAGCAATCTCTGATTTTCTGAACAGACCCTTAACGTATGTTATCAGCATTTTGTTGGTACTACCCCTATTTTAAGTAATATGTATAGTTAACTTTACAAAATGAATACTTTACTTTACAATAGAGGCAATTGAAGGAAATATGAGGTAATACTAATGGAAATTAAAAATCGGGTAAAGGAATTACGTGCAAGGCATAATTTGACGCAGGGGGAGCTTGCTGATGATGTCGATGTAACAAGACAAACGATTGTCGCGTTGGAGAAGGGGAACTATGTGCCATCTCTAATGCTGGCAATGAAGATCGCCAGAATCTTTAAACTGCCCATCGAAGAAATTTTTTATTGGGAGGATGATGAAGTGTGAAAGCTTTGCGTAATGGATTTTCCATCATTATAATGTTGATTTTATTTGGCTGGGCCATGTCAGTCTTTTACTATGTATCTATCGATATCGTAGAATTTTTTAAGGATACATCACGTGATTATCTTTTTGAAGTAAATATCATGCCATTCATTGCCTTTTTTACAATTGGTGGGTTCGTTGCCTTTCTATCATTTCGTCACAAGAAGCGGAACAGTAAGGAGTTTTCGAAGGCAATATGGCTGCCTGATGAGTTTGCGGAAAATGATGAGCGAGAGCAGCTAATTACGGCACGCGCATGTCGTGCTGCCTACATTAGCATGTTGTACGCATTTCCAGTGATCACTGTATTGCTGCTTTTCTATCCATTTGTTTCCGAGACCATTCCATATTATCCTATTATTGTATTTTCGCTGCTTCCGTTAACACAAATTCTAACGTACCTGATTTCATGGCAGAAGAATTATGGATAATCTAAAAAAACAAAGGAACTAATTCAGTACGATGCCGGTTATGAAAAATATTCATGTGCGATATTCATTATTCGCTAACAGTTCAATCGAATACCTTGGAAACGAATTTGATATTGATAAAATACTAAAAATGCGCGTTTCTGACAAGAGAACATCCAATTAACTAATTTTCGGCACAAAAGATTACCTCCATGTTTACTAGTGTAATCAATATAGATTTAATGAAGGAAATTGAGTTACTAAAAACGTATTAAAATCCATAAAAAAGATCAAAATGTGGCAGCATCCTGATCCCAAAAAAACTTCATGATGTTAGTTTTTGGGGTTTCTTACCTTGTTTTTGGAAACACTCAAAATAAGTTGTCTTTTTCGGAAGAACTACCTAGTTGGCAGATTAGGTGGTTCTTCTTTTTTTGGCTTTACTAAGCCAACTACTACGATCCCGAGCTTAAAATTCTCATCTGAGGTTAAAAAGTTAAGTAAAGTTGTTCCTATTTCTGAAACATCGGATAGGGGTCTCGCCAACATTTCGCGGAAAACATACTATATATTTTTTTATACGGTAAGACATTAAACGTGTTTAAAAATTTAATATTATTGTAAAAATTAACAGGTACCACTGTTCCGACAAAATTTTTCTTTTCCACAAACGGTGCAGTTTTTTTTTAGAAGAAGGTCATTTTAATGTTTTATTGAATTTATTTACAGTAAAACGAATTGAAGGGATGGAGACTGATGAAGTTAACAATCATCAATAGCATTAGAACAAATAACTTTAATGATGAACATGTAATGCAAAAAATCACAGATATGTGGAAAGCTGCTTCAACAGATTTAACTGAGCATGAAAGCAGTATATACGGTGTTTATCATGGGTATGAGACGGATTATAAAGGTGACTATACTTTAAGTGTTGCGATCGAAGGAGAAGCAACACCATTAATAACAATTCCCAGTGACAAGAAATATAAGATATTTAAGGTTGATACCAATGAAGAACAAGGTATCTTTAACACTTGGAGCAAAATATGGGATGAAGAAAAAGAAGGTAATTTGCACAGTGCTTATACTTATGATTTTGAAAAATATTATCCTAATGGAAATATAGAAATTCACATTGCTATTAAGTAGAGTATGTGATTTTTCAACTAATAGAGTCATTAGTCAAACCAAGATCATTAGGAGGCAGGTAGAGTGTCAAATGAAAAAAAGAGTTTCATTGACTATCCAATGGTAAAAATTCCAGGGGGAGAAATAGAATTAAGAGACGATCGAATAAAAAGCAAATGGAAAGCTGAAATAAAACCGTTTCTTCTTGCCCGTTATCCTGTAACTAAAGGTTTATACTATGATATTACAAATAAATCACCTAATTCTTTTGACGGAGATCTAAAACCGGTTGTAAATATTTCTTGGAATGATGCCATTTCTTTTTGTAATCTACTTTCACAGAAAGCTGGACTGAAAGAGTGTTATTCTATTCGGAATGATGGTGAAAACATTATTTGTGATTGGGAATCGGACGGCTATCGACTTCCTTCAGAAGCAGAGTGGCAATATGCATGTAAAGCAGAGACTACTGGTTATAGATACGGAGAGCTTGATAAGATTGCCTGGTATAATGAAAATTCAGGAGGCAAAATCCATGAAGTAGGAAGAAAAGAACCGAATGCATGGGGTCTGTATGATATGTTAGGGAATGTTTGGGAGTGGTGTTGGGATTTATATGATGAACAAGTGTACGGCTCCTATCGAATTTTCCGAGGAGGTAGCTGGGCTGAAGAGGCCAGGGGGTGTGGGGCTTCGTGTCGTCGTCGCAGCCATCCGACATTTTGCATAGACGACCTTGGATTCCGTCTTGCCAAGTCTCTTTAACTTCAACAAACAAGCCAACTTCCGAGGTTTTACAGCTCAATTAACGGAGTTCGATGCTTTAACAAGGCATCGGCCTTTTTTAGTTCGATTCATATTGCAGATTGAATATGGAAAGAAGCTGGGGGAGAAATTTTATAAAAGCTAAAAAACTCATAGCTGGTAGTATTTCATCGAGTTATTACAGGAAAACAACATATAAAGCAGTAAACAAAACTTGAGGAGGTATTGTAGTGAACCAACACAAGATCATAATTACTCAATATAATCCTAAGTATGCTGAACAAACAGTAGATATGTGGCGAGCTAGTAAAGAGCAGGCTATTGGTCAGAAAGAAATTCACAGCTTTGAAAATCACGTTTATTTTTTAAATCATATATTACCTGAACAGTTTCAAATAGATTTAGCGTTAATTGACGAAAAAGTAGTTGGCATGATTGCCTATAATGAACAGGAAATAAGCCAACTTTATATTCATATAGATTATCAAGGAATCGGTATAGGTCAAACATTACTAGATAAAGTAAAAGCACAATCATGTGGGAGATTAACATTATTCACATTTGAAGTAAATGAAATTGCACAACGATTTTATGAAAAGCATGGATTTAAAATCATTGGCAGAGGACATGAAAATGAAGAAAATTTACCTGATATTCAATATGAATGGATATCAAAAAAATGATGTAATCGATTGATGAAGTAAATTGACGATTTAGTATCGTATTTGACCCATATTGTGAAACAAATAAAAGGGGTATGTGTTTATGAAAGATTTCCATTGCTGCGCGACATGCCGCCATTTTAAAGCAGAGAAAAAAGCAGAAGGAATGAAATATTATTGCAGCCGGTTAGGTTATGAAACAAAAACGAACTATAAGTTTAATTGCTGGAGCCCCAATGAGCATGTGATAAAGTTAATGAATAAGAGAAACACGCCCTAAAAAGACAGTTAAAAGAAAATTAATATTCTTAATTCGCAAAACAAGCATAAAACTAATTAAGTGGAGAAAGTGCTTATTCAACTTTTCTAGAAGTTGAAGTATCCTTTATTTGCTGGTTCCGTATCACGGCATATTTGTCTACCATGTAAGAACGGTTTTTTCTAACATTTTCTGTGGCAAAGCTATGCTTCATGGATGGCTAACGGATGCTTGATTTTAGGAACAGGGATTGCTGCAGCAATCCCTGTTTCTTTTTCGACTAACGTAAGCATGCTAGTTAAACAAGAATTAAAGGGAATTTTAAATAGGATAGCGAATTAAAAAGTAAGCAAAAGGAGTTGAGAAAGATGAATACTCCAGAAGAGGACTTTGTTATTGATGAGATATCTCCTGATGGAAAGTGGCTTTGTGTTTTTGAGGATGATGGAGAAACAGGATATTTTTACTTCTGTCCAATGTCATTAGATGGAGAAATGGTCGGGATTGCTGATGCTCTTTGGATTTATAATCAAATATCCCCTTCCATTTATGAATGTGAAAAAGTAGATATTATTTGGTCCGAGGACTCAATGAAGTCAATATTTATTGTTGATGGTGAGTGTTGGGGAATGTTCGATTTAACTTCTAAGAGAAAGCTAAATGCACCTAGGGAAAATAATAGTATAGTTACAATTCCATTAAGAATTTGGGAAGAGGGAATACCTTCAGAATTAGGAGAACCTCTCAATTCTGAAGTGGAGAATTAAACCCCATAAGTAAACTTAGCTTTTTGTTTTTTAACAAAACGGGTGCATTACTGGAACAACGGTAATGCCTTTTTCTTCTTCAAGTAAAGACGGAGTTAAGTGGAAAAAGCATTTCATTATTCAGCTTTCGCCTAAAGTGATGGGGTTTGGGAATGGAGACAGTGGAAAATAACAAATCGGCCCCCCTTTCTACTTGCTCGTTGGCAAACGATTTTACTACGCGGATTCCCGATAGACTATCCTCTACCTGTACGTTTACGTCTCCAATTCGCTCTTTGTTTCTTCTTAATGCCTTGTTCAACTTCTTATTAAAATACAATGCAAAGACACCTAAGAATGGTAAAAAACAGAATACGGTGATCGTTAAGGGTGCGTTAATAAAAAACAAAATGACAAACGCTCCTAAAAATCGAACGAAATATTTGATGTAATCTTCTGGACCATGATGGTACAGCTCGGAAAGGAGCAGCAGGTCGTGTGTAATCCGAGACATAAGCTGACCTGTCTTTTCCTTATCGTAAAAGCTAAAGGAAAGCTTTTGCATGTGTGTAAACAGTTCTCTACGCATATCACTTTCCATACGAGCCCCGATTTCATGTCCTTTGTAGTCCACAAAGTAGTTCCCGATATTCTGGATTACAGCTAAAACAAGCATCAGCCCACCAATCCAATACACTTCACTTAGCGCAGTGGACAAGTCTCCGTCCAGAACATCTTTCGTAATATACCGAACAAGCAACGGAAACACCAAAGTCAAAGCAGATACGATTATGGCACACGCCAATACCGAAAGAAATATTGTTAAATACGGTTTGTAATATGAGAAAAATTTTTTTACTGGAAAACGCATGATTTACCCCTTTTTGTATTATTTAAATAAACACATATAAGGGGGTACACCGTTTACATTTAAGTAAGTGTTCCACCCTTATATGTTTGTACGGTTTGATTAGTCATGTTTTTCATGTAAATTTCCTCCTTATTCATTGATACTTCTATAGTAATCGATTTCTTATAAAGAGAACAGAATATTTTGTTAATTTATATTTTGCAAGGGATAATATCCTGTGCAGGAAAAGTATTGTACATGGGAAGCGATATCATCGATGTAATGGAGAAATGGTTATCATTCAAAAAGTGGTGACAACGCCTATTTCAACAACTGTTTACTACGATTTATTACAATGTAAGAGTGAAGATATTTATTTTAAAATGCAAACTGATAAAGGAATTTCAGAGGTATTTTCATCAGCTTCTACTTCCAATAATATTGGTGATGTGTCAGTTGTGTGTTTTAATGGACTTTCAATTAAAGATAATAAATATTATTTAGTTCCTTAAGACATTCCAAAAAGTTCCCAGTATTTTAATTAAACTTTTTATCTAGGCAGCCGATAATATGCTATGAGACCTATTTTTCTACAAAAAAAAACCTTTATAATGTCTATTTTTATCGAATTTTATCGAATTTTCCCCCTAAATAATAGTAAACTATGGTAAAATGATGTAAAATATGAAAATTTGAGGTGATTTTACTAGATGAAGAAAACTATCGTTCGTACACTTTCGACAACCGCTCTTTTTTCGACGCTTTTCGCTGGGTCTGCACTCGCCGATACTTACAAAGTCCAAAAAGGTGACAGCCTTTCGAAAATTTCCTTGAAATTTAAGACAAGTGTCAATGAAATTAAGGCTCAGAACGGTTTAGCATCCGATCTGATCTATGAAAATCAAATTCTGCAAATTTCACCACAGACCGCAACCGTACAAGCTACACAGCAAACCAATTATACCGTTGTCAGAGGTGATGCGCTCATTAAAATCGCTAACCGCTACAATGTCACAGTCGGCGAGCTACAGCAGTGGAATAATCTTCAGGGCACGCTCATCTATGTTGGACAAGTACTGAAGGTATCTGCTCCGGGGCAAACAGTGACCGTGACACCACCGCAGCCGGCTCCAGCACCGCTGCCTCCTACACCGGCACCATCCGATACGAGTGAATACACTGTCAAAAGCGGCGACAGTCTGAGCAAAATTGGTGTCCAATATGGCATGACCGTACAGCAGTTGAAAACACTTAATAACTTACTATCCGATTTGATTTTTGTCGGACAAAAGCTCAAAGTTACGGGTTCCCAGACTCAGACACCTCCGCCAGTGGTAACTCCACCTCCGGCAGTCCTGCCGCCAGCAGCGAGTACGTATGTTATCAAAAGCGGTGATACTCTTGGAAAAATTGCTCGTCAATACAACATGACCGTCCAGAATCTGAAATCATTAAACGGCCTTACATCCGACATGATTTATGTGGGGCAAACGCTTAAGGTAACGGGACAGGCTACTACAGCACCGACACCTACACCGGAACCGCAGGGCGATGTGATCACGGTGGCAAAGAGCTTAATAGGAACGCCATATGTGTGGGGCGGAAGTAAACTTTCCGGCTTTGATTGCAGCGGGTTCATCTATTATGTCGCGAACCAAGCGGGTACGAAGATCGGCCGCTATAATGCAGCAGGCTATTATGACCGCAGCTATTATGTGGACAACCCTAAGCCTGGCGACCTTGTCTTTTTTGAAAATACATATAAAAAAGGTATCTCTCACGTGGGCTTCTACCTCGGCGGTAACCAATTCATCCACGCCGACGAGGCCCGTGGCGTCATGATTTCCAATTTAAAAAGTAACTACTATACCGCCCACTTTGCGGCGTTTAAGCGATTCTATTAAGGTGAAGCCAGTACTGTTTATAGCTGTACTGGTTTTTTATTGGAAAATTAATATAGCACTCGATATACGGTTGTGAAGTACACGAGACAAGCCAGTCTCCTATTTTAGGAGATTGACTTTTTTTATTTTTCAGGTTTAAAAGATTGATAGGTTGGCCATACTGATGAAAGCTACTAATTTGAGGGGGTTTTGGGGATGAAGGAAAGCAGGTTGGTATTTTCGGAGTTTGCTAAAGAGGATAGGTTCGAGCTGAACAAGTATCTTATCCAGTTGTTTGAGTATGTTTCTACTTTATCAAAAGCTGAAGACACGAATACCGAACCAAACTCATAACGTTGATGGCATTTTTGGCCATTTCAGTGAGTTTTGTCCTTTAGACGGCCTATTAAAGACATTTTTAGATTTTTTTAGTGAGTTTTGTCCTTTAGATTTATATTGAAAAGTGCTGCAGATTGAAAGTGTGCTTGGCCAAGGAACCTTGGTACGCTTTCTAATACCGAAGCGTCCATCTGTCACGTTAAATGTAGGATAAACTATATATAAAAAGGAGTCGGACCCTTATTCGGGACAGACTCCTTTTTTCTTTTCCAGTGTTATTCGTACGATTTTTTCCTTCTGCTGATTAATAGGAGGACTGTTCCTGTGATCAACAGCACTGCACCCGCAAGCAATGTATTAAAGATGTTCGTTGCTGTATTGGCTAATGTGTGTTTTGTGTTTGGACCCGCTGTTGGATCTGCTGGTTTATTCACTGGTTCCACTTTTTTCTTGACGTTTTCTGCCACGACCGCTGCTGCTTTCGTTTGCCCCTTTTCAATCGTGAACTTGATTGGGGTTGAGTCTAGCTCATAGCCTGTTGGTGCTTTTGTTTCGACAAATTGATAGT
>NZ_JBALPG010000091.1:0-24188 GCF_036965245.1 Neobacillus drentensis
TACTCCATGTGCACATCAATTAGAAACAGTGAGCTGATTAATTAAACTTATACAGTCTTAAGACAATAATAACACAAGGTTATTTCTTTGCTAAATATTTTTCTGTTATCCATTTAATATTCTCTGGACTTTCATTTAAACTTATTGAAAATTTAAATGTACTATCTTCTTTCTCTTCAAGGTTCAAATGAATCTCAAGAATAATATGATCTTCAATATTTATTGAAAAACATCTATCCTCAAAATGATCCAATTTAAAATTAACAATTTCATTCAGTTTTTCCCCGCTATAGAAATTAAATAATTTGTAAGCTTTTATGAACTCTCTATTATCTGCTAATTTAAGAATTAGTTCAGAAAAGGATGGTGTGTACTTTCTAAATGTTTCTTTGTTAATACTTATACTTTTTGTTGAAAAGGATACATTTTCTCTTCCTTCACGAATTAAAAAATCACAGGGTATAATTATTTGCTTTTGTGAAGGTCTAATTTTAATAAAAGATGCTGGATTATTCTTTATTTTGTTCTCTATTTCTTGTGAAACATTGCCAATGATCACTTCAGAAATAACTTTGTTATATATTTCTTGTTCACTTTCAGAAAGTAGTACTGTTATAGTGTATGAGATATCAATTAGGTGGTAATCACCGTTAAAAAAGTCTTTAGGATTTTGAGAAAGTACTTTATATTCAGTATGCCTAAAAGGTAATCCATAATCTCCTGGCAGCCCCAACCTCGAACTATATGTACTATATTCTAGCATAATATTTGTCGTGTATAATTCGTCTAATCTACATATTCTTTCAACTGGAAATCTAATTTCATCGTCAATGACATTAAAGTTATTAACAGTTATTAAAGACTCCCAATATTGCTTACTTCTATTCTGATAGTCTTCTAACATGCTTTTAACTTCTTCTTTTCTTTCACTTTCTATACTTAGAATATAATCTTGTATTTGTTCAAAAGTATTTGTTATGTGTCTATGTTGTTTATATGTGTCTTTTAGATGAGATAATACCTCTTCCATTCTTTTACGCTGTCCAACCGTATATCTATAAGGATTATTTAGAACTTCATTTAATTGTGCTACTTTAACAAATGCTTTTCCATTATTATTAAGTGAGCATAAATCTAATACATTGAAATCAATTAAAACTGATTCTTTGTACAAGACATAATATGTTTCTGTTTTATGATAATATTCAAGAGTACTATATGCCCTATGGTCTGGTTTTTTCTTTGTAATCCTTAATAAGGTTGCTTGTTGCAAATTTCTATTTCCGTTATCTCCCCTAATTTGTATATCACATGGCTGAGAAATAAGGAGATATTCTTGGCCATTAATTCGAAAAATATCTCCAAATCCTACTGGATAGTAGTGCTTATTAACAAATACATTATATTTTTCTTTATTTCTGAAGTAGAACACTTCGTCTAAATTAGCTATTGAGTCTGTATCTATGTCTTCGCATAATTTATCATAACTATCAATTATTTTAGTTATATTATCGAAGTTTTCATAAATCTTTTGATTCATATCATGTTTTGTAATTGCCATTAAAACTCTTGTAAGAGTCTCAATTATAGAAGCTCCTTCTCGAGTGCTAAATTTTAAAATAATATTATTTATCGTAGATTGTTCAATGTTTTTGAAAGAAGTAGAGGCCTCTTGAATACCCGTACTAATTGTATTTGTTAAGAAATTTGTTATCTTAAATGTGTAGTTACGTCTCAATCCATGCATAATTGTTTCAACAAACTCCCCGGAGCGTTCTGAATCAATTAGGTCTTTATCAATTAACCATATTAAATTCCTATTTTTCCCTAATATCCCCTTAGAGATCTTTTCTAAAAAATCATTAAATTGCTTTTCGTTTACTATATCACTGGTATTTTGTGTTGCTAGAATTCCAATATTCCACTGATATTCGTCTGAACAAAAATATTCTAATAAATCAAAACCTTCATTAACTCGATCACCAAATTCTCTGTCTATAAGCCAAAGAACTTTTTGTTCTTCGGAAGGATTCCAAATATTTTGGATCTCTTCTTTCAAGAATTTTTTTGCCTCATTTATAGTCCCGAAGGTCTTATACTCTTTGACGGCCCCGCTACTATGTAATTCCTTTAAAAATTTTATTAAATTTTCCTTTTGACTTGTTAAAACTGTGTCCTCTAAAGAATTTTGATTAAATATTTCTTTTTTTTCATCATCTGTTAAGTCAAACAACTTACTTTGTATAATTTCTTCTCTGATATTCTCAGGAAAATTCATAGTTTCCATCAAATTGAAATCTGGTCTTATCTTTTTTAGTTTATCTATATATTCATGAGGATTTTGTAGAATTTCATTTAATAAGAATACCTCGGTAACGCTGCTTACATTTTCTGTATAACAATCATCTACACTTACAATATATTTTATATTATTATGATTAAATAGACTTACAATAGAATCCATCTTCATTTCTCCTCATGCACTAAGCTTTTTCTTAAATCAATTTCAAATTTGTATAATTTCCCGAAAGAATTTCTTTCCCTCATTAACCTGATTTTACAATTATGATAGTCTAATATTTGAGAAACTATATATAGCCCTAGTCCCCTGCCGTTTTCCTTGTTTGAAACAAAGGGATCAAAAACTTCATTGACTATATTTTCATCGATTCCAAGACCATTATCCCAAACATGAATTTTTCCATTCTCTTTAATCTCTAAAAAAAACTGGGGATCTTGAATTTTCCCAATTCTTTTAGCATGCAGCAACCAGTGTTCCGAATTTAAATATAAATTGTCTAGGACTTGATTTATCATACCTATACTAACATTTACTAAAAAGTCATTTTCATAGGAAACATTTATAGATAAACCATTCTTTTGCGTGCGTTCCTTGTAATATTCAAGATGGTTTCTCAAAAGATCACTTATCTTCACTACATCTTTTTTTGTTCTCACATTTCTAAAATTAGGAGATAAGTGGCTTAATTGTTTTCTCATTGCATCAGTTGAATAACGAACATAGTTAAAATATTGTTGAACTTTTTTATCTGGTTCATAATTACTCGTATAGTAAGATATCACATTAGCTGTATTTTTCTTTGTATTATTTATCAAGGTATAAAGTTCATGAGTCAATGTTTCAGTTAATATACCTAAACCAGCAAGCTCAGCTAGTTCTTGCATCCTACCCACCATCACACCATAATCTTCTTCTATTGTAGATAAATGATTTTGAGTGACTTGTATTTCTTTTAGATAATAATCAGCTTCTTTTAAAACAGACTTAGTTAAATTTATATTTTCGTTTAATTTATCTATTAATTGTTGTAATAAAGCCTTTTCATTTCTTTCAATGTTTTTTATACTATTAATAGTTTTGTTCACCTGAGCAATTATGCTTGTTGATTGATCAGTTTTTGAACTTAAATGCTCAATACTATTTGTTATCTTCTGAGATTTATCAGAAATCTTTCTTAAACTTTTCACTGCAACTTCATGATCACTCACTAAAGGATCTGCTCGATCCATATCATTGGTAATCAAATTGATATACTTACTAAAACCTCTTCTTAGCTTTCCGATATGGTTATTAATTTTTTTCAAAATAAATTTATTAATTGCATAGAAATTGTTGTAATAATCGTCCTCTATCAGACCTTCACGATTGGTTTTTTCTCTTAATTTATAGCTTTCTTTTCCATAAAGTTGTATAAATCCAATCACAGTTTCATTTTTCAAATCGTAATATGAACCCTGAGTACCTTTACTTTTATTAAGTGCTAACCAATCTCCACCTTCGCCGTAGCCATACGGTAATATTGCAAAATCATCTCTAAAAACCTTAATTCCATAATTTTTCTTTATAAAATTTTTAAAGTCTACTTGACCTTTAATCACTTTAAAGTTTAACTTTGCAACTTGACCCTTTAAATAATTTTCATCAAAAGAATATGAATAAACTTTACCGTTATATTTACCTGGATGCATTAGTTTACCATCTTTATGCAATTCAAAGCCACTTAACTCATCAAATGAAAATTCTTCGCCAAACTCTATCGAAAATAAGTCATTTTCTATTAGTGAATAACTATTCATTTTTTCTTTATTAATTAAAAGGAATTCTTTTAGGTGATCTTCACTGATATCGAAATAATTATTCTTTGAAAGAAAAAAATCGAGTTTAAAACTCCCTTTTAATTTAATATGCTCATCTGTAATTTCAAAACTAAATTTAGAAATTGCCCCATCTAATATTTCTTGAGATATTTTAGAAAAATCTAAATTCCTTTCTCCGATCTTTGCAAATACGTAAAAATTACTCTCTTTTTTAAAAGGAGAAACGGTTTGAGATAATTCTCTTTCTAACTCATTTATGTTCTCTTCTTCTTTCCAAAGATTTGGATTTACTAGATCTCTAATTATTATTTTTGTGTAACCTTTTTCGAAATTTTCTTCAACTTTTTTTTCTGTACATACAACTTTCACATTTTCTAAAATGGTGTTTTTTTGGAAGTCTCCCCATGGAATAGTAACTGTATATTCTATATCTGATTCTTCTTTTTTTGTAACCATTATCATTATTCTACCTAACTTTTGAACAGCT
Source organism: Neobacillus drentensis (assembly GCF_036965245.1). Lineage (GTDB taxonomy): Bacteria > Bacillota > Bacilli > Bacillales > Cytobacillaceae > Neobacillus > Neobacillus drentensis_G. The sequence continues at coordinate 4,607 of NZ_JBALPG010000091.1, forward strand.
AACCTTCCTAAGCCTTTGTCACCTAGAGGCATCCTTTCATACTTTTTAGTTACTTTTTTTTCTTTTTTCATTTTCTTTTTAGCAGAATTTGAGAGAGTAAGCCATCCATTTATAATATCTCTTTTATCCATTCCACATCCTTCATCTTTAATAACAATTTCTCCAATTAGCATGTTCCCGTTATGCTCTATAACATATTCAGGATTTACTGTTAATTCAACATATGCAGAATCTGCGTCATAAGCATTTTTCACTAACTCAGAAATTGCTGTTACTTCATTTTTTATTAATTCTTCTCCAAGCTTATAGATTAATGAAGTATGAACTTTAAATTTTAAATCCTCAAGATTTGATTGATTAATAGTCGGATCATCATAATATTCACTTTCGAACATATTTAATTGTTCATTCTGCATTTCTTCACCCACTTCTATAACATTTATTGTTGCTATTTTACAATATTTACATCCTTTCCTAAAGAGCTATAAATATTTAGAGAGTCTTAAGGCCCAATCTTCATTATTCGTTTGTAAATGTCTTACTCTTTTAAAATAAAATTCAGCTAAAAATTTTTCACTCCAACTTCCATTATTATAAGTTAACTGGGTTAATATATGTTTTATTTGTTTTTCGTCTCTATCTAAGCTATTTTGTGAAGCAATTATAAGTGTTGATAATGATCTATTATCTGGTATTGCCACCTCAAGAATATAGGAAGTTTTACTACCATTTATAATTTTTACTACCGCACAAATTCTTCTTCGTCCGTCTAGAAGATATGAAAACTTTCTTCCTAATGGCAAATAAATAAAATAAATAAATACATTCAAATTAAGATTATACGTAGCAAGATACCGGATCGTTTCAATAAACTTATCTAAGCCATAATCCATATACTTTTCGGCAATTTCTAACGTTTTAAATTCAATTGGTGTTATTTCCCCTCCAAAAACGGATTCATCAAGACCGACAATTCTTTGTTTAACTCCACCGCCCCTGCCGATATTTGAAGAGTATTCATCCCCTTGATTCACTTTTTGTTCTTGCTTTGGTATTCTATTTACTATAGTTGATTGGCGGAAAGCCATCTGAGTGGGTTCTATATCAATGACCGGTTGATTTGCATCCTCTCTTGATCGCTCTCCGTTGTTTTCGTTTAATACATGTTCTTGCGACTGTTCTTGTTTTGATAGTCTCTTTTTTCTTTTATCTGGTGTGTACAGACGTTTCTTTATTGATTTATGTTGAATATCCAACTCTTTAAATGGTGGAACAGCAAGGTCTGATGCCAACCATTCGAATACCAGTATTTCGTCCATTTGCTGAAGCCCCCTAACAGTCAAGTTGAATTCAACAGTATGTGGCATTGTCATTTCCAATGGTATTCCTTTTAGATTTAAACCATTTGCCATCATGGCATAAGAATTACTTTGAACAGAAGAAAACGATTGTTTTATTTCAGGCTGTAAATATATCCAGCCAAAATATCGGGCAAAGTCATCTGTCATTATTGTGCCAGGAATGTCATCGGAAAAATTAATCGTTGCTTTTCGATTTTGACCGATGGATACCTTATTCACTAAAAGATCCAGCCCTTTTGGACGCAACAATGAGTTTGTTAAGGTCTTGTTAATAGCAAACAATGCACGTATCATCTCTGTTTGCGGAATATGGTACGTTATACCATCTGACTCAAACGACCATATATGTTGGTTCATTAACTCAGGTTTCTTATAAAGAAAATAATTAAAGTTCCTACAAATATCAATCGCTTTTGAAGCGAAGCCATTCTTCATATTATTCACTTGAGTTTTGTATAAAGTACCTCTCTTTTGTGTATACATCGGTAAGCCATCATGATAAGGCGTGCCGACTCTTAACAAAGGAAAGACTGCAATAGGTAGAGAAATGATTATGCAATCATTTTTATAAACAAACGCCGCTTGTATGCGCCACTGATTATTTTCTAATTTAACATTTCCAATCCAATGTAATGTCACTACTTCGTTTTTAAAAGGCCATGGCTTGATTTTCAGAATCTTGATCACCTGCTTTGTAATCCAATATTTCTTTTTTCAATGTAATTCTTACTTCCTCACATACGTTATCTCGGATCCCAGCTAAACGAATTACCTTCCACTCTGTAATTTCTTCCCCTTGAACTACTAAATGCCCGCAGGCCCATTTAATTCTCCTTATTTGGAACTGTTGTCTTGTCTCAATATGTTCTTCTATATACTTTTTCGTCATTGGTAATTTTTCTAAATGCTTTTCTATGAGCGATAACTGGTTGATTTCTTTACCAATACGAGTTTTATTTACATAAATTGGCTTATCAATAGCATACAGCTTATTAATTATCTGCCTTACTTGTAATAAAATTTCATTATCCCTTTCTGTCCAGTCAACTCTTCTTGAAGTCACAGGTTTTGTTCCTTGTTTCGGCGAATGACCTTTAAGCCATTCAATATTATTTCGATAATGCCACGCATATAAAGCAGATTCGATTTTTCTTAGTTGAGTAACTGATTTTTCCGGATACATTCGTATCAAATCCAGCCATTCCTTTTGCTTAACAGTACCAACATCCATAATAGGTTCTTCGAAATTGGTTACCTTTTTTTGATAGAGTTTAGTTGCGTATTTCTTAACTGTTCTAATATCGCACTGCAATTCCTTTGCTGCTGAGTACCAGCTCTTCTTTTCTACATAAACGAGTTGATTTAATTTTGTTTCCCATACATGACCGAATAGTTTAATACGGCCAATCTTAAAATGATCTTCCACAACTTGATCCGGTCCCCTTCTCGAATAAACAAAACCGCAGGAACAACTAAATGTACCTACAGGACGTCTTGTATCAGTACATAAACTAATTTGTATATCTGTAGTGACTCTTTCTTTAAAGTGAGTCGCAGCAGGATTTAAACAATAATAGGGGGCTTCTCCGAACGGCTGATACTCTTTAGATGCATATTTATAAAATGTTTCTACTGACTCACCCAGAAAATGGATAAATAGAATATGGCGTACTGGATGAAAGGATTTACGATGCTTTCGAGTGATGTTTTTTAGCCAACAATATGGATTTTCATAACAGACTGGAGATTGGACTGTACTCAAAAGTTCCTCACCATAAAACAACTGAAACTGCTCAGCTAACTTTCTCTGATCAACTTTTCCATTAATGTTTGAAAAGCCTTTTCCTTTTAAAAGATATTGATAGGCTTTTTGGATGCCCTGAAATGTAAACTGGAAACCGGATGAAATGAGTTTCTGACTTTGACTAGCAATCATCTTTAAGAAGCCTTTTGTTTTATCTGTATATGAAGACCGCAGACGGCTTCGTGGACAGTTTTCTTCGGTAGCTGCAACAAATCCATGTTTTTCAGTATTTCTGAATCTTACTGTTGAATCACATAAATAGTCACCATGTTCTAAACAAGTGAACACGCCCAGCAATTGATGTGAAACATGCCAGTATGGTTCTCCTTTATGTAGGATATCCTCTTGAAAACAGGTCGGACAAAATTGAAGAAACATCCATTCCTTTACTACGCTTGCTGCTATTCCCGTAATCAAATGAATAACTCCCGGCGGATTTCCTGTTACCATTGCCTTATATACTTTTTCCCTTACGGACTCCGGTTGAAAGACTGTATAATAACGAAATAGCGTATGATTCCAAATAAGGCCATCTAATGACTGAATATCAAAATGCCTTATACGATCATAAACTTGCTTTAGTTGCGTTGGTAAATCTGGAACAGCCACCGTACTGGTCGTTCCAAACAAATCTTTCATCGTCTGTTTTGGGCTGACATTTGCAGAGTGAACATGATAACGAGCGAACCAGCTGTATAATAACTCATCTTCATAAAGTGTAGGAAAGTAAGCGAGCATCTCATTTCCTCCTAAATCGCAAAATCATCCATTGGCGACTTGATGTATCCTGCTTCTTTAAGAGATTCATAGGCTGACTTCTGATTCTTTTTTCCTTTATCAATAATTAACTGCAATTCGCTCGTCTTAGAAGTATCAATTTTTGTCTTCTTATTTTCTTTCTTCTCTGTTAAAATTTGCAGTGCTCGCCCGGTAATTTCAGCTTGAGAGCTGCCAGGTAATTCATTGATGGCTTTGACAGCACACTTCTCGGCAAATGTAGATTCAATATTTAAGTTGATTAACGTTAGCGTCACTTTTTCAACTAATGACGTTTTCTGCCCTTTTCTCTTTTCTGCAATTTGCTCCTTTTTCTTTTGAATAGACGCTCGCAAGTCAATTTTAGACTCGTGACGTTTTAAATAATCAGCGATATCCATTGGCATAATATCTTCATATTTCTCCAATTCAGTTAACCTGCCATCCTTTAGTGCCTTTAACATTGGCTGTACTAGCTTAAGGTCATCTTTTGCTACTTTACTTATGAGTAAAGGCGTGATTGTTTCTAGCCCTGTTTCAATAGCTCTCCCTTGCGATAAAGCAAAAAGTTTTACGGCAATATCAACAATACCCTGGCTTTCGTCATAAATTGCTTGATTAAGTTCATCGGTCAACTCCACCTTTTTTTGAAGCCATTGATACTCCCATATGCTTTCAATAAGCAAATCCCAATCATCATTCTTCTCCATTTGCTGCCACACCATGTCACCCTGTCCACTACCTCTCCTAGCTTGCCTAAAGTCTTGCTGCAGAACGCTTTTAGCACGCATTGTTCCAATCATCATGACCGGTACACCAATTTCATTAACAAGTGTCACAAAGAAATTCATCATCTTTTCAGAGCTGTTGTCACGAGTAGCAAGTAAATGTTGAATCTCATCTATAACAAGAGCACCTACACAATGCAGTCTAGCAATTTGCCCCATCCTTGTTACCATTGAGCTAATAGAGTGTCTACGGCTACCGAATCGTTCATAATAATTTGATCCTACCAGCTGATCCATTTTCAAGAAAAAGTCCATGCACAATGATTTTAATGAACCATCATGAGGGCAATTTAGCTTTAACCAGACAACCTGGGTAATATTTAAAGGATGCTTATGAATTAATAATTGAGGATATAATGATAAGACACGCTCAATCGCTGTTGTTTTTCCTATCCCTGAAAACCCCATTAATGTCATACTTGACGCAGTGGAACGTATATCATTTTTAGTCTCTAATCCATGCAACTGCTGATGTCCAATGGAAAGGCTTTTATTAAAGCATGGAGTGAACGGGTTTCGACTTATATATCCATGCCTTAATAGACGAGAAAAGCGTTGTTCTAAGTCCAAATGTTGCATAACTGGCTGAAAGAAACGGTTAAGTCTCGGAATAGCATGATAGCGAATATGCGATGGCAGGAACCTTTCTTGTTCATCGTAATCAGGATAATAACTAAGTGCATCGAAGGCTTCTTCCGGGGATAAAATATCTGGCAATGCTTCGATTAGTGGATTACCCTTAAAATCAACCACTTGTTGCTGTTTGTAATTAGCTACCTCAGCATTATTCAAGTGCAGTTCTTCACTCATCCATTTTCTCCTTTCTTTTTCTTAGAAACTCCCTAACATTGGGCCTAGAAAAATCTTGTTCATTTTCTTTGTTGGATTGAAAAGGGAGTACTTGAGCTTCTTTCTTTTGTTCTTTGTCTTTCTCCAATTGAAAAACTTCTTCAGACTTCAAGCTTTTCTTTTCATTTCTACGATGATCCTTTATACTTTCTACCTTCTCTGCTTTACTTAATGAGCGATCCATTAATTGTTTTTTCCTCTTAGATGCAATAGCTACAATCGATTCTACTTCAGCTATATAGTCAACATCTTTTTGCAGTTGCTGATGACTCACACTTTGGGCTAATTGTTTTTCCTTCTGCAACAAGTACATTACTTCCTCTAAACTTGAATGTTCGTATCGTTTAGAAGGTTCAAGCATATAGCATTTATCATATTCATTGGTCTGATTATCAATCCAATAGGCAATAGACATATTCCTTGGATCATATGCGATTTCAACTTTCCATGAACCTTTTTGTCTAGCTGTTTCAAACCATGACTCTTTGACAGCCCGATCACAACTGTAATAAATCCCCTTCATTCGGATACCTTTATAAGTAACGGTTGCGGTTTCTCTCGGCATTAAATGCAGCTTTACTACATCTTCTGGAAAATATTTGAGTTTACCAGTCCGATTTTCAATTCCCCAATTCCATAATTTAAGTGGAACGGGCATCACATCATCATGAACTAAATCCTCATCACGTACGTAGTCTTTCAAATAGTGCTTTTGATTATAATATAAAATTTGCTTAATAATAATTTTCGTAAATTCATCTAATGTCAAAACTGCATCTAAACGATAATCCCTTGCTCCACGCTCTTGAAAATCTGTATCTATATAACCGGGAAGCATGGGCTTTACTTTTTTCTGGATCAAATCAAAGTGCTTTTCAACAACACCTTTCCAATCAGCCCGATATGGTGCAGCATTCTCTACATGAAGATTAAATGCCCCGATTAAACGATCTACATTAAACCCCTCAAACTCTCCCCTATCTGCAAGCAATATTTCAGGTAAGTGCTCACAAGGCCAATCATCTTTTGAAATTCCAATGCCATATTGAGCACAAAATTCCCTTTTGTCCATCACTGTATTTGCTAAAGCCATCATAGCACCTAGCCATGAGGGACCTTCCAACCCAATATAAACGCCAACAACCATTCTACTGAAAACATCCATTACTAAATAGATCACAGGACGTCCAATAATCCAGTTTGGATTGTGTTTTGAAATTAAGTAGACATCTCCAACCGTTGCGTCTATCTGGTAACGAGAGCCCGGGCCAAATACTTCTGAAAGGGAAGAATTTAACACTGCTCGATGATCTTTGTTGTATTTTTTTCTTCCTTTACGAGCAATGAGTGATTCCGGTAAGGTGTATTCTTTTTCATACCAGTAACGAAATTGCCGAATACTTGGGATCTTTTCTTCGTCTTGAATAATCACCTTTTCAATACCATTCTCATAATAAATATCTTTTGCATAAAACTCTTTTACCATCATTTTATAGGCATCAGTTAATTTATTTTCCTTGGAAGTCAAATAATACTTTTCTAGGGCAACACGAAACAGTTTCTTTGTTTTTTCATCAACATTGATACCTGCCACAGTATACTTTGGCGGTCTGCCTCGCTTTTTTGTTCCAGCTGCCCTATCCTTTCCTCTAGCTCCTGAGTTTTGATAATCCGGTAGAAGGGCATTGATTGTTTTTCCCCTTTGCCAGTACTTACATAAATATTTCCTTATAGTAGGATAAGAAACTCCATAAGCCTCCTTAGCCTTTTTTATATAAACAGTTCTTATATGCTTTTCATAAATATCAGGCTCGTCTAGAACCATTTCTTTTATGATTTGCCATGCTTGGTCACGAGAATCAATATGCTTCTGTGTATATTCTTTAATAGCATGAACGATTAAGGGGTCATCTTTTAATTTGATAAGATTCTCTGTAACAATCTCTTCCCTCAGTTCTGAAATCATCCGTTTAACAGGAAGGGCCTTATCATCATTTAAATCAATGATATAAGCTACTGTATTGTTATCATCTATCCACAAGATTCGAAACAATTTAGGCTGTGTAACATCCTGCAGAATCTCATTTATAAACAAATTCAAGTAGCCCACCTCTTTTCTTTAAGGTTCAACGGTAATACTTCAATAGTTGATAGTTCAGCAGTTAAATCAAACTTTTTTGTCATTTCTAGTTTGACTAACTTGTTCGCAATAACATGCCGATAAAGAGCTAAAGCTGTTCCTTTTTCAAGATGATATTGTTCATCAAACTCTTTTAAATTATTTAAAATTGTGCCAGTTCCTGTGCTTAGTTTTTTTAATAGAATAGTTACAAAGTTACTATCTGTAGCATCGGGGAGTTTATAAGAAGACCGCAGCCACTTTAAATTATCAATTATTGTTTTAGGAAGATCCTTTTCTGTTACAATGGCCCAATCTATATTCTGTTCTTCCCAGTATGCTCGTTCAATTTCAAATTTTCCAATAACATTAGAGCTATTAAGTTCACTTTCAGGTTTTATTGTTCTAGCAATATAATCAAATTTTGAACCATGACGAAGTGTAATAAAGAAATCTGTGGTCATTACGATCGGAGTCTGAGTTGAAGAATCATGAGGATGTTTTATATTCATTAGTTCAGCAATTTTTAAAGTTATTTCTCTATTAATTGGAAACTGCTCACGGATATCAATTACATCATCTGACCAATCAAGTAAGCAAAAATAGTTATATTCATTGTCAGATAATAGATGATGCTCACGCTTTGTTTTCCAACCTATGTCACGATGGGCACGACCGTTAGAAGGAACATCCTGGATCGTTAGCCAAGGCTTGTAATTTCCTAATTCTCCTTGACCACGACCTTCTTTATAATACCGGGCAATTTTCTTTTCTGTCCAACCAGTTTGGCGTTTAGGCATTTTATCAACCTCCTCCTACATTAATAAAAGTGTAATAATATACCCAACTACTCCCGAAAGTACGGCTCCTAATAAGAATATTAATAAATTATATCCCCAATTTTCCTTTACTAACTCATACAATCCTTGTGGAGTAAATCCATATATTTCCCTTAAAGTAGTATCTGTTTTTAAATTATTTTCAATAATTCTTTCTACGACGCTTTGAAGAATATCTACCTTCCTTAATGTTGATTGATGAAGTTTTACAAATTCTTTATTTTCAAAGGCTTCTGCTTCAGCAGCACCACCCAGAAAATCTTTTTTGGTTATGTTATTTCTATCAATTAATTTTTCAAATCTTGGATGTTCTTTTATATAGTTCCCGTAGATATCAACCATTTTTCTAGCAAGATCGTACTTATTATTGTCATGGATCGTATAAGGTGTCCCACCAAGAACACTATATCGATGGTTAATAGCCTCAAATCCATAATTTATATCTCTCATGTTCCAATGAACCCATTTGTAGTTAATATGCGTTGAAACAAATTGGAAAAATTCATCTAGCATGAACTTTTCTAGCTCATTATAATGATCTTCAATGCTATTCAATTTAGCCTGTTTTTCTGCTACTTTATGAATTGAAAAAGAAATAGTTTGTCCGGTATTAAAATACCTTACTGCAATAGAAGTAATTCGGGGTGTTCTTCCATCCTTAATATTGTAAAAACTCTCACAGGAGTAATGGATAATCAATAGATTAGAATCTCTTTCTACTAGCTCATTCAATTCCTTTAAAGCATCTTTTCTCTTTTTGATTCTGTATTTAGCATTGGCCACGTATTTATCACCCCATAAGCTTAAACGCAACAAAAAAACACACGTTCGATTACATTAATTGTAATCGATATCGTGTGCTTTTTAAACAACTTTATTGTAAATTAAACGACTTTATTTGTAATTAAACGACTTTATTGTCACTCAACAAAATTAAGCTTTTATTAATACCTTCTTACTCAACCGTCACCGACTTAGCAAGATTACGAGGTTTGTCGACGTCGCAATCGCGGTGCAGGGCTGCGTAGTAAGAAATGATTTGTAATGGTATGACAGAGATAAGCGGTGTTAATAATTCATGTACTTCTGGAATGACGAAGCTGTCTTCGTCCATATTTAGACCATTCATTGAAATAATGCATGGGTTTGCTCCACGGGCTACTACTTCCTTCACATTGCCGCGAATGCTTAGGTTTACATTTTCTTGTGTAGCTAAAGCAATAACCGGTGTTCCTTCTTCAATTAAAGCAATCGTACCATGCTTTAATTCACCGCCGGCAAAGCCTTCCGCTTGAATATAAGAAATTTCCTTTAGCTTTAATGCCCCTTCTAAACCAACATAAAAGTCAATTCCACGGCCAATGAAGAAGCAATTGCGTGTTACTGATAAAAATTCTCTAGCGATATGCTCAATCATCTCTTTAGAATCACAAAGAACTTCCATTGCGTTCGCAACGATTCCAAGCTCCTTCACAAGATCAAAGCCAACCTCTAATCCACGGCTCTTTGCTGTTACTTCAGCTAGGATTGCAAGAACAGCGATTTGCGCTGTATAAGCTTTCGTAGAGGCAACGGCAATTTCAGGGCCGGCATGGAGCAAGAGGGTAAAATCAGCTTCACGAGAAAGCGTTGAACCAGGTACATTTGTAATCGTTAATGCAGGGTAGCCCATTTCTTTCACATTCACAAGCACAGCACGGCTGTCAGCTGTTTCCCCGCTTTGTGAAATGAAGATAAACAATGGCTTTTCAGATAGAAGTGGCATGTTATAGCCAATTTCACTGGAGATATGAACCTCAACCGGAATTTTCGCCATTTTTTCAATGAACTGCTTACCAACAAGACCAGCATGATAAGATGTACCAGCAGCGATAATATATAGACGATCGGCTTCGTTTAGAGCATCGATGATTTTGCGGTCAATCGTTAACTCCCCATGCTCATTCTGATACGTTTGAATGATCTTCCGCATCACAAGAGGCTGTTCGTCTATTTCTTTTAACATATAGTGCGGGTATGTGCCCTTTTCAATATCACTAGCGTCTAGTTCTGCTTTATATGGCGCACGATTAATAACTTCGCCGTTAAGGTTTTGAATCGTCACTTCATCCTTTGTGACGATAACAACTTCTTTGTCCATTAGCTCTACGTATTGGTCTGTTACTTGCAGCATGGCCATCGCATCGCTTGCCACTACATTAAAATCATCACCTAACCCAACAAGCAAGGGACTCTTATTTTTCGCCACATAAATGGTATCATTGTCCGCAGCATCTAAAAGGGCAAGAGCATATGATCCATGTAGAAGGGTCAGCGTTTTACGGAAAGCCTCTAATACTTCTAAACCTTCGTTTACAAATAGCTCTATTAGCTGAACAATGACTTCAGTATCCGTTTCACTTACGAAAGTAACCTCTGTTAAATATTCACGCTTTAAAAGATCATAGTTCTCAATGACACCATTGTGAACAAGAGTAAAGCGTTCGGAAGCACTTTGATGAGGATGAGAATTTACTCTGCTTGGGACTCCATGGGTCGCCCAACGTGTATGGCCAATCCCGATGTTTGCCATTACATCCTCATCAACAATTTCACGCAAATCAGCAATGCGGCCTTTTTCTTTAAAGACCTGAATGCCATTCTCATTTTTAACAGCGATACCTGCTGAGTCATAGCCTCTATATTCAAGCTTTTCTAAGCCTTTTAATAAAATTTCCTTCGAGTCGTTATTACCTATATATCCAACAATTCCACACATATTTCTATTTCCTCCCTGATACAGGGGGCAAGCTGCTTCTGAGGGCATACTTGCCCCCTTATCTCTGTTTTTGTAAGGTATCCGTCTATACCCTTTTTAAACACTCAGTTAATATGCGCATTTTCTTCTCTTTGTCCACAAAGTTGCCTCTATGATTTAAAGAAGAAATTAACGGCCCTGCGTCACAGCCGGGAGGTATCCGCCGAATTTTCGATAAACCTCCACCTCGTCAACTAATCTAACCACTGAAGATTAGTTCAGGCGCTTTTAATTACTGTTTCTTCTCCTGCCCTCCTTTCAATGCAAAATGACTAACTACTGCTTTAAAAATAACAAAGCAGATTAATATTACATGATTTGTCAGTCGTCCGTCAACTAAAAACATAATTGTAAAACTTTATTCAAAAACCATACATAATAAAATATGCATAAGGGATTTGAATCGTTCCCTTATGCATAAAAAAATCGGAAGAGCCCGGTTAGCGACGAATGGCCGGGAGCCAGCTCCGACTGAGATAAAAGAAACACGGATCTCAAGTCGATTTGATGCTTACTTATCGCAGGATGACTATTGTCGCTGGGCGCTGCTACTTGACAATTATACCCTTTTCTTATTCTTTTAATTCCATTTCATCTTTTACTACTGTGACGATGCGATCAACATAGGATGCGCACAATTCCTCTGTGGCAGCTTCCGCCATTACGCGGACAAGTGGTTCTGTTCCGGATGGACGGACAAGAATTCTTCCGTTTCCTTCCATTTCTGCCTCCACTTGCTCAATGACCTCTTTTACTTTTGCATTATCTGTTACATGATGTTTATCGGTTACTCGTACATTCACAAGCTTTTGCGGATATTTTTTCATTTCTCCTGCTAACTCTGATAAAGTCTTTCCGGTAGCTTTCATGATATTAACTAACTGAAGACCTGATAATAAGCCGTCACCTGTCGTATTATAGTCCAAGAAAATGATATGACCTGATTGTTCACCGCCAAGATTAAAGCCATTCTTCTTCATTTCTTCCACAACATAGCGGTCACCCACTGCTGTTGGCACACTATGAATTCCATGGGTTTCAAGGGCTTTATAAAATCCAAGATTACTCATGACAGTTGAGACAATTGTACCATGCTTTAAGCGGCCCTGTTCTTTCAGATACTTACCGCATATATACATGATTTGGTCACCATCAACGATAGTTCCCTTTTCATCAATCGCAATCAATCGGTCGCCATCCCCATCAAAGGAAAGACCAACATCGGCTCCTTTTTCCTTTACCAAAGCTGCTAAGGCGTCCGGATGCGTGGAACCAACACCATCATTGATATTTAACCCGTTTGGTGATGCCCCCATTGTAGATAGGTCTGCATCTAAATCGGCAAATAAATGGCTGGCTAACGAAGATGTAGCTCCGTGAGCACAGTCCAACGCAATATGGATGCCTGAGAAGTCTTCCTCAACAGTATTTTTCAAGTATTGCAGATACTTTTGGCCGCCTTCAAAATAATCCATGACTTGACCAAGGTCGGCACCCGTTGGCCGTGGCAAATGATCTTCCGGTAAATCAATTAGCTCTTCAATTTCTAACTCCTGATCATCCGATAATTTAAAGCCATCCGGCCCGAAAAATTTAATCCCATTATCAGCCACTGGATTATGAGAAGCAGAAATCATGACACCTGCCTGGGCTCCTAACGCTTTTGTTAAATAAGCTACACCCGGAGTTGAAATAACGCCTAAACGCATTACTTCTGCACCAATAGAAAGCAAACCGGCCACAAGAGCTCCCTCAAGCATATGTCCTGAAATACGTGTATCACGGCCAATCAGTACTTTGGGACGATCCTTATCCTTTGTCAATACATATCCGCCAAAGCGGCCTAATTTAAAAGCCATTTCAGGTGTTAATTCACTATTTGCAACGCCGCGTACCCCATCAGTACCGAAATATTTACCCATATTAAAAATCTCTCCTTCAACATGTGAATTGCTGAATCTTATGCATTATTTGTTATCGTAATTTTTGCTGTCGCTTTGTCAGGTTTCCAATTGACATCTGTTGGACCTTCGACCTGAATTTTGACATTATGACTTCCTTCTGTTAAACCAGACAAGTCAATAAATACAGTAAAGTCTTCAGGTCTTACACCCGATACTGATTCGCTTGGGCCATTCACCACTAAATTAATCGTATGACTTGTTGGATCATTAATCTCCGCTTTATAGGTTTCAGGTAACCCCCGGATTTTTAATGGTACTCCTGAGACGGTCTTCTCTTCTTGTTTTTTGACTACTACAGTTGCTTTTACCGTTTGCGGAGTCACTTTCGTAATCCCATTTGAAATAATTACAGGTAAAGTAAGTGTGGTGTTTTCAGAAATTTTACTAATATCCACCTCTACTCGGACATTTTCTGTATTTTTTAAAGAATCTTCATTCCCTGTGATGGTCGCTTCTTTTTCATCTAGTTCAATTGATTCAATCGTAACGCCAGGTGGAGCTGTTCCTTTTTTCACCACATTGATCGGAACAGTCTTGTTGTTACTTTTTATTGGAATGGTAACCTTAACTGTCCCTGGTTGCACGACAACATCTAGCTTATTTAGGTCTTTGTCGAGTACCTGGATGCGGGCTTCTTTTGTAATGGTATCTTTCAGTTTACCTTTTTCCTCAAGGGTTGCCTTGACATAGCTAATTCGGTCAATGACATCCTTAGCGCCAGTAATTTTCACTTTATTTGGCTCTACAATAGGTTGTCCCGCAGAATAACCCTCTTCGATTTGACTCCTATTAATTTCAGCTTCGACTTTAAATTCCTTTGTAATCTTTTCTTGAACCGTTACATTTACACTACCCGGCTTCAATGTTACCTTCAATTTATCAGATAAATCCTTTACTTTGAGGTTCACCTTCTGTTTGCCAATCTTAGCATTTGTCAAATCCACGTATACCTCAAAGTTCTTTAATGCCTTGGCAGATTGGACATGTGTGATTGGACCTTTAATAGTAATATCAACCGTGCTGGGAATACCGGATACAACTAAATTATCCTTATCATAATAAACCGTTACGGGCATATCCTGAATGGTCTCTGTCGTTTGCTCTCCAGGAACATTGACATCATTCCCTTTATGCGGCACAGAAGAATATAAGAGGACAGCCAATAACAAGGCAAGGATTTTTATAAACCAAGGATTATCCATCAGTTTATCCATTATTTTTTCCCCTCCAGTTCCAACGAGCTGAAGAAGCCTGTTTTACTTTGTTATGAATAACCATTTCACTCGTGAGTATTTCTTTTAACTCCTCCAATTTTAAATCGCGATGTAGTTCGCCATTCTTTGTTAGGGAAATATTACCGGTCTCTTCCGACACTACAACTGTCACACTATCGGTGACCTCACTTATTCCTAATGCAGCACGATGCCTTGTACCGAGCTCCTTTGAAATAAATGGACTTTCGGATAAAGGAAGATAGCATGCTGCTGCTGAAACATTATTTTTTTGGATAATTACCGCACCATCATGGAGCGGTGTATTTGGAATAAAAATATTAATAAGCAATTCCGAAGAAATATTGGAATTTAACTGAATCCCTGTTTCTATGTAATCGCTCATGCCCGTTTCTCTCTCAATTGAGATTAATGCCCCGATTCGGCGTTTTGCCATATAATCGGTCGCCTTAACAATTGCTTCGACTGTTTTTTCTTGATTATCATCATCCTGTGTACTGCTTCTTGAAAAAAAACGCCCTCTTCCTAATTGCTCAAGAGCACGCCTAAGCTCAGGCTGAAAAATAATGATAACAGCAAGAAATCCCCAATTTATGGCCTGTTGCATCATCCAGCTTATGGTAGTTAAACCAAGCCGCTCACCAACCACTCTGACAAGAAGAATAACAAGAATCCCTTTTAATAACTGAACCGCCTTCGTTCCTCTTACCACATTAATCAGTTTGTAAATGACAAACCATACGAGGACAATATCAACAATACTAGCTAAATACTTCCCTAAAGTGAAATCAGCAAACTGCATTGTTCTTCCTCCGTAACTTTCTTAAAACGTATAGTGAACTAATTTATTATATCATAAAGTGTCACTTCAATCAGTGGGGGTTTTTCATCTCCCACTGACTTTAGTTCCGTTCTCTAATATCATGGCTTTCGACTTGATAAAGAGACAGTACGAACCCATTGGTTCAACTAAACCGATGAAAAAAACATCGGCAAATTTTCCCTGTATCTCACCAATTGAGCTTTTACAGGCAATTAATCTCCTATTTAACATTTTTCAGTCTTTTAGTCTTAACATAACTTACTGTCCGTTAATTCGGGATAAATACACCTTATACCTATTATAGGCATCTGGTTAAAAAAACAAATCACTCTAGTACGAGTGATTTGTTTTTATTGGGTTTCAGGCTGGTCAAAGATATCAATGACCTCTTGGGCCGTTCTTTTCATGTGATACCAAATCCAATCAAATACTTCATTCACTTCTTCAATTTGACCCGTTACGTGACCTGCCGAGGCTAAATATTTTTCGCCATTGATGACTGTTACATCACCTTGAATCTCACCTTCTATTTTCAATTTCCCATTGCGAACGATGACATCACCCTTGACTGTTTCTCCTTCAGGAACGATGACAGTATTATTTTTTACGATTAAGTTTTTTTGCTTCGAAACCGAAAACTCTCGATCCTGACTCCAGGTAGAAAATATACTACCCATCATTAAAATCAAGAAAACGGAAGCGGCTGCAAGCATAGGATGATTCTTAAACCAGCGCTGCATCCCAACCTTTTTCTTTTCTTTTGGCAGATGTGCCAAAACATTTGCCGTAAAATCGGCTGGAGCCTGCATATGTGAAATACTTTTTACAAAGGCAATGGTCTTTTTTAATTCACTAAAAATTGTTTCACATTCTTTACAGCTTTGGAGGTGTTCTCTCAATACTCGTTCCTTTTCAGGTTCAATTTCTTCGTCTAAATATTCATGCATTAGTTCGATGATCTGTTCTGGACACATTTATGGTTTCACCTCTTATCACACATATCGTAATTGTTGTCTTAATGCTTCTCGGCCACGGTGAATTCTTGTTTTTACCGTTCCGAGAGGCAAATCAAGAATTTCACTTATTTCATTTAAAGACAACTCTTCAATATATTTTAATACAATCGGAGAACGGTATTTTTCCGGCAACTTTAATATTTCCTTCTGTACGGTATCATGCAGTTCTAAACTTTCTACTTCCGACTCTGGCAGCGGCGTATCGGAAGGAATCTGAGAGTACATGGTTAACCCTTCTGTTCCCGCCACCTCTGCATCTAAATAATGATCTGGTTTCTTTTTTCGTATTCTATCTATACAAAGATTGGTTGCAATCCGAAAAAGCCATGTGGAGAATTTTAAATCCTGGTTAAATGAACGGATATTCACATAGGCACGGATAAACGCCTCCTGCGCCATGTCCTCTGCTTCATGCCGGTTCCCAAGCATTCTGAAACATAGCTGATAGACACTATTTTTATATATTTCAACGATTTCACCATAGGCATCCTGATCGCCTTTGATGACTTGTTTTATTCTCTTTTTTACAATAGCTTCCATTAAATTTTCTCAGCTCCAATGCTGCTATACGATAATACGAATCGCTAGCGAAAAAGTTTCGTTTTGAACGAAAAAACTTCTCAATACCTATAATTTTAACAAAAATTTACTAAAGAGGGGTAAAATTAGTTTAAAGTTTTTCCAAAAGGAGATACAGTTAATAAAATGAGGAATGAGGCGGCATAAATGGGGACTCCATTTCCCGGATTAATAGAAGAAATAGAAAGTTGTCGAAACGAAATGGTCCGTATAGCATCTGAAACTTCATTAGCCAATCAACTGGTACTTGAAACTAGCCGAAGACTGGATCATTTATTGAATGAGTTAAATCAATTTAAAAAGTAATGCAGCTGCATGGTTTAGGATGCAGCTGCTTTTTTTCTATAAAAGCTTTTCACCAAATAATGAACCCATTAACCCAACTGCAATAGATGCTGTTTTATTCTTTTCATCTAAGATTGGGTTTACTTCCACAAATTCCGCTGAAGTAATAATGTTTGCCTCTTCAAGCATTTCCATTGCCAGATGGCTTTCCCGGTAGCTGATGCCACCCATGACAGGTGTGCCTACACCAGGACATTCACTCGGGTCCAAACCATCTAAATCAAGTGATAAGTGAACTCCATCGGTTCTTTCCTTAAGATAAGTAATGGTTTCTTCCATTACCTTTGCCATCCCTATCCGGTCTATTTCATGCATCGTATATACTTTTATTCCTGTTTCTTTTATTAAAACTCTCTCACCGTCATCAAGACACCTAGCACCAATTATAACTACATTCTCAGGTTTAACCTTTGGAAAATAGCCCCCGATTTCCGTTAATTTTTTGTGGCCCAATCCTATGCTGCACGCTAATGGCATCCCATGAATGTTTCCCGAAGGACTTGTCCCAGCTGTGTTCAAATCTCCATGTGCATCATACCAAATGACCCCCAGGTTTTTATAGTGCTTTGAGACACCTGCTAATGTTCCTATGGCAATGCTATGATCACCGCCAAGTACAAGTGGAAATGAACCTGATTGAACGGCTTCATCAACCTTTTCTGCAAGCATGGC
Organism: Neobacillus drentensis; assembly: GCF_036965245.1. Taxonomy (GTDB): domain Bacteria; phylum Bacillota; class Bacilli; order Bacillales; family Cytobacillaceae; genus Neobacillus; species Neobacillus drentensis_G. Next base: position 22,551 of record NZ_JBALPG010000091.1, read on the forward strand.
TGTTTTTTCAGCAACTAAATCTAAATTTCGTAGATTAGATTCTTGATCGACCACAACTTCTGGTCTACCGACTGGAATATCTCCTAAATCATGAATTTCATCAAAAAGGGGCGATAATCGTTCGTTAATTCCCGCATAACGGATTGCACTTGGCCCCATATCTACTCCTCGCCTCATTTGGCCTAAATCCATCGGCATACCAATAATCGAAAGCTTCTTACTCATCGTTCCCATTCCCCCTAGCCCTTAATATCTATTATTTTAACCGCTTTCATCCAAATGACTCAACTCGACAAAACCGTGTATATATATGCGGAATATCTTTCTTAGGGCTATATTTGATTAATTACGAAAGAGTAAGACCAATTATTAGTAACTAATAGACTTATTTTTGGAGACATTTTTCTAATTTTAAGAAGCCGTTTTATCTTCAATCGGCCTTATTGGAGACACTTTCCCTGTTCTAAGAAGCCATTTTGTCTCCAATCGGCCTTATTGAAGACAATTTCCCTGTTTTATGGGGCCGTTTTGTCTTCAATGTCTATATTTAAAGGAAGTTGAATTATAACTTTATATTTTTCAATAAAAAAAGCCTTAAATCAGCAATCTGATTTAAGGCAAATATGTAGTGTGATGGTGGAGCCTAGCGGGATCGAACCGCTGACCTCCTGCGTGCAAAGCAGGCGCTCTCCCAGCTGAGCTAAGGCCCCAATTAAACTGGAGCGGAAGACGGGATTCGAACCCGCGACCCCCACCTTGGCAAGGTGGTGTTCTACCACTGAACTACTTCCGCATATTCATACATAAAAACCCAAAGATTAAAATCAACTGGGTTTTTACTATATGAAAATATGAGCCATGAAGGACTCGAACCTTCGACCCTCTGATTAAAAGTCAGATGCTCTACCAACTGAGCTAATGGCTCACTAAATATGGCTGGGCTAGCAGGATTTGAACCTACGAATGACGGAGTCAAAGTCCGTTGCCTTACCGCTTGGCTATAGCCCAATAAATAAGTAATAGTATCTAGTATGTCCAGCTTTTTTTAAAATATAAATGGTGGAGGGGGACGGATTCGAACCGCCGAACCCCGAGGGAGCGGATTTACAGTCCGCCGCGTTTAGCCACTTCGCTACCCCTCCATATTCATAAAAAAAGAAAGGTGCCGGCGAGAGGACTTGAACCCCCAACCTACTGATTACAAGTCAGTTGCTCTACCAATTGAGCTACCCCGGCATTGTTAACGTAATAATATTATGGTGGAGGATGACGGGATCGAACCGCCGACCCTCTGCTTGTAAGGCAGATGCTCTCCCAGCTGAGCTAATCCTCCAAAATGGTGACCCCTACGGGATTCGAACCCGTGTTACCGCCGTGAAAGGGCGGTGTCTTAACCGCTTGACCAAGGGGCCGAATTTTATTAATATAGGTAAGCTTCCAAGCGGGCTCGAACCGCTGACCTCTTCCTTACCATGGAAGTGCTCTACCTACTGAGCTATGGAAGCATAGCAGATAATCTTAGTTACATAAAAATGGCTCCGCAGGTAGGACTCGAACCTACGACCGATCGGTTAACAGCCGATAGCTCTACCACTGAGCTACTGCGGAATAAAAATATTACAGCCTGGCAACGTCCTA
>NZ_JBALPG010000092.1:0-12797 GCF_036965245.1 Neobacillus drentensis
AATGAAGGTAAAAATTAGTAATATTAATTACCTTGGTCGAGTAAACGATGACCCTTTAATCATTTTCAGCAAATTTACATAATAGTTTACCATTTTTCATTTTCCTCCATTAATTCCCGCTAATATTTCCTTTTCAGTTTCTTTATAATAGGATGCGAGGAGGAATTTTATATGAAATTATTCTTTTTTATTCTTGTATTTTTAGGTATTTTGCTCCTATTCTATAGGGCATATAAAAATACTCATAGAGTTGTTTTAAATAAAATTAATTTATCTAATATAGATTCTGGTCAGCCTCATGGACCTCTTTTAAATATTTTGCAAATCTCAGATATGCATTTAGAAAAGATTTCTGTTTCTCCTGAACAACTTTACAACAAGCTAGCACGTGAGAAAATTGATTTAGTCGCTTTAACGGGGGACTTTCTTGATAAAAAACGCAGTATTCCAAAGCTAATTCCTTATTTAAACGTTTTTAACAGGTTAAATCCGCGCTATGGCATTTATGCCGTATTTGGAAATCATGATTACAAATTAAAACAAAAGGACTTTGAATTTTTAAGAAATACATTGGAACTACATGGATGTAAGACTTTTCAAAATGAAAATGAGACAATTATTGTCGAAGGAAATCCGGTTCATATTATTGGTATTGATGATTTACATTCAAAAAGAAGCAACTTGCAAACATCATTCTCTGATTTAAAGGACGGATACCATTTAGTTTTAACTCATGACCCTAATATCGTTCTCAACATGAAGGATTGGTATTTCGATTATCTATTATCAGGCCATTTCCATGGCGGCCAAATATACTGGCCTAAACCGTATCATCTTGCAAAATTAGGAAGGACGATGATTCAGATGAATATGATTAAAGGGCTGCATTATTATGAGGATAAACCTTTTTATATAAGTGAAGGATTAGGACAAACAGGTATTAATATCAGACTAGGCAGTCGTCCGGAAATAACACTTCACCAACTTTCTTTAAACAAAGTACAAGATAAAGAGATTCAGGCTGCAATTTAACGTCAGAGTCAATGTGTTTTTAATCAATATAAAAAAAGGCTGTTGACACCACGTTTTCAACAGCCTTTTTATATTCATGTACGTTCTTTTTATGACTCTGCTGCTGCAACATGTTTACCTTGTTCTCCCGCTGGCTGGGAATGGATGGCTGGATAGGGAAAAACGAAAAGAATGTATTAAAATACGTATATACTTTATCAAGACCAAATTAATAAAAATTAAAGACTCCAATGTATTTAAGCTATAGCCCAAAAAGAGGGACTCAATTTAGAGTCCCCCCAAGTTTTTATGAATGTTCAATTCTCTATTAGGCTTTTAAAATATCGTGGTCAACGTAGCGTTCGCCGTTCATTTCACTAATAACATTGATGGCCACTTTTGCGCCGTCCCCAGCTGTAATAATTGTATGCATGCTCACCCCAGCGATGGTTCCAGCTGCCCATATTCCTTCAATATTTGTTTTTCCTGCCGCATCGACATCAATAATGGTTTTAATTCTCGGTTCCGTGCCAGGCTTAGTTGTCAAGCCGATTTTTTCAGCAAGATCAGCCATCATGCCAGTTGCTATAATGACGTGCTTTGCCTCATATTCAGATTGATCGGTTTCAACCTTAAATCCATTGTCTGTTTTGCTAACATTTGCAACAGTAGCTTTGACCATTTCGGCGCCAAATTTACTAGCTTGTTTTTTGCCATTTTCAATAAGGTCGGGACCGCTGATTTCTAATACACCATAATGATTTTCAATCCAAGCTCTTTTTGTAACGCTCTTGTCATTATCAATTACTAATGTTTTCTTTCCCGCTTTAGCTGTAAATAAGGCAGCACTTGCACCTGTAGGTCCAGCTCCAATAACTACAACATCAAACATCAATAATCCCTCCAGATCATATGTTATTACAGTATCATCGTAGCTTAACAAAAGTTGAATGTAAAATGAATTGCTTGTTTCGAGATTTTGGGAATACGAAATTATTAAAAATTTCATTTGTATTATTTCTAGCTTAAAAACAATTTAAAAGAGCTGCAAAATAAAAAGAACCATCGCTTCCGTCCTGGGATTGATGGTTCTTGTGTTTAAATTGATATAAATGATCTTTTTTCGTCTTGGTCATTCTTGTGCGCATATCTGTAAAAACAAACTCACTTCGCTTTGCTTCCGGATTCAGGTTTCCTTCACGAACAAGTTTTTCTCTCAATTTCTTGGCTTTGGATTTTGCCATAAAAATCACTCCTCTATTAAGTTACATTCCATTATATAACATTTGGAGGAGTTTGTTTAATAAATTTTAGATCTCTTGCATTTTTGTTTGCTGCGGATTTTCTACTTTTACTGAAGTGCGTTGCTTCTTCATATGAAGGAGGTAATAAAGTGCTGCCCCAATTAAAATATAGAAGGAACAAAAGAAATATAAAGTGCTATAATCCATTTTTACCGCAATGATACCGACTATGAAAGAACCTAGTGCAATGCCCGTATCATAGATGGATAAAAAAGTGGCTGTTGCCAGCCCTCTTTTTCTAGGTTCAGCATCTTGGATGGCAATGGTTTGGAAGGTAGGAAAAAGAGTTCCCCAGCCTAAGCCAATCATTCCTGCTGAAAGGAGGAATGTGAATGCCCCATTGCTTTGGCTTAATACAAACATCCCAATGGCGAAAAGAGCAATACATGGAAAGCTGATCACATTTGGTCCATATTGATCGAGCCATTTTCCTGTAAACGGTCTTGAAAGTAATAAAACAATGGCATAGACAACAAAGAAAAGACTCGCAACGTTTGCCAAGTGAATTTCAGTTGCATAGATCGACACAAATGAAAGAAGTGCAGAATAAACAATTGCCATGAAGCTTCCTACAATCGCGATGGGAACGGCAGAAGCTTCGAAAAGGTTTCGGAATGAAAAAGATGAAGAAACCTTTATCTCATTAGGCTGTTCTGTTTTCGTGACCTTAACACTTAGCCCGGTAAGTAAAGAACAAATTGCAACAATGACACTAAGGATAAATAATGTTTGGGATCCCCATTGTTGGATGGAGAACAAACCAACAAATGGGCCTATTACCATTGCTATATTTGTTGACATAACAAAATATCCCATTCCTTCACCTCTGCGTGAGGCTGGAATGATATCAGCTACGATTGTACCCACAGCCGTCGTGGCCATACCAAAGCCAATCCCATGCAGCAGGCGAACGATCAGAAAACCTGTGATTGTTTTTGGGAAAATGTATAGGAGTGAGGCGCCGGCAAAAAGAAAAAGCGCAATTAACAATACTTTTTTATGACCTTTACTTTCAAGCCATTGCCCGGCAAGCGGACGTGAAACGATAGCAGAAAGCAAAAATACCGTTGTCATAAGCCCCGCTACTGAAGAACTGCTATGCAATTCATCCATTGCGTAGGATGGAAGTGTCACGAGCAGGATATAAAAAGTTAAAAATAGGAAAAAGTTACTTAAGGAAACACTGATAAAATCTTTGCTCCATAGTTTTGATTTGTTCATGCAATGCACCTCTGTTATAAAATTTGCTGTAACCAGCTGTTTTGCAGTTTAAGAAGTTCTTCTTGTGACGCCTCTGGAAAGTGATTCAGCAAACCCTGATTTACTTCATTTACGACAATTTCCCATCTTGGGTATTCATTTATTGCTTCATCTGTTAATTGAACATGCTTTTCCCGTTTGTCCTTCCCTGGAACCTGTTTCACATATCCTTGTTTTACTAGCCGTTGAATAGTTCGTGTCATAGGCGGAGCTTCAACAAATAAATAATCACAAAGTTCTGTTTGAGTAAGTGACCCTCGTTTTTTGAGAGTAAAGATAACGGCCCACTGAGCACTGTATATTCCCAATGGCTTTAAGGCTTCATTGAGTTTGTTGGTAAGATGGCGTGAAAGCTGATGAAGAGTATGGAATAATTCGTGGCTTATCATAATGCGCTCCAATTTCTCAAAATAGTTACCTAGGTAACTATAAGGGCAAAAGTGAAAAATGTCAAGGAATGATCACAAGTAAGTAGAGACTGATCAGTTCGCGGAATACAACTGCATTTCGGCTGAATAAAAACAGATTGGCGGAATTACGTAGCAGTTTGGCGGAATAAATCCAAAGTTTGGCGGAATTAATCGGAACTCTCGCGGAATTATCATGGAAGTTGGCGGAATTAATCGGTAGATCCGCGGAATGATTCAAAGAAATACCTGGAATAAATACGAAAACTCCATGGAAAAAATAAAAAATCCCGCGGAATCCTCACTTACACAATTCCGCGGAATAAACCGTATCCCGTTTACCTTATCTTGACACATTAAAATACCTTGCTTCCGGATGGGCAAACACCATCGCAGAAACAGATGCTTCTGGCTCCATCATACAGCCCTCTGTTAACTGAATCCCAATTTCCTCCGGTTCAATCAGCTTGAACAGCTTCTTTTGGTCCTCTAAATCAGGGCAGGCCGGATAACCAAACGAAAATCGTTGTCCTTGATAATGAGCGGCAAATCGATCCTGCATCGAAAAATCAAGCGGGTCAGGGAATCCCCAGCGGTCACGCATTTGCCGGTGAATCAACTCGGCAAAACCTTCCGCAGTCTCCAAAGCAAGTGCCTGAAGAGCGTGACATTCAAGAAAACGTCCCTCAGCCTTCAATTGATCTGCTTTTTCTCGAATTCCTCTGCCAGCAGTTACGGTGAAGAAGCCAACATAATCTTTAACACCGCTATCAACCGACTTTAAAAAATCTGCTAAACAAAGATGGGGTGCAGACTCTTGCCGTGGAAAATCAAATGTTTCAATAATACAGTCCGGATTTTCCGGGTCATAGATATAAATCTTGTTCCCATCCGATTGTGCCGGGAAAAACTGATAAGCAGCCGCCGGCGTAATCCAATGATTTGCGCTGGCATCCGCTAACAATTGGTCAACGACATCTTTTACTTTTATCGTCTTTTCGTCCCGCTCAGCAAGTAATTTCGAAATTTTGCCCTTCACACCAAGATGGTGGCCTATCAGCATTTGCATATTAATATAAGGTTCAATATGTGAGAGTGAATAGGATTTCAACACATGCTTTTTCGTGTCCAGTGGCGTAAAGACGGGCACCTCTGTGGAAATGGCTGGCTTTAGCTTCACCGCGACAGACCCACTTGACCGGCTTGGTAATTCTCTTGGAAGCTCGATTGCCGTCAGTTTTTCTGCTCTATCAGCGAGCAACTTTTGAAGCTCCTCAGGTGACTGCAGTTGATTGGCAAGTGATAAGCCTGTCATCGCATCCTTTGCATAAAGGACAAGCCCATCGTATTCCTTCGCAATTTTCGTATCCGTAAATTTCCGGGAAAGGGCGGCACCGCCAACTAAAATTGGCAGGGAGATTCCTGCTTCCTTCATATCTTGAGCGGTTAACACCATCTGCTGTGCAGATTTCACCAGTAAGCCAGATAACCCGACCATATCAGGTTTTTCCTCACGAATGGCCTGAACTAGTTCGGTAGGTGTCACTTTAATCCCGAGGTCATGCACCTGATATCCATTATTGCTTAGGATGATTTCCACTAAGTTTTTCCCAATGTCATGAACATCGCCTTTTACAGTTGCTAAAATAACTTTTCCTTTAGAAGCGGAAACATCACCTTTTTCCATATGGGGTTCTAAATAAGATACTGCAGCCTTCATCACTTCCGCACTTTGCAGAACTTCCGCGACAATTAATTGGTTGTCATTGAAAAGGCGTCCGACTTCCTTCATTCCATCCATTAGTGGGCCGTTAATAATATCAAGCGGGGCTGGGTAGGTCTCAAGAGCAAGATCTATATCAGGCAGTAAGCCTTCTTTTGTACCCTCAACCACATAATAAGCAAGCCGCTCATCCAAGCTCATATTTGGAACCGTTACCTTCGACTCTTTCTTTTTCCCCCGATAAAATTCAGTAAAGGTAGCAAGTGTCTCATCAGTAGTGTCAAAAAGCAAGGACTCGGCTAATTGAACCTCTTCCTTGGAAATCGACGCAAACCGCTCCAATTTCTCAGTATTGACAATCGCATAATCAAGTCCTGCCTGTGTACAATGATAGAGAAACACGGAATTTAAGATTTCTCTTCCAACTGGCGGCAGTCCGAAAGAGACATTACTAATACCAAGAATCGTTTGTACCCCTGGAAGCTGCTCCTTTATTACCCTGATTCCTTCGACGGTCGCTTTTGCGGACCCGATATATTGCTCATCACCAGTACCCACTGGAAAAACTAAGGGGTCAAAAATTAAATCCTGTGGTTTAAGCTTATATTTATTCACTAACATGTCAAAGGAACGCCTGGCAATTTCCAGTTTTCGCTCAGCCGTAACACCCATACCTTCTTCATCGATGGTGCCAACGACAACTGCAGCACCATAGCGGTGAATCAATGGCACAACCGCTTCAAACCGTTCCTCACCATCTTCGAGATTTATTGAATTGATAATCGCTTTTCCTTGTGAATATTTCAGTGCCCTTTCGATGACTTTTTCATCTGTAGAATCAATCACAAGAGGAACCTTGATTTTCTTGACAACTTCTTTGATGAAATTTTCCATATCTACAAGCTCATCACGGTCCGGATCCGCAAGGCAAAGATCAATTACGTGCGCACCGCCCTTAACTTGGGCCCGGGCAATTTCCGAGGCTTCTTCAAATTTCCCCTCTGTTATTAATCGTTTGAATTTCCGTGAACCAATAACATTCGTTCGTTCCCCAACCATAATAGGTCTTAAAGTCGGATCGTCGTATATGAACGGTTCAATACCAGAAACCATATGAAGTGACGCTGGTTTGACTTCCCTTGGCTGAAACTCTTTCATCGCCTCAGCAATTGCCTTAATATGTTCAGGTGTCGTACCACAGCAGCCACCAACAATATTCAGCCAGCCATGGGCGGCAAAATCAGATAGTTTTTTTGCAAGTGTTTCTGGTGTTTCATGATAGTGTCCTTCTTCATCTGGAAGGCCGGCATTCGGATAACAGCTAACTGCAGTGGATGCAAGCCCTGCAAGCGAACGGATATGATCCTGCATAAATTCCGGTCCTGTTGCACAGTTCAGACCGACTGCAACAGGGTTCATATGCTCAATAGAAATATAAAACGATTCAATCGTTTGCCCCGCAAGTGTTGTCCCCATTGGCTCAATCGTTCCCGAAATAAACAGCTGCAGTGTTTTGCCTGTTTTTTCAAAAGCCTTTTGGATCCCGACATAACCGGCTTTCACATTCAGCATATCTTGACTCGTTTCAAGCAGCAGCAAATCAACTCCGCCGTCAATTAAACCAATTGCTTGTTCTTCGTAAGCAGCAGATAGGGCGTCAAAGGTGGTTCCACCGGTGACACTTAATGTTTTCGTTGTCGGTCCTATTGATCCGGCTACATAGCGGGGCCACTCATCGGTTGAAGCCTTCGTAGCTTCTCTAACCGCAATCATCGCGGCAATTTTATTAATTTCATAGGCCCTATATCCTAACTCATATTCATCAAGGACAATGCTCGTTGCTCCGAACGTATTTGTTTCGATGATATCGGCACCAGCATCTAAGTATTCCCGGTGGATATTTGCAATAACTGAAGGAGCGGTTAAATTTAGGTGTTCGTTGCAGCCATCATACTGTTCGCCGCCAAAATCTTCAGGCGTAAGCTCTGCCCGTTGGAGCATCGTTCCCATTGCCCCGTCCATAACGAGGATGCGCTTTTTAAGTTGATCAATAAATGATGTTTTCGGCATAGCTGCTCCCCCTCAATTCACTGGCACGCATTCTAGCATAAAGGGCCAGTTCAACAGTTAATTCATAGCGTAAAAATGGTGTAATTAAATAAATCCCGTTAAATAAATCCAATGCAGTATCAATGAGTGACTTAGTAATAGCAATTCCCTCTTTAGCGGCATGAAGTGGGTTATCATTCAAGCTGGCCATCCGCTCCCGTATCGAATCAGCAATTTTAATTCCGGGAACTTCATTATGAAGAAACTCGGCATTTTTACTGCTGATCAGCGGCATTAAGCCAATATAAATAGGTGAACTCAGGTGTTTTGTATTTTCGTAGATTTCCAGCAATTTTTCCTCAGAAAATACCGGCTGAGAGATAAAGTAATCAGCACCATAGTGAATTTTTTTCTCAAGCCGCTTCACCGCTTTTTCAAGTGAGCGGACATTTGGGTTAAAGGCTGCGGCAATACTGAATGCCGTTTTTTGCCCCAAGTCTTTTCCGGAAAAAGAAAGACCTTCATTTAATTGCTTAATCATTTGAATCAATTCAAATGAAGACACATCGTAAACGGATGATGCTCCCGGAAAATCACCGACTCGTGCCGGATCACCTGTAATGGCAAGAACGTCATTCAATCCAAGTGTGTGCAGACCCATTAAATGTGACTGCAGGCCGATAATATTACGGTCTCGGCAGGAAATATGAATCAATGGCCTCAAGCCCAATTCCTTTTTCAACAAGTAACCGAGGGATTCGTTGGAAATCCGTACGGTCGCAAGCGAATTATCTGCCAGCGTGATAGAATCAATTCCTGCTTCTTTCAATGCTTTAGCTCCTTCGAAAAACTTCGTTGTATCCAGCTTTCGAGGCGGGTCCAATTCTACGATCACCGAGGGTCTTTCTTTCACGATTTCCTGAAGAGGAGCATATTCCCTTTTGGCAGCTGTAATTTCAATATTACTTTTCTTTGGTTTCAATTTTACAACTTTTTCAGTAACGGGAACACAATTCTTAAGCTCGGAGGCAAACGCCTTAATGTGTCCCGGTGTTGTGCCGCAACAGCCACCGAGAAGGCGGACCCCTTGGTTGCGGAATGATCGGGCAGATTTTTGAAAATATTCTGCATCCCCTTCATAATGAAACTTTCCGTCTATATAGGTTGGCAGACTGGCGTTTGGATAGGCAGAGAGAAACGCTTGCTTCGGAAGTTCAATTTGCTCAAGTGTGAGCAGCATATGATGCGGTCCGAGACGGCAATTGAGACCAATGACATCTGCTCCAAGGCCTTCCAGTCTCGTTAATGCCTCATTAACTGACATTTGATTTTGCAAAACTCCCGGTTCTTGAAGGGAAACCTGTGCGATAATAGGCAGCCTTGTTTCCTTCCTCGCAATAGTAAGAATAGTTTCAAGCTCTTCAAAGTCGTAAAAGGTTTCCAGCAAAATGCCGTCAACCCCTTCAAGCAATAGACAATATAATTGTTCGCGGAAGCTGCGCTTTAATTCCTCAATTGAAACGGAGTCAGGCTTTACCCCGCGATTACCGCCAATCGTTCCGAGCACATAAGCATTGTTTTGGGCTGCTTTTTTAGCATTTCGGACAGCAGCACTGTTAATTTCCTTGACAGAATCTTCGAGGCCATACCGCTGTAGTTTTAAATAGTTGGCTGCATACGTGTTTGTTTGAATAACGTCCGCACCTGCATCAATATAGGCTTTATGGATATTTTGGATCTGCTCCGGCTGGGAGAGATTCAGCTCCTCAAAACAGCAATCCGTTCCATACGAATAAAGGAGAGTGCCCATGGCTCCATCAGCAATTAAGATTTGATTGTTTAATTTCTCTAAAAAACTCATTTCGATTCTCCTTGTTGTCCTACTAATTGCCCTTCGCGGCCAGACACGAGTGCCTGTGTAAAATCCTTGATTAAATCATCCGGATTTTCAAGACCAACAGATAAGCGAAGCAAGCTATTTTTGATGCCGCGTTTTTCTCTTTCCGACTGTGGCATAGCGGCATGCGACATTTTTGCCGGATAGGATAAAATAGATTCGACTGCACCAAGGCTGACAGCAAATACCGGAATTTTTACGCTGGAAACGAACGAACGTACTGCAGCTTCATCAGTCAGTTCAAATGATAACACTGCTCCGGGACCATAAGCTTGGATCTGCTGTAAATCATGCTGTGGGTGATCTATAAGAGCAGGGTAATAAACTTTTTCAACAAGCGGTTGTTTTTCTAAAAATCTAGCAATCTCTATTGCTGACTTTTGCGATTGTTCAAGTCGGACGTGAAGCGTTTTTAGCCCTCTTAAAACAAGCCAGGCATCCTGAACGCCAAGAATCGCACCAAAAGAATTTTGCAAAAAGGCAAGTCTTCTTGCTAAGCTTTCATCCTTGACGACTGCAAGTCCTGCCACGACATCACTGTGCCCAGATAAAAATTTCGTCGCACTATGAAGCACGACATCAGCGCCAAGCGTTAATGGCTTTTGCAGTGCGGGAGTAAGGAAGGTATTGTCGACAAAGGTAAGAGCATGATTTTCCTTCGCCAATTGGCTGATTGCATGGATATTAGTTACTTTCAATAAGGGATTAGATGGTGTTTCTACATAAAATGCCTTGGTATTAGGCTTGATCGCCAGTTTTACCTGCTCTAGGTCTGTCATATCGACAAAGCTATGTTCAATTCCAAACCGTGAAAGTACCTCTGTGACCATTCGGTACGTACCGCCATACACATCCTCTGTGATAACAACATGATCTCCTTTTGAAAGCAAAAGAAATGTGGTAGAAATAGCAGCCATTCCTGATGAAAAGGCGAATCCCTTAACACCGCCCTCTAGTTCTGCAATTACATCCTCGAGTGCTTCTCTTGTTGGGTTTAAACTGCGGGCGTAATCATATTTACCAAAGCTGTCTAAATCAAATTGATGAAAGGTGGACGCGTGTTGGATTGGCACGCTTACAGCACCTGTTGCCGCATCGATTTTATGGCGATTATGAAGAAGCCTTGTTTCAAAACAATATTCCTCGCATTCCATCAAATAATCACTCCTTCACTGATATGTGCAAAAGCTTCCTCTAGGTCAAAAATTAAATCGTGTACATCCTCAATTCCAACGGAAAAACGCAATAACCGATTGCACACGCCTGCTTGGATCCTAATTTCTTCAGGGATATCGGCGTGAGTCTGAGTTGCCGGATAAGTAATAAAGCTTTCGGTACCACCAAGGCTCTCCGCAAACGTTATTAGCTTTAAGCCTTGTAAAAATGGATTAATCCATGATTCTTCTTTTAATCGGAAGGAAACCATACCGCCACGGCCAGGGTAAAGGACATCTGTCACTGCATCATGATGGGACAGAAATTCAACTATTTCCTTTGCATTTTTCTCATGTCTATCCATTCGAAGCGACAACGTCTTCATACCGCGCATTAGCAGCCAGGAATCGAATGGACTTAGGACTCCGCCGGCCCCATTATGATAAAGAGACAGTGATTCGCATAGTTCTTTCCCTTTCGCCACAATAAGCCCAGCAAGAACATCATTATGTCCGCCTAAATATTTCGTTGCACTATGAATAACGATATCGGCTCCAAGTGCAATGGGCTGCTGCAAAAGGGGAGTATAGAAGGTATTGTCAACAATCAGTAATAGGCCGTGCCTCTTGGCAATTTCTGAAACAGCGGCTATATCAGATTCCTGCATAAGGGGGTTGGTTGGAGTCTCGAGAAAGATCGCCTTTGTATGAGGTGTAATCTTACTTTCAATCTCTTCCGGATTACATGTGTTGACATAGTGGCATTTCAATCCCCATTTTTTATAGCCTTGTTCTAATAAACGGTACGTGCCGCCATATAAATCCTCACTCACCAGCCATTCGTCACCAGACTGAAATAAAGACAGGATCGTGAAAATGGCTGCCATCCCTGAGCTGCAGGCAAATCCTTGGTCACCGCTTTCCAAATCAGCAATCGTTTTTTCAAGAAGCTGGCGTGTTGGGTTCCCGGTTCGTGAATAATCAAATCCAGTTGATTGCCCAATTCCGGAATGGCGGTAGGCCGTTGAAAAATAAACGGGCGGATTAACAGTTCCTGTTGCTGATTCACTGCGATTTCCAATTTGGGCAAGTTTCGTTTCAATTTTGTACATAACGCACACTCCTTCTAAGTAAATAAAAAAAAGTCTTCTATAAGAAGAAGACTTTTGAAAAAGCACGACCAAATTGTCATTCTTCTTATCTTGCAAATTAGTAAAATAATTTGCAGGACTTAGCACCTTTTCAATGATTGGCATCATTGAAGGTTGCTGAGGCGTCACAGGGCCATTCCCTCAACCTCTCTTGATAAGAAATCAATATTTAGATTATTTATAAAATTTACTACATAGAGGTCTTTGTGTCAATTAATTTTTGTGAAATGTATTAAGTACTATACAAATTATTATGGGAATAAAAGATTAGCAAATAATTATGGAAAACGACTGAATTCATGCGAAGGTTATTTTGGTAGTCATTAAAAGGCTGTTAAGGCGAAATCTAAGATTATATAAGAATAAAAATGAAGGTTATTTTTTTTGATTTTTTTCCCAAAGCTTAAATTTTATATAGTTTATGTATTCTCTAAAATCATCTTTATTTATTCCATCTTCAATTGCTTTTTCAATAATAATTTTCCATTCTTTATCTAGATTTTCTATCGCTTGATTGTCAACCTGATCAATTCCAGTTAGTAAATATTCAATTGAAACTTCTAATGGTTTAGCAATCTTCATTAAAAAATGAATGGATGGATTTTTATTAAGGCTCCGTTCAATGTTGCTTAAATAGGATTTTGATATATTGGCAAGTTCTGCAAGCTCTGTAATAGAATACCTCTTCTTTTCTCTTAATTTTTTTATTCTATCCCCAATCATATACTTCTCCTTATAACCATATTTATTGTAATGATCCTTTTTGATTTGACGAAGATACGGATTTTTAAGTGATTTTTTTAAATGTAATAGTGTAATTAATGAGTTAATAATATTATAA
>NZ_JBALPG010000093.1:0-15301 GCF_036965245.1 Neobacillus drentensis
TTAGGTGCGAAAGTTGAGTTATTTAGCTTTACTTTATTTATATAGTTGTACTTACTCTCCCAAAAAATAAATTTTCCAAAAGGCTAGTATTTTCATTTCTGCTGATATTTGTGATATTCGATAAATCGATAATGCGCTGATTACTACTTCCACGGAATTTTAAAGTTAAATCTCGTTCTGCCAGTATAAACGGACCATCAACAAGGAAGTCACAATAGCTGAGTAATTCATGTTTATATGGGTCATATGAAGCGAGAAGCTGCTCTAATGTGTAACCTGTATAAGCCCAAATATTTTTCCCTAGTTGTTTTAATTGTTTAGCTACTTTGCACACCTCTTCTGCTTGGAAAAACGGTTCTCCGCCCGATAAGGTCACATCTGTCAGAGGATTGCTTGCAACTTCTTCAACAACTTCTTTAACGGACATCTCAGTTCCATTTTTTATATTCCAACTCGCAGGATTATGGCAACCTTTGCAGAAGTGCGGACATCCGGCAAAAAAAACGACTGTACGTAATCCTTCACCATCAACAATCGAATCATGAATAATATTCATTACTCTCATTGATGTTTCACTCGTTCACTTTCCTCTGCAAGTTTTGCAGAGTTCCATCTTTTCATATTTCCAACCAAATAACCGGTAATTCTTCTGATTCGCTCTATTTTACTCTCATCCGAATTATGACAAATCGGACATTCATTATCGATAATTCCAGAATAGCCGCAGTTATCACAGCAATCAACCGGATGGTTGATTGCACCGTAGCCAATATCATGATCCGCCATCGCTTTAACTAAAATATCTAATGCTTTAACATTTTTCGAAACATCGCCATCGCATTCAATATAAGTTATATGCCCCCCATTACAAAGCTTATGGAAGGGGCCTTCTTTCTTAATTTTATCAATGGCTTTGATATTAAAGTTAACGGGGATGTGGAATGAATTCGTATAATATTTTCGATCGGTAACACCAGCAATTTTCCCGAAAACTTTTTGATCTTTTAAGGTGAATTTTCCGGATAAACCTTCTGCAGGTGTGGCAATCAAGGAAAAATTTAAATTATATAAGTCACTAGCTTGATTCATTTTTTTACACATATGCTCAACGATTTGATAACCTAACTGGTAGGATTCTTCCGATTCGCCATGATGTTTCCCTGTTAAAGCAACAAGTGCTTCAGCTAATCCAATGAACCCAACGCTTAATGTACCATGTTTGAGTACTTCTCCAACTTCACTGTCCGGTTTGAGGGTTTCACTATCTTTCCAAATGTGCTGACCATATAAAAAAGGAAAACTCTTTGCCTGCTTTTTAATTTGAAAGTCAAAACGATTTAATAATTGTTTAATTGCGATTCCAATATAATGATCTAATATCTTTAAATAATCCTCGCTATCCTTTGCAACAAAGGCTATTTTCACCAGATTAATCGACGTAAAGGACAAATTACCGCGACTAATACCATTCTCTTCACCATGTCGGTTTGCCATAACACGGGTCCGACAACCCATATAGGCCACTTCTGACTCCGGAGTGCCATCATAATATTGACTATTGAACGTAGAATCTATAAAACTAAAGTTTGGAAATAAACGTTTTGCTGTAGTCTCAAGGGCTAGCTGATATAAATCGTAATTTGGATCACCGAGTTCAAGATTAATCTCTTTTTTCATTTTAAAAATTTGAATCGGGAAAATCGGTGTTTCTCCATTTCCTAAACCGGCTTTCGTTGCCATCAGCATATTTTTCACAACCAAACGTCCTTCTTTTGTTGTATCGGTACCGTAATTGATGGAAACAAACGGAACTTGTCCTCCACCACGGGAATGCATAGAATTACAGTTATGTATGAAGGCTTCACATGCTTGAAAAATATCCCGATCTGTTTCTTTCCAAGCTAATGCTTCCATTTCTTCCTCAGTGTATAAAGTTGAATAGTTGCTAAGACGTCTCATATTTTTATGAAAAGTTTTAGCCACATAAGGTGCAAGGTCATAATCAAACATTGGATAACTTTGTCCGCCATGTTGCATGTTTTGATTGGATTGAAAAATAATTGCAGCTAAGGCCATGGCGCTGGTAATATCACTAGGTTCACGCATATACCCATGCCCCGTATTAAATCCTTCCATTAATACTTTTCCCAGTGGAATTTGGCAGCAGGTGGTCGTACCCGTTGGCATAAAATCAAGGTCATGGGGATATATAAAATTATCATCAATTGCCTTTCTTACATCTTCACTGAGCATCATTTGTTTTGCATAAAATTTAGCTATTTCTGAAGAAAATTTTGACATTTGCCCCATAGGAGACCCGCCATCCACATTGGCATTTTCTTGAATAAGATCATGATTACTTGCATAAACAATCTCATTTAACATATTTAAAGGAAAATCGTGAATTTCTTCGTTTTGAGTAGCTACTTTCATTTGTAATCTCTCCTACTACATTAGTTTTGAAAAATGAATATTAAAGTTCATCAAATCCGTTTAAGTTACTTACTTTCGTACATTGTCGAGAGTTTGTCCGAATTCCATGCTTTTAAAATTTTCTCTGTCATTAATCTGTCTGGATACTTAAGCCGCTAGATAATTCATCAATTACCAATAAGATTACATTTAGATCTGCATGATTGATTGTTAAAGATGACTTTTTTTCCTCCTTTTTATGAAAACGCAAAAAAACCGTTCATTCTCGGGATGAACGGCAAATAACGACAGAAAGACAATAAAAAAATATAGAAGTTTTTCCATCGTTTCACCTTCTTACACCCCGAAGAAAAGAAACTTCAAGTTTTGGCAGGTCTCCTGGCTTGTGCTTCATCCTAC
This sequence comes from Neobacillus drentensis, assembly GCF_036965245.1. Classification (GTDB taxonomy): domain Bacteria; phylum Bacillota; class Bacilli; order Bacillales; family Cytobacillaceae; genus Neobacillus; species Neobacillus drentensis_G. Next base: position 2,833 of record NZ_JBALPG010000093.1, read on the forward strand.
TATAGCCCTTCCCATATCGTCACGATAAAAGCAAGCGATACAGTGGTTTGCTAGTTCGTCCACACATACAGTTGCGGGGGCAGCTCCAGATTCTAACTGGATTCCCTTTTAAGACAGACATCTGTCACCATAACTTAAATCACTACATTTAGTATTTAATTAATATGTTTAACACTACATATCGTACTTTATCATATTAAAAACCAGATTTCAATATTAAAAGAGTACATGATGGTTATATATAATATTAGAAGAAATCCATAATGATAAAAGAAAATGGTCTAATGTTACTCGATATAATGGCCCGTTTGTTGAATAAGGAAGCAAATAGTCTCCCTGTTGGATATTTGTACATTCTAGTACAGCTGCAAACCATAGTCCCTTTTTAAAAGAGTCATTTTTGGAGATAGTACATAAATAGGGTGTGAAACTTTTTGATTCCACACCCTAAAACTTCATTTTCTCTATTTATTTCTTGTCAAATTGAAATCAAGCATGTAACTTCTCATATAAATCGACAAATTCCTTTGCCAAATCTTTTACGGTAATTGCGTTCATTAAGTGGTCTTGAGCATGGACCATTAATAATGACATTTCAATTTTTTTGTTTTTTACTTCCGACTGAATAAGGGAAGTTTGAATTCGATGGGCTTCGTTTAAGGCTGTGGCCGATTGTTCTAATTTTTCCTTAGCCTGTACAAAATCTCCCTTTTTTGCCGCAGCAATGGCCTCCATAGAACAACTTTTTCCGTTTCCTCCATGAAGAATAATTTGAAAAATAGTTTCCTCTAAGTTTTCCATTAATCTCGCCCCTAGTGATTCTTTATTAAGTTGATGGCTGTATTCAGAACTTCTAATCCGTTAAGAGTTCCATAATGAACTGGATTAATGGTTTCAACTGGTATATTTTTTTCATTTGCTAAACTCTTCATTTGTGGCAAAAGATACCGAACTTGTGGCCCAAGTAATAAAACATCAGCTTGATCAATTTGGGCTTTAACTGTATCTGCACTTACTGCCCAAATCTTACATTCTAACCCGTGCTCTTTCGCTGCAGCTTCCATTTTTGTTACTAGTAAACTGGTTGACATACCCGCAGAACAACATAATAAAATATTCATTATTTAATTTCCTCCAGCCTAATATCATTTAATAAAACGCTAAATGTTGTGAACTTTTTATTTTGAATTTCTTCACCATATTTAAGTAGGACGTCTTTTTTTCAATAAAATAATAGCAGTTAACCTATTCTATTGTTAAGAGAAATCTCCTGAGATTACATTACCGTCCAACAGTGAAAAATTATACTACCTTTTGTTTAGCGTTTACGTCCGTTGGTGAAACATTATTTTCTTCTTTATATTTTTGCTTATCCCATGCTCTAAAGAATGGATAATAAATAGCGAGAGATATAATGAAGTTGACTAATTGTATCACAGCACCGGATATTTTTCCGCCTGTTACCAGATATCCTCCAATAATCGGAGGTATTGTCCAAGGGACAGCAATACCTGCTGGTTGTGCTACCCATCCAAGTGACATAGTAATGTATGTGAAAATAGTTAGAACAATTGGTGTTAAAATAAACGGAATCATCATAATCGGGTTTAATACAATCGGCAAACCAAATACTAGAGGTTCATTAATATTAAATATTCCTGGTCCAATAGCCAACTTTCCTAATTGTTTCATTTGTTTACTTCGAGACCGGAAGAACATCAAAACCACTAGAGCAAATGTACAACCACCGCCACCCATATAGATAAGTGGTTCGAAAAATTGAAGCGTAAAAATATTAGGTAGTTGTTCTGCACCCTTTTCCAGGGCCAAGCGGTTTTCATCCATAAAGCCTAACCAGATTGGATTCATAACACTACCAACGATAGAAGAGCCATGCAACCCAAATGTCCATAATAATTGGATAATGAAAACGGCTACTAAGTTCCCTGTTAAACTGCCTCCTAAAGCACCAAGTGGCTTTCCTATTATTTCACTTACAACATTGTGTAAGCTATGAAAATCGGTTTGTTCTATAATTAGACGTAGTACCCAAACAAGAGTGACCACAACAAAACCCGGAATCAATGCGACGAATGATTTACTTACTGCTGGCGGTACCCCGTCAGGCATTTTGATAACAATTTTCTTTTGAAGGATATAACGATAAATTTCAGTAGAAAGAATCGCAATAATCATTGCAACGAACAGTCCTTTACTGCCCGTTAGGGAAGTAGGAATCCCACCTCCAACCATCACAGCTTCTTTTGCTCCATCTGGCAAGAATGGAACCTCATATGGAGTAGCCAGTAAAAAGGCAGTTACGGAAATCGCCCCAGCCGTCAGGGGATCAACACTGTACTTTTCTGCGAGTCTATATGCCACGCCAAATGCTGCAATCAGCGCCATTATATCAAATGTTGCACCTACTGGATAATTTAATTTTGCTTTCCAAGCATCTCCAAAGATACTGGCCATAAATTCAGGATATCCAGGTATCGGAAGGTTAGCAATTATTAAAAATATAGAGCCAATAATAATTAGCGGCATCGTTAAGACAAGTCCATCACGTAAAGATTGTAAGTGTCTCTGTCCCGCTATCCTTCCTGCAACCGGCATTACCTTACTTTCAATAAATTGCTCATATTTGCTCATTTTTCCACCTTTTTCCCTTTATTATTTAGATAAAGTTTAAGTTAATTAGATATATCAATTGCCATCAAAAGCACTATTAAATAACTCCAATCTCCTTCCCTTTTACGATTTAAATCATTTGCATCTCATCTGTAGCTTAATTATATTTTGAAAGCGATTTTATTTGTAAACAAACTTTTTCCGTTTGGCAACGGAAAAGGGTAATTTGGGTTTACCGCATTCCTAAGGTGCTTAGCCAACACTAAAAATAATAAACCACTTTCCAAAATTACAGGAAAGTGGCTTATTCAATATACTAAAATAATAAGTTGTAAATTCTATCAATTACTTTTCTCGAAGCCTAAACTTCCCCCAAGGTTCAATATATGAAATTAAAAATAGGTCTTCCTCTTTTATACGGGCAACCACATTTTTAAAATGGTCATGATTTGGCAGATCTTTTTTCACAATATTTAGTTCTGATTTGTATTGTCCAAATGAGTCATTTCCAATAGTAATATCGCCAAATTTCAGTTCATCAATAGTACTGTTTAAAGGAATAGATGCGTTTTTATATTTGGACCTTAGGTAAGAGGATCGAATTGTATAACTATTAATATCTCCCCGATTTAAATGTTGATTATTTATTGCAATTTCTCTTTCAAGCTTAGTAGCTGTTTCTAAAAAAGTAATATCCAGCTCCAACTGTTCTTGATTTAAAGCTGCTAAACGCTTTAATTCATCCTCTGAAGCGAAAGAATTAGCAATGATAATATCATCTATCAACTGTGTGGCAATTAGATGTTTTGCCTGCATCTCTATGTCCCAATCTCGATGCATTTCTAACGTACATAATCCATCTGTATGTGGATGCGGGCCGTGTATAGCATGCTGGGAGCCAACAAATGCGGCAGTTCGGATTCCTAGTTTTTTGTATTTCTTACTGCATTCAATAAAATAGTTATAGTCTAAACCTGTAAAACGTTGTGGATAGAAATTGTGACAGCCAATGATTTTCTTTTTATTCGCACTAAACGATATAATATTTTCTAAATAACCCGTATTATTACTAATATTAATTTCAATATCTAACTCTGTGGAATCATAGGTCATGAGTGATTCGGTTAAACCATCAAAATTTGCATCTAAGCGAATTCCAGTTGCACCCATTTTTTGGAAAAAAGATAAATCTTTAGAATCAATCCTTAACTGTTTAAAAACTTGCGGATTGACATCTAACACAACTTCCATCTGATGAAGTCTTGCCCGTTTTATAGCTGCTTTCATTTTCTCAATAGTTTCTTCTACTTTCTCTTCTTCAATCATCAATAAATTGGTAAAAACACGTTGAAACCCATATTTAGCCGCTAAATCAATATATTCGATTGTTTCTTTTGAATCTTCCTTATAAGGATAAATTGAGATACCGTACATGTAAAATAAGCTCCTTTCAAACGAACACTTCTATAACTTTACAGATTTCAGTCAATTGGATTTTTACTCCTTGTAAAGCTAATTACATTATATTTTGAAACCGTTTTTATTTATACTTTTTGTTTTTCCGTTGGTCAACGGAAAGAACTGTATCAAGGAAACCTCTAAATTAATTTCTCTTATTTCAAAATGTCGATAATTTCATTGACTGACTGGCTTTTTATTATCTTCTGAACGATAGCTTTATTTTCAATAACGGCAATCAATTTTTTATACATTTGATCTAAATCACCTTGTGAGTCCTTTTTTACATTTAATAGACAAACGAATTGCACCATCTGATTTTGGTGCCAGTGAATAGGGCGCTTCAGCGTACAAACCGTCCAGAAAGTCTCATCCGTTACAGGAGTCAAAGGGTGTGGAATAGCAACTAAGTTTCCAAAACTGGTTGGTGCCAAAGTTTCTCTTTCTAATACAAGGAATTGATAATCCTTGGGTACAAGCCCTTGTTTATATAATTCCTGACACATAAACTCAATGACAGCTTGCTTACTTCCCAAATCTTCATGGATAAATATCCGTGAATGATCTAAAAAAGATTGGTCTTTCTCTTGATGTCTAATAATATGCTTTTGGATATTTTGAATATCTTCTTCCTCTAAAAACGTGTTTATCACTTGAACAGGTACTCTAAAATCCCTATTGATTGGAATGGTACTAATGATAAAATCAATGGAAGATAAATTATAGTCGGATAATTTATAATAACTAATCGAATCGACAATTTCTAACTCCTGTTTAAATATATTTTTTAGCCTGTAATAAAGTAATTTTGCACTTCCTATCCCCGAGGAACAGACAATAATGACTCTTTTTACTGTTTTGTCAATAGTTTTCATTCGTTCCATTGCAACACTAATATGGATGGCAATATAGGCAATTTCATGTTCATCAACATCCATTGATAAATATTCTTTTATACACTTGCTGGCAGTTACCGCACCATCAAAGGCAGTAGGATATTTCCGCTTAATTTCATTTAAGAATGGATTTCTAATGTTCAGTCCAAATCTTAATCGGTTCATTGCAGGGCGAATGTGTAATGTTAAGGCCTGGATAAATTCCTTGTCACCACGAAAATCCCATTGAAGCTCAGTCAGCAATCTTTCCAACATACAGTCTACAATGCTTCCAACCTCATCAAAATCACTATATTCAGTTAACTCTTCTTTTTGTAATAGTTTGGTCCCTAACAAGTGAACGATTATATACTCAATTTCTGAGTCAGGGAAATTTAATCCTACTAGGGACTCAACTTTACGAATTACTTCATACGCTACAACTTTTTCGAATAAGTGTTTGCTTTGTAACTGATTATTTGTTTTTTCAATCACAAAACCTTCCTTAATCCTTTTGCATGCGATGGTAATGTGTGTAGCTAAATTCATAACAGATATATCGGACATTTCCATTTGAAATTCATTTACTTTTGTGATTAAAATTTCTAAGATTTTTTCATATAAGTCCTTATCTGCTACTTGAAATGAAAAACCTTCAACGCTTAAATCATTGTTTCGATTTAAGATGTAACTAGACATACATAATCTCTTCATATATTCGTCTCCTTCTACACGTGTTCCGTAGTAAGGGCGGTTGACTAACTCTAAATTATATTTTTTTAATATATCCCGGACTAATTTCAAATCATTTTGTATCGTTGTTTTCGATACATACATTTCATCTTCAAAACTTTCTAGTTTAATAAAATCTCTTTCCATTAAAAAACGTTTTAACATATAGATAACACGATTAATTTGCTCAAAAAAATCAACCTTTTGTTCCTTTTTCCATAGTTTTGATAATTTTTTATTAAACAAATCGTGATCGAAAGTTTCCAATTGATATCCTTTGCCGCGAATTGACTTTACCGATATACCAAATGAATTGGATTTCTGTTGAATCAGTTTAAACTCATTTCGAATTGTTCGATCACTAAGTCCTAATTTTTTGGCAATCCATTCAGCGGAAACTGGCTCATTTGTGTTGACTAACGATAAAAGAATTTCTATCTGGCGTTTCGTAAGCACCTTTATCCGTCCTTTCTTCTAGTTGTATTCTATTAGAACCTAAAAGGCCTTTAATACTTACTTTTTTAATATATATATCAAATATTAAATAGACTTACATCATGACTCATATATTTTTTCTGATGTCCTTTATTTATAAAGCCCAGGTTCAAAGTAAGGATTGAATTTCCAAGTAACCCTCATATTTTTCGTTTATATTATTTAATTTTAAACTACTATGTAAGAACGATTTTTTGTGGTGAAGCCCTGCATTATGGATGGCTAACTGGGTATGGGTATGACCCTTTATTAGAATGAACAAAATAATTTAGTGCGACCTCTTTAATCCCCGATTCGGAATCCTCAGCGTCCATACTGACTTTAACTTTATCACCAGAGGCTGCAGTAATTTTTTTCTGCCAAAATGCTTTTACATTTATCAAACTAATAGATAAAAAGAACACAAAAATAGATGATAAAAACATAAATATTGGTTTTGCCATCTTCAAACCTCTTTCTTATTCATAATTAAAGATTACCATATATTCAACCAATCGTTTGTTTTGGAGACAACTCTCGACAATTAATTCATGTATTTTGAGGGATAGACTCAGGACTGGAGCATATCTTCATTATTTTCAACCAATCGTTTGATTAGTGGGGAAAAGGCAGGGAATTAGTAGAGTGATGTAGGTGGAAAAGAAATTGATCCAAATTTGTGGAAAGCTGGGTTATTATCTGGAAAATTCTCTAGCGTCTTTCAACAATCTTCTTCCGTTATTAGTAATGAAAATTCATATAGATCAGCATTTGCAGCCGTTTTAACCAAACGATTAAATAGTATATCTTTTATGGAATTTTGTCATAAGGATGTCGGTTAGTGGTTTGAATAATACTAATTCCACTAACCATTTTTGCACTTTTAACAATATTTTCATGGGTTAGCGGGGAAAAGGATTATTTTTCGCGGCTTGAAGCCATTTTAATTAATCGTTTGTTTGAAAGGGAGGGGGCATGCTTTTTTGCCCTTCTTTGTCCGAATGAGCCCCGCTTTCAGACAATAGGGGAGAGTGGTCGAAGTTTGTTTGATTGAGGAATACGATAAAAAAACAGCTAAGAAACCAACTTAGAGATGCTTCAAGCTGGTTTCTCTTTTTTATGTTCGCTCATTCATCTGTTTAAGAAGAGTCTGGATCGGCTTTCCCCCGCGTTTCCATCAAAGTTTGGATAATATCAGCTTGTGCGGTTGACCGTTCCCAATCACTTTCACTTAATGTGCACAGCTTGTATAAAACTCTATGGCAAACAGTGACTGCGTAGTAGGCCTATTTCCAAGCTCAATCTCTACTTTCCAATTTGCTGATTCCGGTCAATTCTCTTTTTTTCCAACGATTCCATAAAAGAAAATCTTCATAATATCTTCGGTCAGAGGTAGTATTTTTTGATAAACTTCTTCCCGTTGTAAATATTGATTCAACGCTTGAATGAAAAAAATAATCGCTTCATTAGACAAATTCGGATCAACATATCCCTCTGCCTTTCCCTGGTTAAACAAATCAATAAAACGAGGAAGAGCCTTTTCTACATATAGTTTTTCAAAATAATCGTTACTGGAGGAATATTCCATCATTATATATTGATAAAAATCTTCATGGATCTGTTTTGCTTCTTCTTTCTTTGTAAACATCATCTGTTTTATCTTTTCAGGAAAAGTCATGTTGCTATGAAGAAGTTGTTCAAATTCATCCGACGCCTTGTCTAAATAATAAAGATAAACTTCATGCACTAAATTATGTTTACTTTCAAAGTATTTATAGATCGTTACTTGAGATACATTTGCTTTTTTAGCTATTTCAGCAATTGAAATTTTTTGTACACCATACTCCATAAATAATGCTAAAGCAGCCTCTAATATATTCTTTGTCTTTTGCTCCCTTCGCCGTTGAAACCCGTCCATATCTTTCACCTCATGTTAAGTTTAATAAAATTTATGTAATAAAACAATTAAAAAAGTTCATAACCTATTGTGAAGGAGATGCTTTTTGTATATTATGAACCATATAGATTAAAATATTTCATAACTTATTCAAAAATTTGGATGGAGAAGAGGAGAATAAAAAATGTCTGTCTTAAAAACATCGAATTTAACGAAAAAGTTTGGAAAGGTTACAGTTTTAAATGGCGTAGACATTGAAGTGAATAAAGGCGAAGTATTTGGATTCATTGGTCCAAACGGTGCAGGAAAATCAACAACCATTCGCATTCTGCTCGGTATATTAAAAGCATCAGAAGGGGAAGCGAAGATCTTTGGCATGGATGTCTGGAAAGATGCAGTTGAAATACACAAGCGAATTGCCTATGTTCCAGGAGATGTTAACTTATGGCCTAACTTAACAGGCGGGGAAGTAATTGATCTATTTGTGAAATTACGCGGAACAAATAATAAAAGCAGGCGCGAAGAACTAATTAAAAAATTCCATTTAGATCCTTCGAAAAAATGTAGAACCTATTCAAAAGGAAACCGGCAAAAGGTTGCCTTAATTGCAGCTTTTTCTTCTGACGCTGATCTTTATATTTTAGATGAACCAACATCGGGTCTGGATCCATTAATGGAGAGAGTTTTCCAGGAATGTGTGATGGAAGTAAAAAGAGAGGGAAAAAGCATTTTATTATCCAGCCACATTTTATCGGAAGTAGAAAAGTTATGTGATAAAGTGGCGATTATTCGACAAGGGCAGGTTATTGAAACCGGAACATTAAATGAACTGCGCCACTTAACCAGAACAAACTTACTTGTCGAAACGAAGGAGGCTTTATCTTCTTTACACGAAGTAAAAGGAGTTCATCATATCGAGAAGAAGGGTCAAACATATTCCTTCCAGGTAGATTCAGTGGAATTGGACAATGTAATGAAATATGTAAGTCAATTCGGAATCGTGAAATTAGAAAGCGCGCCGCCTACATTAGAAGATTTATTTATGCGTCATTATGAAGGGGCAGTAAAAACTTCCAATACAGGAGCTGGAGGTGCTTTATAATGTCAACACAGTTATACATCAATACAAGGAGACTCTCTCGATTAATACTTCGAAGAGATCGTATTCGTATTCCTGTTTGGTTACTTTCTTTATCCGTACTTACATTTATCGTTGCAAATGCATTTACTAGTTTATACTCAACAGAGCAAGAAAGACAAATCGCAGCCGAAACGATGAGGAACCCTGCCATAACAGCGATGCTTGGTCCAGGTTACGGCCTAGATAACTATACAAACGGAGCAATGATGGCCCATCAAATGTTACTTTTCACTGCTTTGGCTGTTGGGATTATGAGCATTTTATTTGTTGCACGTCATACACGAGCAGATGAAGAGGAAGGTCGAATTGAAATGATTCGCTCGATGCCTGTTGGACGGTTGTCAAATTTACAGGCATCCATCTTCGTTTCGGTTGGAGCAAATCTGTTATTAGCGCTAATCATCGGTTTTGGGTTATACGCTCTTGGAATCAAAAGCATGGATTTAGATGGGTCTCTTTTATATGGAGCAGCTTTAGGAGCGACAGGTATCATCTTTACCGCAATCACAGCATTATTCGCCCAGTTGACGGTGACATCACGAGGGACGATTGGCTTTTCCATCGCTATATTGCTCCTGTCTTATCTAATTCGTGCAATTGGGGATGTTAGCAATCAAGCACTCTCTTGGTTTTCACCATTAGGCTGGGTTTTAAGTTCGGAAGTATATGTGAATAATTACTGGTGGCCAATTTTACTAACAATCGGAGTGGCGCTTATTTTGGTTATCATTTCGCTATATTTGAATGCCATCCGTGATTTGGAAGCTGGATTCATACCGGCTAAGCCGGGCAGAAAATATGCCTCTTCCTTTTTACAAAGCCCGCTTGGTCTTGCGCTAAGACTTCAGCGTACTGGACTAATTGCCTGGGCAGTTGGGATGTTAATACTTGGAGCATCTTACGGGTCGGTATTAGGTGATCTAGAGTCCTATTTTTCCAATAATGAAATGATGGAAAAAATGTTAACACCAGCAGCAGGATTTTCGTTAACAGAACAATTTTTAACAATGTTGATGAAAATAATCGCGATGATTTGTACGGTTCCACCTTTAATGGCCATATTCAAGCTTAAAGGGGAAGAGAAAAATAATCGCACAGAACATTTACTAAGTCGTGCAGTGTCTCGTTCGAGGCTTATGGGGAGTTATTGTATTGTATCAATTGTAAGTACGTTTGTGATGCTGTCGCTTGCTGCCATTGGTCTGGGGGCAGTCGGGAATTCGGTAATGGAGGAAGGAATTCCTTTTGGCACGTTTTACAGTGCAGCAATGGCTTATTTGCCTGCAATGTGGGTCATGATTGGAATTGCAGTCTTGTTAATCGGTTTAGCACCAAAATTATCTAGTTTGACTTGGGTTTACTTGACCTATTCATTTTTCGTTATTTATTTAGGCGGTTTACTTCAGTTCCCAGAATGGATGGGGAAACTATCGCCGTTTGGTTATATCCCGCAGCTTCCTATTGAAGAAATGGACTTCATGAACGTTTCCATTCTGACAATTATTGCGATTGTTTTAATGGTTGTAGGTTTTATCGGATATAAAAAACGGGATATCCAGGGATAATTAAAGTTAAGAATTCATATTCGGAACATTATGCAAGCAATCATCACTCGCTAAGGAGTTCTTTCTGCAGGTTCCCGTGTTAACAATAACTTGTTTGTCATAAAGAGGAATAGTTCTAATTTTGTGAAAATTTAGGCTATTGTCTGGGAAATTCTCTTGCATCTTTCAACAATCTTTTTCTGTTATTTGTAGTGAAAATGCTTATAGATCAGTACCTGGTGCCGTTTTAACCAAACGATTAAATAGTATATCCTATATGGAATTTTGTCGTAAGATTGTCGGTTAGTGGAATTGTACTTACGCGGGTTTTAATAAAAATAGCCTGTATCAATAATTACTTAGTAATCTTAGATACAGGCTTAATAGTTATCCTTAAGTAAGAAACTTGGCGTCTAGTTATTACTTTTTTAATCTTCCTGCTTTTTTTGCAGCTTCTTTTAATATTACCTCAATTTGCGCATTAACACTTCTGAGCTCATCCTCTGCCCATTTTTCCAGTACTTCGTATAATTTTGGGTCGATTCGCAGCGGAAATGATTTTCTTTTACTCATTGATGACACAACCTTAATAAATACTTCCGGTATTGATAATTGGTTGTGTTCCTTTCTCGGAAACAATGGCAACCATTAGGTTATTGACCATTTGTGCTTTTTTCTCTTCGTCGAGCTCGACAATATCTTGCTCTGTAAGCTGATCAATCGCTGCTTTTACAAGCCCTACGGCACCGTCGACAATCACCTTACGAGCAGATAAAACAGCCTGTGCTTGTTGTCTTTGAAGCATGGCAGAAGCAATTTCGGAAGAATAGGCAAGATGCATGATCCGTGACTCAATGACATCCACCCCAGCCACATCGAGTCGTTTTTGTAAATCGAACATAAGAACATCAGCTACTTCATCGCTATTTTGACGAAGGGTTAAGGTGTTTTCGTTATTAGAGAACGAATCATAGGCATATGTGCTCGCAATATGACGAATACCAGTTTCACTTTGAATCTGGACGAATTTTTCATAGTTTTCTACATCATACAATGCTTTTGCTGCATCCCTGACTTTGTAAACAACAACTGCAGCAATTTCAATTGGATTTCCTTCTAAATCATTTACTTTTAGCTTTTCACTGTTAAAGTTCGTCACACGTAATGAAACGCTTCGTTTGAAAGTAAAGGGAATGGTTGCCCATAATCCCTGATCCCGGATGACACCGAGGTAGGTTCCAAAGAACGTTAATACTTTTGCTTCGTTTGGCTGAACAATAGTTAAACTCGTACCAATAATTAATCCTACAATTACTACGACTATTCCGGCTATTTTTCCCGCAATTGCTGCACCGTTAACGATTTGAAAAATTCCAAGACCAATACATAAAAGCGCAATGATCAGTGCTGCAAAACCATTCATTTTAAAAATTGATTTTTCTTTCATTTTAACCCCTCCCTATAAGTAAAAGTGATATAAAAGTGATATCACATTTATATCATAATACATTTTGTATAAAAAGTAAAATATTTGTTTTTTTACCAAATGAAACAGGTCGTTTATGAATAAAAACCCTAGTTCTGATTTGAACTCTAGATACATCAATCCATCTCGCTCATGTACATGTTTACATAGATGTTTTCGCTGATTTTGTACTGGAAAAATCGATGTAGATCCCTTTTACGTATGTGTTACCTAGGATTTTAAGTCAAAACA
>NZ_JBALPG010000094.1:0-428 GCF_036965245.1 Neobacillus drentensis
CTTTATTATGTTAACTGGCATAAAAATAACACCTTAAATTGAACTTAAGGCAGGGTAATAAATCTGTTTTTTCCTGATCCATTTTCTGTTTTAGAAATAAAAACCTCTAATATTCCATTTGTGAATGCAGCGGATGCTTCTTGTCTCGTAACGAGAAATGGGAATTCAATCGAACGGCTCTTTTTTAGTATAGCAGAAGGGGGGGATTTGCAAGCAGTAATCTTTAATATTTTTTCTTCTATATATACCTTTATTTCTGAGGCTTCAAATTCACTTAAAATAGCCTCGACAATCCATTCCTTTTCAGTCTCATAAAGATCGATTTGGAATTGAGTCTGATCATAATAGGATGTAAGCGGGTCCAAAAAATAATTCTCCAGCCATTTTTCCACTAAATCAAAATCAAAGGATTGATTTTGTTGTTGTTT
>NZ_JBALPG010000094.1:534-8447 GCF_036965245.1 Neobacillus drentensis
AGTTGCACTTATGCCTGATAGTAAAGATATACTTTTCTAGCGTCTAAAAGAAGGATTTGTGAAGGAGTTTTTATCGTGAAAGAATGGTTACGTTCAATCCCAGCAGTCCATGAACTTCAAAATCATGGTGAATTTATACATCTTCTTAATGAAAGTCAGCTCGATCATTCTCAGCTTACTAAGCAATTAAAAAATACCCTTGAGCAAATTAGGGATTCCATCATAAATGATCAATGGCAGGGGGCTATTCCTGGAACAACCCAATTCATTGATGAATTATTTATCACTTTGAAAGTTAAAGTAATAAAACAATTTTCTTATACGATTGAAAAAGTAATCAATGCAACGGGTACAATATTACATACCAATCTTGGCAGGGCAAGATTAAGCGAGAACGCGATTCGCCATGTGGTAGAAACGGCACATAATTATTCAAATCTTGAATACAAACTGAATGAAGGGGAACGCGGTTCACGCCATAGTCATGTGGAAGCACTTCTGAGAGAAATTACCGGTGCTGAAGCTGCAATGGTCGTTAATAATAATGCATCCGCCGTCTATCTCGTATTAAGGGCACTCGCTAAAAATAAAGAAGTTATTGTTTCAAGGGGACAGCTTGTTGAAATTGGTGGCTCCTTCCGCATCTCTTCAATCATGGAAGAAAGTGGCGCGACACTTAAAGAAGTGGGAACAACCAATAAGACACATCTTTACGATTACGAGAATTCTGTTTCTGCTGAAACCGCAATTGTTATGAAGGTCCACACGAGTAACTTTAAGGTAGTCGGATTCACAAAATCTGTCGAAACGGAAGAGCTGATAGATTTAACGAAAAGGCTGGAGGCTGTTGTTTTTTACGAAGACCTTGGCAGTGGAGCACTATATGACTTCCGTAAGCATGGAATTGGTGAAGAACCGGTCGTGAAAGAGGTCATTGAAATGGGGGCAGATGTGGTTACCTTTAGTGGAGACAAGCTTCTAGGCGGACCACAGGCAGGGATTATCGCCGGAAAAAAAGAGGTAATTGACCGATTAAAAAAACACCAGTTAGCAAGAGTTGTTCGGGTTGATAAAATGACTTTAGCTGCCCTTGAGGGTACATTAATCGATTATGCCCGCAGTGAAACTGCGATGAGAAATATTCCCACAATCCGTGATTTATTAGTTTCTCTTAATGAATTAGACGAAAGGTCGAAAGCATTTGTTACAAGGTTGTTACAAAGGACAAACAGCTTTCAGGCAAAAGTTCTACAAGATGCAAGCCAAGTGGGCGGGGGAACGATGCCCGATGTCCTGCTCCCAACTATGGTCATTGCCTTAAAACATGAGTCACTCTCTGCGGAGCAGCTCGCAAGAAAGCTTCGAACAGAATCGAAGCCAGCGATCATCGCACGTATTCAAAAAGATGAATGTCTCCTTGATCTTAGAACGGTGACGCCGGATGAAGAAGATATCTTGCTTGAAGCATTACTAAATGTGAACCCCTCTTAAAGCAAGAGGGGTTTATGGTTCTATTATGAAAATTAATGGTTTGGGCTTTGAGAATTAACAAGCTGGTACAATTAGAGCCTAGGGTTTTATTCGTAATGCTTTTCCTTTTACATATCATGATGTGAGTTGTGTTTCGCTCTGGAATGATTGTTATTCTTTACTTTATGAGAACCGCTCAATGGTACAGGCTGCCCAGACTGCTTTTGTGCATTTTTACGCATATCTTTTCCATCGTTTTTGTTCATTTTTTATCCCTCCTCATTCATTAGGATGCAATCAATAATTCTTTTTATGCCCGAATATTTTTTTCTGATCTGAGCAATTTAATGGGTATACAAAATGAAGGAGTGAGATTATTCATGCAAAAATTTCCTTACAACAAGGACAAACAACAGGCTTTCCAAGCTGCGCAACAAGGATATGAGGAAGCACAAGGTCTTTTTGCGACAATTGTAAGTGATAGTGCCAGTTATGGACATCAACTGAAGCATTTAAAGAACGAAGTAAACGAAGCGTATCAGCAAATAGAAAATGCTCTTGAAGTCGCATCAGAACAGCAAAGAGCACAATTAGAACGTTTCCTACAGGATTTACAAAATATCGTTTCAGAAGTAAATCAGACGGAATAGATAAAGCAGGAGGGGATCCCTACCATTCGGGATTCCCTTCCTGCTTTTATTGATTTTTCTTGCGCTTTTTATTGTTCATTCTCTCTTTTGCCGTTAATTCGGGTTCACTAGCCAATTCCTCATTGAACCCAGCTCCTTTTCCTTGCCCCTTAGCAGCATTCATCCCTGGAATTACATGATTAGACTTTCGTTTTACCATTTCATTCACCTCCCGATACTGTTACTATTTCCTACATACCTTGAAAAATGACAATGAAAAAGTTTTTTGAGATAATAATAAAGAAGATGAGTATTTTCCCTAAACCAATTCTAATCTAGTGTTAATGCGATTTTCATAATATTCCGAACAAATTACATAAAAAACATAAGAAAAACTTATCAATCGCAATAACTTTCTTGTTATTTACTTATGTAAAACGTTGTATTAAGATTAGAATTGTGAGAAAAGTGAAGTTGGATGGGAGAATTCAAACTTTTCGATTTTTCGTTAATTTTGTTTTATTATGACGAATGAGGGGGTTTTTACACATGGTAAAAAATGATGTATTTAACGCACGTGCTTCCTTTGAAGCAAACGGTAAACGCTACCACTATTACCGCTTAAGTGCACTTGAAGAAGCAGGTATAGGCAAGGTTTCTAAATTGCCATATTCCGTGAAAGTCTTACTTGAATCTGTACTTCGCCAATATGATGGCCGCGTAATCACAAAAGAGCATGTTGAAAACTTAGCAAAATGGGGAACTGATGAGCTTAAAGAAGTAGATGTTCCATTCAAACCAGCTCGTGTTATCCTGCAAGACTTTACTGGTGTTCCAGCAGTTGTTGACCTTGCTTCCTTAAGAAAAGCAATGGCTGACCTTGGCGGCGATCCAGATAAAATCAATCCTGAGAAAACGGTTGATCTTGTTATTGACCACTCCGTACAAGTTGATGCTTACGGATCAGCGGATTCATTAAGAATTAATATGGATTATGAATTTGAACGTAATGCTGAACGCTACCAGTTCTTAAGCTGGGCTCAGAAATCATTTAATAACTACCGTGCCGTTCCACCTGCAACTGGGATTGTTCACCAAGTTAACCTTGAATTTTTAGCGGATGTTGTTCATGTTGCTGAAACTGACGGAGAATTAGATGCATATCCTGATACATTAGTTGGTACTGATTCTCACACAACCATGATTAACGGTCTTGGTGTTCTTGGATGGGGCGTAGGCGGTATTGAAGCAGAAGCAGGAATGCTTGGACAGCCATCTTATTTCCCAGTGCCAGAAGTAATTGGGGTTAAATTAATTGGCGAGCTTCCAAACGGTGCCACTGCAACTGACCTTGCTCTTAAAGTAACTCAAGTTCTTCGTAAACATGGTGTTGTTGGTAAATTCGTTGAATATTTTGGCCCAGGGGTTTCTTCATTACCACTTGCAGACCGCGCAACAATTGCCAACATGGCTCCTGAATATGGTGCCACATGCGGATTCTTCCCAATTGATGATGAATCATTAGGCTATCTGCGCTTAACTGGCCGTGATGAAGAACAAGTCAAGGTCGTTGAACAATATTGCAAAGAAAACGGTTTATTCTTCGACCCAGGTTTTGAACCGGTCTATACAAATGTTATCGAAATCGATCTTTCCGCAATTGAAGCAAATCTTTCTGGTCCAAAGCGTCCACAGGATTTGATTCCACTTTCAAAAATGAAAGACGAATTCGTGAAAGCTGTTTCTGCACCACAAGGAAACCAAGGCTTCGGCTTACAAGCTGATGAGCTTGAAAAATCAGCAACGGTTAAATTCCATAATGGTGACGAAACCGATATTAAAACAGGTGCAGTAGCAATCGCATCCATCACAAGCTGTACAAACACTTCAAACCCATATGTTTTAGTGGGCGCAGGACTTGTTGCAAAAAAAGCAGTTGAACTAGGAATGGAAGTTCCTAAGTTTGTTAAAACTTCTTTGGCACCAGGTTCAAAGGTTGTAACTGGATACCTTCGTGATTCAGGATTACTTCCATACCTTGAGCAAATCGGCTTCAACCTTGTTGGTTATGGCTGTACAACATGTATCGGTAACTCCGGTCCATTAAAAGAAGAAATTGAAAAAACAATTGCTGAAAACGATCTTTTAGTTACTTCTGTACTTTCAGGTAACCGTAACTTTGAAGGACGGATTCATCCGCTTGTAAAAGCAAACTATCTTGCTTCACCACCACTTGTTGTCGCATACGCACTTGCTGGTACTGTGAACATTGATTTCGCTTCTGAAGCAATTGGTAAAGATAAAGACGGCAACGATGTCTTCTTCAAGGATATTTGGCCATCCACTGCTGAAGTTAATGATGTCGTAAAACGAACGGTTACTCCTGAACTATTCCGTAAAGAATACGAGAACGTGTTTGGTGACAACGAGCGTTGGAATGAAATCAAAACAAGCAATGAGCCATTATATTCTTGGGATGAAGATTCAACATATATCGCAAACCCACCGTTCTTTGAAGGCCTATCACCTGAACCTGGCAAGGTGGAACCTTTAACAGGACTTCGTGTGGTTGGTAAGTTCGGTGACTCTGTCACAACTGACCATATTTCTCCTGCAGGGGCTATTGGTAAAAATACTCCAGCTGGTAAATACTTGCTTGAAAAAGGCGTACAGCCTCGTGACTTTAACTCCTACGGTTCTCGCCGCGGTAACCACGAAGTTATGATGCGCGGAACATTTGCGAACATTCGTATTCGTAACCAAATCGCACCAGGAACAGAAGGTGGTTTCACTACTTACTGGCCAACTGGTGAAGTTACATCGATTTACGATGCTTGCATGAAGTATAAAGAAAACGGAACTGGCCTGATTGTTCTTGCTGGTAAGGATTACGGAATGGGTTCTTCACGTGACTGGGCTGCAAAAGGTACCAACCTTTTAGGCATTAAAACAGTTCTTGCTGAAAGCTTTGAGCGTATTCACCGTTCGAACCTCGTGTTAATGGGCGTACTTCCACTTCAATTTAAAGAAGGCGAAAGCGCTGAAACACTTGGTTTAACTGGTAAAGAAACAATTGATGTCCAAGTAGATGAAAATGTAAAACCACGTGACCTTCTAAAAGTAACAGCTACAGACGAAGCTGGTAACAAGAAAGAATTCGAAGTACTTGTTCGTTTCGATTCTGAAGTTGAAATTGATTACTACCGTCACGGCGGAATTCTGCAAATGGTTCTACGTGAAAAATTACAAGCTTAATGAATTTATAACATCATGCCGATGTTGGCATGGTGTTTTTTTAGAGGAAACGATTGACAATTTTAATGATTTTTGAATAAAATATAAATAACAAACGAAAAGGAATGGTAAAGAGGCATGAAGTTATAATCTTATTTTTCAGTACATGATTCGTATAAACGAAAAATGAAGAACCTGAAGAATAGGATTAGTCTGTCCTTTTTTATGTCCTGATCGTATTAATAAACCCTTTTAAGGTTTATTTGTTGACCAGTTTTATTGGCAGCGGACGATTATTTTTTTGACATAAACTCTCTTCGGGTTCAAATGAAGGGGGTTTTTTTATGTTTAATAAGCATTCATCCAATTCAGTGATGATAAATGTAAAGGGTTTAGAAAAAAGCTTTAATCTGCAAAAAATCTTGGATAATATTCAATTTGAAATTAAAAATGGCGAGAGAATCGGACTTGTGGGACTAAATGGGACGGGGAAAACCACATTAGCCAATCTCATTTTCGGCAAGATTTTACCAGACAAAGGCGTAATTGAGAAACCAAACGATTTAAGAATAGGATACCTTTCCCAATCGATTGACTATGAAGTGAATGATTTTCATGAATTTTTGTCAGATGCAGCGGATAATAACCTATTTCAGCATGCCAGTGAACTTGGACTCAGAAAAGTATATGACTGGGAGGATAACCGACTGTCCCATTTAAGCGGCGGGGAAAAGCTAAAGATTGCACTGTCATTGGTATGGGCTTCAAAACCAGATTTATTAATTTTAGATGAACCAACCAATCATTTAGATTTTCACGGGATTGAGTGGCTGATTGCCGAATTAGAAAAGTTCCATGGACCAGTTTTAATTATCTCACACGACCGTCATTTTTTGGATAAAACAGTCAATCGAATATTTGAATTAGAAATTGGGAAAATTCATTTTTACAATGGAAATTACAGCAGTTATCAGAAGGAAAAACAGCTGAGAGTAGAAAATCAACGACACCAGTACAATGTCCAGCAGCGCCAAATAAAATTAGTTGAGGAGCAAATGGAACAGTTAAAATCTTGGTCGGAAAATGCTCATCGTAATTCAACAAAACAAGAGGGCTTTAAAGAATATCATCGGGTAAAGGCAAAAAAGCGAGATAATCAAGTGAAATCGAAAATGAAGCGCCTACAAAATGAGCTAGAAAAACATAAGGTAGATAAACCTATTGAAGAAACTAAAGTTCGATTTCAGTTTGAACACCAAGGGAAGAAAGGCAAACGGATTATTGAGGCGAAGAATCTTACTAAAATATTTGACGACAGGACACTTTTTCGAAATTCCAACTTTTACATTAATCAAGGGGAGCGAATTGGATTCTTAGGGGAAAATGGTTGTGGAAAAACAACGTTAATAAAGATGATTCTTGGTGCGGAGCAGCCTTCTGTAGGAGAGCTTTGGAAGAGCGAAACCATCAAGATTGCTTATCTAAGCCAGGATGTTTCTGATTTACCTATTGATAAATCGACTTTGGAAGCACTATGCTATACGGACAAAGAGAGTATTCTTAAGGCAAGAACCTTACTAGCTAATTTAGGGTTAAAAGAAGATCATATATCTAAGCCAATCGGGACCTTAAGTCTCGGAGAACGGACTAGGGTTAAGCTGGTTGATATGTTAATGCAGGAATATGACGTACTTATTTTGGATGAACCAACCAATCATCTTGATTTACCAAGCAGGGAACAGCTCGAAAAAACCTTAAATGAGTTTACTGGCACGATTATTACCGTTTCTCATGATTATTATTTTCTTAATAAAATTTGTAATCGGCTGCTGGTGTTTGAAAATCAACAAATTAAGCGGTTTGAAATGAAGCCGGAGGAATATCTTACTAAAGAAAAGAAGAATGATGAGAATCGTAGAAATGAAGCTCTTATGATTATTGAAAATCGCATAGCCACGATTCTTGGTGAGCTTTCACTAATAGATCAGAGGGATCCAAAATATCTCATATTGGACCGTGAATTTAATCAGCTTCTCAAAGAAAAGAAAAACCTTTGAAACGAGCTTATGGTCATCTAAGTGCTCCTTTAAGTGACCGGGTTGTGTTGATGCTGTAATTTCGGTCACTTAGAAGAGGTCTAGGTGACTCTGAATGAAGTGAAACTCTAAATATGGTCTCGTAGAAGAGCACTATGTGACCGTAAATAATGTGAAAACTTGATTTCGGTCCCAAGATGCAAAACTGTAAAAGCAGGTGTAATCTCACCGCAAAATCACAAAAAATTAGTCAATGAAAACGTAATATGATACGCAGAAAGAATGGCTCAATGTTTTCTCCAAGCCATTCTTTCTTTAATGTTATTTAAAAACCAATATGTGATTGGGACCTTAATCCCTTCATTCGGACAGGTGATGGCAATTTTCCTCTTGTCCTGTCTGAATGAGTCTTGTATTCGGACAGGCGAAAGCAATATTCCTGTTATCTTGTCTGAATGAGCCTTGTATTCAGACAGGCGAAAGCAATATTCCTGTTGTCCTGTCTGAATGAGCCTTGTATTCGGGCAGGTGAAAGCAATATTCC
>NZ_JBALPG010000095.1:0-5313 GCF_036965245.1 Neobacillus drentensis
ACGGTAATGCTCTTTTCTTATTCAAGTAACGAAGTTTAGTTAAAGATTAGCAACCAAATAAACAAGATTAACGTCAAATTATAGGGAGAGTGATGAGATATCAAAAATCAAATTGGTATAATCTTATTATTTGCCTTAGTTTTAGTTGGATGTGGTTTAGAGACAAAGACATTATCTCAATTTTATGATAGAGATATTAACTAAGTAACTAAAATGGTGATATTTGACGGAAACTCAGGATATAAGAAAACAGTTGAAGATAAAAAGGTTATTGATAATTTTCTTAATAAAATAAAAGACATTAAGTTTATTCCAGATGAAAACCAAGAGCTAAGAGACGGATTTAATTATTCAATTACTCTTTTTCAGGATGATGAAGAGACTTTTAAATTCGGATTAACACAAGTAAATGACCATTATTACCATACAGAACCCGATATTTATCCAATTGTTGATGATTTTTATAAAAACCTCAATGTTCAAGAAAAATAATAATTCCTTCTTTAACGGAGTGCGTTGGCACAACAACATTACATTTTTTGTTGTATTAAATGAGGTCATTTGTAGTACAAAAAAGGATAGATAGAGCATATCTACAATTCAGAATATTTCATTATTATTCACATTTGAAACGTAATCACCAAAACCAAAAAAAGCTGCCCAAAGTTTTAATTTGGAACAGCTTCTTTAAGATAGTCGTAAAATAGGTCATTATTGGAAAGTTACTTTAATTTTTAGAGATTTAAAAATTCAGAATTCTAGGGCGTAAGCCCCGATTTATATAACTTAATGAATCTTGGAGTTTATTTATTTCTTTTTGTTAGCCTTCATAATTACATCGTAATTATACTCAGCACGTCCACCCTTGCCAGGAGCAGGTGCATAAGTAACCATCATTACTACTTTAGAATATTGAGAGCTTTGTAGCATATCACGAAGATCTACCTTATCACTTTCACTCATATTTAGGAGATTAGGGAATTTAATAACTTTGACATGATTGTCTTGCCCTTTTGCAACACCTTTCTTATATCCAATAAACTGAACTTGGTAATCCACATATTCCTTTGTTGCTTCTTCTAAACTCATGAAGCCCTCAGTCGTTTTCATGGTATCAATTAGCTCGCCATTTAGCTTAAGATTTGATACGTACCATCCTGCTTCATTATAGCCCCAGTCTGTCATATAGCGGAATGCCACAAGGACCTTTTGACCCATGTATTGAGAAAGGTCGAAACTTTCTGTTGTCCAACCATTTGAGCTACCGGTAAATCCTGGTAAATTCTGTTTTATTGTTGGATATCCATTGGCGACCAAATCATCTCTTGTGTGTTCATTCGCTAAAGAAGCCCACGTTTTTCCATTATCTGTTGAAACTTGAACAGCACCAAAATCCCATTGTTCTTCAATATTATATTTTGTTTCAAAAGATAGGATTGGATTTGTTTTTCCTATTAAATCAAGCTCTTTTATCAGGAAATTATCTGCTTGATCCCCTTGATTCCCCCAAAGTACTTCACCTTTTACTGGATCAGTTACTGTTTTCCAGTTCGTACCGAGGAAATCAAGACCTTTGAAATATAGATGGTCGATCTTCTTGTCAGGAGTAATCACTTTTACATCAGTTCCCCAAGCTGGTGCAAAAGAGTCTAATTTTGATGCTGCTTCGATATTAGGGTTAAGGTCAATGGTATTAAAATTATATGTCTTATTATCTCCTTGATATTTTCCATCTAGCATTAATGCAATCATGAAATCTTGATATACTGCATTAAAGTCTTTTTTGCTACCCATTTCTTTTAGAACGGCATTAATACTATTAATACCTTGTAATTGGTTTTTGAATTCTTTCTGAATAAATTCCTTGCCAAATTGTTCGTATAAATAAAGCTGGAATAGATAAGCAGCCCCATAGTCTCCTAGTATTTGAAGATCTGACTGATCTCCCCATTGCGTTAAGGAGTTCTTGAGGTTACTCATAAAGAAGTCGACGTGTGATTTTGAATGACCATATCCAACCTGATATTGAGCAAAATCAGATAATCCCTCATTTATAAAGTTTTCTTCTGCACCATCACTGTCGTGGTGAAGTAAATGTTGAAACTCATGAGCAAAAGTCCCCTCGTATAAGAAAGGTTTTGCAGCAGTTGGACCTGTCCGGTTTAACCAATCAAAACTGTCAATTGTCATGACATTTCTGTCCGTTAAATCACTTATAGTTGATGAAAAATATCCTGCAATATAACTAGGATAATTCGCATCATAGTAACTATCATCTTTAATGTTATCAATTAGGATAACGACACGCCCAGATTCGTCCTTATATAAATCACCAAGAGAATTAGCAGCATGTTCTCCCTTTCTTTCAGCAGGGGCGCCAAAAAAGGCAACCTCTTGTTCATACATTTTTGAATCAAATTGATTTAAAAGATAGTTTACTTGTTTATCGGTAACGACAGATACTCCAGCAGCATTCCTTGGGTCTCCTGTAGGATACGCAAGATTATTTGCTACCCATACCTCACCATATGTACCAACTCCTTTGAGAGTAAAATTCGTTAGTCCATATTGTCCAGTTACATCATTATGTGTAACCCACGGTTTAACAGTCCCTACATCGCCCGGAGTTACGGATGAAGCCGCTCCAGCTTGTCCACTGTCTGATGAAACTTCTCCGTTTACATCATACCCACTTAAATTAAGTTTGTTATTTTTTAATACCTCTTCTACGGTTTCAGAGCGAAAGTCTGAACCTATCTCCTGCACTGCCGGATTTGGGTTATACCCTTTAACCTGCGCACTTCCCACGGAAGGAAGTAACATACTACCTACTAGAGCAGTAGTAGATAAAACGGATAAAAGCTTTTTGGATTTTTTCATTTTCGTCCTCCTCGCACCTTAATAATACTAATTACCTAATAATAGTATCAGTAATATTATGAATATTTTGTCGTATTTAGAAAATTAACACTGTTTTTTATCGTTTAAATTTTATTTTTTTCGACAGGGTATAATCTTTCAGTAAATTTTAGTATTTAATCGTTCTTTTTCGACACAATTAAGAAAGTTGACAGGGGTAAACTTGGAAGGTATAAAATAGCACCCGAGCTTTGGAGGGAATCGAGTAGGAGGGAGTAATTTACTCCCGACTTCAAAAACTTAAGGATATTGAACAAGTTAAAACCTTCTTGGAAGCAGCCATAGATTCATACAGGGATGCGTCGAGGTGAAGTTTTAGGATTACGATATCAGGATATTGATTTTGAAAATAATATCTTATTCGTAAGACAATCTTTACAGGAAGTGAAAAAAGTAGGACTAATATTTAAAAACTTTAAATCCGGTAAAAGTGGATCCGTAACAATTACATAAACCTTAATCCAAGAATTATTAAAAGTTTATTAGCAACACATAGACATAAATTGTTGTTAGGATCTGAATGTAACGATTTAGATTTACTATTTGCTCCAAACAATAGTAAACCAATTCAACCAACAGAACTGGCGAGGAACTTTCGTAAGCTTGTTGAAATTAGTGGCTTTCATTATGTTAGATTTCACGATTTAAGACATACACCTGCAACGTTAATGTTTCAACAAGGTGTTCATCCATAAGTTGTGTCAGAACGATTAGGACATTCGACAATCAGATTCAAGATGGACACTTATACTCATGTGTTACCAAATATGCAAAAATAAGCTGCCTTTCAGTTCGAGCAGCTCATAAAATAACGTATGTAATTTTTTATATCTGATGTTACCAAAATGTGATTAAAGATAATATTTTCAGTTGTTGGCCAACAACTTTTGCCTCAATTTAACTTCTCAAAAAAACTCATAAAACCTTATTTTTCAAGGTTGGCGGGACTGTGTGGGAATCGAACCCACCAGACCTGGCACGCAGGTCTCAAGCAGTTTTGAAGTTTGCTAGCATCTTTTTTTTTAGTATCTTTATGTACTCGGAAATATTGATATATCAAGCTTTCTTACTTCCTAGTGTTTGCTTGTGATTTGTAGTTTTAAAAATTTGGGCACCAAGCATAGCACCTATAGCCATCTGTTAGGTAATGATTAAAATCACACCATTACTTAACCTATTTCCTACCTCAACCCTGTCAATCTTATGTAGCAAAATCAAGCTAGTTCAACTGAATTAAATAAGTTAAATAAATATTGATTTATCAAGGTTT
Organism: Neobacillus drentensis; assembly: GCF_036965245.1. Classification (GTDB taxonomy): domain Bacteria; phylum Bacillota; class Bacilli; order Bacillales; family Cytobacillaceae; genus Neobacillus; species Neobacillus drentensis_G. Next base: position 4,190 of record NZ_JBALPG010000095.1, read on the forward strand.
TATTGGGGTCAAAATCAACCAAGTTAAATCAATTCATTTAAGAAAAATAAGTATGTAAGCAAATGTGTTAGCAAGAAGGTGAGCAGGTGATCTACTTTCATTTAAATCCTCGCTAGTACGTTTAAAGGTAAATAAGCTAAATATTTATTTCTTAATTAGTGGTTCGTGAATATTTTGCTGTAAAAGTAGACATATAGGAAAAATTTAAAGATCCTGTTTAAGGATGCCATTCATAAGTCTTTTTAGGATGAATTCGATGATCATCTCGGCAATTCAAAACATGATAATGTGGGTGACCATACTGGAAATAGTCGAAATGAATATAGTCAATAAACAGTTAAGACAAAGTTTGGCAATACAATGAAACACAAATTATTAAAAAATATGAAAAAACCACCAATGGATTGAAAGATCAAATTATTGGCCTTTATTCCAAAGGAATGTCTACTAAAGACATTGAAGATCAAAAGAAAGATCTATATTGAATTGATTTAAATGTATCAAACATATAATTTTAGTTCTTGCCTTGCGAAGATTGTCAGATTTTACTTACACAAGATTTTCCACACACCCTTTATTTGTGTCATTTTTCTTCTCATCACATACCTAGACGTTCTCTCCCCCTTTGTAATTTCGTACAGTTACTCATTTTCTCTTTTAGGAATGCATTCTCCTCCTCAAGTTCAAGCATCCGTTTTTGGAAGAATCTAAATCGATGGTTTTCTGTCATTTTAGGTAATGCTTTATGAAAACACTCTAACCCATATTTTTTTTCCAACTATAAAGTGTGTTAATGTTTATATCCATCTCTTACTTTTCATTTAATCACACTCTTTTATGTCAATTTTATTGAATACTTCAATATCATTCATCTCCGTTTTTCTTATCTTCAATTAGTGAAATCATTTTTCATGAAATTATCCATATCTTTGTTCAATCTCAAATGTTTCTAAATTGAGAATTATATTGCATTGTCACTTTGGAAAATAATTATCATGATTTTTTTGATATACATTGCAAATGTATTTCTAGTAAATAAAGAAGAGGGTGTCCCAAGTAACTTTTTAGGGGGCACCCTTTTTGTAATGAGCATGTTAAATTTGTGTGTTGATTTCCGCTCCAGG
>NZ_JBALPG010000095.1:5428-16260 GCF_036965245.1 Neobacillus drentensis
TCCCCTGCCCCGTACTCCCTCAGGAGTCGAGCGCCTTCCGCTCCAATCAACATAGCTGAAAAATTATCATGTACTTTGACATATAGTAATGGTGCCTGTCACCTTTTGGAACAGCCTCTTTCTGATTACTTAAGCTGTGCGATATGCTGACTCTTTCCAAACAAGGGTTAACCCAATTCCGACTAATAATAAGACTGTTGCAAAATAAAACGGATAGTTTAAATCGATATCGAATAAAATCCCGCCAATAATTGGTCCAATTACATTACCGATACTTGTAAACATCGAATTCATACCGCCAACAAAACCTTGCTCATTTCCGGCAATTTTTGATAAATACGATGTCACAGCAGGTCGCATTAAATCAAATCCGAGAAATACAGTTACTGTAACAAGTAAAATCGTAAAGTATGTGTTCACGAATGTGATTAAAAGTACAAGGATCGTCGAGAGAATAAGGCTATAACGAATTAAACGAATTTCACCCATCCATTTAGTCAGGCGATCGAATAATGCAACTTGAACAATCGCCCCTACAATACCTCCGCCTGATATAATGATAGCAATGTCCTTCGATGTAAAGCCAAATTTATGATCGACAAATAAAGCAAATAACGATTCAAAGGCTGCTAAACCAAACTGTGAAATTAAAATAATCAGAAAGGATATAAAATAGATCGGTGCAAAAATACGTTTAATTCCTGTTTTTTGCTCTTTTACTTCTTCATTTTCAGGATTTCGTTCTGGTTCACGAAGTGCGATAACAGATATAATGGCTGCGAATAATGCAATGACTGCAGCAATGAAGAACGGTAAGCGAGAACCAAACTCTGCTAAGAAACCTCCAACACCAGGCCCAACAATAAAACCTGTTGAAATGGCTGCCGACATATATCCAAGTGCTTTTGCCCGTGTATCAACCGTTGTAACATCCGCAATCACTGCTGTTACAGCTGGCATCATGAATGCTGCACTGACACCGCCAAGCATACGAGAAATAAAAAGAACTTCAACTGTTTTTCCGATTCCGAATAAAAACTCTGAAATACTAAAAATGATCAGACCAGTAACGATAATCCTTTTTCGCCCAAATCGGTCTACCCAACGGCCTGCAATTGGAGACACTATTAACTGTGTGACAGCGAAAGCAGCAACCATATAGCCGACAATTGATCCAGATAAATTTAACTCATCCATGATTGTCGGTGTAACTGGAATAACAAGGCTAATTCCTAAAAAGACAATGAATAGATTCGCCAATACGATAGCTAAGGTGATGTTTTGTTTTTGCATATTGCTCTACTCCTTTAATGGATAGCATCCCCTAATGGGAGAGTCAACGAATTTATTATCATAATGAATCGGTTTTGTCCTAAATCCACGCTTTTTTAGAGGATAACTGAAATAATATGTATTATCATATATTTTTATTACCATATTCTATCACTAACTTGCCCCTAAAGTGTAAAAAAACATGGGGAAATAGTTGATTCTGAGATTAATTTTTAATTAAACTAGAATTTATCTTTTATAGTGTTTAACTAACGATGCGGCACCTATTACTCCAGCATCATTTCCTAACTGAGCCAGTTTAATTTTCGTACTTGTTCTTACTTGTGAATATGCAAACTTATGAAAGTAATTTTCTACAACTTTCAACAGCATATCTCCTGCAGCTGACACTCCCCCACCAATTACAATTCCTTCAAGATTTTAAAAATTAGCAATATTTTCACAAGCTAATCCTAAATAGAAATAAAATTTATCCACTATAATGATAGCCAATCTATCTCCTCGTTTTGCTTGATCAAACACGGTCTTTGAAGTCACTTCTTGCCCATCATCAATTAACCACTTCAGTTCTGATTCACCTGCAAATTCTTCAGATAAATCGCGGGCTAATCAGACAACACCTGTTGCACTTGCTGCTGTTCCTATTTTGCCATGTATTAAGTTTCCTTCTGCAATCACGCCACCGCCAACACCTGTCCCAAGTGTGACAAAGACAACATTGTCACCACCTTCACCCGCACCCTTCCAGCTCTCTCCTAATGCCTTTACATTTGCATCATTATCGATATAAAATGGTATACTTGTTCCTCCTTTAATTGGTTCCTTTACTAGTTGCAATGTACTCCAATTTAAATTATAGGCCCTGATGACAGTCCCATTTTTACGAATAACATTTTTTTTAAAAAATTAAGTTCATTACCCACTTTATGACAATAATAAGATAGAAAGATACATAAAAATCATAAAAATTAAAAGTGAGAATAAAGTAGAAATAAATATAATAGAGTGGTTAGACGGAATAAAAACGCCCTCTTGAATTTCTCTTCTTTTCCTTGTGTATAGAATAGTAGACAATAGACCAGTTATAAATCCAACAATACACGCAAAGATTCCGAGAAATATAGCTAAGGTATTTAAATATGAAAAGGAGCTTATTTTAATAGTAAAATGTAATGAGGTAGTTAAAAAACCAACCCCTGTAATAGATATAGCAGTCCGGATCCATGCTAGATAGGTTCTTTCATTTGCTAAATGCTGCTGTGCAAATTTAACACTTTCTTCTGGTTGTTCTTTAATTTTTTTTAAAGAGTCCATAGTTAGCTAAATCTCCTTTAAAAGAACCAAAATAAAAATCACGTTTATCTTTGATGCATGCAAATGCTTTTTATTTAATTTGTTTTCATTACATAATGGAAAAATGTAGCTACTAGCATAGTTAATAACCCTATACTAGTTGCCACATCTCGTTACAAAGCAATTACTTAACTAAAGTTGTATTAAAAGTTTCCAACATTTCATTTAGCATATCATCAGTTATCTTAGTAGGATTAAAAGCAACTAATGCACGTAAAGGCAAATACTTCATCATCGCTTCCATTATTTCATTGCCATCTTCACCTTCGGAAATACTCGTTAGTGAATCGTCTTGATTGTACTGAGCAAGAAATTGCTGAGCTAGTGGAGCAATTTCTGGGTTAGCTAATAGATCACCTACGGTTGTATTTCTTGTGATTATCTTTTTAATTGCAACAGTTGATTCCACATATATAGTATCCGTAAGAACAACTTCTTTTATGATTTTCCAATTAGGATTTCAAATTCTCCCGTTTCTACATGCCAATCTTTCAACTCAACGTCATAGTAAGCAAATGCCCGCTTATCTAAGGTAAATGTTACCGTTTTTTCTTCGTCGGGTTGTAATTGGACTTTTTCAAAGCCCTTTAGCTCTTTTTCCGGTCTGATCACAGAGCTTTCAAGATCTTTAATATAGAGTTGAACAGTCTCTTTCCCTGCAACACCACCGGTATTTTTCACATTCACACTTACGGTAACGGTTTCCACATCCTGAATTTCTTTCTTGCTAATAGAAAGATTACTATATTCAAAGTTTGTATAGCTTAATCCGTACCCGAATGGGAATAACGGTTTAATGTTTTTCTTATCATAATAACGATAGCCAACAAATCTGTCTTTCTTCAGCATACAATTCAACATTGCTATCTATAGCCAGTCCAAGTTGCGTTGTTATTTCCCATTCCATGTAATAAGTACAATACAGGATACTTTTCTTTTGGTGTATGCGAAGGCTTAACTCCTCCAAAGCCAAGTGAGTCAGGTATAGTTGGTGATGGAAAAATAACAGTTATATCAACTGCTCTCTTTAATGTATACGAAATAACATTACAGTTAAATTTCGCCATAACTATTTCTCCATTTTATTTATATTTCTAGGTATAGTATTATAGTCTCGTATCCCACATTCCACAGAATGGATCTACAGGACTTATGCCCTGAAATTCTGACCTACCCATTAGCTTATCAATTAATGCTTCCAATACAAAGTCATTTGAACTGTAAGTATTAATATATGTTTTAATTCTTGGCACATCTAAAAGATGGTAAGGATTTTCTACAGATATAAATACTGTTGGAATTGCATTTGTAAAAACCGGCACATTAGCTCCCATTGGCTGAGCCCATTCAATACGCACAGTAGTCTGATTACTCTTTGTTGCCATATTGGCAAGATAGATAATAAGATCATATTTTTCAGTAATTTCTCCATAGCGATCAGCCAAACCTTCATAGTCTGGATTAGGTTTAAATACATCTATATCAAAGCCTTCTTTTTCAAGTAGATTCTTAACCTTTTCTGCAACCCCGGTTCTTACTGAATAGGCAAAACCCTGTTGGCTTTCTATGTCATAGTACAAAACCTTTTTATATTTCTTTGGAGATAAAGGCAAAACTCCTGTTTCCTCTTTCACTATGGTAATAGCTTTATCAGCACATTCAGCTGCCCAAGCTTTATGTTCTTCAGTTCCAATATTCTTTAATGCTTCATCAGGAGTAGGTACTAATTTCCCCTCTTTCTGTTTCTTAGGAAGCTTCAGTGCAGCCTTAAGTGCAAGTATCTTTGTTATTGCATCATTTAAACGTTCCTGAGTAACAATCCCATTTTTAATGCCTTTTCTCATATATTCGTAGTCTTCATCTATATTCTCAGTAAACAGGAACATGTCACAGCCGGCAGCGATAGCTTGTGGCACTGCCTTTTCTCTATGCATTGGAATTTGCATTCCAGCCATTGTTGAAGCATCTGTAACAACAAGACCGTTAAAACCTAATTGTTCTTTTAATAACTTTGTTACTAATTCATATGAAAGTGTAGCAGGTAGAATATCCTCGTCTTTTATCTGCGGATTGAATTTCTTAGTATATGCAGGCTGCATTATATGACCAACCATAACAGTCATAGCGCCTGCTTCAATACAAGCTCTATAGTTGGCTCCATAGGTTTTATCCCAATCTTCACAAGACATGGAGTTTATAGATGTAACCAAATGCTGATCTCTCTCATCCATACCATCACCTGGAAAATGTTTTATAGAAGCAGCAACACCATATTCTTGTACACCTTTTACATACTGAGCCCCCATTCTGCGAACCCTATCAGGATCAGAACCAAATGTTCGAGTGTTCGTTATAGGGTTTCTAAAATTATAATCAATGTCTATAATTGGTGCAAAAGCCCAGTTAGCTCCTACAGCAGAACCCTCACGTCCACAGACAACACCGAGTTTATATGCCATTTCATCATCATCTGTAGCAGCAACCTGCATCTGAGATCCAATAAAAGTTCCTTCTTCAACAATACCGTTAGCACCCTTTTCCAAGTTTGCTGAAATCAGCATTGGAATTTTCGAATTTTCTTGAAGAATACGTACAGTATTAAAAACCTGTTTTGCAGGCATAGGTCTGCACATTAATCCTCCCGGATTGTATTTAACCGGAATTTTCTTTAAATATTCCTCATCATCCGAATATGCTATTAGGCAAAAGAGTTGTCCAAGTTTTTCCTCATCACTCATTCCTGCAAGAGTATCTTCTACCCACTGTATATCCTCATCATTTAAACAAAATGGTTTTCCTTTTAAATTAATCATTTTGTACCTCCGTAAAAATTATTATAATTACATCAACAATTCATCAATAGAAATAAACTCCATACTACTTGCTTTATAGTCTGCCTTTGAACAATTAGTGGCGGAACCAACACCTACAGCTTTCATACCGCCAGATAGAGCAGCTTCAACTCCAGCTTCTGCATCTTCTACCACAACACAGTCTTCAGGCTTTGTTCCTAGCATTTTTGCTGCCAGAAGAAATACTTCTGGATCAGGTTTGCTATTTTTTATACTGTTTCCGTCTGCCACAGCATCAAAGAACCTTTCTAAGCCTATTCTTTCAAGAATAATGGGTGTGTTCTTACTTGAAGAACCAACGGCAATTTTAATACCTTTTTCTTTAAGTCCATGCAATATTTTTAACACTCCTGGCAGGATATCCTTTGGTGTTACACGTTGTAAAAATTCTTTATAATAATTGTTCTTACGCTCTGCAAGTTCCACTTTTTCTAAATTACTATATTTCTTCTCAGACTTCTCAAGGATAATCTCTAAGCTTTCCATCCTGCTTACTCCTCTAAGCCGTTCATTAATTGTTTTATCAAAATTTATTTTTTCTTCATCAGCCATTTTTTTCCATGCCTTATAATGATATTGATCTGTTGTAACAATTACTCCATCAAGATCAAATATTATCGCTTTCTTTGACATATCTTACCTCCGAAATACATGCTTTAAAAAAATTTATTAATTGATGAAACTTTATAACATTCTCTAACATCCATACTGGACTAACTACCATAAGTGGTGCTATCGCAGACTAAAGATAATGGAATGTATCATAAATATTAATCAACATTATGACAGCTATTAGCATAATAAAAAGCAATCTCTTTCCCTGCAACAACACCAGTATTTTTCACATTCACACTTACGGTAACAGTTTCCACACCCTGAATTTCTTTCTTGCTAATAGAAAGAATACTATATTCAAAAAGTTTGTATAGCTTAATCCGTACCCGAATGGGGAATAACGGTTTAATGTTTTTCTTATCATAATAACGATAGCCAACAAAAATGCCTTCTTTATATTCCACTTTGTCTCCCTCACCGGGGAAGTTTAAGAAGGAAGGATTGTCGCTTAATTGGTTTGGAAATGTTTCGGCTAATTTTCCGCTCGGATCTGCTTCGCCAAAAATCCAATCAAGCTGTTCATCATCAGCTAGCACGTGAAGTTGCAAGAGAGAGCATGGTTCTTTTGAAAAATGAGAATGGTATATTCCCTTTGAAAACGGAAGGCACAATCGCAGTTACTGGCCATTCCTCTTTCAAAATGTCATTAAGCAAATATTTATTTTCGGTATGCATATTCTCCATTCACCTTGTTGTAAGAACACATCACTGTCCATGGTTGAGATTTCTTGACAGCACCCTCAAAGCTAGCGAGATAAATTTCACGCAATATTCTTTCATCTACAATCGCATCCGTAGACATCCGGCGATGCTCATGGTTGTTAGCTGCAAAATGTTTAAGAGAAGTACCAACACCTTGGCTTTGTACCCCCTTAATTTGACTCGCTGCCATTTCCGATGAAAGATAAGGATCCTCAGAGAAATATTCAAAGTTTCTCCCACAAAGTGGTGAACGCTTGATATTGGCACCTGGGCCAAGCAGAACTGCCACGTCTTCAGCCTGACATTCTTCACCTAAAGCGATACCTACTTTTTGAATCAGATCCCGATTCCAAGTGCTGGCTAACCCAACAGCAGACGGAAAACAAGTAGCAGGTAACTGTCAAACACCCCTAAATGATCCGCACACTTCCCCGCTGCTTTCGAAGACCATGGGGACACCATCCGTTACCATAATTGATGGAATCCCTAATCGTTCGATCCCTTTTAAATACCAGAAATCTAATCCAGAACATAACCTTGCTTTTTCCTATAAAGTCATTTGTGTAATCAACTTTTTTATATCTCTAGTCATCATTAGCCTCCAAATAAGCAGTTATAGTAACTTCTTAATCTTCCACTATACAGCAGCTTCATTCTTTTTTTCTCTGTTATTTATCTCCTCTACCATTTTTGCACTGAATTCATTTGTAATTGGATAAAACTTCATAACTATCACAATAACTATATATCCGAGAATTGGTACAAGGAAATTCATATAACCAATCGTTTTTAATACTTCAGGGGTTTGGTGTTGCCCTGCAACATAACCTACAGCTCCTAATACAGCTCCAGAAATAAGACCTCCAATGGCTCCCCCTACTTTATTTGTGAAAATCGCCATTGAATGTACTGTACCGGAACCGTTAATACCTGTTTTCCATTTTCCGTAATCCACACAATCAGGTAACATGGTCCATGGAAGAACTGAAGTAAGTGGACCAATAAGGCTGATAATAATAGATAGAACAAAGATTGGCATTACATTCTTATAAGGAATTAATAATATTACAACAAATGGAATGATAGAGAATAAAGATGCATACATATATACGTGTTTCTTACCGAATTTTTTAACCAAGGGTGGAATTAACATAAATACAGGAATTGAAATCAAAGTGCCCCATAAATTTAATTTTGAAAACAAATCCAGTCTGCCAATATTATATTGCCAATAGTAAATTGATGTAGAAATACTTGTGACAAATGCAACCATATTAGCTAAAAAAGCAATCAATAATAATAATAAAGGTTTATTTTTTGTAATTATATTAATTTGTGCTTTCAATGTAGGATGACCATCAATTGAAGATGAATCATTTTTGCTATTTACCTTTTTGATATCATGTCGTTTTGCACCATGGGCACAAAGCCAAAATGATGCAATGGATAAGATTGAAAACAAGAGCGTTGTAAAAAACCATCCTTTTTGCCCACTTCCAAATAAAGCAATTAAAGGAAGTACAGCTGCGGAAGCTACTAAGGCTCCAAAGGTACCCATAAATTGTTTTGCTGTAGCAATTACCGTCCTCTGACTAGAATCTTGACTTAAAATTGCAGTTAAAGAGTGATATGGTATGTTCACGATTGAAGATACAAAAGAATAACCGACATAGGTTGCTATTGCATAATATATTTTCGCTGACGGACTTAAATGAGGCGCAGTAAATAGTAAAAGGGTAACCATAGCTAAAAGGGGTGAGCCAAAAATTAGCCAAGGTCTATATGTTCCCCATTTACTATTTGTTCTATCAGCAAGCATTCCTATCATAGGATCCAAGATTGCATCAATTAACCTAACAATTAAAAATACACTACCAACAGCGATAGGAGAAATCTTAAAAACATCAGTATAAAAATACATTAAGAAAGATGTTGTAAGAACATATAACAGGTTTGACCCAAATCCGCCAAAAGAATATAACGTTATTTCGCTCTTTTTTGCATTAGCATTTATTGAACTCATGCCTATTCCCCCATATTTTTTTTGGTTATTTAGTAGCCACAATGAATTGAAATTTGCAAATCAGCCGCAGGTAAGCTTCTACTCGATTAATTTGTACGACCAGCTAGTCTAATGAAATACTGTGCTTTTTCTTTTTCCTCCTTTGGAATACTCACATCGATAAATTTCTCAACTACCTCTGTAGTGATTTCATTGAACCTTGAACTAACCACAAATTCTTCAAACTTATTTAAAATATCTTGACGGACATTCTCGGGAATAATATTTAGTAAAGCTCTTATTTGATTTTGCGCTCCCTTATCCCATAGATTATCCAACAAAATATTTAATTGTTCTGCTTTCCGGACCGCTTCTTTCTGCTGCCTTAATTCCTCTACTGTCATGATGCCGTTCTCCGGAATACCCAATCTTTCAAATTGCTCCTTTGGCGCATCATTTTCTCTCATTTTCTCAGCTATCTTTTCAATAAATTTCAATTCAATTTCTAGATCTTCAATTTCCTCTTTTTGTTCAGGGTCTGTTGTTAAATCGAACAATTTTGATCCATATTGAAATGGGTTAGTAAATTCCTCTCCCGCACGTATTTTCATGGTTTGACACCCTTTTGTGAAAGAAAATGGTTCTTGAATTTGAATATTTTGTAACTCACTGGGAGAAAATAGCTTTCTCATATGTGTTGGTATTAGCGTATACTCATATAATGGTTCGTTCTTTGGAGAGACAGGAGCTTTCATATAAACATACTTGCCATCTGTTATATTGACATGGCCTCCATGGAAACCGAATAGAGCGCTTTCACGTATTGGCTGATCTGATTGAATGGTTTCCCGCAATGGCCGCCCATCCATATTTTCCGGTAATGGAACTCCGAAAAATTCAAGTAAAGTGGGGGCCAAGTCGACTGTTTGGACAATTGACTGTCTTCTTTCTCCTTTTTTACCTACCCTAGGATCCCATACGAATAACGGAGTATGTGCTATTTCTTCATAAACCGGCATGATACTCTTTGACCACCATCCATGCTCTCCCAACAAGTATCCATGGTCAGTATTCACAATCAACATGGTATCCTTCCACATATCATGCTTGTCCATTAATTCGATAACACGCCCTAAATAGTGGTCACACATACTTAAAAGTGCAGCATATTCATATCTTCCATGTTCTACTACTTCTTCACCCTCTTGAACAAAGTAATACGGCGGCCAGTCAAAATGTTTTCCTTTGTATTCATGAGGATACAAATCTTTGTAATGTTGATAAGCAAAAAACGGTTCATGAGGATCGAACGCTTCAAGCTGTAAAAACCAATTATCTTCATCCTTATTCTTTTTGATAAATTCCATCCCTAAAGAGAAGGTAACTGCCTGTGGATGTTTATCTTCACACTCGAAATAGCTCCGATTAATGACGTCTTGTCTGAACATATTACTTTTCACAAAAAAATCTGGTGATTCCGTTTCAGGATAGTCTGGGTTTTTCAAGTGGCCTTTCCACGGGTCTCCTTCTTGTCCTCTAACAAGTTCAAAGGAACTATATCTTGGATGGTAAGTCGCACCTCCATCTTCCCAATAATGTTGATGGTCAGTTACCAAATGAGTATATACACCATTTTGTTTTAGAACTTCTGGCATTGAATTATCAAACGGTTCAATAGGACCCCAGCTTCGGTGTAAGAAGTTATAACGTCCGGTATGAAGTTCACGTCTTGCTGGCATACACGGTAAACTCCCTGCATAACACTGATCAAAAACAACCGTTTTTTCTCCTAACTTTTTAAAATTAGGGGCATGAGTCCAATCACATCCATAGTTTGGGAGCATATGCCTATTAAGTGAATCAAACATAACCATGATTGCTCGCATGATAATTTGTCTCCTTTTTTATTGTTTATTCCCACAATAAGTGATATTTTTTACATCCTTTAAAGGTTTCCTATCTCTTTATAAAAGCGCTTTTATAAATTCAATTTATCAATAAATATCTTATTAAAC
>NZ_JBALPG010000096.1:1410-63885 GCF_036965245.1 Neobacillus drentensis
GTTATCAGTTTTTTTGTATTTTCCACACGATTTATTTTCTCCAAAAGGTGATAGTGCCCACAGTTTGAGAAAAAGCCGCTGCCGGTCACTAATGCTAAATATAGTAAGGAAAGACTCTTCTTACTCACTTACCATTAGGTTCTTTTCAAAAAGAATCGTTTTTTGCATAAATACATTATGTTAATATAATATTTCTTTGTTAGTTCCCTTTTCACAAAATGTTGATACCGCTTACATTTTCCCTTATCCACTCTAAATTTATCCCATATATTTATTGAATTTTAAATAATTTTTTTCTGTAAATTTTTTAAAAAACTTAATAGATTCTTGTCATTTTCTGATATATATTTCGTCGTTTTGTGTCAAATGTCGTTGTTTAAAGATTCTTTGTAGCAACTAACATCATTTGTTGTCAGAAAAGATAAAAAAGTATTTCGAGGAATATGGTTCATTTGCACTTATAATTGGTCATTGAAATACATATTTTCATTGAGGATGAGGAGAGCCATGACAGTGAACACGATATTTCCAACTGATTATCAGCTGCATTTATTTCATGAAGGCAGTTTATGCAAAAGTCATCAGCTTTTTGGCGCTCATATCTTAAAGAATTCCGATCGAGTTTATACACGATTTTGCGTATGGGCCCCAAATGCCTATCAAGTGAGGCTCTTGGGCGATTTTAATAACTGGAATGGTGAAGGATATGAACTGCAGAAGGTTAATGATGAGGGAGTATGGATTATTGTTGTAAAACATGATCTGGAAGGAAGCATTTATAAGTATGAAATTATCTCACAAACAGGAGAAGAGCTACTAAAGGCAGATCCCTTTGCCTTTTATTCGGAAATAAGACCCCAGACAGCGTCCATTGTGTATTCCTTAAACAATTATAAGTGGCAAGACGATCATTGGGTAAATCGCAGGGGAAAAAAGAATCTTTTGTCAGAGCCAGCCATTATTTATGAGGTACATTTGGGTTCATGGAGAAAGAATGCCAATGGAGACTACATAGCATATAGGGAATTGGTCTCGGAGCTTATTCCTTATGTAATGGAACATGGTTTTACTCATATAGAATTATTACCACTTGTCGAGCACCCGCTCGACGACTCATGGGGATATCAAGGAACTGGTTACTTTTCAGTAACATCCAGGTATGGTACACCAGATGACTTTAGATATTTTGTTGACCAGTGTCATCAGCATGGTATAGGTGTCATTCTAGATTGGGTTCCAGGTCATTTTTGTAAGGATGCACACGGACTATACCGCTTTGATGGAACACACATTTATTCTTATAGCCAAGTTCATGACAGAGAAAATGCTGTATGGGGCACCGCCAATTTTGATTTAGGAAAAGGTGAGGTGCAAAGCTTCCTTATTTCTAACGCTCTATATTGGATCGAATATTTTCATATTGATGGCTTTCGGATGGATGCTGTTGCTAACATCATCTATTGGCCTAATGCTGCTCATGGGAAGAGTGAAAATCCGTTTGGTATTCGTTTTTTAAAAAAGTTAAACAAAGAAGTCCATGAATATGATCCACACTTCTTAATGATTGGTGAGGATTCTACTGAGTTCCCACATGTGACAGTTCCTGTCAGCCACGGAGGCCTTGGTTTCGACTATAAATGGAATATGGGCTGGATGAATGACATGCTTGAATATATGGAAACACCTCCGTATTCACGCTCACAAGCCCATTCTAAAGTAACTTTTTCACTTTTATATGCCTTTTTAGAAAACTTTATGCTGCCGTTGTCGCACGATGAGGTAGTCCATGGGAAAAAGTCACTGCTAGATAAAATGCCGGGGGATTATTGGGAGAAATTTGCTCAGCTGAGACTTTTATTAGGCTATATGTTTGCCCACCCAGGAAAGAAATTACTCTTTATGGGCTTTGAAATTGGCCAGTTTGCTGAATGGAAAGACAAAGAAGAGCTAGATTGGCACTTAATGAAATATGACATGCACCGAAATTTAAATTCATATGTAAAAGTATTAACAAAACTTTATAAACGGTCGAAGGCGCTGTATGAATTGGATCATTTGCAGGATGGATTTGAATGGATTGATGCCAATAACAGTCAACAATCGATATTCTCCTTCATTCGAAAAGGGAAAAAGGTTGAGGATTATTTAATCATTATCTGCAACTTTACGGGTGTGAGCTACACAATATATAAAATCGGTGTCCCTAAAGCAGGTGAGTATAGAGTGATTTTTAATAGCGATCAACAAGAATACGGCGGGGCGGGATTAACGAATAAAAAAACCATTTTTTCGGTAGAAGAGCCCTTCCATGGGCAGCCATTTTCAATAGAATTAACGATTCCCCCGTTTGGTTTTCAAATCATAAGACCGGTTAAAAAACGAAAGGAGAGAAAAGGAAATGGCAAAGAAAAAATGCGTAGCCATGCTGTTAGCAGGAGGGAAAGGAAGCAGACTTAATTCGCTGACGAAAGATCTGGCGAAACCAGCTGTACCTTTTGGCGGAAAATACCGAATCATTGACTTTACATTAAGCAATTGTGCTAATTCAGGGATTGATACTGTCGGAGTATTAACACAGTATCAACCACTGTTGTTAAATTCCTATATTGGGATTGGCAGTGCGTGGGATCTTGACCGCAAGGATGGCGGGGTAACTGTCTTACCACCATATAGTGAGTCTTCAGAAGTAAAGTGGTATACCGGAACAGCAAGCGCGATTTACCAAAATTTAAATTATCTTAAACAATATCAACCGGATTATGTATTAATCCTATCTGGTGACCATATTTACAAAATGAATTATGAGAGCATGCTCGAATATCATATTGAGAAAAGAGCAGATGTGACGATTTCCTTGATAGAGGTTCCTTGGGTTGAAGCGAGTCGGTTTGGGATCATGAATACAAATGATGATATGAGAATAGTAGAGTTTGAAGAAAAACCTAGCAATCCGAAAAATAACCTTGCGTCCATGGGCATTTATATTTTTAGCTGGAATATACTGAAGGAATATCTGGAAATGGATGATCGAAATCCAGATTCCAGCCATGACTTTGGGAAAGATGTGATCCCTCTGCTATTAGAGGAAAATAAGAAGTTGTTTGCCTATCCTTTTAAGGGGTATTGGAAGGATGTTGGTACGGTCCAAAGCCTATGGGAAGCAAATATGGATTTGTTAGGTGAACACTGTGAGTTAGATTTATTTGCCCAAGACTGGAGAATTTATTCGGTCAATCCGAACCAGCCGCCGCAATATATTTCCTCGGATGCGATAGTAAAAGAGTCACTGATAAATGAGGGGTGTACCATCGAAGGGGAAATCGATAAATCTGTTCTGTTTCAAGGAGTCACCGTCGGAAAAGGCAGCATGATCAAAGAGTCGGTCATAATGCCTGATGCCACTATCGGAAATAACTGCTTAATTGAAAAAGCAATTGTACCATATGATGTAAAGATTCCAGACGGGACAGTGATTCGTTCATTTGATGATGAAATTATTCTTGTTACGGAAGAAATGTTGGTGGGCTTTATCCAACTTGTTAAATAGCTGGCATTATTGTCTTTAGTAGAAACCAGGAGGGAATTTTGAGTGAAGAGAAAACTGTTAGGCGTTATTGACGCCACTACTTATCATGATGATTTAGAAGATCTTTTAACACATCGCTCACTAGCCGCACTACCTTTTGGGGGGCGTTACCGTATTATTGATTTTGTTCTATCAAACATGGTGAATTCAGGCATTCGCAGTGTGGCAATTTTTCCAAAAATGCAGTATCGCTCGTTAATGGATCACTTGGGATCAGGGAAAAATTGGGATTTAAATCGCAAGCGGGATGGTCTATTCTTTTTCCCATCACCGATTGTGGATAGCGATGGGAATAAAATTGGTTCGTTTGAACTCTTTGCTGCTAATATGGACTACTTTTATCGCAGTACACAAGAGTATGCAATTATCACCAACTGTTATACGATTTTTAATATGAACTTTAGACCAATACTAGATTGGCATAGACATGCTAAATGCGATATAACCGAAATCCATCACCAGGATGGAACTTCGATGGAAATGTATTTAATCAAAACCTCCTTCCTTATTAAATTGATTGAAACAAGACATGAAACAGGATATACATGTATGAAGGATGTCGTTACTGCAATTCATAATGGGTATTCTATTTGTCACTATGAATATGATGGATATTCTGTAATGATAGATTCGATTGAAAGCTATTTTTCTACTAGCATGAAGCTGCTTGAGTCTGATGTTTGGAAGCAATTATTCTTAAAAGACCAGCCGATCTTGACGAAAGTAAAGGATGAGCCGCCAACCAAATATGTAAAAGGGTCATGTGTGAAAAATGCAATGATTGCGAACGGCTGCTTTATTGGTGGAACAGTGGAAAACAGTATTGTCTCTCGTGGAGTGAAAATTGGTAAAGGTGCAGTCATTAAAAACTGTATCATCATGCAAAAGTGTCATATCGAGGAGAATTGTTATTTAGATTCAGTTATTTTAGATAAGGATGTAAAAGTGGAAGCTGGAGCCCATCTAACCGGAACAAATCGTTCCCCATATGTTATTCGTAAAGGGTCGAAACAAGGAGCGTTGATGAACTCATGAAAGTATTATTTGCTGTTTCGGAATGTGGTCCATTTGCTAAATCGGGAGGACTTGCTGATGTTGCAGGTTCTCTTCCAAAAGAACTAAAAAGTTTAGGAACAGATGTTAGGGTGATTCTTCCTAAATATGGATCTATTCCTGAAGAATACAAGGAAGAAATGAAAAAAATTAAAGAATTTACTGTACCTGTCGGTTGGCGAAATCAATATTGCGGAATTGAGGAGCTCACTCATCAAGGGGTTACCTTTTATTTCGTAGACAATGAATACTATTTTAAGCGGGGAAATCTTTATGGCTATTTTGATGACGGTGAAAGATTTGCCTATTTTAATCGGGCAGTTCTCGAGACAGTAGTACAGCTTAATTTTTTTCCAGATGTACTGCATTGTCATGATTGGCATACAGCGATGATTCCATTTCTCTTAAGAACAGAATATTACAAGCGAAATGGTTACGGGAAAATCCGAACAGTGTTTACAATTCATAATTTGCAATTTCAAGGGATTTTTCCAAAAGAGGTACTTGGTGAATTGCTTGGAATGGATTATAAATCCTTTCATATTGGTCATTTGGAGTTTTTTGGGAATACTAATTTTATGAAGGGTGCGCTTGTTGCTTCTGACAAAATAACAACTGTGAGCCCGACTTATAAAGAAGAAATTCAGACGGCAGTATTTGGAGAAAAGCTGGATGGCCTTTTGCGGGAAAGAAGCGAGGACCTTATCGGGATTTTAAATGGGATTGATGAGGACTTTTATAATCCGGCAACTGACCCATTCGTTTATCAAACCTATAAAGTGGATTCCTATCAAAAAAAGAAAATCAACAAACGGGAGATACAAAAAAGATTTGGAATACCGCAAAGTGGGGGTACACCATTACTTGTCATAATTTCAAGGCTCACCAGGCAAAAGGGACTTGATCTAGTGAAGTGTGTCCTTCGTGAAATTTTGCAGGAGGATGTACATGTCATTATTCTTGGAACCGGTGATTTTGAAAACGAGGAACATCTAAGGCAGGTTGCTCGGATCTATCCTGAAAAATTAAAGGTTTATACCGGATTTAATGAGGAACTGGCCCATAAACTTTACGCGGCCGCAGATTTATTTTTAATGCCGTCTCAATTTGAGCCATGCGGCTTGGGACAGCTGATAGCGATGAAATATGGTGCTATTCCGATTGTCCGTGAAACTGGGGGGTTAAACGATACTGTAAAGGCATGGAACGAATTCAACGGCGAGGGAAATGGTTTCTCCTTCCGAAACTTTAATGCCCATGACATGCTCTATACGATCCAGAGAGCGCTACGCTTTTATCATGATAAAGAGACGTGGGAATCGATTGTCAAGCAGGCAATGGAAATGGATTATAGCTGGGCCCAATCAGCATTTAGTTATAACCAGTTATATGCTGAGCTCGTTTCAAGGAGTGAAACGCATGTTTTCTAGTACGGAAGATTTTAAGAAAACCTTTATTAAAAGGCTAGAGATGTTAGTTGAGAAGAGAATTTCTGAAAGTTCATCAAGGGATCATTATCAAACCCTCGGCAGTATGATTCGTGATTTTGTAAGTAATGATTGGATTGCCACAAATGAACGATATCTTGCTGCAAAGGGAAAGCAGGTTTATTATCTCTCGATTGAATATTTATTAGGAAAACTGTTAAGGCAGAATTTAATTAATCTAGGGATAGAGGAAACGGTTCAGGCAGGACTTCAGGAACTAGGAATTGACTTGGGGGAACTGGAGGAATTAGAAGCAGATGCAGGTTTAGGAAATGGAGGCTTGGGAAGGTTAGCCGCCTGCTTTTTAGATTCCCTTGCAACACTGAATCTACCCGGTCATGGCCACGGCATACGGTACAAGCATGGCTTGTTTGAACAGAAAATTGTTGATGGCTATCAAGTGGAATTGCC
Organism: Neobacillus drentensis; assembly: GCF_036965245.1. Classification (GTDB taxonomy): domain Bacteria; phylum Bacillota; class Bacilli; order Bacillales; family Cytobacillaceae; genus Neobacillus; species Neobacillus drentensis_G. The sequence goes on from NZ_JBALPG010000096.1 coordinate 7,948, forward strand.
GGAGCAATGGCTAAGGAGCGGAAATGTTTGGGAAATTCGCAAGGCAGATAGCGCTGTAAAAATCCCATTTTGGGGCAAGGTGGAAGCGAAGATGGAAAATGGGCGCCTCGTTTTTCATCATTTGAATACCGAAACCGTTACGGCTGTCCCTCATGATATGCCTGTGATTGGGTATAAAACCAAAACCGTTAATACACTAAGTCTTTGGAATGCTGAGCCTTCCCAATTTCCTTTTCATAAGGATATTTTAAAATATAAACGGGAGACCGAATCGATTTCCGAGTTTTTATACCCTGATGATACCCATGATGAGGGGAAGATTTTACGGCTGAAGCAGCAATACTTTTTAGTGTCGGCTAGCATTCAATCCATTTTAAGAACCTATCGGAAACAACATGCTAACTTGAATCAACTCCATGAGCATGTTTGTATTCACATTAATGATACTCACCCTGTACTGGCCATTCCAGAACTAATGAGGATCCTGATTGACGAGGAAGGATTTGATTGGGAACAGGCATGGCATATAACGAAACATACCATTTCATATACCAATCATACGACATTATCAGAAGCGTTGGAGAAATGGCCGATACATATTTTTCGTCCGTTACTGCCAAGGATTTATATGATTGTGGAAGAAATAAATGAGCGGTTTTGCCAAGAACTATGGGAACAAACGCCTGGTGATTGGCAGAGAATTGGAGGACTCGCCATCATAGCTGATGAGTATGTGAAAATGGCACATTTAGCGATTGTCGGAAGCTTTAGTGTCAATGGTGTGGCAAAGCTCCATACGGAAATATTAAAGAAACGAGAGATGAATCAATTTTATCAATTGTTTCCAGATAAATTTAACAATAAGACAAACGGAATCTCATACCGGCGCTGGCTGTTAAAAGCGAACCCGAAATTATCTTCCCTTATTACAGACTCGATAGGGCCTTCTTGGACATATTCAGCTGAGAAACTAACCCATTTACTTAACTATCAAAACGATTTTGCTTTTTTAGAACAGTTGTTAAAAATTAAAGATGAAAATAAACAGAGGCTTGCTAGGATTATCTTGGATAAAACGGGAGTAGCTGTTGATACTGGGGCGATATTTGATGTTCAGGTCAAACGACTTCATGCTTATAAGCGGCAGCTTTTAAATGTTTTACATATCATGCATCTTTATAATCGAATTAAAGAAGATTCAAGCTTTTCAATCGTTCCAAGGGTGTTTATTTTTGGAGCAAAAGCATCACCGGGTTATTACTATGCAAAAAAAATTATCAAATTAATCAACACGGTTGCAGAAAAAATAAACAATGACCCAAAAATAGGCGATAAAATTAAGGTAATCTTCCTGGATAATTACCGCGTTTCCTTAGCCGAAAAAATCTTCCCTGCCTCAGATGTGAGTGAACAAATCTCTACTGCCAGTAAAGAAGCTTCCGGTACCGGAAATATGAAATTTATGATTAACGGTGCCTTAACAGTAGGAACCTTAGACGGTGCTAATATTGAGATTCAGGAATTGGTAGGAAATGAAAATATTTTTACCTTTGGATTAACGGCAGAGGAAGTTCTTCAATATTATCAGCACGGCGGGTATCAATCGTTAGTGTATTATCATCATGATTACCGAATTAGACAGGCTGTCGATCAGCTTGTAAATGGATTTTTCTCAGGTGTTCATAACGAATTTGAGCCAATATTTGACTCGTTATTAACGGAAAATGATCAATATTTTGTCTTAAAGGATTTTGCCTCGTATGCCGATATCCAACGGTCGATTGGAGAAACATTTATGAATAAGGAAAAATGGCAAAAAATGAGCTTAACAAATATTGCTCATGCAGGTTATTTTTCCAGTGACCGGACGATCAGTGAATATGCAGATGAAATATGGGGGATTAAGTCTCTTCAATAAGAAATGCACGAGAGCTAGACAATTCTCAAAAACGAAATTTATACTTTATTATCTCTTAAAAAAGGTTCCTGCCAATTTGGCAGAAACCTTTTTACTTAGGAAAATATGTGTCCAATAAAAATGCCGACTGAAAGTAAAAATCCAAAAATCGTATTTGTCTGGGCTGTCGCAATCATCGCTGGTGCCATTTTGATCGGAATATTATTTTTGATGAATCCTTTTGTCGCTTTTATCGCCTTTGGAGCACTTAGAATGACGATAGCCGTCCAATATGGTGCAATACCGCTAATGATAAGCCCCAAAACCCATAGATACGAAAAAGTAAACATCGTGGCTAATAAATAAATGGCTTTCTTTTTTCCTAAGAGAATAGCTACTGTTTTTCGGCCATTTTCTTTATCTCCATCAAGATCGCGTATGTTATTGGATAACATAATCATTCCTACTAATACCATACTTGGAACAGAGACGAGAATACTTGTGCTAGTAACTGTTCCAGTTTGAATAAAGAAGGAGATTAAAATAATTAGCATTCCCATAAAAAAACCGGAAAAAATTTCGCCCAGTGGTGTATAAGCAATCGGGAACGGACCGCCTGTATAAAAATAGCCAACAGCCATACAAATAAGCCCAACAACCGCTAACCACCAGCTGCTATTCGCACAAATATATACCCCTAATAATAAGGCAATCCCGTAAAATCCAAAAGCAAGATTAATGACGGTCTTTGATTTGATCCCATCACGGACAATCGTACCTCCAATCCCAACAGAATCTACGGTATCAAGTCCGCGTTTGTAATCGAAGTATTCATTAAACATATTGGTTGCGGCTTGAATTAACATACTGGCAACAAGCATCGCAGCAAAGAGTCCGAAATGAAATTTCTCGTTTCTAAGAGCAAGAGCCGAACCAAGTAAGACGGGTACAAACGATGCTGTTAGCGTATGAGGACGGGTCATTTGCCACCAAACTTGAAAACCACGGTTTGATCCAACTGCAGGTTTCGGATGATGCTGTAAATTTGGCTGCATTATGTTCTCTCCCTTTTAAAAATTTTCTCTTATATATATAAATTAACTATTTGCTTAGTTATTGTGTCTTTCTTGCCCAACCATAAGTGTATGTAATTCCCGTATTTGTGTCAATTGATTTTTGCTTTCATATCTAGAAGATAATCCCTATTTGATTATAATTGAATGGTTAGTGGGAAAATAAGAAAAGCGCAAAGATACTAGCAGCTGGATCTGAAAAATTCACAAAGCCCAAATTTTATCATTCTTATATAGGGAAAAAGCTGTTTTCAGCCTAATTGTAACAATTTTGATATATAATAAGGAATGAAACGGGATTGGTAGTGACAAGTATTATTGACTTCTTTACAATGGGAGTAGTAACTTAAAATTTGTATCAAAATGAATGGATAACAGTCATTTCGGCTGTTTTGGAGGGATTTGTTTGGTTACCATTCAAGAAACGGAAATAAAGGAAAGGGGTCTATTGGCTGTTAATCGAGCGAAAGAACTGGGCCGGCCTATATTAATAAGTGAAGTCCATAAAATGGATATGATTAACCCTTTATCTTTTTTTAACGTGGGAAAAGACCGCTATAGTGGAGAACGTTTTTTTTGGAAAGACCCATCAGACGAGATTGTGCTTATTGGGCTTGGAATTTCAAAACAAATTCAGTCGGATCAGGCTACTGACCGCTTTTTTCATGTTGAAAGAGAATGGAAAAGCTTCTTAGAGGATAGCTTAATTTTTAATCCATATACAAAAATAGGTGTTGGGCCCCTAATGTTCGGGGGATTTTCCTTTGATCCATATAAAGAAAAAACGGATCTTTGGTCCAAGTATGCTGATTCTTTATTCCATTTACCAAAATATTTATTGAGTATCATAGACGGTGAGACATATTTAACAACGAATATCGTTTTTACACCCAATGATGATCTATCACTATTCAGTAAGATTGTGGAAGAAAGAAATCAGCTGCTTTTATCACTAAAACGGAATGATCGTGGAAAGTGTGCTGCATTATTGGAAACAAAAGAAATTTCGCCAGAAAAGTGGAAACAGGCTGTTGATGGTGTTGTGAAGGAGTTAACAAACGGACCATTAAAGAAAGTCGTCCTTGCCCGAGAACTTAGGCTAGTTTTTAGCGATCAGGTAGTGGCAGACACAGTACTTGATCATTTGTACACACAGCAGCCTGCAAGCTTTATTTTTGCATTTGAATCGAATGGCGATTGTTTTATTGGTGCATCGCCGGAAAGACTAGTAAAAAAACATGGATCTGAAGTCTATTCTACCTGCCTTGCAGGCTCTATTTCACGCGGAGGCACAGAAGAGAAAGATCGGATTCTAGGTCAAACCTTATTAAATGATCAGAAAAACCTGATTGAGCACGGGTTTGTGGTTGAAATGATTAAGGAAGCTTTAGAAGAATCATGCGAAGAGATAATCCTGCCAGACAAACCGCAGCTAATGAAAAATAGGGATATTCAGCATCTTTATACACCTGTTATTGGAAAATGTAATAAGGATGCTTCATTACTTTTACTAGTTGAAAGACTTCATCCGACACCAGCACTTGGAGGGCTGCCTAAGAAAGCGGCAGTTGAAAAAATTAGACAGGTTGAAGAGCTTGACCGCGGCTTTTATGGCGCGCCGCTTGGATGGGTCGATTATAAACAGAATGGTGAATTTGCTGTCTCCATTCGCTGCGGACTCTTGCAGGGCAATGAGGCATCGTTGTTTGCCGGTTGTGGTGTTGTAGCAGATTCGAATTCAGAAAGTGAATATTTAGAAACAGGTTTGAAGTTTACACCAATGCTTCGAGCTCTTGGGGGAAAATAATATGAATCATCAGGGATCATTAACCGCTTATATTGCAGCCTTTGTTTCAGAACTAGTTTCAACAGGAGTAACCGAAGTTGTCGTAAGCCCCGGTTCAAGATCTACTCCGATGGCGATGGTAATGGCAGAACATCCTGAGTTAAACGTTCATGTTCATGTAGATGAACGTTCTGCTGCTTTTTTTGCATTAGGAATCGCTAAGGCAATCAACAAACCTGTTGCCATTCTATGTACATCGGGTACTGCTGCGGCCAACTACTTTCCAGCGATAGTTGAGGCGAAATATTCACGAGTTCCCTTAATTGTCCTTACGGCTGACAGGCCGCACGAGCTAAGAGAAGTGGGAGCCCCTCAGGCAATTGATCAAATCCATTTATATGGCCATCATGTAAAATGGTTTGCAGAAATGGCTTTGCCAGAGAAAAACGATGAAATGATCCGTTATGCTCGGACAGTTTGTGCCCGTGCTGCAGCAATTGCTGCTGCGGCTCCGTCTGGTCCGGTTCATTTGAATTTTCCGTTCCGGGAACCGCTCATTCCGAAATTGGATGATGAGCTATTTCGTCAATCAGAACGACCAAAGGGGTATGTAAGGGTTCATAATGGAGATTTTACGGTTGATCATGAGCAATTTAAAGTGATTGCTGAAAAAATAATCGGGAAAGAAAAAGGAATTATTGTTTGCGGGAACATTGTTGACGAACAATTTGCCGAAGCTGTGACACGCCTTTCAAAGGCATTAAACTATCCTGTATTAGCTGACCCGTTATCACAATTAAGAAGTGGTAATCACAACCTTGAAAATATTATTGAATCATATGATACTTTTTTAAGAAATGAAGACGCCAAAACCTTCCTTAAACCGGATGTTGTGTTACGGTTTGGGGCAATGCCTATTTCTAAAGCGTTAACGATATTTTTAAAAGAAAATCATACTGCAGATCAATTTGTCGTCGATGGCGGCGGTGGCTGGCGTGATCCGTCAGCATTATCAACGAACATGGTTTTTTGCAATGAAACAATTTTTTGCCAGGAACTGTTAAACTTTTTGGACAGCAAATCTTCATCCGGATATTTAGAGAGCTGGAAGAAGGTTAATGCTCTTACAAAAGAAAATATGACGTCAATTCGTGATTTAACTGAATTAAGTGAAGGAAGGCTGTTTTATCAATTAGCTGAGATGCTCCCTGAAGGAGCTACTCTTTTTGTCGGAAATAGCATGCCAATTCGTGACGTAGATAGCTTTTTCTTAAACAATAATAAATCCATTAAAATAATGGCGAACAGAGGAGCTAATGGCATTGATGGTACTGTTTCGACTGCATTGGGTGCAGCCGTTTACTCTGAGTCCTTATACCTGGTTCTAGGGGATTTAACCTTCTTCCATGACTTAAATGGTCTAATTGCTGCAAAGCTTTATGATATAGATATTCATATTATTCTTGTAAACAATAATGGCGGCGGGATTTTTTCCTTCCTGCCGCAATCGGAGCATCCTAAAAATTTTGAACTTCTTTTTGGTACACCTCTAAATCTAGAATTTGAACATGCTGTAAGAATGTTTAACGGACAATTTACTAAAATAAAAGATTGGAATCACTTAGAATTGGAAATGAAGAAGAGCGTAGATCAAACAGGAATTCATGTTTACGAGATTGCGACAAAAAGGGAGAAAAATCTCGATGAGCATCGTGAATTTTGGCGTTCTGTTTCCCAGGAAATATCAAATTTTGTCATAGGAGAGCAGTAATGGATGTGACCATCGACGGAATCCGCTATCATGTGGAGGTTTGCGGTGAAGGGGCCCCACCGCTTGTCTTATTGCATGGATTTACGGGCGATGCTTCTACATGGAAGCCGTTTTATGACGCTTGGGGAAAGCACACCACGTTAATTGCCCCAGATATCATTGGGCATGGTAAAACGGAGTCTCCCAAAGGTCTGCCACATTATCAAATAGAATCAGTTGCCCATGACTTAGAAGGTATCCTTGATGAATTGGGTGTTAATGAAATAGACTTGCTGGGTTATTCAATGGGGGGGAGACTAGCGCTCACTTTTGCCCTCCTTTTTCCAAACAGGGTTCGAAAGTTAATCCTTGAAAGTGCATCTCCAGGTCTTGCAACAGACGAAGAAAGAGAACTTCGCCGAATGAAAGATGCAGAACTTGCTCAATTTATAAAAGAACATGGGATCAAGTCGTTTGTTGAATACTGGGAAGAGATTCCCCTTTTTTCTTCGATGAAGCGACTCCCAACATCAACTAATGATTCCATAAGGTCTCAGAGGCTAAGTAATAATACTATTGGGCTCTCAAATAGCTTACTTGGAATGGGGACGGGATCACAGCCTTCCTGGTGGGGACAATTATACCAGCTTGCCTGTGAAGTTTTGCTGCTTACAGGCGGGCAAGATAAAAAGTTTTGTGGTATTGCTGAAGGAATGATGAAGGCTCTTAAAAAGGGCGATTGGCTTGTCGTTGAAAACAGCGGACATACAATTCATGTGGAAGAACGGGAAAAGTTTGGTACAATAGTAAGTGACTTTTTGTCTAAAAAAATATAAAGGAGGATTTCATTGTGACAGTAGAATGGGTTGCAGGACGTAAATATGAAGAAATTTTATATGAGACCTATAATGGAATTGCAAAAATCACAATAAATCGACCACATGTACATAACGCATTTACACCGAAAACGGTAATGGAATTGATTAACGCTTTTGCCTATGCACGAGATGATTCGAATGTTGGAGTAATTGTGTTAACTGGTGCCGGCGATAAGGCGTTTTGCTCCGGTGGAGATCAAAAGGTAAGAGGACATGGCGGCTATGTTGGCGAGGATCAAATTCCACGCTTAAATGTTCTTGATTTGCAGCGTTTAATCCGTGTAATTCCTAAACCAGTTGTTGCAATGGTAAAAGGGTATGCCATTGGCGGCGGTCATGTTCTACACATTGTTTGTGATTTAACGATTGCTGCTGATAATGCCGTTTTTGGACAAACTGGTCCGAAAGTTGGCAGCTTTGATGCCGGTTATGGCTCAGGCTATTTAGCAAGAATTGTCGGCCATAAAAAAGCCCGTGAAATTTGGTATTTATGCCGCCAATACAATGCCCAAGAGGCGCTTGATATGGGCTTAGTCAACACCGTTGTTCCTCTTGAGCAAGTAGAAGAAGAAACGATTAAATGGTGTGAAGAAATGCTTGAGAAAAGTCCAACGGCTCTTCGTTTCTTAAAAGCAGCATTTAATGCAGATACAGACGGTTTAGCTGGCATTCAGCAATTTGCCGGTGATGCAACATTGCTTTACTATACAACAGATGAAGCGAAAGAAGGCCGCGACGCCTTTAAAGAAAAGCGCAAGCCAGATTTCGGACAATTCCCGCGTTTTCCTTGATCAAATGTTTTTGGGAAGCAGCTTGATGGTATCCATCAGGCTGTTTTTATATAAGGCTAAAAGCCAAAGTAGAGAGGTTCTAAGTGGGTGTTGTGGGAGAAAAATCGCAGATAAGTCGATGTAGAGAGTTTCTACATGGGCTTTATTGTTGAAATTCTTCAAGAAAGTCCTACGACAAAAAGTTGGTCGGATAAAAGGAAGCGCAATAGGTACATATAAAGAAGGTGTTAAAATGCCAAACGAAACAATGCCAAATTTTTTAAAGAAGCGAGCATTTCTAACTCCTGAAAGGACAGCTGTTTATTTTCAGGAAAAGACTTTAACATTCGAAGAGCTTTACCATCGTTCTCTTGAAGCAGCAGGTCGGCTCCAGGCTTTTGGGGTACAAAAAGACCAATATGTAGGGGTATTATTGAAAAATCACCTAGATACAGTAGTGATTTTATTTGCCCTCCAGATAATAGGGGTGAAAGCGGTTATATTGAATAATCGTTTAACCGCAGCAGAACTAATTTGGCAATTGAAGGATTCGAAAGTGTCGCTTCTCATTCTTGAAGACTCTGTTACGGAAACCCATTTGGAAATTAACCAACAAATTTCATCTTTAAACACTGTCACTAAAACTCGTTTATTTCAAATAGAACCAGTAGTGCCAGCCATTGTAGACGAAATCAGCCTTTCTGAAATCTGTACAGTCATGTATACCTCAGGCACAACTGGAAACCCAAAAGGTGTCATGCAGACATATGGAAACCATTGGTGGAGCTCTGTTGGCTCAGCATTAAATTTGGGTTTTATGGAGAGCGATTGCTGGCTTTGTACCGTTCCGCTTTTCCACATTAGCGGATTCTCCATTCTCATGCGCAGTGTCATCTACGGTATGCCGCTTGTCCTTCATGAAAACTTTAATGTGGAACAAACGATAGAGGATATACAAGCAAAAAAGGTTACAATTATGTCAGTGGTAGGAACCATGCTGACTCGAATTGTAGAATCGTTAAAGGGCAGACGGCTTCCGGATTATTTCCGCTGCATGCTTTTAGGAGGAGGTCCTGCACCACTGCCATTACTTCAAGCATGTGTGGAAAAAGAAATCCCTGTTTTTCAAACGTATGGTATGACAGAATCCTCCTCACAAATTGTGACGCTATCTCCGGAATACAGCTTAACAAAGCTTGGATCAGCAGGAAAGCCTCTATTCCCGTCACAGCTCATGATTGAAAATGTAAATGGAAGCCCGGCTGAATCAGGTGAAGCTGGTGAAATTGTGGTAAAAGGACCAAATGTTACACCAGGATATTTATATCGTCCGGAAGTAACAACTGAAAAATTCCGTGATGGCTGGTTTTATACGGGAGATATCGGCTACTTAGATGAGGAAGGATTTTTGTACGTCATCGATCGGCGTTCTGATTTGATTATTTCAGGTGGAGAAAATATCTACCCTGCTGAAATCGAAGCAGTTTTATTAGCCCATCCTGCTGTTGCTGAAGCAGGGGTGACTGGTATTGATGATGCGAATTGGGGGCATGTGCCAATTGCCTTTATTGTAAAAAGGGAAAGCTATAAAGTATCCGCGGAAGAGCTTCAACAATTTTGCTTAGCTAGGCTTGCCAAATACAAAGTACCAAAGGCCTTTTATTTTCCTGAAAAACTGCCAAGAAATGCTGCTAAAAAACTGCTGCGAAGAACACTGCGAGAGTGGGTGGCCGATCATGAAGATAGCATCGATTGAGCTCTTTGTTATTCAAATGCCCTTGAAGTCCCCATTTCTGACGCATTTAGGCGCTGTGAATAATCGTGAGGGGATCATCGTAAAGGTAACGGATTCAGATGGTCTTTCAGGGTATGGGGAAGGGGTGGCCTTTTCAACGCCGTGGTATACGGAAGAAACGGTGGCAACCAGTTTACATATGTTAACGGATATTTTGATTCCATTGCTGCAAAAACATCCAATTGACCATCCTGAGGAGGCATCACACCTTTTCAGCTCGATAAGAAGAAACAATATGGCGAAGGCAGCCTTAGAAACGGCATTATGGGATTTGTATGCGAAGGTCAATACAAAGCCCCTTTCAAAAATACTTGGAGGTACTCGCCCAGTTATTGCTTCAGGTGTGGTGGTAGCGACAGATTCCACGGCAAACGCATTGCGCCAAATTGAACAATATCTTATAGAGGGTTATCAGCGTATTAAAGTGAAAATTAATCCAAATCAGGATTACTCTTTTCTCGCAGAAATTCGCAGCCATTATCCTGAGCTGCCAATCATGGCAGATGCCAATTCAGCTTATTCCTTAAAAGACATAGATCGCTTAAAAGCTTTAGATGAATTTAACCTGATCATGATTGAGCAGCCGTTGGCTCACGACGATATCATCGAACATGCTCTATTACAAAAGGAGATTCGAACACCTATTTGTTTAGATGAAAGCATCGTCACGTTTGATGATGCAAGGAAAGCATTAGAGTTCGGAAGCTGTAAAGTAATTAATATTAAAGTGGGCCGGATTGGCGGGCTGTATGAAGCCATACGAATTCATGATTATTGTTTTGAAAAGGGGATTCCGGTCTGGTGTGGAGGAATGATTGAATTCGGAATTTCTCGCGCACATAATATTGCGCTTGCTTCCCTCCCAGGGTTTTCAATTCCAGGTGATATTTCCGCATCGAGCCGTTTCTGGGAGGAAGATATTATTTCACCGGAAGTAGCCGTTGATAATGGATATATTCATGTTCCATTGAACTCCGGTATTGGGTACGAATTGAATGAAAAAAGGCTGCAGGAAGTATTATTAACAAAAAGATCATTTACTTTTTCATAAGAAAAAGAACCAGGCTACATGGTTGGCCTGGTTTTTACTTCTATAAATCACTTGGTTTGAAGGTATGACAATCGGTTTCTTTCGTCGAATCAGCGGTATTACCTGTATGGCTGATAACATATATTTGATCGGCACTACATTTATTGCCATTAGCCCAAAACGTGCAGTTATTTACTTCACACAAAACATCCTTTGCCATTCGTATCACTCCTTAAAGTATCGGTAATACAGTAATAGCATTTGAAGTTAATCAATGCTGCATTCCAGAAGGTGATAGGAAAATGATACGAGAAATGGACAATATACTAAATACTTTCACAATTAATTATTTAAGGCCGTTTTTAATGTTTCAAGATTTGCCTCCATCAATGAAAAATATGTTTCTTTGTCCTTGATGTTGTCCTTGGATAAAATAGCTAAATTATGAATTGGTAATGCTTTTGCACCGATTTCTTTTTGGACGACTTTGCCTAGTTTTGATTGGACATTTTGTTCAAAAAGAATATAGTGTAAACCATCATGGTCAGCGATAGAGACTATTTTCTCAAGTTCTTTTTGTGTTGGTTCATTCGTTGTCGAAAGCCCAGAAATACTAATTTGTTCAATACCATAACGTTGTTCCCAATAACCAAACGCAGCATGCGTTACAATTATTTTTTTATGCTTCGCATTTGAAATGGTTTGCTCGTATTCGCTATTCAATTCATCTAACTCTGCTGCAAGCTTTTGATAATTTTCATTGAAAAGGTCTTTATTTTGCGGCATCTTTTTTGCTAAGGAATCACGGATTACCGCAGCCATTTCTTTTGAATAAATCGGATCAAGCCATACATGTGGATTTACATCTCCATGGTCATGGTCGTCATGCTCTTCCTCAGCTGTATGATGATCCTTTGGTAATTGCAATTTATCGGCCGTAGGCACTAACGTAACATCTTCGTTTTTTAATGTCCCTTTTGCGTTTTCCACAAAGCCTTCAAGTCCCAGCCCAATGTAGAAAAATAAGTCTGAATCGGCCAAATTCATCATATCTTTTTGCGATGGTTCAAATGAATGTTCATCAGCACCTGGAGGATAGATGGTTTTTACATCAACATATTTACCGCCGATTCGTTCTGTAAAATATTGAAGTGGATATACTGTTGTATAAATGGTTAATTGATTCTTCTTTTTTTGTGACTGCCCTTTATCATTCGTACAAGCGGATAAAATAAGGCTCAATGGTAATAGAAAAGAAAGTAAAATGATTATTTTTTTCATATTGACTCCTTACAGTTAATTAAATCGGATTAATTACGATTTATAATCGAAAAAATTTTACTCAGTAGAGAAATAAGTGCATAATACGGAACGATTCCGATTTCCATAAGTATCTTACAAAAAAAAAAGCCTAAATGCAAGTATAAAATTTGTTTCAAACATGACAGATTATGTATGCTTAAATAGAAAGGGGAGTAAAAATGAATAACTTAACAGTATTGAACGAGATTCTAGACCACAATAAGAAATTTGTAGAAAGTCACGAATATGAGAAATATGAAACAACGAAATTTCCAAATAAGCAAATGGTGATCCTCACTTGCATGGATACACGTTTGTTAGAATTACTGCCAAAAGCCTTAAACTTGGGAAATGGTGATGCTAAGATTATTAAAGATGCTGGTGCTCTCGTTTCACATCCTTTTGGAAGTGTGATGAGAAGTATACTAATTGCGGTATACCAATTACAGTCACAGGAGGTATTGGTGATCGGTCACCATGATTGCGGTATGAGCGGCTTAAAAGGGGAACCTGTGATTGAGACCATGAAAGAACGGGGAATATCCGAAGAAACCATTAATACACTTTCCTATTCCGGAATAGATATTAAACAGTGGCTTCACGGATTTGATAATGTGAATGAGAGTGTCGAGCACAGTGTAGGAATCATTAAAAATCATCCGTTAATGCCAAAGGGTGTTCCTGTTCATGGATTGGTCATCGACCCAAAGACAGGAAAGCTTGACTTAGTTGTGGATGGTTATCAAAATTAATCCTCCTTTTTTTCAGGGACAGGATCAAATCCTCCAGGATGAAAGGGATGACATTTTAAAATTCGCTTAATCGTCAGCCAGCCGCCTTTTAAAGCACCAAAACGTTGAACCGCTTCTAATCCATAATGCGAACATGTAGGATAAAATCGACATGTTGGCGGTTTTAATGGCGAGATGGCAACTTGATAAAAACGAATAATCGAAAGAAAAAATTTTTTCAACATGAGTTGTCTCCTTTTTTTAATTACTTACAAGATACCATAAATTCGTCTAAATTGTTAATTATAACTAAGTGGATGAAAAAGGTCGGGTTTTATTGTATGATAAATAGGTAGATATGAAAAGGAGTGATATTCATGCCATCAGTTGAAAGCTTTGATTTAGATCATAATGCCGTAAAAGCACCTTATGTGAGACATTGTGGTGTCCATAAGGTAGGGAGTGACGGTGTTGTTAATAAATATGATATCCGTTTTTGCCAGCCAAATAAACAGGCAATGAAGCCTGATGCCATTCATACACTCGAGCATTTGCTAGCATTCAACATTCGCAAGCATTCGGAAAAATATGATCACTTCGATATTATTGATATTTCTCCAATGGGCTGCCAAACTGGCTATTACCTTGTTGTCAGCGGCGAACCTACTGTTGAGGAAATCATTGATCTTCTCGAGGATACAATGAAGGATGCAGTTGAGATTGTCGATATTCCTGCTGCCAATGAAAGACAATGCGGCCAAGCAAAACTGCATGATTTAGAAGGTGCCAAGCGCTTGATGCGTTTCTGGCTTGAGCAAAGCAAAGAGGATCTAAAACAGGTTTTTGCTTAATGTTTCTTAAATTGATGTAAAAAATTCCTATTCAATACGAATAGGAATTTTTCTTATGCCTTCTTTTGTTCCTGGTTAAGTTCTTTCTGGTTATCCTCTTGGTTCATATAAGGATTATCATCTAATGAATCCACAGTATGTTTATAGGTGTATGCTTTTGAAGTAGTAATGACCGCTAGAAGCAAAACGACGATGACAATAATAATACAAACCACTAATACTGTATACATGTCTCTTCCCCCTTTACCTCACATTGTATCATGAATTTTGTTTGATTAATGACAAAAGTGCATAAAAGAAAACTCGCCGATTGGCGAGCCTCTAAGGGCGAAGACAGAGGAGTAGTTGCACTTATGCGTTAGGAAAGTATTAATTTGAAAAATTTATACTTTCCTGGTATTTGCCAAAAAAGGAAGCATTGCGGCTTCCTTGGAATGTTGGTATGTAACATCAATGAATATTTCTAGGATAATAAGTATGTGAACGATGCTGTCCGTACTCTTCTTGGGCAAATTTACCTTTTAAGCTTTCGATGAGATAAAGACCCATTAAATCGTATAGTTCTTGTTTATCCATGTCTTGGATTAACGAAAGAAGATCTTCATGTGACATCTCTTCTAAAAAGGCAAATGTCAGCATGTCAATATCCTCTTCATCCCCTGTTAACTTGTTTCGGTACATCTCATATAATTCATCGACTAATTTCATTACTACACCTCCATTATTTAAAAATATATACTCTTATTGATTTCCCCTAAAAGAATGAAATCATCCCTGCCACCTTATTCTTGAATTGACTGAAAAATCTGTTTTCTTGATTGTATGTTTATTATATCGTATTCATTTCTAAAAAATGAGTCGAAATTTGAAAAAGAATAAATTTTATCTATCTGTACATTACTAAAAAGTAAAAGGGGATGATGCAATGGATGAACAGAAGAAAACCTATTATATTGATGTTGGAACAGGCCATATAACAAGAAATGCCACAAGTTCCACTTGGAGCTATAAAATTCAAGCAAATGATGGAGAAATTACTCAATTACGCGAGTTGTTTGACCAAAACTATTCAACAGAGTGGATAAACTTTTTTCGGGCTCATGTTCCATATGTTCAATATCATTATGATCGGGAAAACGATGCCTACGACAATACGATTCAACAAGTGTATGGCATCCTCCATGAACTTGGTGATGATGAAGCAAAAAGACATATCGAGAGCATGAATATACTACCGAAATAATACTTTTGAGGGAAATCCAAAACTTTAGGATTTCCTTTTTGTTGTTTATAATTATAGCATAATGAAAAAAATGGGGCGGGTTAATTGATGAAACATTTTTTTGATCGTAACAGGAACAAGGTTGAACTTTCTTTTTCACATGGTACCTTCGAAGAGGAAGTAAAGCATGTGCTGGTTATTTGTCAATATAAGGATAGTTGGTTTTTAACGAATCATAAACAACGGGGGCTTGAATTTCCCGGTGGAAAAGTGGAAATAGGGGAGACACTTGAAGAGGCAGCACGAAGAGAGACATATGAGGAGACCGGGGCAATTCTTGACGGCTTAGAATTTATTGCTGAGTATAGGGTTTCTGATCACAATGGGTCATTTGTAAAGGCAGTCTTCTGGGGAACGGTTAAAAGGGTGGAGAAAACCAATACCTACTTTGAAACAAATGGACCTGTTGCAGTGAAGGGGGATATTTTGCAGCTGCGGTTTGGGGATGAATACAGCTTTATCATGCAGGATGAAGTCATCGAAAAATGTGTAAATCGTATAAATCAGCTTCAAATCAAAAAGGAATAGCCGTAATCACTATTCCTTAATGAGTTTTTTTTCTAAAAGTTCCACAAGCTGATACATAATCGTGGCAATTATAGCGATCACCAAAAGTGATAAGAAAACGAGGGTAAAATTAAATACTTGGAAACCGTAGATAATCATATATCCAAGGCCGCGGGACGATACCAGGAATTCTCCCACAATGACGCCCACCCATGATAAGCCGACATTTACCTTCAAGGTCGAGATAATAGTAGGAAAACTCGCAGGGAGAATGGCTTCTTTAAAGCATTGAAAACGCGTAGCTCCAAAGGTTTGCAGCACTTTTAAATAATTTGGATCCACCTCTTTAAATGAGGTATAAACGACAATGGTGGTAATGATGATTGAAATAATCGCACCCATGGCAATAATCGATGGATACCCTGGACCTAGTGCCACAATCAAAATCGGGCCAAGGGCTACTTTCGGCATCGCATTTAGGACAACGAGATAGGGGTCAAGAATTTTTTGAACCAGCGGTGACCACCAGAGAATGGCAGCTAATATCGTACCAAGTAAGGTACCAAGAATAAAGCCAAAAATGGTTTCCGTTAGGGTCACTCCAGTATGTGATAATAATGACCCATCTTGCATTTTATCCAAAAATAAATGCCAGATTTTAGAGGGCGAACTGAAAATCAGCGGGTCAATCCATTGCTTTTGACTTGATAGTTCCCAGCTGGAGAAAAAAACGATAATGATGACGGCTTGATAAAAACGAATCCATCTTTGTTCGATTTTTAACGAATAAATGTAGTTAGAATGAAGGAGTTCTACTTTTTTCTTTTCCTTGTTCAAGAGACTCCAACTCCTTCCATATTGCTTGAAAGATACTTGGGAATACTTCATGGTTTCTTGCTTCAAACGGGGAAACCAATCTTAATTCCTCCGGCATGGTAAAGGTTTTATAAATTCTGCCCGGACTGGGTGAAAGCAAAAAGACGCGATCACTCATGGCAATGGCTTCACCGATATCATGGGTAACGAGAATGGCTGTCTTACCAAATTCATCTAATGTTTGCGAGATTAGATCTTCGAGTTTAAGCTTTGTTTGATAATCTAAGGCAGAAAAGGGTTCATCAAGCATGAGTAATTTAGGTTCAGTGGCAAGTGTCCTTACAAGGGCTGCCCGCTGTCTCATACCGCCAGATAACTGCTTTGGCAGTTGTTTCTCCACTCCGCTTAATCCGATTTGATATAAAAGGTTTAATACGGCCGATTTGTTTTTTTCGTTAAGCTGCCGTGATAGCTTCAATCCCATCAGGATATTTTCTTCTATCGTTTTCCAAGGAAACAAATAATCCTGTTGGAGCATATAACCGATTTGATTTTTCGATGTTGATACGGGATTATTTTCTAGCAAGACTGTTCCTTGGGTTGGTTTAAGCAAACTTGAAATGATTGAAAGCAGGGTTGTCTTTCCACAGCCACTTGGACCGAGGAGGGAGACAAATTCTCCTTCCTCAACCGTTAGTGTGATATCGGAGAGGGCCGTGGTGGCAGAGGCTTTGGTGAAATAGATATGATGGATATCTTGAACTTGTAAAAAGCTCATTTATACGGCCTCCCTTTCCTATTATTTGTTAATGACTTTTTTTGCAATTTCAGTATTCACAAGCGTTTTATGATCTACTTTTTTCGGCAGTTCGCCGGCTTTTTCCATGATGTTCTGCAGATTTGCCCATTCAATTGTGTCTAAGATTGGGTCTTCTGCATACGAGCCTTGGCTCTTATAGCGCTCGACAACGGTTGTCATGATCTCAGGATCTGTATCGGGAAAGTATGGTTCAACCGCTTTGGCAATTTCTTTGGCACTATGGGATGCCACCCACTTTTGTGCCTTATAAATGGCTCTTGTGAATTTTTCTATCGTTTCTTTATTCTTTTTCATATAGCTTTCTTTCGCCATAAAAGTTGTATATGGTACATGGCCGGATTCTTTTCCAAAGGAAGCAACGATATGGCCTTTCCCTTCTTTTTCAAAAATACTTGCCGTGGGTTCAAATAATTGAACGAATTCTCCTGTTCCTGAGGCAAAAGCATTTGCTATATTTGCGAAGTCAATATTTTGGATTAAATTTAAATCTTGATGTGGGTCAATGCCATGCTTCCTTAAGACAAATTCACCCACCATTTGCGGCATGCCGCCTTTACGCTGGCCTAAAAAGGTTTTTCCTTTTAATAAATCCCATGTAAAATTATCGATTTTTTCCCGGGCAACAAGGAATGTGCCGTCAGTTTGTGTCAGCTGCGCAAAATTGATAACAGGGTCATTAGCCCCTTGGGCGTAAACATAAATCGATGTTTCCGAACCAACCAAGGCTACGTCTGCCCCCCCTGAAATAAGGGCTGTCATCGTTTTGTCGCCGCCGGGAGTAGTTGTTAGGGTAATATCTAACCCTTCAGCTTTAAAAAAACCTTTTGCTAAGGCAACATATTGCGGGGCATAGAAAATGGAACGGGTAACTTCCGCAATTCTTACCTTTTCCAATTTCTTAGGCTCCGTTTTGGAATCATTATTACAAGCAACTAAAGAAAACATGAGGATAGCAATGAGAAGAAAGGAGAAACTGAACTTTAACGATTTTTTCATCAAATGAACCTCCTTAATACCGTTAAGAAATCTGGGCTAATTGCCTAAGATATCGTATGAAAAGGAGAAGAATGTGTGAATGCCCAATTATAATAAATTTTTTTAAGGATGGAATGCAGATGTACATAAATAATGGAAAAATCCTTGAACAAACACGTTTTCCTTCGCCCAATCCTAATGTTGAATTAACGGTTATTACATACCTTTCAAATGGATTAAGGGTGAAAGGGATGCTTGCAGCTCCAATCGGTGATGAACCCATGGATGGATTCCTATATTTACGCGGCGGCATTAAGAATGTTGGAAAAGTACGTCCTGCCCGGATTGCCCAGTTTGCTGCCGAGGGCTTTATTGTTTTTGCGCCACACTATCGTGGTAATCAAGGCGGGGAGGGGAATGAGGATTTTGCCGGGGAGGACAGGGATGATGCGTTTGCTGCTTTTTTGCTGTTAAAATCTCTTTCTAGGGTTCGAGATATCCATATCTTCGGCTTTTCACGCGGTGGTGTAATGGCACTGCTGACTGGTATTCATTTCCCTGAAGCAGCATCTGTTGTTACTTGGGGCGGGGTGAGTGACATGGCCCTAACGTATAAAGAGCGGAAAGATTTGCGGAGAATGATGAAAAGGGTCATTGGCGGTACTCCTGATAAGTTTCCAGAGCGGTATCAGGAGCGCACACCCCTTTATCAATTGGAGAGGCTTGCAGCCCCGGTCCTAATTATTCATGGTGTAAAGGATCATAATGTGTCAGTGGAGCATGCATATCGCCTTGAAAGAAGACTAAGGTCACTTGAAAAACCAGTTGATGGTTGGTATTTTTCCGAGTTTACACATTATTTTCCACCAGCAGAGAATAGAAAAGTTGTAGAGGATTTGTCAAAGTGGATGAAAAATCAGAGCAGATGATGGTAATATATAGTTAATACAAGCAGAGGAGCGGATTTTTTTATGGGAATGCCCCTTGAGTTAAATTCGATGATCGTGACAAAAGGCAGGGAGAAGAGAGTAGAGGAAAATCTTTTTGTGCTTGAGAAGGAAGGATACAGACTTTATCCGATCGAGATTCCTATTGCTGTAAGAAAAACAATGGACAGTGATTCAAGTGGAACCGCAGTGATCAAAAAAGTGGAATGGGAAAACAGCGGTACCACGATAACCTATCAATTAATTTCATTGAATTCGACGAACTGAGCAGGCTAGCTTTCCTCCTGCTTTTTCTTTTGGCGTAAAAAGTGTAATAAACAATTAACCCAATCGTCTTATTAGTAGATTAAAAAGTTTTGAACGATTTAGGAAGGGGGGATTTTGTTGGAACGGGGTCATCAGATAGAGAAATGGTTTATTCAATTTGAGAAGGATGTCACCAATTATCTTGTTTATTATACGGGGACCACAGATGTTGAAGATTTGGTTCAGGAAACCTTTTTACGGGCTTTTCGCGCCTTCAGCCGGTTTAAAAACGAATCGAATCCGAAAACATGGCTGATTTCAATTGCCAGAAATACCGCAATTGATTTTTATCGAAAAAAATCCGTCTGGCAGCGATTAAAGGAGCGCCTGGACCAAGAGTCACCAAAGCTTCACGAGCCGCAAACAGAAGAGAGACTAATAAGGAAAATAGAGTATAACCAACTGTACGAGGCGATTAATGAACTAAAACCAAATTACCGGGACGTAATTTTATTAAGAGGCATCGCCGAGCTTTCCTCATTAGAGGTGGGACAGGTCCTAGGCTGGTCAGAAAATAAAGTGAATGTGACCTTTTTTCGAGCCGTAAAGAAACTAAATGAGCGTTTAAGGGAGGGGGAGTATTTTGAGTCATTTATCGGATAAAGAATTGCTTGACGTGTTAGCCGATTTTCCGAGGCATGAATTAACTACGATTCAGAGAACGGAAATGTTAAAGACGATTAGTGAGGCGGAATCGTTTAAGCCAAAGAGGAATTTTCGATTCCAAAGATTCGCAGCATTATCTGCAGTGTTTATCCTCATTCTTATTGCCCCAATCCTTTATTTGACAAATAAAACAGAGGACGAAACACCAAGAAGTGGGTCTGTTATTAAACAGGCACAGGAAGGGGATTATTTTGCTTTACAAGATGAAAATGGTAAACCGCTGTATGGAGATAGTAATTTTGGTATTCCCAATAAAGTCAGCTTGCTGGCTCCAAAGGAATGGGTAGTATGGGATACTAGAGCGACGAGCAAAATTATGGTTTTTTTATGGGGGAAAGATTTAGCTTTAGATCAAACGCTGAATATTGATGCCACACATGTAGAAACAGGAATAAAAGAGCATCTTAATAATACCAGCTTATCAGCTGGTATGTATGGGGCAGATGCCCATGCTGTTGTAGACTTTTTAACTTTTGATAAAAGAGGGAAATGGAATCTTGAATTCACTGTATACAACAGTTTGGGAGAGAAGAAAAAAATCGGCGAATTTTCTATTTATGTGAAAGATCATTATGTCTTACTTGGTCACAGCACCTTATTAATTTCACAAGAAGATTTGTTTGCCGGTTTTTATGAGGATGCTTATATCGAGGTTAAGGGAGAAAACCTGCCTGAGGAAATCGAATTAGAAATAATTAATGAAGAGGATCCTACCGACATTTCCAAGTTTATTTTTAAAGAGAAGACAGATAACACGACAACAGATGGAGACAGGATTTCGATGTATAAAGGAGATTTCCACATTAAGAAGAGTGGTATATATAGTTTTAGTGTGATGGGAGAATCCAATATAGTCATAATAGGAAAGCCTACAGATTAATAAAATTAAAAAAAGCGATTCTCCAAAGGAATCGCTTTTTCAATGGTACCAAATAAGTTATGCAATAGGGCCGCCTTTTTCTTCAATTTCCACAGCAACATTTGTAAACTTTTTAAAGTTTTCACGGAATTTAGCAGCAAGTTCCTTTGCCTTCTTTTCATATGCCACTGGGTCTGCCCATGTTTTATTCGGCTGAAGTACTTCATCCGGAACACCGGCAATATGAAGCGGAATATTCAATCCGAAAATTTCATCTTTAACCGTTTCCACATTGTTCAGTTCGCCTTCCAAGGCGGCTTGAACCATTGCACGTGTGTAGGAAAGCTTCATACGATTGCCGACACCATATTCGCCGCCAGTCCAGCCTGTATTGACGAGAAACACATTTGCATTGTGCTCAAGTATTTTTTCACCAAGCATTTCTGCGTAACGAGTCGCAGGAAGCGGCAGGAATGGTGCACCAAAGCAGGTGGAGAAAGTAGCTTCAGGTGATGTGACACCACGCTCAGTTCCGGCAAGTTTGGAAGTGTACCCACTTAAGAAGTGATACATTGCCTGCTCTTTTGTTAATTTTGCGATTGGAGGTAATACTCCAAATGCATCTGCTGTTAAAAAGACGATTGTATTTGGATGACCGGCAATGCTTGGCTGTACAATATTATCAATCGCTTCAATTGGATAAGCAGCACGTGTATTTTCTGTTAAAGTTCCATCATCATAATCAGGGATTCTCGACTCTTGATTTATGATAACGTTTTCAAGTACAGTGCCAAAACGGATGGCATCAAAAATTTGCGGCTCTTTATCACGAGAAAGATTAATACACTTTGCATAGCAGCCGCCTTCAATATTAAAGACGCCATTTGATGACCAACCATGTTCATCATCACCAATTAATCGGCGGTTTGGATCAGCAGATAAAGTTGTTTTACCTGTACCGGACAGCCCGAAGAAGAGCGCAACATCACCTTCTAACCCGACATTGGCTGAACAGTGCATGGAAAAAATATTGTTTTCTGGCAGCAAATAATTCATTACAGAAAAAATGGATTTTTTCATTTCACCTGCATACTCGGTTCCACCGATTAATACGATACGACGTTCAAAAGAGATGATAATAAAGGTTTCTGAGTTGGTACCATCAATAGCCGGGTCTGCCTTGAAATTAGGAGCAGATATTACTGTAAATCCAGCATCATGTTCAAGTAATTCATCTTCAGATGGACGTATGAATAATTGATGAGCAAATAAATTATGCCAAGCCATTTCATTGATCACTTGGATGGGTAAGCGAGATTTTTTATCAGCGCCGGCAAAGCCTTTAAATACATAAATTTCATTTTGGTTTTTCAAGTACTCAAGGACCTTATGATAAAGATTTGTGAAAACCTCTTCAGAAATTGATTGATTGGAGGGGCCCCAGGCAATTTTATCCTTGGAGGATTCTTCCATCACTATAAATTTATCCTGTGGTGACCGCCCAGTGTATTTACCGGTAGAAACACGAACGGCCCCCGTTAAAGTTAGAGTTCCTTCATTGCGGTTTAAGATTTTTTCAACCAATTGGGGTACTGATAATTGCATTTGGACATTACTTTCATTTAATAATTGCATTAAATCATTTGGAATATGAACAGAATTCATTGAATGAAACCCTTCCTTTATATTCATTATTGTAATAATAAATAGTATAGCACATTTGACGAATTAATCTACACTAATCAATGAAAATGAGTAATATTTTATACTTTATTCCTAAAATACTAAAAAAGTCATGCTATTTTTTTATTATAACAGTTTTATTTTTCCCTTATTTGGAAGGGCAAAAAATTTGCTAAAAAATGCATTGACAATGTTCGCTATTGTAGAGTATTATTCTGATTTGAACGGATACTCTCTTATCCCGAGCTGGTGGAGGGACAGGCCCAATGAAACCCAGCAACCTGCAATATGAGAAGAATGACCGCTAATGGTCCTTTTCAAGTGCAAAGGTGCTAATCTGACGCAAGGCTCATGTCTTGAACGATAAGAGTGAAAGGCCCGGAACAACCTTTCCTCAAATTGGTAAGGTTTTTTGTTTTGTATAAGTCCTTTTGTGAAAAGAGTTTTTAATAATAATCCTTTGTTTATTTCATACTAAGGGAATGAGTACCGTATCAAATCACGAGGTCCAAGAAGTATTCCTGTAACCTTCATAAAACCTCGATTATCTCATAATATAGGAGGAATTCAGATGTCAACAAAACGTCGTTTGTTCACTTCTGAATCAGTAACTGAAGGTCATCCTGACAAGATCTGTGACCAAATTTCTGATTCCATTTTAGATGCTATTTTAGCAAAGGATGCTAAT
The DNA here is from genome assembly GCF_036965245.1 of Neobacillus drentensis. Lineage (GTDB taxonomy): Bacteria > Bacillota > Bacilli > Bacillales > Cytobacillaceae > Neobacillus > Neobacillus drentensis_G. Next base: position 31,360 of record NZ_JBALPG010000096.1, read on the forward strand.
GCCCGTGTTGCCGCTGAAACTTCAGTAACAACAGGACTAGTTTTAGTTGCTGGCGAAATCACAACTTCTACTTATGTAGACATTCCAAAAATTGTTCGTGAAACAATAAAAGGAATTGGATACAATCGTGCTAAGTATGGCTTTGACTCCGAGACTTGTGCAGTGTTAACCTCCATTGATGAACAATCACCAGATATCGCCATGGGTGTTGACCAAGCATTAGAAGCACGTGAAGGTCAAATGTCTGATGAACAAATTGAAGCAATTGGCGCAGGCGACCAAGGTTTAATGTTTGGCTTTGCATGTAACGAAACGAAAGAGCTTATGCCGCTTCCGATTTCACTTGCACATAAGCTTGCCCGCCGTTTAACAGAGGTTCGTAAAGAAGAGTTACTTCCTTACCTTCGTCCAGATGGAAAAACGCAAGTAACGGTTGAATACGATGAAAATGACAAGCCTGTCCGCATTGATACGATTGTTATTTCTACTCAGCACCATCCAGAAGTTGCATTAGAGCAAATTCAACGTAATTTAAAAGAATATGTCATTAATCCGGTTGTTCCACAAGAACTAATCGATGAAAATACTAAATATTTTATTAACCCAACAGGTCGTTTCGTTATCGGCGGACCTCAAGGGGATGCTGGTCTTACTGGTCGTAAAATCATTGTTGATACTTACGGCGGTTATGCTCGTCATGGCGGCGGTGCATTCTCTGGAAAGGATCCTACAAAGGTTGACCGCTCTGCAGCATATGCAGCTCGTTATGTGGCAAAAAATATTGTGGCAGCTGGACTTGCTGAGAAGTGTGAAGTTCAGTTAGCCTATGCAATTGGTGTAGCAAGACCTGTATCCATTGCTGTTGATACTTTTGGTACTGGTAAAGTAAGCGAAGATATTTTAGTTGATCTTGTTAGCAACAACTTTGACCTTCGCCCAGCTGGAATCATTAATATGTTGAACCTGCGCCGCCCAATTTACAAGCAAACAGCAGCTTACGGACATTTTGGTCGTACAGATGTTGACCTTCCATGGGAGCGCACTGATAAAGCTGAAGCATTACGCGAACAAGCAAATTCATAAACAGAAAAAACGGAAGTGCCTTGACCAGGGGCTTATGTCCCCGAGCTAGACAAATAGAAGAAGTGGGAGTTGCATTTTTATGTAACTCCCGTTTTTATTATTCCGTCTAAATTTCTGTATAGTCATTCTGGCGAATAGAATAAAATGTTTAATTAGGTCAAAAGAAGTGAAAAATGTTTGTAACTGATTTTCCTATTGTTCACAGTTCCATTTTTCAAAAAAAGTGGTAGTATTAGAGAGTATGTTTATTTGCAAAAACGTCCTTTGGAAGGATATTTAGAATGGAGTAGGTGAGGTACATAATGTGTGGTTTTATTGGTTGTGTACACGACAAAACACAAAACTATAGTGACGAACAGAAACAACAATTCAAAAATATGAATGATATAATTACTCACCGAGGGCCAGATGATGATGGTTTTTATTATGATGACCATATTCAATTTGGCTTTCGCCGCTTGAGTATTATTGATATTGAGAGTGGTCACCAGCCGCTTACGTATGAAAATGAGCGGTACTGGATTATTTTTAACGGTGAGATTTATAACTATGTTGAGCTTCGTGAAGAGTTGCTAAAGGAAGGCTTAGCGTTTGCAACGAATTCTGATACGGAAGTCATCATCGCTCTTTATAGCCATTTAAAGGAAAAGGCGGTTGAAAAGCTGCGTGGGATGTTTGCTTTTGTTATTTGGGATAAACAAGAGCAGACGCTTTACGGGGCACGGGATCCATTTGGGATCAAACCGTTCTTCTATTTAGAAGATGGGGAAAGAACATTCTTTGCTTCTGAAAAAAAGAGCATGCTGCTTGCAATAGAAAATGATGTTTTAAATTATGATTCCTTACAGCACTATTTAACCTATCAATTTGTTCCTGAACCAAATACATTATCAGAGGGAATAAAAAAATTAGAGCCAGGCCATTATTTTACGAAAAAAATCGGCTCTGCCATGGAAATCAAAAAGTATTGGAAGGCAAAATTTAAGCCAGTCCATAAATCAGAAGATGATTTTATTAAAGAGATAAAAGATGTTCTATTTGATTCAGTAGAAAAGCATATGCGTAGTGATGTTCCGGTTGGTTCTTTCCTTTCCGGCGGAATCGATTCTTCGATTATTGCATCGATTGCGAAGGAATTTCATCCTGCCATCAAGACATTCTCTGTAGGATTCGATCACAACGGCTTCAGTGAAATTGATGTCGCTAAAGAAACGGCAGAAAAGCTTGGTGTTGAAAACATCAGCTATGTCATTTCACCTGAAGAATATATGAATGAAGTTCCAAAAATCATGTGGCATATGGATGACCCGCTTGCTGATCCAGCCTGCGTGCCGCTATATTTCGTTGCTCGTGAAGCACGTAAGCACGTAACGGTCGTTCTTTCAGGTGAAGGTGCGGATGAATTATTCGGTGGCTACAATATTTATCGTGAACCGCAATCGCTAGAGGTATTTAATAAAATCCCAAGAGTCGGAAAAGTGTTGTTAAAAGGGATAGCAGGCATTATGCCTGAAGGGATGAAAGGTAAAAGCTTTATTGAGCGAGGCGTAACCCCAATGGAAGATCGTTATATTGGGAATGCGAAAATGTTCACGGAAGAAGAAAAGCGTGATCTTTTAAATGTGTATCGTGATGGGTTGAACTATACAGACATAACGAGACCTCTTTACGAAGAGTCCAGAGGTTACGACCCGGTTGACCGAATGCAATATATTGATATTCATACCTGGATGCGCGGTGACATTTTACTGAAGGCAGATAAAATGACAATGGCTCATTCATTGGAGTTGCGTGTGCCATTCCTTGATAAAGCTGTGTTTGAGGTAGCATCGAAAATTCCTACAAGCTTGAAAACAGCTAATGGAACAACCAAGTATATTTTGCGAAAAGCAGCAGAAGGAATTGTGCCAGCACATGTACTTGACCGGAAGAAACTTGGTTTCCCAGTGCCAATTCGCCACTGGTTAAAAAATGAAATGAACGATTGGGCGAAAAAAATCATCCGTGAAAGTAACACGGATCATTTAATCAATAAAACGTACGTTTTGAGTTTACTTGAAGACCATTGCCAAGGGAAAGCCGACAACAGCCGAAAAATCTGGACGGTTCTCATGTTTATGGTTTGGCATCAAGTATATGTTGAGAATGTTTATTCTTTTCAACGTGATTATGCCTTACAAAAAGAATTACAATTAATGAAACATTAATAGGAAAGCACCCAATTGTTTTAGTTGGGTGCTTTTTTGTCTTGATTTTTTTCATTATTTGTATAAAAAGCCATTAATGAAGTCTTTTGTTCAAATAATCAGCTGAAAAACCAAAAATATGTGCCAATCTTTCAAGGAAATGAGCCAATTGATTTCTGAAGCTTTTATTTCCATTAAATTATGATTGAAGTGACTTATAATATTGGCCCTTTTCCGCATATTCTGTATAAATGCGTTTCATTTCATTTTTATCCTCCGGGGTTAATTCTCTAATAACTTTAGCAGGTCTGCCGAATGCTAAAGTATTAGGGGGAATTTTCTTCCCTTGTGGAACAAGACTGCCGGCGCCAATAAATGCACCTTCACCGATTTCAGCGTTATCAAGAATAATGGATCCCATACCGATTAATGCTCCTTTTCTTACGATGCAGCTGTGAAGGATCACCTGATGCCCAATTGTTACTTCATCTTCTAAAATTAGCGGGTTATTAGGACTTTGGTGTAAGATAGAGTTATCTTGGATATTCACTTTATTGCCAATCCTCGTTGGTGCGACATCACCTCTAATACTCGAATTAAACCAGACACTGGACTGTTCGCCTATTTCGACATCACCAGTTATTGTTACATAATCAGCAATAAATGCGGTGTCAGCAATTAACGGGTATTTATCTTTATAAGGGTAAATCATTTGTTTCGCTCCTTTTTAAATGATGATTCTATTTTATCGATGCTTAAAGTGATTTTCAAAAAATTCACCTTATTTACTTAAACAATTGCTTATTACTTTTTTCAAGGGGGAAAAAATATGTGGAAGTGGGAAGCTGAAGGAGAAGCAAAAGCGGTAATCGTAATCGTTCATGGTGCAATGGAACACCATAGGAGATACGGCTGGCTGATCGAAATGTGGCGGTTATCGGGATTTCATGTCATTATGGGCGACCTTCCAGGGCAAGGCATGACAACTAGAGCCAGCCGAGGCCATATTGATTCCTTTGATGAATATATCATTGAGGTAAAGGATTGGGTTCAAGCAGCTTACCGCTATGAACTGCCAGTGTTTTTAATAGGACATAGTATGGGGGGCTTGATTTCCATCCGCTTATTACAGGAAGAACGATTAAATATTGCAGGAGTGATTCTTTCATCCCCATGTTTAGGACTCATTCATACTCCATCAAAATTATTAGATACAATGTCACATCTTTTTAATGTTGTTTATCCTTCCTTAAGGATGAATTCAGGATTAACTGTCTCAATGGCGACAAGGAACGAAGATGTAAGGGAAGCTGATACCAATGATACGCTTTACGTGACAAAGGTTTCTGTCAGATGGTATCGTGAACTTGCGGATGCCATAAAACAGGCATTCTTAAACCTCGAAAAAATACAGGATATTCCCATGCTCGTGATGCAGGGCGGCGATGATAAGATTGTAAATAAAAAAACTGTTAAAGAATGGTTCAATCATGTGCCTTTATCGGAAAAAAGGTATAAGGAATGGCCTAACTGCTATCATGAAATATTTAATGAACCAGAGCGGGAAGAGGTTTTTGAATATGCAAAGGATTTTGTTAACAGTCAATTAAAAGCAATTGGTTATATCGTATAGAAAAGCGGATGCGACCGTATAGCGACGTTTGGCCACTTATCGTTTGCTGGGAGTTGAGGCTGGCCAGTTATCAAAGTTAAATAAATCAATTCTTATCATTAAGAAAGGTTGTTGTAATCCATGATGCCAATCACCCTCATGTCAAGGGTCTATCGAAAAATCCTTCCAGCAGTCCATCAAGAATTGGCTTATTGGAAAAGGCGTGCTGAAAAAATTCCGAACCCTGAGCTTAGAAATCAAGCTCTTGCCAGTATTGAGCACAAAACCTTCCACTGTGAGGGGGGAGCTATTCTTGCACTCACAGCCGGTAAGCATTATAAAAAAGCAGTCAAGTTTATCGTCGCTTATCAAACAATCAGTGACTATTTAGATAATCTGTGCGACCGGAGTACGTCCCTTGATCCTGATGATTTTGCTGCCTTGCACGAATCGATGTCAGATGCACTTGTTCTACATACTGAAGAGAAAAATTATTACCGCCTTCGCTTGGATCAGGATGACAATCAGTATTTGTATGATTTGTCGGCAACATGTCGTTCTGTTTTAAGGGAGTTGGAGCATTATGATGTCATTAAAGATTATCTCCTCGAGTTATGTCAGTACTATTGTGACTTGCAAATAAACAAGCATGTGGTGAAGGAGGAGCGTGTACCAAGGCTGGAAAAATGGTTTCGTTATTATCAGGATGATCTGCCTGATATGGAATGGTATGAATTCTCGGCCTGCTCCGGTTCCACACTTGGGATTTTTTGCTTAATCTCGTATGCGATGCGTGAGGACTTTCAGGCGAAAGATGCTGAAAATATTCGTAAGGGATATTTTCCTTATATACAGGGGTTACATATTCTTTTGGATTATTTTATTGACCAGGAGGAGGACATTGCGGGAGGCGACTTGAATTTTTGCTCCTACTATAAAAGTGAGGAAACACTTTTCAATCGCTTAAAGCATTTTGTGATGGAGGCTGACAGGCATACCGAGTACCTTCCACACAAAAAATTTCATCAGCTCATTAATCGTGGCTTGTTAGGGATCTATCTATCAGATGCAAAGGTCCGTAAACAAAAAAATGTCCGTAAACTGGCAAAAGGAATCATAAAATCAGGTGGCTGGATTAGTTATTTCTTTTATTTCAATGGACTGGCCTACAGGTCAATACAAAAATCAGTACCTGCGTTTGTGACGAGATTAATGGCAAAATAAAAAACCAGGCGAGGCCTGGTTTTACCTTTTTTCAATCGCAACTATAAACGGCGGGTTATTTTGTTGATTAATAAATTGATATTGCAGTACATGGGCTGTTCTTTGATCTAACTGTTGACAATATTGAAGAAGAATATCCCTTTCCACAGCACCTTGTTCGTGCCCGTGATAAATAACAAGTACAATTGTTCCTTCTGGTGCCATTATATCCAACAACTGCTCAATTGCGGCAATTGTTGTCTCTGGCCGGGTTACTATCGTTTTATCGCTGCCAGGCAGATAGCCAAGGTTAAAAATAGCGCCGGTAAGTTTTCCATGAACATCAGTTGGGATCTTAGCAGAAAGCTGCTCATGGCCTCCATGAAAAATGGTAACATGCTTTAACAGACCCAGCTGCGATAATCGCTCTCTAGTTGCTGCAATCGCTTCTGCCTGGATATCAAAGCCATAGACCATCCCGTTTGCTCCTACAAGTCCAGCTAAAAAAACGGTGTCATGTCCATTTCCTACTGTTGCATCAACCACAAAATCACCAGGTTTTACTGCTTTTTCGAGTAAATTTTTTGCAAAGGGAAGAATACGCTCCATTTTCATCGGTTTAAAGCCCCTTGATAGTATTTGCCCTGCCAGCTGTCTCTTCGCTTTAGTTCTGCATCAATGGCATTCAACACTTCCCATTTATTTACACTCCACATTGGGCCGACCATCAAGTCAATTGGGCCGTCACCCGTAATGCGATGAACAATCATTTCTGGCGGTAAAATTTCCAATTGATCGCATACTAAGTTTACATAGTCTTCTTGTGAGAGGAATTCAAGCATTCCTTTTTCATATTGCTTGACCATTGGCGTGCCTTTTAGAAGGTGAAGCAGGTGTATTTTTATTCCTTGCACATCTAATTTTGCAACTTCATGGGCCGTTTCCATCATCATGTCATATGATTCAAGCGGCAACCCATTTATAATATGAGAGCAAATGCGAATTCCATGCTTTCTTAACTTGTTAACTCCTTCAACATAACATTGAAAATCATGGGCACGGTTGATGAGTGATGCAGTACGTTCATGCACCGTCTGCAGCCCAAGCTCAACCCATAAGTAGGTTCGTTCATTTAATTCCGCTAAATACTCAACGACATCATCCGGTAGACAATCCGGGCGGGTTGCAATTGATAAACCTACGACACCTTCTTGCTTAAGGACGGTTTCATATTTTTCACGAAGGACATCAATGGGTGCATGGGTATTTGTGAATGCTTGAAAATAGGCCATGTATTTGCCGTCTTTCCATTTCGTATGCATTTTTTCTTTAATTTCGTTGAATTGCGTCTCCAGGGTCTCAACACGATTTCCGGCAAAATCACCTGAGCCGGCAGCACTGCAAAAAGTACAGCCCCCATGTGCCACAGTACCGTCACGGTTCGGACAATCAAAGCCGCCATCTAGTGCTACTTTAAACACTTTATGGCCAAAATGCTGACGAAGGTGATAATTCCATGTATGGTACCGTTTATCATCTGATGCATATGGAAAAGGTTTTGTCTGAAGCATGTCAGAAAACCTCCTTTTTTAAAAGTAAAGTTTACATAAGGACAATTTTAACATGAAGCGAAAGCCTTATCCAATTGTAATTGTTTCAAGTGGAATTAGCATTATTTATCCCGCATTAACGTGCAGCATGCAGTAAGCCCCACAATCTAAGACTTTGATGTAAAAAAGGATAAGTTGGGGATTAACAGCCCGTAAAAGCCCGATTGGTTCAATTAATCATTGTTGGGGGATGGAAAAAACCTCCAAAGATGGAAGTTTCACTTTATCTAACTGTTTGTGTAATAGGAAAAAGCATGGAGAACACAATAAGAAATGAAGCAGTGTGTGCTTCATAATTGGATTGTGCCATAACATTAAGGAGGTTCTTAGATGGCTACTCGCGAATCAATGGACAATTTAATGCAGCAAGTTGAGGATACAATTCGCTATGCAGAGGAACAATATAAACAAAGCAGCCTTCAGGAGCATTATAATGACGATAATTATACAGATGCGCTGCAACAGCTAGAGGAGACCTATCAAGATATTGCAAAAATGGCCCATAGTGCGAATTCGCAGCAGAAGGAACAACTCCATAGAATGAGACTTCAGCTTCAGCAGTTACAAAACTCCATGATTTTAGAAGAGCATTAAGAGGAGGAGAACCTTATTGAAAAAACGGTCAAAGCATCAAAATCCTGAACAAACAACACGAAATGGCATCAATAATCAAGATCTCGAACTTGGGCAGGATGTCGATCTTGTAAAACAAGCGAAAAAGAAATATGAAAAATCAGGTGGTCAGCCGGTTAAATCTAAAATGCATCAAGAAAAATAAAAAAAAAATCCCTCAACATTATTGTTGCGGGATTTTTTTATTAAATTTTTTACCAAAAAAACGGCAATGTTTCATCAAAATACGATCGCTCCAAACCCTAAATATCAAATTCTTAATAAAAACAACATCAAAATAGAAAAAATCGCGTTCACACTTTGGCAACAACTTAGATTTATTTTGTGATGTAGGTCACAGAATGGGTTTTTTATACATGGTTTAAATAAGATATAGATTAGCAATTTTCATTCCAAATACACCACTTTTTGGGTGGAAAAAGGGTGGAGTGTAGCTTAAGTGAATCAGGCAATCTAAACATGTGAAAGATATTTATTTTTCACAACGAAATAGGTATTTATGAGCTTTGCTTACACCGTCTTTATTATTATTTTAGGTTGGTTCTTTGAAGGAATTCTAATTCTAAAAAAGATGACAGCGTTAACACCATTTCGTTTTGGATAACTAATCAAGTTTACTGAGCATTTTTTTTAGAATTTTATGTGAACATGTTCACATTTTATCCACAAATTTGCCTTGCAAAGGAAGTAAAAATATGAAAAAGCACTTATTCATTTTTAGCATTGTCTTGGCCTTAATGTGTCCTTCGATTAGCTTTGCTGAAAATAACACCATTTTAAGCATGGAAGAGTTGACGATTCAAGTTATGCCGGAGTTTGCTTATCATCCAAGTGATCAAAAAAAAGACCATGCACCACTGTTAATTGGTTATCAGGGGTCAATGGTAAACAATTCCGATCAGCCGCAGAAGGGACAAATTGAAATCCCGCTTCCAATGGGGGAAAAGAATTTTCGGATTGGCTATGTGGCCGATTACTCAGCTGATTTACAGAAGGCTTATGAAATCGAATATATCATTGACCGTGATAAAGGAACGATTTCTTGGACAACAAGTGAAGAGATTGCACCTAAAGAACGATATAAATTTGTTATTGAGTTTTATACAGACAGCTTAAAGGTTAATAAGGAAAAGAAAACATTATCATATCAGTTTAAAAGCTTTACAGACATTGGACTCGTCAATGTTACTTTTACACAGCCGTCTAAGGCAAAAAAAATGAAGCTCACACCGGCACCGGAGGAAAAACAAAATCATGCTGACGGAGATAACACCTTCTCCTATTTATTTCAAAATGTAAAAGCAGGTGAAGAAAAAAACTTCACTTTAACATATGAACGCAGTGAAACAAAACCAACTACAGAACTCACGAATAATAAAAACTCAGAGAAACAGGAAAAAAAGGAGAATAAGATATCCACAAGTCTCGCGCTTGGAGCATTTTGTGGGGTCAGTGTTCTTTCTTTAGGTGCATTGACCATTTTAATTAGAAATCGAAAGAAATAGCAAAAACGCTTTTAATAGCGTGATTCACTGGGGATTAAGGTACCTCAACGGTACTTTAATAAATATATAGAGAGATTTACAGTTTTTTATGGGAGGTGATGAAATGTTCAAAAAGCTTATGAAGATGGACAAAAAGTTTTTACTTGTATTGGCACTTCTTGTTGGAGTATTTTTATCGTTTTCCGCAGTCAAAACAATGGCCTACCTGGATTCACCTGGTTTTTGTCAAAACTGTCATACGATGAAATCTGTTTATACATCATTCGTGGATTCTACACATTCAGATTTGCAGTGTAATGACTGCCATCTGCCACATAAGAGTGAGGTAGGCAAATTATTTTTCAAAGGGCGCGCCGGAATGACGCATATTTATTTTAACACATTTGGAACTGAAGATATCCCAGATGTGATACAAGCGACGGACCGCACGAAAAGTATTATGGACGATAACTGTATTTCCTGCCACAAGAGTACTCTGAACAATGTGTCGCATGATGCCAAGGACAGCTGTGTCACTTGCCACAAAACGGTACCACACGGTAAAGGCTTTAAAGATGATCACTATAATAAGCCACCAGTGTCAGGAGAGTTATTAGAAAATAAGGGAGGGTTTTAAAAAATGGGAAGGTTCCGATATGGGGCATATCTTCTGCTGCTAGCACTTGTTTTGATAATCACTGGCTGCGGCAATGATTCCGGTGACAAAACAGCTTCAGCAACAGACAAGAAGACGACAGGCCTTTCAGCAGATGAAATAAGCAATGAAGCATTCAAGGACTTATTTCCGCTTCAATATAACAGTTATAAGAAAAATGATAAGATGGAAGATACTAAATATAATGGTTCAGTAAAACGAAGCAAATTTGATGCTGATAAAGAGCCATTACTGCCGATTCTATTCAATGGCTATGGATTTGCGCTCGAATATAACGAAGATCGCGGACATACTTATGCGTTTGAAGATATTCGTAATGTCAAACGTATTACAGATAAATCAGTTGGTTCTTGTTATACATGTAAATCAACCGCTGTTCCAAAAATGATTGAAGAAATGGGCGACAGCTACTGGGGCGCTAATTTTAACAAAGATATTTGGCCAAAAGGGGAAGCAATGGGTCATTCTCCAATCGGCTGTTCTGACTGCCATGATCCAAAAACAATGGATTTACGCGTAACCCGCCCAAGTTTTTATAAAGCATTAGAGGCTAAGGGTGTAGATACGTCAAAACCAACCAAAAATGATATGCGCAGCTATGTTTGCGGTCAGTGTCACGATGAATATTACTTTGCTGCAAAAAATAGTGAAGTTACCTACCCTTGGACAAAGGGCTTCAAACCTGAAGAAATGTATGAATACTATAGCACGATTGCAAAAGAAAACGGTTTTGAAAAAGACTGGATCAGCAATATTTCCGGAACGCCAATGTTAAAGGCACAACATCCTGAATTTGAAACTCATTCATCAGGCACACATGGTAAAGCAAATGTATCTTGTGCGGATTGCCATATGCCATATGAACGTGTCGATGGAAAAAGGAAGATCTCGTCACACTGGTGGACTTCTCCGCTTAAGACCATGCAAACTTCTTGCGGACAGTGCCATGGTGACCGTGATTTAGACAAATTGAAAGACCGCGTGCTTGAAATTCAAGAAGCTAACGTAAGCGGATTACATGATGCACAAGATATTTCTACTTCAGCCCATTATTATGTGAACAAAATGATAACTTCTGGTGTAAGTGAAGAGAAGATCAAAGAAGCACAGGAGCTTGTTCGTAAAGGCCAATGGTACTGGGATATCATTGCCGCTGAAAATTCTTCAGGCTTCCATAACCCACAAGGATCAATGGATTCTTTAAGGATTTCCATTGAGCAGTCTAATAAAGCAATTCGTCTTGCAACAGAAGAGCTTGTGAAAAAAGGCGTTAATATGGAAGAGCTTGATCAGGAAATTGAAAAAGTGAAGAAGGCTGTTGCGGATGAGAAAGTGAATGAGAAGAAAAAAGATCATGCTGTTAACAGCTATTTCCCAGCCCAAGCACCAGTTGTACCGGCACCTCCAAAAAAATAGACCCTTTCCACTAAATTCTTATTCGTCCCGCCAAGAAGGAATAAGATATTGGGAAAGAGCCCTAAAATATGTTTTGAAAAACACTGTTTCCTATAAGGAGACAGTGTTTTCTTGTAATTATTTTGCTGGAAATGAGGTGATGTGTCAATTTTGTAGGCTTCAATTATGGGTTTAGCGGAAAAAATGGTGAACTTGGCGGAATCCAATTTAGGTTTGGCGGAATAAAATAGAAACTTGGCGGAATCAATTCAAAGTATGGCGGAATCAATCCCGAAATCCGCGGAATTCCAGTCATAACGCGCGGATTTAAATCCCAACAATAGCTAGAAAAACAAAACGATTGCACCCAGATAGAAAAAAAGCTAAAATTACCTAGGGAATCGAAATAATTTACAATAAAGGAGGGTTTTTCATGCCACGTGCCTTATGGCTTTTAATCATCGGGATGGCAGTGAATGTAATAGGCTCTTCTTTTTTATGGCCTTTAAATACAATCTATATTCACGATCATTTAGGAAAGTCCCTTTCCGTTGCCGGGATTGTCCTAATGTTCAACTCGGGAGCAAACGTAATTGGAAATCTTTATGGCGGCCATTTATTTGATAAAATTGGCGGCTATAAATCTATAATACTGGGAATTGGTATTTCCCTTTTAGCACTGGTCGGTTTATCACTTTGGCATGATTGGCCACAATACGTCGTTTTTCTTACCATTGCCGGCTTTGGTACAGGTATTATTTTTCCATCGATGTATGCGATGGCAGGTTCAGTTTGGAAAGAAGGCGGACGTAAATCGTTTAATGCCCTTTATGTCGCACAAAACCTCGGGGTTGCCGTAGGTGCTTCTCTTGGCGGGATCGTTGCAGATTACTCATTCCAATTAATCTTCTTAGCAAATACCATCATGTATGTTTTCTTTTTACTAATAGCTGTATTTGGATATAAGAGGATCACGGTAGAGCCTGTAAAACACGACCATAATGAAAAAGCATTGACTCCAGTAGAAAGTAAAGTAAATTTACAGGCTTTATTCATAATATGTTCGGGCTATTTGCTTTGTTGGGTTGCCTATAGTCAATGGACAACAACAATTGCTTCTTACACACAGGAAATCAATATTTCATTGACGCAATACAGCTTATTGTGGACCATAAACGGTGCCATCATCGTCCTTGGGCAGCCGCTATTAATTGGTGTGCTGAAGTATTTATCGGCTTCATTAAAGCTGCAAATCCTAATTGGAATTGGGATCTTTATCGTTTCATTTTTAGTGGCGGGAAAAGCAACTGCTTTTTCAGGATTCCTCGTAGCCATGATTATCCTAACAATCGGTGAAATGTTCATCTGGCCTGCGGTTCCTACAATAGCTTTCGATTTAGCTCCAAAGGGGAGAGAAGGCTTTTATCAAGGAATTGTCAATAGCACTGCAACGGGCGGTAGAATGGTTGGCCCTCTACTTGGCGGGATACTTGTTGATCTCTATAGCATGTCGGCGTTATTTCTTGTTTTAATTTCACTGTTCCTTATTGCGATTGTAACGACTCTAGTATATGACCGTCACTTAAAAACTGAAAAACAGTTTGAAGCAAAAACATCGTAACTTAGGATATCTAGAAAGCTAGTTCTAAAGAGACAGTTCACACGTGAACTGTCTTTTGTTTATTTTTGTTATTTATCCTTTCATTCGACCGGTTGTCTCTTTTTTTTGATATAGTAACAATATAAAAAAAAATATTTTCACAAATGGTAATTTGTATCGTAGAAAAGGAAAGAAGGAAAACCATGCTTGCTTTATTATCTCTTATGCTTGAGCGTGTCGGTATCCTACTTATCGTTGCATTTATTCTTTCGAGGATGAAATCATTTCGTCAGGTTATTCATCATGAACATGGTATCGCTGTCAAAGCTACAATTATTGTTATTTTTGGAGCCTTTGGCGTTATTAGTAATTATACAGGTGTGGAAATTGGTCATGGAATGATAACGTCTAAGGATTGGCTGACAAATGTTGATAATACGGGTGCCATTGCTAATACAAGAATTATGGGTGTAGTGATTGGCGGCTTGCTTGGCGGACCATTTGTAGGAATTGGAGTTGGGCTCATTGCTGGATTACACAGGCTGTCTCTAGGCGGTTTTACTGCAGTAGCCTGTTCCGTATCAACTATTTCTGCTGGAATCGTTACGGGCTTTTTAGGTAAGCGCTTTAAGATTCAAGAAAGCAGCGCGCCGTTGAAGGCTGTCGTAATAGGAATCTTGATGGAATGCTTTCAGATGGGAATTATCCTATTACTGGCGAAACCTTTTGATGAAGCACTCCATCTCGTTAAAATTATCGCCTTCCCAATGATTGCGATTAATGGATTTGGAACATTGCTATTTTTGTTAATCATTCAGGATATTTTTCAGCAGCAAGAACGAACCCTGGCGTTGCAAACGCATAAAGCGTTGTCCATCGCCAATCAGACGCTGCCATTTTTTCGGCAAGGCTTGAATATTGATTCGTGTGCAAAGGCAGCAGAAATAATTCTAACATGGACAAATGCTGATGCCATTTCTATCACGAATCAACATCAAGTATTAGCGCATGTTGGCGCAGGAGCGGATCATCATCTTCCATCCGGAATCATGGCAACAGAATTAACGAAAAAAGTATTGGAGCAAGGACGTAATATTATTGCAAAAACAGCAAACGAAATACAATGTGTTAATCCAAAATGCCCGTTAGAAGCTGCCATAGTTTTACCTCTCAAAGTTCATGATAAAACGGTCGGTACATTAAAACTCTATTTTACCGACTCTAGTAAACTAAATCCTGTGGAGCAGGAACTTGCGGAAGGCTTAAGGAAACTAATCTCTGGCCAGCTCGAAATGGCAGAGCTGGAAATGCAAAGAAGATTATTAAAGGATGCGGAGATAAAAGCTCTGCAAGCCCAAGTGCATCCTCATTTTTTGTTTAATGCGATTAATACGATTTCCAGTTTAGTGCGAATTGATGCCGATCAAGCGAGAAAGCTATTAATTCAGTTAAGTATCTTCTTTCGCAGCAATCTCCAAGGAGCACGCCAAATGTTAATTCCGCTTGAGAAAGAGCTTGAGCATGTCGAAGCCTATTTGACGATCGAGCAGGCAAGATTCCCTGACCGTTATAAAGTAGATTTAGAGATTGATCCATCCTTAGAAAAAGTGTTGATTCCACCGTTTACCCTGCAGCCACTGGTGGAAAATGCAATTCGTTATGCTTTTCCTAAAGCAAAAACGGGAATGGTTAAGGTTCGTGCCTTCAAAGAAGATAAGAAAATGGTGTTACACACTGAAGATGATGGAAAAGGAATTGCGCCGGAACTGCTTGAAACACTTGGAAATCAAACAGTCGATTCAACTGAGGGAACAGGGACAGCCCTATGGAATATTAAGAAGCGAATTGAAGAAATTTATGGACAGAATGCGTCGTTTCAAATTGAAAGCAAACTAGATAACGGAACGAGAGTAACGATTAAACTGCCGTTAAACGGGCAAATGGGGTGAAGATAGTGTTAAAGGTATTTACTGTGGATGACGAGCCGCTAGCGAGGGATGAGCTATCTTATCTTCTCAAACGCAGCAAACAGGTGGAAATAGCAGGAGAGGCTGATAGTGTCGAAGCTGCCTTAGAAAAAATGGTAGAACTCGATATTGATGTTATTTTTTTAGATATTCAGCTTGCCGATGAAAGTGGGATCGAAATTGCAAATAGAATGAATCAACTGGAATACCCCCCATTGATCGTATTTGCCACTGCATATGATGAATATGCTCTTAAGGCTTTTGAGCTAAATGCTGCTGATTATATTTTAAAACCTTTTGATGAAAAACGGGTGCAGCAAACAATTGAAAAGCTTTACAAGCTAGCTAGTAATAAAAAACAAAAAATATCGCTTCCATCAAGGCAGCATTCTTACCCAAACGAGCGTGCTGAAAAACTAGCTGTTTCTGTTGATGAAAAAATAGTTCTCGTGAATATAAACGAAATCCTCTATGTTGCCACTCAGGAGGGAAAAACGATGATTGCCACGGAGAAACAAAAGTATTGGGTAAGCGATTCATTGGTAACGTTTGAACGGAAGCTCCACCATACTCCAATCATTCGCGTTCATCGTGCTTATTTAGTTAGTATTGATGCTATCGTTGAGATTGAGCCATGGTTTAATTCAACCTATAATTTGATTATGAAGGATGGTGAAAAGGTTCCAGTAAGTAGAACCTATACAAAAGATTTAAAACAACTGCTTAATTTTTAAGCAGTTGTTTTTGTATTTCAAGCGATTATTCATGTTTTTCAACTCCTGATTTTTGCATTTTAGTCTGAAAATTCAATGGTTCCGCTTTCATCTATTATGATAGAGATAAGTAAGAAATGAAAAGGGAGGTAACAAAATGAATGCGGTTTCAATTGTCATCGGTTCCATTTGTATTTTAATGATTGCCTATCGTTTATATGGGACATTTATGGCGGTAAAAGTCTTAAAATTAGACGATTCAAAGCCGACACCTGCACACGAATTAAATGATGGAAAGGACTATGTTC
Organism: Neobacillus drentensis; assembly: GCF_036965245.1. GTDB lineage: Bacteria > Bacillota > Bacilli > Bacillales > Cytobacillaceae > Neobacillus > Neobacillus drentensis_G. The sequence continues at coordinate 47,830 of NZ_JBALPG010000096.1, forward strand.
CAACCAATAAATGGGTTACTTTCGGACATCACTTTGCGGCTATCGCTGCTGCAGGTCCGCTTGTTGGTCCAATTCTGGCAGCACAATTCGGATATTTGCCAGGTTTACTCTGGCTATTGATTGGTGCTGTTATTGGTGGAGCAGTTCATGATGCTGTTGTTCTTTATGCATCTATGAGAAAAAAGGGAAAATCTTTATCTGAAGTAGCAAAAGACGAATTAGGTCCCGTCGCAGGTTTTTGTACTGGACTTGCCATGCTATTCATTATAACTATTACAATGGCCGGGCTTTCCATGGTTGTTCTCCATGCACTCGAAAACAACCCATGGGGTACGTTCTCTGTAGGAATTACGATCCCCATTGCAATGGGGGTAGGAATTTTTTATAAAAAAACAGGCAATCTAAAATTAACATCAACCATTGGGTTTATTCTAGTCATGGTTGGAGTGTTTGTTGGTCCATCGATTCAGAATACAATCTTGGGTGATTGGCTTACATTAGATACAAAGACATTGGCTATAATTCTACCAATTTATGCTTTCTTTGCTGCGGCATTGCCTATCTGGCTCTTGCTTGCCCCACGAGATTACTTAAGCAGTTTTATGAAGATTGGTGTATTTATTGCACTGATCATTGGGGTTTTCATTATTAATCCAACGATTCAGATGCCGGCTTTTACTAAATTTACGCAAGGTGGCGGTCCAGTTATTGGAGGACCTGTTTGGCCATTTATCTCAATTACCATTGCTTGCGGTGCCATATCTGGTTTCCATGCATTTGTCGGTTCAGGGACAACACCTAAAATGTTGGATCACTGGTCAGATATCAAGGTTGTTGGATTTGGCGCGATGTTAGTAGAGTGTGTCGTAGGAATTATGGCGTTAATTGCTGCAACAGCCCTACATCCTGCGGACTATTTTGCGATTAACTCAACACCAGAAGTATTCAAAACATTGGGAATGCATGTGGATCAATTACCAAAGCTAGCGAAGGAAATTGGGATTGACCTTGAAGGACGAACAGGCGGTGCTGTGACTTTAGCTGTAGGGATGACCTATGTTTTCACCGAAATTCCCTGGTTTGCGAAATTATCGTCTTACTTCTTTCAGTTTGTAATAATGTTTGAAGCGGTTTTTATTTTAACAGCGATTGATTCTGGAACACGTGTAGCCCGCTATTTGATTCAAGATTTCTTTGGTGAGTTCTATAAACCATTGAAAAAGACAGATTGGCTTCCAGGATCGATTTTTGCAAGTGCTTTAGCTTGTTTTATGTGGGGCTATTTACTCTTCTCAGGCGATATCGGATCTGTTTGGGCACTTTTTGGGGTATCCAATCAATTGATGGCATCTATCGGTCTCATCGTCGGTGCAACTGTTATTCTTAAAATTGCCGACAAACGCTGGTACATGCTAACCTGTTTAGTGCCACTTTCCTATTTATTTGTTACCGTTAACTATGCAGGCTATTGGATGGTGAAGAATGTTTACCTCAATCAAGCAGCTGCCGGTTACAGTGTATTGAATGGTGTCTTATCAATTATTATGTTAGTACTCGGTATCATCATATTGGTGGCAGCAATTAAGAAATGGACAACGATGTGGAATTCTCCACGTTTCCAATTGGGAACAAAAGCTGCATAAATTAATGTAAGCAGGTGACTTCAGAAGAAAAAAACTTTTGAGCCATCTGCTTTTTCATTCAGACATCGAAATTGCTTTCCTAGTAAAATATAAATGAATGAAAATGTTAATGATAATGCGTTTAAAAGCGGGATAAACCGTCCATCCTGGATTTAGGCAAATGTTTGCTTGCATAGTGGTAGAAAATTTTATACAATTACCGTAATACTTTATAATGAAAAAACAGTGATCAGGAATAGTAGTGATTAATACCCGTAACATAGAGAGTTGACGGCTGGTGGAAGTCAACCGGGTACATCATGAACTCGCCTTTGAGTTGCAAGCGTGAAAGATACAGTAATGTTTGCCGTTTTCCGCGTTAAGGATGAATGAAGCGAGTGCAGGCAGCACTAATGTGGGTGGTACCGCGGGAAGATACATACAATCCTCTCGTCCCTTTTTGGGATGAGAGGTTTTTTATTTTATCTAGCTGCAGCGCCTAGCCCCTCGAGGTCAGATAACCTGAACCATATGAAGTCAAAGTGCCGACTTCAAAATGGGTTAGAACATTTGCTGGTCGGGGCTGAACAAGGTGCTTCCGCTTTTATATTTTTATAGGAGGAAAACGATATGAGTTTTGACCATCAACAAATCGAAAAAAAATGGCAAAAGAAATGGGAAACAGAAAAAACATTCAAAACAAGTGAAGAATATGATAAACGAAAATTCTATGCATTAGATATGTTCCCATATCCATCAGGTGCAGGACTTCACGTTGGACACCCTGAGGGATATACGGCAACCGATATCCTTTCACGTTTAAAGCGGATGCAGGGATATAACGTGCTTCACCCCATGGGCTGGGATGCATTCGGACTGCCTGCGGAACAGTACGCATTAGATACGGGTAACGACCCGGCAGAATTTACCGAGCAAAATATTAACACCTTCCGCAGACAAATTAAATCACTAGGTTTCTCGTATGATTGGGATCGTGAAGTCAACACGACAGATCCTGAATACTATAAATGGACGCAGTGGATTTTCTTAAAGCTGTGGGAAAAAGGACTTGCCTATATTGATGAGGTAGCAGTAAACTGGTGCCCGGCTCTTGGAACCGTTTTGGCAAACGAAGAAGTTATTGACGGTAAAAGTGAACGCGGCGGCCATCCGGTTGAGCGCCGTCCGATGAAGCAATGGATGTTAAAAATCACTGCCTATGGTGACCGTTTGCTTGAAGATTTAGAGGAGCTTGACTGGCCGGAAAGCTTGAAAGAAATGCAGCGAAACTGGATTGGTCGCTCTGAAGGGGCAGAAGTAACCTTCAAAATTGATGGCCACTATGAAACCTTTACCGTCTTCACAACCCGTCCTGATACATTATTCGGAGCAACCTATGCAGTATTGGCTCCTGAACATGCATTTGTTGATAGAATTACAACAGCTGAACAGCGCGCGGCCGTTGATGCCTATTTAGATAAAGTTAAAACGAAAAGCGATCTTGAGCGTACAGATCTTGCAAAAGAAAAAACAGGCGTATTTACTGGGGCGTATGCCATAAATCCGGCAAACGGCGAAAAAATGCCAATTTGGATTGCTGATTATGTATTGGTAAGCTACGGAACTGGTGCGATTATGGCCGTTCCTGCTCACGATGAACGCGATTATGAATTTGCGAAAGAATTCGGACTGACTATTAAGCCAGTTGTTGCCGGAGGCAATGTGGAAAAAGAAGCCTTTACCGGTGATGGCGAACACATCAATTCCGATTTCTTAAATGGATTAAATAAAGAAGATGCGATTTCAAAAATGATTTCCTGGTTAGAGGAAAAAGGCATTGGTACCAAGAAGGTAACGTTCCGTTTACGCGATTGGTTGTTCAGCCGTCAGCGTTATTGGGGCGAGCCGATTCCAATCATCCATTGGGAAGATGGTACGATGACTGCTGTTCCCGAAGATCAGCTTCCATTGACATTACCAAAAACGAAGGATATCAAACCATCTGGAACAGGCGAATCACCTCTAGCTAATATTGCTGATTGGGTAAACGTCGTTGACCCGGAAACAGGAAAAAAAGGCCGCCGCGAAACGAATACAATGCCGCAATGGGCAGGCAGCTGCTGGTACTATTTACGTTATATTGATCCAAAAAACAGCGAAGCACTTGCTTCTGCTGAAAAATTAAATCACTGGCTACCAGTTGATATTTACATTGGCGGTGCTGAGCATGCTGTTCTTCACTTGCTATATGCCCGTTTCTGGCATAAGTTCTTGTATGATATCGGTGTGGTTCCAACAAAAGAGCCATTCCAAAAGTTATTTAACCAAGGGATGATTTTAGGCGAAGGCAATGAAAAAATGAGTAAGTCAAAAGGAAATGTTGTAAATCCTGATGATATCATCGAGAGTCACGGTGCCGATACGCTTCGTTTATATGAAATGTTTATGGGCCCTCTTGATGCCTCGATTGCTTGGTCGACAAACGGTTTGGACGGTTCCCATAGGTTCCTTGATCGAATTTGGCGATTATTTGTTGAGGAAAATGGTGAATTAAATCCGAAAATCCAGCCAAATGAAGAAGCGTCGAATTTGGAAAAGGTCTACCATCAAACTGTGAAAAAGGTTACCGAGGATTATGAAGGATTGAGATTTAATACCGCAATATCTCAAATGATGGTATTCATTAATGAAGCCTATAAAGCAACAGTCTTACCTAAGGATTACGTTGAAGGATTCGTCAAAATGCTTGCACCTGTTAGTCCGCATATCGCTGAAGAGCTTTGGGAAAAGCTTGGGTATAGCGGCACGATTTCCTATGAAGCATGGCCTGCTTATGATGAAGCGAAGTTAGTAGATGAGGAAGTTGAAATTGTGATTCAAGTGAACGGCAAGGTAAAAACGAAGCTTATGGTACCGACTGATGTCAGCAAAGAGGTATTGGAAGGAATCGCGATGGATGATGACCGCGTGAAGGAACAAATCGAAGGAAAAACGATTCGCAAAGTGATCACAGTACCGGGTAAATTGGTTAATATCGTAGCTAATTAATATATAAGAACATCCTCCTGTTTGGGGGGATGTTTTTCTGAAGGGATGATTGGGATGGAAGAGATTCAAATTATTACACCAGAAGAGGTACAAAAGAAGCTTGAGAAAGGGGAAAAACTTGAGCTTGTTGATGTAAGGGAAGATGAAGAGGTAGCATCAGGGATGATTCCAGAGGCAAAGCATATTCGAATGGGCGACATTCCTGCTAATATTGACTACTTTGACAAGGAAAAAGAATACATTTTTATCTGCCGTTCAGGAGGCCGCAGTGCAAATGTCTGTTACTACCTTCAAGATCAAGGTTATAAAGTCCGTAACATGGTTGGCGGCATGATGAACTGGACTGGCGAAACGAAATAACCGATTCCAAATTTGGAATCGGTTTTTCTCTGCTCTTTGTTTAGCTTACAAGTTCAATCTAAAAATAATCTTAACTTTTCTGTTTTTAAAATTCAGAAAAGTTGTGAATAATGGTAGTAAAAAGAGAGGGAGAGATTCCTATGATACAGGTTAAGCTATTTGACAGAGAACATGAGAAAGATTTGGAAAAGGAAATGAATCGGTTTTTAAGAGGAATAGATGAAAAGAGTCTGCTAGATATTAAATATAATGTAGCAGCGATGAACGAGGAGGAAGAGGAAGAACAGATTTATTGTTTTTCGGCGATGATTATTTACAAGGCCTGATATTACATCAGGCCTTTTTTTGCAGACAAGGCGGCATTAGACCCTGCAAGTCTGCCCGTCACAAGGGCAGAGGTGATATTATATCCGCCAGTGTAACCATGAACATCTAGTATTTCGCCACAAAAATATAAGCCATTCATTAATTTTGAACCCATCGTTTGCGGCTCGATTTCTTTTACCGACACGCCTCCGCCAGTCACAAACGCTTTTTCGAGAGGAAGAGTGCCATTTACTTTGATTGGGAATTGCTTGCAGCTTTTTGCAAAACTGCGAATTTTTTCATTAGAAATGGTGCCGCACTGTTCAGACGGATCGATACCATTTTGGTCTAATAGAAAAAGTAGATACCGTTCAGGAACCAGTCCTTTTAAGGTGTTTTTAATACTTTTCTTAGGCTCACTTTTTACAAGTTTGCCGATTCTTTGAAAAATCTCTTCTTCCTTTTGATCTGGAAGGACATCGAGGCTCATTGTTACTTCTTTAAGATTCCACTTCTTCATCGCTTTCACAACAAACTGGCTGCAGCGAAGAACCGCAGGTCCGCTGATGCCAAAATGAGTAAACAGCATATCCATTCGATGAGAGATAATTGCCTTACCTTTTGGATTTAATACAGTTAGACTAATGTCTCTTAATGAGAGTCCTTGCAGCGTTTTATTTTTAATAAACGGTTCACTGGATGTAACGGGCACTTCGGTTGGGAACAGCTCCGTGATCGTGTGTCCAGCATTTTCTGCCCAGGCATAGCCATCCCCCGTCGAACCTGTATGGGGAACAGACTTTCCGCCAACGGCAATCACAATCGACTTTGCGCCAATTTTTTGTCCGTCCTTTAACAAAACAGCTGAAACATGTCCATTTTCATAGATGACATCAGCAACAGGACTATTTTTGAAGATCTTTACTTTTAGCTTTTCCAATTGTTCTAAAAGTGCATCAACAACTAATTGAGCTTTATTTGAAACCGGGAACATCCTTCCGTGATCCTCTTCCTTTAATGCGACTCCCAGTTTTTCAAAAAACGTAATAATATCTTCATTACTAAAAATAGAAAAAGCACTATATAAAAACTTCCCATTCCCGGGCAAGTGCTTAATTATTTCTTCAACAGGCAGGCGATTGGTGACATTACAGCGTCCGCCGCCGGAAATCGCCAGCTTTCGCCCAAGCTTGTCTCCTTTATCAATTAACAGTACCTTTGCACCTTTTTCACCTGCAGCAATAGCCGCCATTAATCCTGATGGGCCGCCGCCGATTACGATAATATCATATTCCATATTTCCACCAACTTTATATTAATCGTCACTTCATTATAAACAATTCTTGTGAAAATAAAACGAAAACTGCAGGATTCTTGATAAAAATAAATTGGTTGTGAGTAGCGTCCGAGAGAAAGAAGTTGTAAACTACTAATAGTGTGCAAAAAAAGTCGAATTATTTTAAGCTGCGCACGTATTTCTTCGGGTAGGAAGGGATTTTATGCAATCTAAGCTTTTAAGAGGAACATTTATATTAACATTCGGAACCATCTTCTCAAAGGTGATTGGTTTAATTTACGTTATTCCATTCTTTCAAATTGTCGGCAGGGAAGGGACAACGCTTTATCAATATTCCTATGTTCCCTATACCATTTTTATAAGTATCGCAACAGCCGGTGTACCGCTTGCTGTTTCAAAATTTATTTCAAAATATAATGCACTTGAGGAATATGCAGTTGGCAGGAAGCTGTTTAAATCGGGTTTAGTGATCATGCTGCTAACAGGGATTATGGCCTTTTTAGTGATGTATATCGCTGCACCTACATTAGCTGAAATGAGTGTCGGCAATAAAAAGGCAAATTTAGATAATGTCACAACTGTTATGCGGGCTGTCAGCTTTGCGTTGATTGTTGTTCCGTTTATGAGTCTCATTAGAGGATTCTTTCAAGGGCACCAATCGATGGGGCCGTCCGCACTCTCACAGGTAGTGGAACAAATCGTAAGGATTGCCTTTACCCTTTTAGGTGCTTTTGCCGTCTTACATATTTTTCATGGAACGATGGTAACAGCTGTTAGTGTGGCTACGTTTGCTGCCTTTATTGGCGCTATTGGCGGCCTAATTGTTTTATTTTGGTATTGGTACAAAAGAAAACCTTATTTAGACGAACTGCTTATACATGATAAAGGGACAATTGATATTTCGCTTAAGGAAATTTATAAGGAAATCATCATTTATGCCTTTCCGTTTGTATTAGTTGGGATTGCCAACCCTTTATTTCAGGCGATTGACCAATTTACCTTTACACAGGCAATGGGTGAGATTGGTATTAGTGAGAAGATTGCACAATCTTTTTTCTCAATTTTGAACTTTGAGTCACATAAGATTGTAATTATCCCAGTATCGCTTGCGACAGCTTTTTCGTTAACACTAGTACCAAGCATAACCAAGGCTTTTGTTGATGGAGAAGGGGCAAGCCTAAACCGGCAGTTAAATCAGACATTTCAGGTGCTGCTATTTTTAACTTTACCTGCTGCCATCGGTCTTTCATTATTGGCAGAACCTGTTTATACGGTGTTTTATCAACATGATTTAATAGGTACTGAAGTGTTAAGAGCATACGCACCTGTTGCCATTCTCTTTTCCTTATATTCTGTCACCGCAGCAATATTACAAGGAATCAATGAACAGCGATTTACGGTGTTAAGTTTACTTGTTGGCTTGTTAATAAAATTGTCCCTTAATATTCCGTTGATTAAACTGATGGAAACAAGAGGGGCTGTTTTAGCGACAGCACTTGGATATACTGCGGCAATTCTCATCAATTTAATCGTAATTAAAGCATACTCACGCTATCCATTCCGACTAGTTTGGAGGAGGAGCCTGCTGATTATCATTTTCGCGGGATTAATGTGGGCAGGCACAGAAATTATGTACAAAATATTATTGTTATTCCTTTCACCTGCATCAAAGATTCAATCTGTTTTGATTATCTCAATATGTGCTCTAGTTGGTGCTGGAATATATTTTTATCTTAGCTCTAAATCAGGACTTACCACTCGCTTATTTGGAGATAAATTAGAGCGTTTTATGACAAAACTAAAGCTGCCAAAAAGGGGTGGAAGTGTTGAGAATTGATAAGATGTTAGCCAATCTCGGCTACGGCAGCCGCAAGGAAGTTAAGCAGCTCCTAAAAAGTGGAGCTGTTAAAATTGACGATGTTGTGGTCAAGGATGCTAAGCAGCACGTCGATACAGCTAAACAATCCGTTACCTTAAATGGCGAAGTGATTGAATACAGGGAATTTATTTATCTAATGATGAACAAGCCGCAAGGAGTGCTGTCTGCGACTGAAGATAGTGCTTGCGAAACGGTGATTGATTTATTGGAGCTTGAGGACCAAGTGTATGAGCCTTTCCCTGTTGGCAGGCTAGATAAGGATACAGAGGGGTTACTGCTCATCACCAATGACGGTCAATTAGCTCATCGTTTGCTTTCTCCTAAAAAGCATGTGCCGAAGACCTATTTTGCTGTCATTGATGGGGAAGTAACAGAAGCAGATATTGTTGCCTTTAGTCGAGGGGTAACCTTGGACGACGGTTATGAAACAAAGCCAGGCGAATTGAAAATCTTAAAATCAGGTATCCGTTCCGATATTGAGCTAACCATCACTGAAGGCAAATTTCATCAAGTAAAAAGAATGTTCCAAGCCGTTGGGAAAAGGGTAGTTTACCTTCAGCGGATTTCGATGGGACCTCTTGCATTAGATGAAACACTCGAGCTTGGCGAATACCGGGAATTAACGGAAGAAGAAGTTGATTTATTGAGAGATTATCAAGTAAAATAAAGGATTTTTTTGAAAAAGCGGCTATTTTTAGCTGCTTTTTATGTTTTTTGAACCATTTTTGTGTTTGCTCCTCGTAAAAAAAAGAATAATTGTGCCCGAGAAAGGAAAAAAAGGGTCTCATCGGTAAGAAAAAAAGAATATTTGTACCCGAGATTAGAAAAAAGGATATCCTCGGTAAGAATAAAGAATAATTGTACTCGAGATAAGAAAAAAGATTTCCGCTCGGTCACAAAAGATTTTGCTCAAGTAAGGGAAAAGGGGGCCACATAGTCACAATAAAGATTTTTTTCATTACAAATAAAGTGAAGCTCAACACTGCTCACACACCCTATATTAAGTTTGGTTGTTTTTTTGAATGAATTGCATTTTTATTGTAGACAAACATGACGTGTTACCGCACAAGCAAAAGAAGGAAACTTTAATTTTTAGGATGGTTGGTGATCTAGAACGCGATGGTTATTGATAAGCTTTAATGTTCAACAAATCCTCTAAGTCGACAATTTCAAAATTCCTTTTTTGCAATTCTTCGATTAGTAGAGGTAATGCTTTTTTTGTCTCAACCTTATCAGAATCAGAATGCATTAAAATAATATCGCCGTTTCGAACATTTGCTATCCCATTGTTAACGATATTTTTGGCTTCCTTTTGCGACCAATCTAATGTATCAATCGACCATAAAACAATGGAATATCCTTCTTGCTTAGAAATCGCCGCTACTTGTGCATTTGTATCTCCAAAGGGTGTCCGAAGAATGGCCGGTTCTTTTCCGATTATTGACTTTATGGCCTCCTCGGTATCATGAATTTCTTTCCGAACAGCTTCTTTACCTAATTTCGTTAATTCAACATGATTATAGCTATGGCTTAGGATTAAGTTTCCTTGATTAAATGCATCCTTAACCACATCGGGGTGTTCCTTTATCCTACTGCCTAAAAAGAAGAAATTACCCTTAACATGATGGTTAGCTAAAATATCAATAATTGCTGGGGTGATGACTTGATCTGGTCCATCATCAAATGTAAGGGCAACCTTCTTAAAATTAGGACCATTAATGAACACATTTTCATGATTTTTGGAAAAAAGAACTATAGATTTCCGCCATTCTTGCATTGATGTCCATGCTGAGTCAGATAGTTTATTAGATATTCCTTTTATATCAAGAATATAATCGTTCGTCGATTCTGCTCTGTTTGGATGAAAAACGGAGATGTGGTCGATTGTCTTGCTGCTTTTCAGAATGATTATCTTTAATTGAATGTCTTGTTTCACTTCATAAACATAAATATTTTCATTGTTGTTATCCTTTACCTCTGCTGGCTGTCCTAATGTTTTTACAACCATTTGGTCAGAAATATCCTTTAGATCATTAGCGTAAGAGCGTACATCGAAAATTTCTCCTCCCTTGTTATAACCTAAAACAATATTTTTTTTATTATAGGCAGCATAAAAGCCAAAGCCAGCAGTATCGACCGTGTCCGGTTCTCCCCATTCTGATTTCACCTGTTCCATGGTGCTATCGAGAGCATTAAATGGACAATCCTTAACCATTCCTTTCCCTGCCCAACCCAATATTTCATTTATTAGCTTTGAAGAAGTGTGGTTTACTTCCTTGGGCTGCAGGGCATTTTCTGTTGGAGGTAGATTATTGCTTTCATGTGGTGTTTGTGAAACACATGCTGTTAAAATGGTGGAAAAAGAGAAAAGAATTACCCACAGGGTTTTATTTAGCTTCATCACTATGCATCCCTCCCAAATTTCCTTGCCTTAATAATAGCAAACTCACCATTAACATCTTAATATTTTTTAAATAAAAATAAAAAAGGACAAAGCATGTAGCCTTGTCCCTTAAAGAGCAATTGTAATTATTATGCCTGTAAGAAGGATTTCAACATCCAATTATGTTTAGTAAGTTTGCCAATTAAGCCAAGGAACATATCGCTGGTCACTTCGTCATTATTTTGTTCCGCTATTTCCATCCCAGCTTTTAATTCATCAATGATTAAAGAAAAGTCATTAACAACTGTCTGAACCATTTCTTCTGCCGTTAATTTTTCATTCGTTTCTTCAATCGAAGCAAGTTGTAGTGACTCTTTTAAAGTTGAAATGGGGCTGCCGCCAATTGCTAGTAATTGTTCTGCAAATTCATCGATTGTTGCTGCTGCTTCCTCGTATAGTTCCTCAAATTTAGCATGTAAGGTAAAGAAGTGTGGTCCTTTCACATACCAGTGAAAATGATGTAATTTTGTATATAATACGTTCCAGTTTGCAATTTGATGGTTAAGTACTCTTTCAATGTTCATTTAGCATTCCTCCTATTTTCTATCTATATTAATTATAACATATATTTTTTTAAAGTAAATATTAAATTATAATAATTATAAATAATATAATAAAACTTATTCTTCTATGTTTGAATGGTGTCTTTTTTTGATTCAACAAGGTATCTAAGTTAAAACCAGGTTCCAAAATAGAACCGGTGTATAAAGGCTTCCTCCACTCTCAGAATGAACCGAAGCCTTTGGACATTTTTGAGTATTCTTTTTGAAAAAATAAGTAACCAATTATCACAATGGGTACTATAAATCTTAAATAGGATTAGGATATGAAGGGGGAACGAATCATGAAACTTACACACGAGCAGGCGATTGAGTTACACGGCTTTAATAACCTGACCAAGTCGTTAAGCTTTAATATGTATGATATTTGTTTTACAAGGACGAAGGATGAGCGTGAAGCCTACTTGAAATATATTGATGAACAATACAGTGCAGACAGACTGCAAAAAATTTTACGACATGTCTCAGATATCATTGGTGCGCATGTATTAAATGTTGCCAGTCAGGACTTTGAACCGGCGGGTGCAAGCGTGACGCTGTTGGTATCAGAAGGGCCGGTTGCAAATGCACCGTCAGAATCATTTGAGGAATCTCCGGGACCGCTTCCCGAATCGGTGGTGATGCAACTAGATAAGAGTCATATAACCGTTCATACATACCCGGAATTTCACCCCGATGAAGGAATCAGTACATTCCGAGCGGATATTGATGTCTCAACCTGCGGAGAAATTTCACCTCTGAAGGCACTTCATTATTTAATCCGTTCGTTTGAAACCGATGTGATGACGATTGATTACCGTGTTCGCGGTTTTACAAGGGATAAAACGGGCCACAAGCTATTTATTGACCACGAAATCAACTCGATTCAGAATTACATCCCTGAAGATGTGGGCGAATTATTCGATATGATTGATGTCAATGTATATCAGGAACATATTTTCCACACAAAATGTAAGCTGCGCGAATTCGATTTAAATAATTATTTGTTTGGTTATACAAAAGATAAGCTGACTCCCGACGAACATATAGAGATTACAGAGAGATTAAAGATCGAGATGGATGAAATCTTTTATGGGAAAAATATTGTTCCATAGAACACATGACTAAGTTAGGAGTCACTAATAAAGGGTCTTCGAGACCGAATAATAGTCAGAATCGAGAATTCGGTCTCGTTAAAGGCGTCTATCTGTCCGAATCAGGGCCAGGAACAAGAAATAGGTCACGTAGAAAGGTCTTACGTGACCGGAATAGAGTTAGAGCCAAGAAATAGGTCTTGTAGAAGAGGTCTACGTGACCAAAACAGAGTCAGAAACAAGAAATCGGTAATGTAAAAAGGGTCTACGTGAACGAAACAGGGTCAGAATCAAGAAATAGGTCAAGTAGCATGGTGATGCCTGACCGAACAGAACACTTTATGAATTAGAGAAATCAGTCAATTAATAAATAAATATTTTAATGATTCAACAAATGATGCAGCATTCTATTTTTATCATCAAAAAATTGTTTCATTATTCGGTAATGATTCGTTTCTTCAAGTATGTTTTCTCTTATTCCTTCTTCGCTAAATTCAAAAATTTTTGCTTCTGGATATGCCATGATGATAGGTGAATGGGTAGCGATAATAAATTGGGAATTTTCATTAACCAAGTCATGAATCCTCGTTAGCATCGACATTTGCCGAAGTGGGGAGAGGGCGGCTTCGGGTTCATCTAAAATATATATTCCGTTTCCACCAAAGCGATGAAGAAATGTAGCAAAGAAGGCCTCTCCATGTGACTGTTCATGCAGGGATACACCGCCGAATGAATCAATTACTCTACGACCCCTTCCTTCCCTGTCCATTTCCTCAATGTTTGAAGCGACATTATAAAAGCTTTCAGCCCGTAAGAAAAATCCATCCTTCGGTTTTTCAATCCCTTTGATTACTTTGAGATAGTCTCCTAGAGGAGAATGTGAATTATAGGTTGAAAAATTGAAATTAAAGGATCCCCCCTCAGGGTTAAACCCTAATGCAACTGCAATTGCTTCAAGCAAGGTGGATTTACCCATCCCATTTTCTCCAATGAGAAAGGTTACATTAGGATGAAAAGATAGTTCGTCTAATGTCTTCAAACTGGGCAGATTAAAGGGATATTTTTTAAAAGAAGGGACTTCATCTCTCTTGATTTTGATACTTCTTATATATTGAGTTGTTAACATTATAACGGCCTCTCATTTTTCTGATTTTAAATAATTGTAACATGAACTTTGTCGGAATTGCCCAAGCACTGTTATCTAGCGGCCAATAAACAAATCTTTTGAATGAAAAGCTATGTTTACGGTGAGTTTACTTAGTATGTAAAGTCACCTTTTTAATGCTTGACATGAAACCAAATGGTGTTATATATTTTTAAAGTGAAACCAAATGGTTTCATGTTTTGCAAAAAAACTTTTAAGAGGAGCATTCATAATGGAAAATCAAACACAAACATTACCAGATATTAAACACACCCTAGTATACAATGCACCAATTTCGAAAGTGTGGAACGCTGTTGCAACCTCAGAAGGCTTAGCGGCTTGGTTCATGCCAAATGATTTTGAGGCAGTTGAAGGTCATGAATTTCATCTAAATGCGGGCCAATTTGGGATGTCTCCATGTAAGGTAACAAAAGTCGACCCGCCTAACAGCCTTTCATTCAATTGGGGAAAAGATTGGACACTTACATTTGAATTAAAAGAAGTTGATGGAAAAACAGAATTTACCCTTATTCATGGCGGCTGGGATGCAAACAAAGTTACAGAATTTGGTGCTCCGCATACTCCAATTCGCGAAAATATGAATATGGGCTGGACAGGTCTTGTGAAAAAATTACAAGAATATATTGAGGCTTAAATGGCTGCTTCATCAGTAAAGCATGATGTCTTTCAAGCCATCGCTGATCCAACAAGGCGAAAGCTCTTGAAACTGTTAAGCAAGGAAGAAATGCCTGTCACTGCTATTAGTGGACACTTCCCCATTAGCCGGACTGCCGTGTCAAAGCACCTGCGTGTTTTGGCAGATGCAGGATTAGTGAAGGAACGGAAAGTCGGCAGGGAAACACGGTACAAGCTCGAGCCGGAACCACTGTATGAATTAAAAGACTGGCTCCAGTATTTTGAACTATTTTGGGAAAATAAGCTGACTTCACTGAAACTTTTTGTAGAGTCAGATAAGCAGGATATCTAAATCATAAGGAAAGTTACTCGAGCCAGGCTAATCGCCTGGCTTTTTACTGTATTGAAGGGCGGGCTGAAGGGGGTGGTGGGTAATAGGATAAAGGTGACGGGTAATTTGGCAAAACAGACGAGTAAAAGTGAAAAATAGGCGGGTAAAACTGCTATTTAGACGGGTAAATCATAAAAAGTGGCGGGTAAAAAAACAGCCTCAAAAAGGGAAACTTAGATTCATAAATTAGTCACAAATAATGTCGGTTTTTGCAGGATTAGGGAACTCAAAAACAGAAAATGAAAAGAAAAATAGATGGGATTGGTGGATTTGATCGCTCAAGAAATATGTTTTACCCCAAGAATAGAAAAATTGGAGGCATTAATTAGAAGATTACTATTTTCTCATCCAAAATGGCCGGATGCGATATCAGATTATAAAAGGAGAATGGCGGGATATCGTGGCGAAAAATCGCTAGACTTTCATTTGAGTATGCTTCCGGACCAGCAATACCTTATTTTTCATGGACTTCGCTTATTATATGAACAATATTACTTCCAAATTGATATTCTTCTCCTATGTTCAACTTTTGCAATAGTTCTAGAGGTTAAAAATATTACCGGAGAGATATCATTTGAAAAGGATTTTAACCAGGTAACTTGGAGAAAAAATGAGTTAGGAGAAAGAATCAAAAATCCTGTATTACAAGCCAAACTGCAGGCAAGAAAACTAAGAAATTGGCTGCGTGAACACAAGTGTATAGAAGTTCCCATTCATTATTGTTTTGTAAATAGTAATGAAAAAACAATCATAAGAACAGAATCTAGAAATGAACAGATAATACAACATATTTGTAACAGTGAAAATTTATTAGAGAAAATAGAACAAATAGCAAAATATAATAAAACCGACAAATTAGACAAAAAAGAGTTAAAAAAGATAAAGCGTCTCCTTTTAACCAACCACACACCCGATACCGCAGATATTCTCCAAGCCTACAATTTATCACCAAAAGATATCCTCACAGGTGTCAAATGCCCAGAATGCAGTACCATTCCCATGGTTTATTATAGAGGAAAATGGTGTTGTTCAAAATGCAAAGTGATTTCCAAATCAGCACATATTCAAGCTATTAAAGACTATTTTCTATTAATAAAACCAGCCATAACGAATTCAGAACTTTGCCATTTTCTACATATTGACTCCGAAAATATTGGGTATAAAATTCTAAAATCAATGAATTTTCCGCACTCTGGAAAGTTTAAAAATAGGGTCTATCATCAACCGCTAAATATATAAAAAAACTATTAAAATACGGATGCTGATAAAAAAACATACATATTTCGAGATCGATTGT
>NZ_JBALPG010000097.1:0-10299 GCF_036965245.1 Neobacillus drentensis
TTACTTAACAATTCTTTTAGTTCTTTTTTATCTTCTCTACGCAGAAGTAATTGTTACCATCTCTATGAATAAGGAACTTGGGCATGTATTTGAAGCTGTAGATAGAACTAATTGTGTATTTTTTCTTTTCTTCATATAACCAGTTTAATCCGTATTCAAAACACCTATAAAATTCAGCAATAATTAATTCTTTTATTAAATGGTTTATAACCCACATATATACGGTTCTTGATCCTGAAATAGATTCCGGAAGAACTACCCTTTCGAGTCGTAGAATTCGTAGCCATTCAGTGAATTTATACGGGAGAACTGGATATCCATATTCACGAAAATTACTTTTATTAAAGTGACATGCAAATAAATTGTCTACATCCTCCGAATCTTTGAAAAATTGGAGTCGTAATCTCCAAAAAACATAAGCAATTGCAAATGGACAAAGTTCTTTATTTTCTAGTGCAGGACCATATCTTGTTAATTCTTTTATGCAACCAATATGTTTCTTTAAAGTAGTTTTTCTTAGATGCCTAGCTTTACAGTTAAATATTACGTCTGCTTGTTGATAAAAATATTCTGTATCTATGGCTTCTAAACGATTTATATATTGTAAATACTTATTTTTAGAACCGTACTCTTTTTCTCACTCTTGAACTAGCTTCTTATCAAGGTAATTAAGTGTCACTCCCATTTGGATAGCACGGTTTTTACCATTTACCATTTAATGAATTCAAAATAAATGGAACATCATAATTGAAAACTACTTTCTCTTATTCTAAAGCTAATTCAAACTCATTAAATATTTGACTTTTTTGGATTTTGGAGATTTCTGATGGTGCCAAAGATAACCACTTTTTTAGATCTGTACTAATAATGCGTGGCCAAAAAGCTGGCTGAACTGATCTATTATCGGACGAGAAACTATACCCACATTGGCAGCTATAGTTAATCTGTATGGGACTATCATCAAGGTAATATTGAAATTCAGTCTTACATTTTGGACACTGTGTAACTAGTTTTATTTTGTGAAAAGGACAGTTTGAATGATCAAATACATACAACGTTAAGGAATTTTCAATATTAAAAAACCTAATTTCTCAATTTAATGCTGAGAAATTAGGCTTTTTTGTTACTACATAACTTGCCCTTAAACGGAACAAAGAAAAAATTATATTAACTGGTATTATGGAATATTAAAGTTTTAATAGGGTATGGAAACGATTCAAGTAATGAGGGGACCACTATGGAAAATATTCATAGTGGTCCCCAGTCTATCATGTAGTGTTCCTGTCGTAATTTCTAACAATTTCCATTTCTTTATTTTTTGGTGTATGGATAGTGTTTCACTCAACAAGCTGATCCTCAATAAAATGCATCTGCTTCATGACCATTCCTTCCTTACTTTTATCATAAACAGTGTATTCCTTTTGTGGTTCAGCATCTGACCAAATGATATAGGCAATTAGATCATTCTTATGATGTTCCAGCCGATCTGTATTCATGTAACTTTCATCAGGCTGCCAGTCTCTTGGCAAATCCTCACTTTCCCTATAAAAGGACATATCAAAAATCCTGTTTTTGCCTTCAATTACTTTCATTTCACCTTCAACTGGATGATCCTTACTGTATTTTTCAACTAGTTGTTTCAACTCTGTTAGATCTTTTGGTGGATTTAGAATCATATAATGCTTCCTAAGAGTCACCAATTCTTCATCCTTTTTACCAACGACCTCTTCTGTATTGGCAATTTCGAAAATCTTTGTTTCCCCGCTTGATTCCTCATTCTTTGCACATCCAATTAAGCTTAATGGAATGAAGAGTATACAAATCATCCAAACTATCATTTTTACATTAACTTTAATCACAATTCTCCCTCAAATGGTATATCCATTTCCATTACAGTCACAAACGGCTTATATTTACTATTATATTCATCATAATGCTGTAAGACAAACCAGGAACGGAATCCTGCTAGGTTGACATACACCTTCTCCACATCTGGCTGATCCAACCCAAAATGATCATACAAACGAACACGCATGACTCCTTTAAAGTGATTCCTCTCTAATGAAAAATCTTTTACGGATACCGTATTCCCCCAAGTATCATTTACGGTAATGGTAAGTCCACCTACTCGATCACTCCATGTGCTAAACGTCGGATAACTAGCATTTCTCTGTATAAAATTATAAAATTCATTTGAATCCTTTGTACTTTTATCAAACTTAAGTGCTGCTAAATTACCTCCATTTTTCTTCAGCTCATTAACTAGGGCTTTTTTAACAAATTCAACATAGGCCTTCGTTGTTTCATGCTCACGCGCTTCTTTAGTTAATGTCTGGTTTCTGTACTCATTACCAGTTCCCTCTCTAAAATGATTAATCATATCTAAAATCACATCTTCCATATCTCCCATGGCAAACAAGCTTGTTGACATATCCTCGAACTCATTAAAGAGAATACTTGGGAAATAAGATTCAAGTAATTGAAGTCTGAACATCCAGCTAATGTCTTTTATTTCATCTTCAGTATAATCATTTGTTTTCATATCATTCGCTACATTTCCATTTGCATCATAGCCTTCTGGTCTATCTGATTGAAAAATGACCATATCAGATAAATCAGAGTACAACGGTCTCAAATCCTCATTATCAAACTTTCCATCTCCGTCACTATCTTTTCGGTCAGGAAAACTCTTTGGAAAGAAACCTTCAAAATGAATCGTAACTCCAAAAATGTCTACCGTGAATGATTGGAATGGACCCATTTCTTCCCCGTCGGTTAATCCATCTCCGTCACTATCTTTCTTGTTAGGATCTGAGTAGATTATACCGTATGGTGTTTTCATTCCTTTAATTTCATAGATGTCGTATAAGCCATCCCCATCTGAATCAGTTGTATCTATCCCTCCATCACCTGAATCATCACTAGGGACAATGTCATTCAACTTATGGCTGGTTGCAGCTTGATCATTCTCTCCACCTGTTCTCGTTGTCATATTGTGAAGCAGCGTTTCATTTACACCATGCGTCCCTGAATAGTCTATTTCCCTACCCCACAACTCCAGCCATTTTTTCTTATCAACAATTAGAAATTCGCCAAAGTGAGTAGTTTCCACACTTATTGTATTCTTACTTGCATCTACTTCCGCGTTAAGGCTTTCAAACATTTCCTTAGCTTCATTGTACCAAATGATACCTAAATTATTTTCCACTGTTTCTCCTAGCTTCGCTTCATCATAAGTAAACGTAATGCTTGCTTTCTCAAATTCTGATTGCGTAGTGATGCTTACAGGAGAACCAATAATACCGTGTAAATTTGTTGTTTTAACGTTGTTTGTGCGACTCATTCTAGTCGTTTTATTTATATTACCCTTTGCACTAAAACTAACTTCTACACTTTTAATTTCTGATTTATCAGGCTGAATCAATGATTTGCGAATAGATTGTTCATAGAGTTTTTCTGAATCCTCGATTCCGTCACCATCGCTGTCTGCAGCATTCGGATTTGTCTTTAAAGCATATTCATCTCCATCACTTAACCCATCGCCATCTGTATCATACTTATTAGGTAATGATTTAAACTGATGTACTTCAAATCCGTCCGTTAAACCATCTTGGTCTGAATCTTCCTTTATCAAATTTGTTTGATAAGCTTGCTCGTCTTTATTACTCAGGCCGTCTTCATCGATATCTTCATCTGCATCACTTATGCCATTACCATCTGTATCATATTTAGTCGGAGAAATAAATGATTTAACTTCATATTCAATATTGTCCTGTAATCCATCACCATCTGTATCCTTTTTAAATGGATTCATTCCCTCTAGGAATTCTTTCCCATCCGTTATTGTGTCCCCATCCGTGTCTGAGGTAGCTTCAAAGAATTCTGTGTTAAATGAGTAGCCAGCTTTTTCAAGTCCGAATAACACTTGTTTATATGCATTTTGATAGGATTTTGATGCAGGGATAGCTAGATCTTTTTCTAGAAATTCATTACCTTTTTCAGACATTTTCACAGCGTTATTCAAATGAGCTTTTATTTTATTTCCTTTGTCATCCGCTTGATCGGAGATATCCTTTAAGATGCCGATAGCATTCTTATTGACAATTTTATCCGATAAATAAAAATTAAAGAGTATATCTGCAAGTAATACTTCAGTTGGTTCATTAAAATCGTTTTTTGATACATACCCCCATAAATATATCGTTAACTTGTGTTTGATTTCCAAGAGCCGATCACTTTTAAGAACCACCTCTTGTATGTACTCCTCTTGAACAGCTTGTTCATATTGGTTAATCAATTGTTGAAGTACATCAAGTTCATTAATATCTTTTTGTTTAAAGTCTCCGGCTTCATCAATTTCCGCTATCAGTTTAGAATCAAACTTAGCATTAGTTTCTTTTATGACTGTCGCGAAGCGCTTTAATTCATTTATTGCAGTCTGATCATAGATTTTTGCAATTCTGGTGTCCTCATAGAATTCATATTCACTTAACCACTGTTTTACATTTTGCTCACTTGAATTCTTATGTTTTCCTTGATTAGCATGGTTATTGCCCTTGGCAACCACCGCTTGCCCAGAACCGCCGAAAATCATTGCAAAGGTCAATAAAAAACTCAACATACTTTTTACTTTATTTTCCATCGCGATAATCTCCTCTATTAAAATATTAATTTAACCTATATACGATATCGTTGTTCCCATCAAAAGAAATATTGTCAAAATCCTTGAGATAATGTCATTAAATCAACTCCTTTACAAGTGTTATTTTTCTAATAGCAACTAGTTGGTACCTATCAAAAGTATATAATGGAAATGTATTTTAAATAAAATGAATGCCGAATTTTCTAAAAATTATTAAATCAGAAAGACACCCAATATTTAAGTGTATTGTCTTTTAAATTTACCGTACATAAATAAATCTTTGACCCAATATATTTTCGGCTTGTAAACCAATGAATGAATCCCGTAACCGTTTATATGAAACGTGTCAGGGGATGATGCTTTTTGGTCCTTAGACTGTGGCGAAAATGCAAAAAGTATTGAAGAGTGTAAAATAAACATTAACAGATCTTATTGTTCCTTGAGGGATAAATTCATTTTTTCACCTTTCCTCCCTAAAAAATAATTTTATCAACTAAGTATTAGTTTACAGATCAAAATTATGGATTAAAAGGTAAGGATTTCCTAAATGTTTTTATCAGACTTAGGGATTAATGATCTTTCTTTAGAGTTTGAACTTATATATAGCCAATTTTCTTTAAAACTTTTGTTCAAGAAAATGACCCTAAAATGAAAAATGAGCGCTTATCCTTATTCCAGGATTGCGCCCTTTAAAGACCAAGAAAAATGGACTGCTGAAACAGTCCATCATTGTTCAATTATTCTGCAACTTTAAGTACAGATTTTCACAATCTCTTCTAAATTTTAACCTATATATCCAATTTTCTTTAAAGGCAATTGCTCAACAATCTGGCCCGATTGTTGAAGATCTTAATTACTTTTTCTTATTGAACTAACGCACCAGTTAGTTGAAGAAGCCCTACCCTCTTATTCAAACGTTATAAATGCATCATTATTATAGTAATACATAAATGCTTGAAACAAGTCCAACGCTGAGCATTGCGGACGTTGCTGCTTTGCATTGTTAACAATATCCTGGATAGTAGCTATATCAAGTACAAAAATTAAATTGTTATCAATAGCAAATATAGGAGTATCCCCATCACCTTCCAGTTCATCCTCATCTAGTTCATCCCAATTAATTACAGAACAAACGGAATCTATAGTCCATTTTTTATCAATTGGCAAAAAAAGATATTCGTTCCAAGGTAATTCATTGACATTATTTAAGATATATTTCAATTCTGTTAAGCTATCCATCAATCACACTTCCTTGGTATCATTTCTTGATACATCGGTACCATCCTCAACTAAGCTTTCCCGCTAGTGCAATCAATAAGAAAAAGATTGTCGCAGCGATCTTTCTTAACTATTGCACCCAGTTTGTGTAAGTACAATTCTTCACAATATGCTCTTTAGCTTTTACCAAATAACTTGTAATTTCTTTAAGACTTTTTTCTTACCATAGTTTGTTTTCAGTTCCTTTTATAATTCTTTTGATATTTTGCCTATGCAAAATTATCACTAACACACTAATAAATAATGAAAGGGCTATAATGACATTATCCTCAAATATAAGGCTGTAAATAAATATTGCTAGTCCAGCTAACATTGAACTTAGTGAAACATACTTAGAAAGTAGCAAAGTTAATATAAATACAATAAAGCCAGTCAAAGTACCTAAAGGGGTCAAAAATAATAAAACTCCTGTTGCTGTCGCAACAGCTTTCCCGCCTTTAAACCCTGCAAAAACAGGAAATACGTGTCCCAATATGGCTAATAAACCACAGAAAATGGGGTTAACCGTAGAATTAAATATTTGGGGGAGTAAACAAGCAAATGTACCTTTTAATAAATCAGCAATTGCAACAATTAGCCCTGCTGTCTTTCCAAAAACCCTAAAAATATTGGTTGCACCAAGGTTCCCGCTACCATAATCTCGAACATCGGTTTTATAGAATAGTTTACCGACAACTAAAGCAAATGAAATTGAACCAATCAAATAACTTAAAAATAGAGTTGAAATATTGAGCATAATAATATACCTTTCTTACTTAAATTATTAATATTGATATTCTATTTAATAACATTATTTTCCTTCTTAGCTTCTTCAATTATCCTGCCAGTTAGCTCAACAACAAAAAAGGATCACCGTAGCAATCCCCGTTCTTTAACTCTTGCACCCGTTAATAAGAAGCTAACTTTTATTGATATTTAAATGGGAAGTTCATTATTAATTCATTGAATTTATTTTCCCATTGTAAAAAATCTGTAATAGGCAATTTACCCCAAAACTGCAGCCCTGACATTTCAAATGAAACTGATATAAAGTATTTATCTCCTTTTTCCTCATCACCAAAACAGCAAGGAAGAGTGGTTTGATTTCCCATATAAGATGGCAATATTTCATACACCTTCCATAAAGCCTCATACGTTTTATTATTAAATTTATATTCATCAATCATATAGACTCTTTCAAACTCTACTATGTCGTTTACGACAACAAAACTGTTAGTATAATAATGTTCGTCTTCTACAACTATATCCATAAAATCTAGCCTCCTTGTCAAAATTACTGTATATGGTGATTAAATTATACAAGTTTTTTGCCCCTTCTTGTTCAACTAATCTGCCACGTTGAAGAAGAATTATTCAAACATTAAGATTTTAGGGTCTTTATCATACCAGTGAACAAGCATAGCGTGTAATTGCCCCCTATGGTGATAAACGTGTGCCAGAATCTCTAACAACCATTCATATTTCGTGTAAGTCAACCCCCAATATGAGGTAGTAGGCGAGTTGAGTTCTTCCTCGGAAAATCCCCTTATTATTAAATAAAATAGGAGCTATCGCATCGACAACTCCTTATTCAATATCATCCAACAATTTAAGAAGCAGTTAATTTAATAAACTCTTCTACATCTTTCACACATAATTCCATTCCTTTTTCCCAGAATTCCTCTGAAGTAATATCTTCTCCTAAATGTTTCATAACTAAATCTTCCACAGTCATACTTCCTGAATCACGAAGTAAGTTCAAATAATCTTTTTCAAACTCTTTTCCTTTCTCCTTTGCCTTTGCATAAATGCCCAAAGCAAATAAATACCCAAAAGTATAAGGAAAATTGTAAAAAGGCGATTGGGTAATATAGTAGTGAGGTGTCCAAACCCAAGAATATATGGAAGGTTGTTCTAGAGAACCATCATACGCCTCATTTATTGATTCTTCCATTAACCGATTTAACCGTTCGGATGAAACAATACCCTCATTACGTTCCTCGTAAAATCTCTGCTCAAATAAGAATCTCGAATGAATATTCATAAAGTTCATTACACTACGTTTTAATTTTTCATCCAGTATAAATATTTTTTCTTCTTTTGAATTCGCTTTTTTCATAGACGCATCAAAAATAATCATTTCGGAGAAGGTTGAAGCAGTTTCAGCAATACTTAACGGATAACGCTTATTCAACCCATTAACAGACTTCATGGCATGATTATGGAAAGCATGCCCAAGTTCATGAACAAGAGTTAACACATTTAAAAAAGTACCGCTAAATGTCATAAAAACTCTTGATTCACCTGTGAGTGGAAAACCAGCACAGAACGGAACAGCAGACTTATTTGGACGATCTTCGGCTTCTATCCAACCTTCATAGAAAGCTTGCCTAACGAAGCCTTCTAATTCGGTTCCAAACTGACTAAAATGTTCCGTAATAAGTGTAGCAGCTTCGTCGAATTTTATCTCTTGATTACTTTTTGTAACGGGAGCCCAAAAGTTATAAGCCTTCATACTAGATCCGCCCATCATTTCAGCTTTTCGCTTCAAGTAATTCGAGAAAGGTTGTTTATATTTACTGATCACTCTCCACATCGTATTCAGCGTTTCTTCCTTCATTCTGTTCTTTTTCAAAGGATCTTCTATTACACTTTTTATCCCGCGTTTGTTATTCACTTGTATACGAAAGCCAGCAATGTGATTTATTATTTTAGCAAATAATTCTTCTTTCTCTTTCCATATAGATTCTAATACATAATGAGCTTCCTTTCGCACCTCTTCATTAGCGTGCGACCGTAAGTTAATGGCTTGTCCAACTGATAGATTTTTTTCATTTCCATTAATCTTAATATTTACGTTAATACTACTTACTAGATCTTTATAAAAATGACCCCAAGCATGGTACCCATCAACCATTAAATCAGAAATTAAATTTAGCTCCTCTTCTGACAAATTCTCATCTGCATTTTCACGCCATTCGTTTAGAATAAATCTATATTCTTGTAATTCTTTGGTTTCTAGGATACTTTCCCATACTTCTTCCTTTGTATTTGTTAATATCTTTCTTACTTTCGATAATTCTTTTTCAAAACGGGATTCTTCTTTAGCAACTTT
This sequence comes from Neobacillus drentensis, assembly GCF_036965245.1. Taxonomy (GTDB): domain Bacteria; phylum Bacillota; class Bacilli; order Bacillales; family Cytobacillaceae; genus Neobacillus; species Neobacillus drentensis_G. Next base: position 9,015 of record NZ_JBALPG010000097.1, read on the forward strand.
TCCTCGCAAAATCGCAGCATCTTGATCCTTTGGATTTTGTGCAAGGAGACAAGTGATAAACGAATTAGCTTGGGATAAGTTCAAGCTAATGTTTCCAATGTTTTCTACTAAATGTACCACTTTACTTACTTCATATGTTGAAAGTGGAGTAGTAAATGATTTAACACTACCTTCTAGTTCATGTACAAGAGCTTCTAATCGATTGATATGATCTAAAAATTGACTAGATTTGCCTCCACCCATAAAAACCTTATCTAAATTCCGCACTTTTGGATAGCTTATTTTCTCCATTAGTTACCTCCCCTTATATGTATATTTCACAAAAAACGAACATGCATTCCTATCATAACATATTTTAGAGGTGAAAAATTTCTACAATAACAAGAGACATTGATTTTTGTAAGATCAATGTCTCTTGTTCAACTCTTCTGCCCGTTTGTTGAAAAACAAAAAAGCACCTTTTTAACGAATGCCCTTGGTGTATACCTTTATTGCTGCATTAATGAGGATAAAGTGTGCTTCCTAAACATATAGTGAGTAAAACTACTTAAACTGGGTAGTATATGATTAGGATGGTGTGCGTTCATATTTAACATATTCCCTATTAATAAACGAGGAAGTGAATAGATGAATCACAGTGACGAACGCAATAACTTTGGTGGAAATTTAGAAGAAAGTGGCAACAACCAAGCTGGGAGTAATGCTAATCAAGTTACCAGTGACTTTGGTGAAGCAGTTGGAACTTTTACTGATGCCGTTGCGGGTGCTATGATAGGTGCTCCATTTGGACTAATTGGTACTGTTATAGGCGGTGTTTCAGGCGGTGTTATTGGTAACCAGATGGTGGAGACGGCTGAAGCAGATAACAATACAGCATCCAATAATCGTGATGTGAGTAATAATATTAACCCTATAAATAAGTAGCTATTTTTCATAAGGATTCCAATCAATTTAACAAGGAAATGTAAATTCCCCGTTAACCTCAGATGTTGAGGAACTTCTGCATGGGTGGCTAACGGGTGATATGTCTAGAGGAAGAACTCAATAATGGGTTCTTTTTCTTTTGATATTATATGCACCAAGAACGTTTAACAAAAAAACTCATATATTCTTCATGTTCTTCGGCTCCTAACCTTCTCAGTTACTTGAAAAAGAAAAAGCGATCCTTCGTAATTGAAGCATCGCACCCGTTAGCCATCCATGAAGCGCAAGATCGGCGCTTCACCACAGAGAATGAAAATGGTTCTGAACCGTCAATACTGTTTCTACGGCTGGGAGAGGAAGG
>NZ_JBALPG010000098.1:0-987 GCF_036965245.1 Neobacillus drentensis
TAGCTCAATTGGTAGAGCACGATCGAATAAACTTCCTGAATGAGCTTCAGCATACTGACCGAGCAGCAGCTTGAATAGGCATTCTGAGGTCAGGATGACGATTACTAGGTAAGCGTGTACAAGCTATATATTATCTCAAATTATGCCGGTTTAGCTCAATTGGTAGAGCAACTGACTTGTAATCAGTAGGTTGGGGGTTCAAGTCCTCTAGCCGGCACTTTTTTATCATTTATTTATAATTAATAGAATATATAATGCGGGTGTGGCGGAATTGGCAGACGCACCAGACTTAGGATCTGGCGCCGCAAGGCGTGGGGGTTCGACTCCCTTCACCCGCACCATACAACTTTTATATGCGGAAGTAGTTCAGTGGTAGAACACCACCTTGCCAAGGTGGGGGTCGCGGGTTCGAATCCCGTCTTCCGCTCCATAATATATGGCGGCATAGCCAAGTGGTAAGGCAGAGGTCTGCAAAACCTTTACCACCGGTTCAAATCCGGTTGCCGCCTCCATATATTATTTACCAAGTATGGATAAGAATACGTATTTAAATATCGCCGGGGTGGTGGAACTGGCAGACGCACAGGACTTAAAATCCTGCGGTAGGTGACTACCGTACCGGTTCGATTCCGGTCCTCGGCACCATTCGTTTTCGGGAAGTAGCTCAGCTTGGTAGAGCACTTGGTTTGGGACCAAGGGGTCGCAGGTTCGAATCCTGTCTTCCCGACCATGAGAGATATTCAAAATATGATTTTTGGCGGTGTAGCTCAGCTGGCTAGAGCGTACGGTTCATACCCGTAAGGTCGGGGGTTCGATCCCCTCCGCCGCTACCAAAGATATTTCATGGCTTATGTTCTGATAATGGAGGAATACCCAAGTCCGGCTGAAGGGATCGGTCTTGAAAACCGACAGGCGGGTTAAACCGCGCGGGGGTTCGAATCCCTCTTCCTCCGCCATTTTATTGATTCTTATATGTGGAGGGGTAGC
>NZ_JBALPG010000098.1:1272-3603 GCF_036965245.1 Neobacillus drentensis
CCCGACCACCGGTATCAATTAAAGGTTAAAAGCCTTATGGGCCAATGCTTTGTGTAAATCAAAGTATTGGCCTTTTTTGTTTTTAGTCAACAAAAGTGTTGATCAAATCGTGTGGACATTAATTTACTTAATTTAAGAATATTAGTGGCTGTAATCCTAAAAGGAAGGGTTTTTAGGAGAGGCTTTGGAGAGATTGGTGAAAGTAACAAAATCAAGAGAATATTGATTTTCAATATCAAAAAAAGGAGAACATTAATTAAATAACAGTATTAAATCTTAATAGGGCATAATTCCCCTCCGGTTAAATAAAATGGATTGGAGAGTTTTATCCTGTCTTGTTTCATTTGACCTTCAATTGGTTCTCATTTGTAGAGAGCAATTGTTATTTCTTATTTGAATGGGGGAGTTTTATGGCTATTATTAGTTTGGAACCTTATTTACATGTTCGTACTGCAATAAATCCAGTATATGCTCCTGTTGGTAACAAGCTAAGCTTTATTGCGGATTATACTGGTTTACCACAGGTTTGGGAGCTCGATAGGGGGGAAGCTTGGCCTGCCCAAGTATCTTTTACAAAGGATAGAATTACCCTTGTTAAATATGTAAACGGTACATCTAATCTAATTATCGGGATGGATGTAGGGGGAAATGAAAAGCAGCAATTGTACTTACTAAAGAAGGACAGTACGATAATCGATCTAACGAACTCACCAGAACATGTTCATGATTACGGCGGGAGCTCTCCAGATGGAAAATGGATTGCCTGGTCCAGTAACCGCCGGCATCCGGCATATTTAGATATCTATATACAAAATCTCGAAACAATGGAAATTCGTCTTGTTTACAGTGAAAATGGGATGTTTGCTGTGGTTAAATGGTCCCCTGACGGAAAATCCCTTTTGATTCAAAAGATAAATTCAGCTCTGGACAATAATTTAGGTATGCTTGATCTTTCAACTGGGGTCCTGAACTGGGTCACAGAACATGCAGGTGAAGCAAGTTTTAAAAATGCCCATTTTAATAAGGGTGGAGATCATATCTATTTATTATCAAATAAAGACAGAGAATTCTTTGGGCTTGCTCTTATCAACTTACAGACTAAACATTTCGTTTGGCTGGAACTCGGAGAGTGGGATTTTGAAAATTTGGAAATGAATAAGGATAAAGATAAGCTGGCTTTTACGATTAATGAGGGGGGGATTTCCAAGGGCGTAATCTTAGACTTAAAGACAAGTTACCTTTATACATGGAAAACGCCATTAGGTGTTATATCCAATCTGAAATTTTCACCTGATAATCAAAAATTAGCATATGTATTTAATGGTCCGGCATATCCACCCGATATATGGGAACTTGATCTTAGGACCATTCAAGCAGAGAGGCTTACATATGTATCCCGCACGCCAGCTCTGAAGGAGAGATTGATTGAGCCGGAACTAATCACCTTTCATTCTTTCGACAACCTCCAAATTCCGGCGTTTTATTATCAGCCAAAAAACCCCACAAAGAAACTGCCTGTTGTCCTTTATATTCACGGTGGGCCCGAAAGCCAAAGCCGTGCTGTTTACAACCCAATCCTGCAATACTTGTTAAACATTGGTTATGCAGTTTGTACACCAAACGTTCGGGGTAGTACAGGTTATGGAAAAACGTATTCCCATCTTGATGATGTTCGGAAAAGAATGGACGCTGTACAGGATTTGGTTTATTTAGTTGAATGGCTAAAAGTGAATCGGAACATCGACTTTGACAAGATTTCAATCATGGGCGGCAGCTATGGAGGATTTATGGTTCTTGCTTCCATTACCCATTTTCCAAAGTATTGGGCTGCCGCCATTGATATTGTTGGAATTTCGAGTATTAAAACCTTCCTCAAAACAACAAGCCCCTGGCGTAAGAAACATAGGGAGGCTGAATATGGCACATTTGAAAGAGACGGAGAATTTTTTGATAGAATTGATCCATTGTATCATACAGAAAGAATCACCTCTCCGCTATTGGTTCTCCATGGGGAAAATGACACACGCGTTCCAATAAAAGAAGCCGAACAAATGGTCAATAAATTAAAGGAACGAAATCACCCAGTTGAATTTATTAGCTTCGAAGACGAGGGGCATCAAATCGAAAAACTTAAAAATAAGATTACAGCCTATACGGAAATTGTACAATTCCTCAAAAAGTATATTGGTAATTGATTGCGCAATGATGTCCTTTCACGTGGAAAGGAAATAAAATATATTTGGATTAAACGAATGGGACTTTCAAAATTGGAGGTCCTATTTTTCGTGTATACTATGCATGTTCAGTAATTTTATTCATTTGAAATATATC
>NZ_JBALPG010000099.1:0-28110 GCF_036965245.1 Neobacillus drentensis
CACCTAAAGTAAGGGTAAGGGCAGCGTCTATTTTGGTATAATTGTCAATCCCAAGCCAATTATCAGGGATAATTATATAATTGCATGTGCTGCCTTTTAAATAGCTATAGATAATCTGCGCTTCATCTATATCATCCCTGCTAACTTCAATGTTGGTATATGAGTCATCCTTGAAAGAGGTTAATACGTTTGTTTTGATCGTCTTAACAAGTTTCTCTAGAATTAGGTCCTCTACATTATATTTTTCTCTAAAAAGAACCTTGTTCCCTTTTATAAGGAAGAGTTTAAGAACATTGTCATTGAGGGATTCTAAGATGACAATATTTTTATTCGCTTCAGTAAATTCAATCACTTTTTCTTTATAAATAAGGGAGTGGATTGCATCTAGATTGTCTCTGTATTTTGCTGCTGTTTCAAAGTCAAAGTTCAAGGATGCATCTACCATTTTTTGTTTCATTTCTTCAAGTATGACCATGTCAGTGCCATTAAGTAAGTCGATGATTTTTTTCAATATATTTTTATACTCTTCAACTGCAGGGGCTCGGAAGCATATTCCAATACATAAGCCTAATGAATGATTTAGACAAGGGGTGTTCCTATAAGTTAAGTTACTGCAGCTTATTTTAAAAAATTCTTTTATTCCTTGGATTGCTTTTTCTACAGTATGTTTACTTGTAAATGGACCGAAATAAAAATTTCCATCTTTTTTAAGGTTAGTGGTGATTTCAAATTTCTGTTTGCTGCCATCCATTTGAATCATGACATAGCTGTAGGAATGTGGATTTTTCATTTTCTTATTAAAAATTGGCTTTAATTCTCTTATCATTTGGCATTCAAGTAAAAATGCTTCAAATTCCGTATCAGTAAGGATGTATTTAAATTCCGCTATATTTGCTTTGAGTTTTTTAATCTTTTGAGGATGCACATTTGAGTTTTGAAAGTAGGTTCTAACTCTATTCTTAAGATTTTTTGCCTTTCCTACATAAATAATCCTTCCATGGGAATCTTCCATAAGATATACACCAGGGGTTTCGGGAAGGTTCTTTACTTTTTCTTTTAGGCTCATTTTAATTCCCCCTATTACTACCTGTATTTTAACACAGTTATCAAAATAGGCTGTTATTGAGGGAGATTATTTAAATTTTGAAGAGAATTATATGTTAAAAGAGGATGTTACATAAGAGTTTCCCCGTTTGAAACATCCTCTTTGTTTGCTACTAGGAAAGTATAAGTGCAACTACGCCTCTGTCTTCGCCCTAGGGGCTCGCCAATCGGCGAGTTTTCTTTATCTGGGAGTTCGGTTGTATAAAATGATAAGCAAGACTAACATGACGATGTCTAATCTGGCGTTGAAAGCAAACTGAATAAATCCTGTGTGTATAGAAGGTAATTTTGTTAATAGAAGGGCAGCAATCATGATGGTGATTAAAGGAATCACAGCATTTTCTACAGCCTTATTCAGCAATATTAAAATCCCACAAACAATCTCAAGAAAGACTACCACATATAACATGATGTGAGGATAGGGAAGTCCTATTTTGAGAAAGCTATTGGCTAACTCAGTACTAATCAGTTTCATAAAACCAGACGTTATAAAAACATATGCCACGACATACCGTAAAAGTTTAATAGTTGATAAAGAAGTGTACATGCCAATCCCCCTTTGTACAACTGTATGCCATATGGGGAACAAACATCACTTGAACTCGTCCGGAACATAATGAAACCAAAAAAAGGTAGCAGCAGACGCACTACCTCCTATTTTCCCAAATAGAAATAGTGGAAAAAGTAGTAATGGTGCCTGACACCCTAAATAAACTAACTACTATGTAAATAGGAGTAATGGTGTCAGGCATCATGAAAGGCATCATTAAAGGTACTTTGAAAAGTTGGGCATTTTAGTGATTGACATTGACGTTGCGTAAAGGTGTATTGTGATTGATGAGGAGGTGATCAAATGGAGTATACAGTGCAAAAGCTGGCTCATTTAGCAGGGGTTAGCACCAGAACTCTTCGGTATTATGATGAAATTGGTATTCTTAAGCCGGCAAGAATCAATTCGTCAGGGTATAGGATCTATGGTCAGGAGGAAGTGAATCGCCTGCAGCAAATCCTATTTTACCGGGAATTAGGTGTCAGTTTAGATAGAATAAAGACAATAGTTACAGCCCCATCCTTTGATGGTGCCGCTGCACTTAGAGAACACCGTGAAAAACTCCTCGAAAAAAAGGAGCAATTAGAGTTATTAATTGCTAATGTAGAAAAAACCATTTCATTAACAGAAGGGAGAATACAAATGTCTAATAAAGAGAGGTTTGAAGGATTTAAGAAAAAAATGATTGAAGAAAACGAGAAAAAGTATGGCAAAGAAATTCGTGAAAAATATGGTGACGATACCATCAATCGCTCTAATGCAAAAGCAATGAATATGACCCAGGAGCAGCATGATGAGGTAACAGCTCTAGCGGAACAAGTTACAGCAACCTTAGCTGAGGCTTTTAAAACTGGTGACCCTGCAGGTGATTTAGCACAAAAAGCCGCTGATCTGCATAAACAATGGCTATGCTTCTTTTGGAACGAATACAGCAAGGAGGCACATGCCGGGCTAGCACAAATGTATGTCGAAGATGAAAGGTTTAAAGCGTATTATGACAAAGAGCAGCCAGGAACAGCAGAATTTTTAAGAGATGCTATCAACATTTATACTGGATCAAAGAATTAAACTCTTTTTCTGAAGATACTCATGTTTTTTGTGGCACGAAAAAGAAATATATTTAGTGAGAATGGATAGTGCCTGACACCGTTCGCGATAAACCGCGAATGATGTCAGGCACTTTTTTTAATAATTTTTATGTTTCCAACAAATTTCTACAAATTTCTCTATATGGGGTATGTAATAATAGTCATAAAATTCATTAAATTGAGAAAATGTTGGAAATCTACTGATGAATAATTATAAGAATAGCTAAAGTAGGTGTAAATGTGGATAAGGATCCTATGCTTTGTATAAAGAACTTAAAGGTGTCGTTCCAATCGGGAAAAAAATTCGTCCCTGCAGTGGATGGTATCAGTTTTGAATTGAAAGATGGAGAAATTCTTGGGATAGTCGGGGAATCCGGGAGCGGGAAGAGTGTCACCTCTCTAGCGACAATGGGGTTGATTCCGTCTCCGCCAGGAAGAATTGAGAACGGCGAAATCATTTTTGAAGGAAAAGACCTGAAAAATATTTCTGAAAAGGAATGGCGAAATATACGTGGAAATCAGATATCGATGATTTTCCAAGAACCGATGACATCTTTGAATCCTTTGTTTACGGTTGGAAATCAGCTTATGGAAGCAATTCGATTACATACTAGCCTTTCAAAATCACAAGCGAAGGTACGGAGTATTGAATTATTAAAGTTAGTTGGTATCCCAAGGGCAGAAGGAATACTTAAAGAGCTTCCCTACCAGCTATCAGGAGGAATGAGGCAGAGGGTGATGATTGCGATGGCGATGGCCTGCAATCCGAAGGTGTTAATTGCGGACGAGCCTACGACGGCTCTCGATGTCACGATTCAAGCACAAATCCTTGCTTTAATGAAAGATTTAAATCAAAAGACAAACACTTCGATCATTCTAATTACCCACGATTTGGGTGTCGTAGCAGAAATTTGTGAACGGGTGATTGTTATGTATTCCGGTCAAATCGTTGAACAAGGAGACGTCAGGAAAATCTTAAAGGATCCACAGCATCCTTATACAAAAGGTCTGCTAAAGTCTGTGCCAGATTTACTTGTGAAAAAGGAGCGTCTCTACAGCATCCCAGGAACGGTCCCTGCACCTGGCTCTGTCCATAAGGGCTGTCGGTTTGCGGCTAGATGTGCTGAGGTATTTAGCCAATGCCATGAAGAAGCGCCAGAATTATATAAATCGGAAAGAGACGGACATGAAGTGCGCTGTTTCTTACATACATTGAAGGAGGGGAGTGACAAACATGTCGGAGTTACTTCTTGAGGTAAATGGGCTGAAAAAATATTTTCCGATAACGGGTGGTCTTTTTGGTAGAAAACAAGGAGAAGTCAAAGCAGTCGATGATGTTTCATTTTATGTTAAAAAAGGAGAAACATTGGGGATTGTCGGGGAAAGCGGCTGTGGAAAGTCAACGACTGGCCGCCTGCTGATGCGCTTGATTGAGGCGAGTGATGGAAGAATTATTTTTGAAGATAAAGAGATTACAAGGATGTCAAAGTCAGAATTAAGAAAAACGCGCAGGGATATTCAAATGGTGTTCCAGGATCCCTATGCATCCTTAAACCCAAGACACTCTGTTGAGCAAATTTTAGAAGAGCCGCTGATTGTCCATGGAATTGGAACGAAAGAGGAACGACAGAAGCAGGTAAGAGAAATGCTTGAGGTGGTTGGCTTAAGCCGCTATCACGCGAAGCGGTATCCCCACCAATTCAGCGGCGGACAGCGCCAGCGAATCGGGATAGCTAAAGCATTGATGACAAAACCGAAGTTGATTATTGCCGATGAACCCGTTTCTGCACTTGACGTTTCGATTCAGGCACAGGTTCTCAACCTAATGAAGGATATTCAAAAAGAGTTTCAGCTTACGTACATATTTATCGCTCATGATTTAAGTGTCGTCCGTCATATCAGTGATCGAGTCGGTGTGATGTATTTAGGAAGATTAATAGAACTATCCGATAGTGAAGAACTCTATGAAAATCCAAAGCACCCTTATACGAAAGCACTTCTTTCGTCAGTACCGGTACCAGACCCGGATATAAGAAGGAAAACGATTTTAATTGAAGGGGAACTTCCAAGTCCGGCCAATCCACCTACAGGGTGTGCTTTCCATACAAGATGCTCACAGGTAATGGAGAGTTGTAAAACGGTTAGACCCAAGGAACATAATTTAAATGGTCATTTTGTGGCATGTCACTTATACGACAAGTGATTTGCTGCATTTATGATAATAAAACAAACGTATAGGGGGTAAAAAATCTCATGAAGAAAAAGTCTTTTAAACTGCTGTTGATTTCTTTATTAGCCATCAGCATGTTTTTAGTTGGCTGTAACAGCAAAACGAATAATGAAACTGATGGCAAAAAAGACCCGGGCACTAGTAATGGTTCCAAAAAGGATACACTTGTGTATGGCCGCGGGGGTGACTCCACTTCTTTGGACCCAATCACAACGACTGAAGGGGAAGCATTTAAAGTAACAGAAAATATTTATGAAACTTTGCTTGAGTATGGGGAGCAGGATACCACAATCAAGCCGGGACTTGCTAAAGAATGGAAAGCCTCTGATGATGGTTTAACTTACACTTTTAAACTACAACAAGGGGTGAAATTCCATGACGGCACTGAATTTAATGCAGATGCCGTTGTCTTTAACTTTAATCGCTGGATGAATGGAAATGATGAGAAATTCCCTTATTACACTATGTTTGGCGGCTATAAAGCCGATGAAGGGCACGTCATTAAAGAGGTTAAAGCAGTTGATAAGAACACAGTTCAGTTCATTTTGAAACGACCACAGGCTCCGTTCTTGAAAAACTTAGCGATGTCGCCATTTGGGATTGCCAGCCCGAAAGCCGTGGAAAAATGGGGTGACGATTTCAGAAGCCATCCAGTTGGAACAGGTCCATTTAAATTTGTTGAATGGAAAAAGAAAGACCGAATTGTCGTTGAAAAGAATCCAGACTACTGGCAAAAGGGTTTACCGAAGTTAAACAAAATCATTTTCCGGGTTATTCCAGAGAATGCTGCACGTCTTAATGCACTTGCAAAAGGTGAAATCGATGTAATGGATGGTTTGAATAACTCAGATGAGGAAAAGGTTAAGTCTGATGATAAGCTGCAAATTATCGAACGGCCTTCAATGAACGTTGGTTATATTGGTTTAACCAATACTCGTAAGCCATTTGACAATAAGCTTGTTCGCCAGGCAATTAACCACGCTGTTGACAAGAAAGCCATTATTGATGCTTTCTATGGCGGAAAAGCACTTCCAGCTAAAAACCCAATGCCTCCTTCCATTGAAGGCTATAACGATGCCATTCAAGAATATCCATATGATTTAGAAAAGGCAAAAGCACTATTGAAGGAAGCAGGATACGAGAAAGGATTTAAAATGGAATTATGGGCAATGCCTGTTGCTCGTCCATACATGCCTGAAGCCCAGAAGGTTGCTGAAGTGATCCAAGAAAGCTTAAGTAAAATCGGGGTAACAGCAGAAATCAAATCTGTCGACTGGGCCACATATTTAGAAAAAGCCACAAAAGGGGAATTTGATGCCTTTATGCTTGGCTGGACAGGTGACAACGGCGACCCTGATAACTTCATTTACACATTACTTGATAAAGACAGCATTGGCAGCAACAACTACGCTTACTACAGCAACGACGAACTGCATACCATCTTAATTGAGGCGCAAACAGAAACGGATCAAGCAAAGCGGAACGAGCTTTATAAAAAAGCACAGGAAATCATCCATGAAGATGCTCCATGGGTACCGCTTGTCCACTCAACACCACTGTTGGCAGCGTCTAAGGATGTATTGAATTACGTACCACATCCAACCGGTTCTGAATGCTTAAGTAAAGTAGAATTTAAATAATAACTGGAAAAAAGGGGAGGGAGCTTTGCCTCCCCTTTTCTTAACATAAAGGTATGTAAATTTTCCTTGTTGTTTATGTTCGATTTTTAAGCTCTTGTTCTATTTATCGGTGAAAATCCATGAAAAAGTCGAAGGAGAGAAGATCTACGTGGCCATTTTTGGTGAAAATCCATAAAAAAGTTGAAGTAGAGGGTTCTACGTGACTTTTAGGCTGGAAATCCATAAAAAATGCGATGTAGGAATTACAGCCTAACATTAAAGGTCTTTTTAAAAGGGGTGAATGTATTGTTAACGTATACAGTCCGGCGGATTCTAGCATTATTTCCAGTATTGATCGGGATGACCCTTGTTGTTTTTGCCATTATACATGCAATTCCCGGGAATCCGGCACAAGTGATTCTCGGACAAAGAGCAACGAAAGAAGCGGTCGCTAATTTGACGGCACAGTTGGGGCTGGACAGGCCGTGGTACATACAGTATTTCGATTATATAAAATCCTTATTGCATGGTGATTTAGGTATTTCACTGGAGACTAGGTTACCTATTAACGAAGAAATATGGCCATACTTGGCTGCCACATTGGAATTAACCGTTGTAGCCATGATCATCGCCATCGTTATTGGCGTGAATGCAGGGATTATTAGCGCTTGGTTTTCAAATTCATGGTTTGATTATATAGCTATGGTTCTCGCCTTAATTGGTGTATCGATGCCCATTTTTTGGCTGGGCTTAATGGAACAATGGGCTTTTTCCATTGAATTAGGCTGGCTTCCGACAACCGGTAGGGAGGATGTCAGGGATCCTATTACAGCGATAACGAATCTCTATTTAATCGATACATTATTTCAGGGAAGATTTGATCAATTTATAACGGTTATAAAGCATCTGGTACTGCCGAGCATTGCTCTTGCCACCATCCCAATGGCAATTATTGCAAGGATGACCAGGGCAACGATGCTTGAGGTAATGAAATCCGATTACATTCGTACAGCTAGAGCGAAAGGACTTAGAATGTTTTGGGTGGTGTACAAGCACTCATTAAAAAATGCGATTATTCCAGTACTTACAGTTATTGGCTTACAGACGGGGCTGTTATTGGGGGGAGCAATCTTAACAGAAACCATCTTTAGCTGGCCGGGAATTGGCCGGTATTTATACGATGCCATTGGCTATCGTGACTATCCAGTTATTCAGTCAGGAATCTTAATCATTGCAGCTATTTTTGTCCTCATCAATTTAATCGTGGATCTCTTATATGTTTTTGTTGATCCAAGAATTAAATACACCAAATAAGGAGGGATCTAGAGTGGCAGAACTGGCAAAAAACACGGCAGATATCTCGACGATACCTGCCGAGGAAAAGCTGATACCTCCATGGAAAGAGGCATGGCAATCATTTTATAAAAATCGATTAGCACTAGCAGGATTATGTATTGTCATCTTTTTTATCATTATTGCCATCATCGCCCCATGGATTGCCCCATATGGCTTTAAAACCCAGGTGTTGGCCGACAGGATGCAGGCACCCTCAAGTAAACATTGGTTCGGAACCGATGATTTTGGACGAGATATCTTTTCACGAGTTATCTATGGTGCAAGAATATCTTTATGGGTAGGATTTTTCTCGGTTTTAGGATCTGTTGTCTTTGGAACATTACTTGGTATCGTTGCGGGATACTATGGGCGCTGGGTGGATGCAATTATTTCACGTATCTTTGATGTCATGCTTGCTTTTCCAAGTATCCTTTTAGCAATTGCTGTTGTCTCTATACTTGGGCCATCTCTGAATAATGCGCTTATAGCAATTGCAGTAATCAACATCCCTAATTTTGGCCGGCTTGTCAGATCAAAGGTTTTAAGTGTAAAACAAGAGGAATATATCATGGCAGCTCGAGCTGTCGGAATGAAGGATACTCGAATACTTCTTCAGCATATTTTACCTAACAGTATTTCGCCGGTAATTGTTCAGGCAACATTAGCGATTGCAACAGCGATCATTGAAGCAGCAGCCTTAGGATTTCTGGGATTGGGTGCTCAGCCACCCGAGCCTGAATGGGGGAAAATGCTGGCAGATTCTAAAAACTACATTACAAATGCACCGTGGACATTATTTTTTCCGGGGATGGCGATCATGCTGACTGTTTTGGGATTTAATTTAATGGGTGATGGATTAAGGGATGTGCTGGATCCGAAAATGAAACAATAGAAGACTCCTTGGGGGTCTTTTATTTGCTGATAGGAAGTATTACTTTCCTATCAGGCTTAAGGGCGACTACGCCTTTGTCTTCGCCTTTCCGGGCTCGCCAATCGGCGAGTCTTCTTTATTGAAAAAAAAATCTAAAAGAGAGTGGATAGAATAATTGTTATTTGATGATAGAAAGGCTTATAATTGAAAAAAATTCAGAAAAATCAAGTGAACTTATTGTTTGTCTTTTGGGGGATTGAAAAAATTTGAATAATGATAGAGAAAAAAGCATTGTATTTATCGGGTTCATGGGTGTCGGGAAAACGACTGTAGGTAAACTTGTAGCAGAAAAACTTAATCGTGAATTTATTGATATTGATGAAGAAATAGAAAAAGAATATGGAATGAAGGTTTCGGGAATTTTCAATAAAATTGGTGAAAGGGCTTTTAGAGAAAAAGAAAAAAGCGTTATCACCAGTTTATGCGAAAAAAAGAGTAAGATTTTATCTCTAGGTGGAGGGGCCTTTTTACAAGGGGACATCAGAAAGGTTTGTTTGTCTGCTAGTTTTGTTATTTTTCTAGATTTATCTTTTGAAAATTGGAAAGAGCGGATTAGTCAGATTATTGATAGCCGTCCTGTTTTACAAGGAAAGTCATTAGACGAAATGAAAGAGCTTTTTTATAAAAGGCAAGAGATTTATTCAAATCATCATCTAAAGGTGATTACTGATAACCAAGATCCAGAAGAAATTGCTAATTTAATCATAAACAAATTAACTATTTTGATGTAATAGAGAAGGTGGGATTATGAAAAAAACTGTAACTGTCAGGGGGATTACTCTTGGTAAAGGGGCACCAAAAATCTGTGTGTCGATGGTAGGAAAAACCTTATCGCAATTAAAGGAAGAAGCCTCTTTTTTAAAAACAATAGAATTAGATATCATTGAGTGGCGGGCTGATTTTTTTGAACATGTGGATGAGATCGAGAAAGTGAAGGAGGCAATTGTTGAAATCCGTGCTATCCTAGCTGACACACCGCTTATCTTTACATTCCGCAGTGCTAAAGAAGGTGGCGAAAAGGAATGTAATCCGTCATTTTATTTTGAATTAAACAAGGCAATTGTCGAAACCGGCCAAGTAGACCTCATTGATATTGAATTATTTAATGATGAAAGTGATATTAAAAGACTTATTAATGCCGCCCATACATACAACGTGTTCGTCATCATCTCCAATCATGATTTTGAAAGAACTCCACCAAAGGAAGAAATCGTGTCACGATTAAGGAAAGCACAGGAATTGGGAGGCGATTTACCAAAATTAGCTGTTATGCCGACTAGTGCCGCAGACGTACTGACATTATTAGATGCAACTAACACAATGAACGAACAGTATGCTGACAGACCATTCATAACAATGTCAATGGGGGGAAAAGGGGTAATCAGCCGTTTAGCCGGTGAAATATTTGGCTCAGTTTTGACATTTGGAGCAGCAAAAAAAGCATCTGCACCAGGGCAAATAGATGTAACAGAATTACGAAAAATTGTGAACCTCTTGCATTCGAATTTATAAACAAAAAGCACTCAAACTGAACTAAACTGCCCCCCTAATTGTTGGACCCGATCTAACAAAGAGGGGTGCAGTTCATCACAGAGTTTTGAAGAATTTCTAATAGTATTTAATCAAAGTTCTTGCTAAAGCAGGAACTTTTTTTGTGCATAAACAATGTATAATCTTCCACCAACAAATGTAAGCGTTTTCAAAATAAAAGGCGGTTATTTTCAGTATAAATGAAAAATTAAGTCATTTTATTATTGAATAATTATATATATGTATGTATAATAATTCATTATATAAAAGCAATATAGGAGTTGAAAAAATTGAGGGCTGCGGTTATTGGGGGAACAGGTTATGGTGCAATTGAGTTAGTGAGGTTAATAAAAAAGCATCCATTTTTGGAGGTTGGTTCTGTTGTTTCAAACTCCCAAGCGGGGTTTAGTTTTAATGATATTTATCCTCATCTCTCAAACGTTGTTGTTCAACCGCTTGAAACATTCAATACAGAAAGATTAAGTGAAGAAAATGACATTGTCTTTTTTGCAACCCCATCAGGTGTTAGTAGCAAGCTCGTTCCGAAGATATTAGAAAAAGAAAAAAAATGCGTAGACCTATCTGGAGATTTTCGGCTAAAGAAATCTGAAGAATATGAATCTTGGTATAAGCACTCACCTGTTGATGAGAAATATCTAAATCAGGCGACATATGGATTAAGTGAAATTAATACGATAGAAATCAAAAATGCGTCTTTTATTGCCAATCCAGGTTGCTATCCGACTGCTGCAACACTCGGACTTATCCCGATACTCAAATCTAATTTAGCAGTTATAGATTCAATAATTATTGATGCAAAATCAGGGGTCTCTGGTGCAGGAAGAGGACTATCATTAACCTCACATTACGCAGAAATAAATGAAAACTTAAAAGCTTATAAATTAGGGGCACATCAGCATATTCCAGAAATAGAACAAGTGCTTTCGGACGAGAGCGGAACTCCAATAACTATTACATTTACTACACACCTTGTTCCGATGACGAGAGGTATCATGTGTACGATGTACGTAAATTTAAAAGAGAAAATTTCAACAAAAAAAGTTTTTGATTTATATAAACAATTTTATCAAGAATCTTATTTTATAAGAGTTCGGCCTGAGGGAAATATCCCCTCAACAAAAGAAGTTCTTGGGTCAAATTTTTGTGATATTGGCTTGCATGTCGATGAAAGAACAAATCGCTTAACTATTATTTCTGTCATTGACAATTTAGTTAAAGGGGCAGCGGGCCAGGCCATTCAAAATGTAAACATTATGAATGGTTGGGATGAACGAACAGGACTAACGGATATTCCGATGTATCCATGAAATAAAAAAATTGGTAGTTTCCTAGTTATACGACCAAAGGGAAAATAAGGGGGAAATAAAATTGACGCAAGCAACTTCAACAAATGAGATTGTTGTTCTAGAAGATGGGAGTATAACGTTGCCGAAGGGCTACAAAGCTGGCGGAATGCATTGTGGTATTAAAAGAAAACGGCTCGACCTAGGTTACATTGTTTCCGAAATACCAGCAGTCGCTGCTGGCGTGTATACAACAAACATTTTTCAAGCTGCACCGCTGTTAGTTACCCAAGATAGTATTGCAAAAGAAAATAAAATTCAAGCGATACTCGTGAATTCGGGTAATGCCAATGCTTGCACAGGGGAGCAAGGATTATTGGACGCATATGAAATGCAAAAGGGATTCGCTAGTGAGTTAAGCATTCAAGATCATTTAGTTGGAGTTACTTCTACAGGAGTTATTGGAGAACTGCTGCCAATGGGCAAAATCAAAACCGGCATTAAACAAATTCTCCAGAAAGAATGTGAAAGTGAAGAAAACTTTAAACAAGCAATATTAACAACCGATACTTGCATAAAGCAAATCGGGGTCCAAATAAACATAGACGGAAAAACAGTAAGCATAGGCGGAGCTGCTAAGGGTTCTGGAATGATTCATCCAAACATGGCCACAATGCTTGGCTTTGTAACAACAGATGCAAACATTGCCCATGATGATCTTCTTTTTGCCTTAAGAGAAGTAACGAATACAACATTCAATATGATTACCGTTGATGGTGATACAAGCACAAACGACATGGTATTGGTAATGGCGAATGGTTTAGCTGAGAACAATCAACTGACTAAGGATCATCCGGAATGGGACGTTTTTAAACAAGGGTTAAAAATTGTTTGTGAATCACTTGCCAAAAAAATTGCCCGTGATGGCGAAGGAGCAACAAAGCTAATTGAAGTACAAGTTGATGGGGCATTTAGTTTAAATGCTGCAAGTGCAGTAGGTAAATCGATTATTTCTTCTAATCTTGTAAAAACAGCCATTTATGGAACCGATCCAAACTGGGGAAGAATTGTCACAGCTGCCGGGTACAGTGGGGTTCCCATCGAGCCTAACTTATTAAAGGTTTCATTAGGTCAATACAAAGTATTCGAAAATGGTTTGCCTTCCCCATTCGTTGAAGAAGAAGTAAAAGGTTATTTAGAAAATGAAAATGTCGTCATTCATGTTGAATTAAATCAAGGTGATTACAGTGCAACTGCCTGGGGATGCGACCTTACCTATGATTACGTGAAAATAAACGCATCCTACCGCACTTAAGGGGGGCCGAAAATGAAATATTTAGTCATTAAATGTGGAGGAAGTGTGTTAGATAATCTGCCAAGATCCTTTTATGAGGATCTCGTGAAAATGCATAAATCTAGCAAATGGACGCCAATTATTGTTCATGGCGGTGGCCCGCTAATTACCTCATTATTAAAAAGCTTAAACGTTGAAACAAAATTCGTGAATGGTCTCAGAGTAACGGATCACCAAGTTTTAGATGTAGTAGAAATGGTTTTAAGCGGCTCAGTAAACAAACAGGTTGTACGAAATATAATCGAAGTTGGTGGAAATGCTATTGGAGTCAGCGGGGTCGATGGCAGTTTGCTGCAAGCAATGCCTACCCAAAATGCAAAGACTTTAGGTTTTGTGGGTGACGTAACTGGGGTCAATCACAAGGTGCTTGAAGGAATCATCGCACATGGAGGTATTCCGGTTGTTTCCCCAATTGGAATTGATTCAAGCGGTCAACGTTATAACATTAATGGCGATATTGCTGCATCCGCAATTGCAAAGGCCTTAGGAGCGAACCTTTGCTTTATCAGTGATATCCCAGGGATATTAGTCGAAAAAGATGGTGTGAAAACAAAACTAGATAAAGTATCAAAAGAAATTATCGAAGAAATGATAAAGGACCAAATAATTTATGGCGGGATGATCCCTAAGGTAAGAGCAGCTATTGATGGCCTAGATCATAATATCCCAGAGGTTGGAATCATTAACGGTTTTGAGAAAAATAGCTTAATAGATTATACAAACGGAAAAAAAATCGGTACAAAAATTGTCTTAGAAGAGGAGATTGCATAATGGTGAACGACATTTCCATGTCCCAAATCTCACCGGTAATGGCAACTTACTCCCGCTTCCCAGTCACGATAGTGCAGGGAAAGGGAAGTTACGTTTGGGATGATCAAGAAAACCAATATTTAGATTTCACTTCAGGTATTGCAACCTGTAACCTAGGTCATGTGCCTGACCCAGTAAAAGAAAAACTCGAAGAACAATTACAAAACCTCTGGCACTGCTCAAATCTATATAACATTCCGAACCAAGAGCAGTTGGCTGCTTTGCTTACAGCAAACAGCTTTGGTGATCAAGTCTTTTTTTGCAATAGCGGTGCAGAAGCAAATGAGGCCGCCATTAAGTTAGCGAGAAGATATGCAAACAAGGTTAAGGGGAGCAGCTGTTCATCTGAAGTTGTTACATTCGAGCAATCATTCCATGGCAGAACCTTAGCTACATTAACGGCCACTGGTCAGGAAAAAATCCAACAGGGCTTTTCACCGCTTATGCCTGGGTTTAGCTACCTGCCGTTTAATGACAGCGAAGCACTTAATAAACTTCATATAATCAAACCAGCTGCAGTACTTCTTGAGCTTGTTCAAGGCGAGGGCGGAGTTATTCCAGCAAACCCGGAATGGGTAAAAAAACTCAACCAAGTTTGTAAAGAAAACGACATCCTGCTTATGGTCGATGAAATTCAAACAGGGATTGGCCGAACGGGAACCCTTTTTGCTTACGAACAATATTCCATAGAACCGGATGTTATTAGTATCGCTAAAGGTCTTGGCTCGGGATTCCCAATCGGAGCCATCATTGCCAAAGAAGTAGCAGCAAAAGGCTTTGAACCGGGCAGCCACGGCAGTACTTTTGGCGGGAACCCATTAGCGACTGCAGCAGGGCTGGCAACCATCACCCATATACTTAATAGCAATTTGTTAGACACAGTAAATGAAATGTCAGAGTTTCTCGAGCTTCAGCTTCAAGACCTAAAGGATAAGTACTCTTTTATCAAAGAAATCCGTGGTAAAGGCCTATTAAAAGGTTTGGTTGTCGAAACCACTGCCATTGAAATTGTCCAAAAAGCAATGACTAAAAACCTTCTTATTTTAACAGCAGGTCCGGATGTTGTTCGGATATTACCTCCATTAACTGTAACAAAAGAAGAAATCACAGAATTTGCCGACAAATTGGAAAAGACTTTCCAAAGTATAGAAAAAGGAGAGTGATCGAACTTGGAACATGGATACCTTACTTTGGAAACAGGAGAAGTATTTGAAGGAGTACTTATCGGTGCAGAAAAGGATTCTCTCGGAGAAGTAGTTTTTAACACAAGCATGACCGGATACCAAGAAATCATCACAGACCCTTCTTACGCCGGTCAAATTATTACCTTCTGTTATCCGATAATCGGAAACTATGGAATCAATGCAATTGATGATGAAAGCATTTCTCCAGCATTATCAGGGGTAGTGATTGGTGATTTATGCGAAACACCGAGCCATTATCAATCGATTCATAAATTCTCAGAAAAACTAAAGCAGGCGGGAGTACCTGGTATTGCTGGGGTTGACACAAGGATCCTCGTCAAAACAATTCGCAGCCGTGGAACAGTCAAAGGATATTTAAGTAATAAAAAAAAGTCGAACTTTTCCACATCAGAAACGCAGCCATTTTGGGTAGATAAAGTATCGATAAAGAAGACGCAATTTTTCAGAAATAGAGGGCCGCATATTGTCTTGATTGATTTTGGTTATAAAAAGTCAATTCTAAATGCCCTTTTAGAAGAAAACTGTGCAGTTACGATTGTGCCATACAATACTCCTTTTGAAAAAATTAAAGCCATAAATCCAGATGGCATCCTATTAAGCAACGGACCTGGCGATCCGATGGAGCTAAAAAAGTGGTTTCCTGAAATCAAAAAAATTACTCAAGCATACTCAACACTCGGAATCTGCTTAGGGCATCAATTAATTGCCTTGGCCTATGGAGCAAAAACTACCAAATTGGCTTACGGGCATCGCGGAGGCAATCATCCGGTTAGGGAGCTATACACCGGAAAGGTTAAAATAACTGCCCAAAATCACGGGTATGTGGTTGTTGATGAAAGTATTGATGAGAACATCTTTGATGTCACATACCGAAATGTAAATGATCGATCAATTGAAGGGCTAAAGCACCAGAGCTATCCAATTCAAACCGTTCAATTTCATCCGGAAGCACATCCGGGACCAAGCGATACAGAATATATTTTAAAAGACTTCGTAAAACAGATTGCCTCATTGGGAGAGACAGCCTATGCCGTTAAATAAAAACCTAAAAAAAGTACTTGTCATTGGATCTGGCCCGATTGTCATTGGCCAGGCTGCAGAATTTGATTATGCCGGTACACAGGCGTGTATTGCCCTTAAAGAAGAGGGAATCGAGGTCGTTCTAATCAATAACAATCCGGCAACGATCATGACAGATGAAGCCATTGCCGATAAGGTATATATCGAACCATTAAACGTTGAAACAATTGAAAAAATCATTCAAAAAGAAATGCCAGATGGTGTGATTGGCACTTTAGGCGGCCAAACTGGTTTGAATTTAACCGTTCAGCTTTACGAGCAAAAAATATTAGAGAAATACAATGTTGAACTCCTTGGCACTTCCGTTGAATCCATCAAAAATGGTGAAGATCGCGAAAAGTTCCGCAATCTGATGCTTGAAATCGGTGAACCAATACCGGAATCATCCATTATTCACAGCTTTGAAGAAGGAGCAGCATTTGTTAAAGAATTTGGCTTTCCCGTGATCATTCGCCCAGCCTATACTCTTGGGGGAGAAGGTGGCGGCTTTGCATACAACGACCAAGAACTCGAAATTGTCCTTAAGAAGGGTTTAGCAGCAAGTCCGATCCATCAAGTCTTAGTCGAAAAAAGCATAAAGGGCTGGAAGGAAATTGAATATGAGGTTATGAAAGACGCAAATGATACGTGCATTATTGTTTGCAATATGGAAAACATGGACCCTGTCGGTGTTCATACAGGTGATTCCATTGTTGTTGCACCATCACAAACCTTAAACGACGTTCAATATCAAATGCTACGTGACGTTTCGATTAAAGTGATCAGAGAACTAAAGATTATCGGCGGGTGCAATATCCAGTTCGCACTTCACCCGGAATCCAATCAATATTACATTATCGAAGTAAACCCGAGGGTAAGCCGTTCGTCAGCACTTGCCTCAAAAGCAACCGGTTATCCGATTGCCCGAATGGCCGCAAAATGTGCAATTGGTTATCATTTGGATGAGATTGTGAATCCAATAACAGGTAACACTTTTGCTTCGTTTGAACCGGCGATTGATTATATTGTAGTTAAACTCCCCCGCTTTCCGTTTGACAAGTTCCCTGAGGCAGACCGTACGCTAGGAACACAAATGAAAGCAACCGGAGAGGTCATGGCGATTGACCGGACTTTTGAAGGGGCATTAAACAAAGCTATTAGGTCAATGGAAATGAATGTTTACGGTCTTTGCCTAGAGGTAAATATGTCTTTGAATGAGGATTCCATGTTTGAACTTCTTGAAAAAGCAAATGACCAAAGACTATTCGTTATTGCAGAAGCGTTCAGAAGAGGAATTTCTATTGAGAAAATTCAACAGTTGACCGAGATTGACCCGTGGTTTTTGCATAAAATCAGTTCAATCGTTGCGTTAGAAACGGAACTAGCCTCCTATGAATGGGGAACTATTCCAACATCACTGCTGAAAGAAGCAAAACGAAACAATGTTGCCGACAAACTATTATCGCAAATTTTTAAAATCCCAGAAAAACAAATCAGGTCCAAATGGAAAGAACTTAACTGGAAACCAGGCTATAAGATGGTAGACACCTGCTCAGCAGAATTTGATGCCGTAACACCTTACTACTACTCAACTTGGCACGGCTTTGATGAAGTAGAAGTTACGAACAAGAAAAAGATCCTTGTCGTTGGATCAGGCCCGATTCGTATCGGTCAGGGAATTGAATTTGATTATTGCTCGGTACACGCCGCAAAAGCCATCAAGAAAAAAGGCTATGAAGCAGTTGTCATAAATAACAACCCAGAGACTGTAAGTACGGACTATTCTATTGCCGACCGTCTTTATTTTGAACCACTTGCTGCCGAAGATGTGCTTCATATTATTGAAAAAGAAAAAGTTGAAGGTGTATTGATTCAATTCGGCGGCCAAACGGCAATTAATCTGGCGCATGCTTTAGAGGAAGAGGGCGTCAACATTTTAGGTACAACAGTAGAAAATGTTGACCGCTTAGAGGATAGGAAGGAATTTTATTCTTTACTCGAGGATCTAAACATCCCGCATATCAATGGTAAGACAGTATCACAACCTGAAGAACTGATGGAGGCTGCAGCACAATTAGGCTACCCTGTTTTGGTAAGACCATCTTATGTCATTGGTGGTCAAGCGATGTTTACGATTTTTTCAGAAGAAGAATTAAGCCAGTATATCTCACAGCTTGAGAAAAATTCACATGCTGCGATGTGGCCGTTATTAGTAGATAAGTTTTTGCCTGGACTAGAATGTGAGATTGATGTTATTAGTGACGGCTACAAAATAGTTGTTCCAGGAATATTTGAACATATTGAAAAAGCCGGTGTTCATTCAGGTGACAGCATCTCGGTGTTCCCGCCGATTTCGATGTCAGAAAAAACAAAAGAAACCATTATTCATTATGCAGGAAAAATAGCTAAATCAGCACCAGTAATTGGCATGATGAACATACAATTTGTGATCTATGATAATCAAGTTTTTGTGCTTGAAGTAAATCCACGTTCATCAAGAACA
Organism: Neobacillus drentensis; assembly: GCF_036965245.1. GTDB lineage: Bacteria > Bacillota > Bacilli > Bacillales > Cytobacillaceae > Neobacillus > Neobacillus drentensis_G. The sequence continues at coordinate 18,623 of NZ_JBALPG010000099.1, forward strand.
GTACCGATCATCAGTAAAGTAACGGGCATTCCTATGATTGAATGGGCTGTAAGTGTCCAATTAGGAGAATTGTTAGCCGATTTATCTCCAACTCAAGGTTTGCTTCCTGAGCCTGATTACTATTCGGTTAAAACTCCGGTGTTTTCATCAAGTAAGCTTAAGGGTGTGGACCAAGTCCTTGGACCGGAAATGAAATCCACTGGGGAAGTACTTGGAATGGGAGCAACGTATCAAGCAGCATTTGAAAAGGCGATTTCTGTTCTAAAGGGAAATACGGGAGCAAAGTATTTGTTTTGTTCCATATCCGACCGAGAAAAACCCGCAAGCCTCTCGATTTTGATGGAACTTAGCAAACTTGATTACAAGATTGCGGCGACAGAAGGTACAGCTTTATTTCTTGAAAATAATGGTATTCCTGTTGAACAAGTCGTTAAGGACGATGAAGAGGTAAATGAACTTTTTCGAAAGCAGCCGATCAAGGCAGTGATTAATATTCCGAACCAAGGGCGAAATAAGCATAAATTTGGTTTTCAAATTCGTGAACATGCCGTTCGTTACCAATTACCTATGTTTACACATCTAGATACGATTGGAGCAATCCTAGGCTTACAAAATCATTTCTTATCAGAAATTGAGGTTCGGACAGTTTGTGAGTTTTATAATTTGGAAAAAAGAGGTGTGGACCATGTTTGAAGCATATAAATTAAGTGAAATAAGTGAAATGAAAAAAATACAATTAAAGGGGAAAGATTTTTTACAGCTTTCAGATTTCAGCACAGAAGAAATTCTGTATATGCTGGATGTAGCGCAGGAATTAAAGGTGCTGCAAAAGCAGGGAAAACCGCAGCCGTACTTAAGCGGAAAGGTATTAGGAATGATTTTTGAAAAATCCTCAACCCGTACGAGGGTATCGTTTGAGGTCGGTATGCTGCAGCTTGGGGGTCATGCTATTTTCTTAAGTTCGAAAGATATTCAGCTTGGAAGAGGAGAAAGTATTTCCGATACAGCGAAAGTATTATCCCGCTATGTAGACGGCATCATGATTCGAACCTTTTCTCATGATTCGGTCGAAGAATTAGCAGATCATGCAACTGTTCCTGTCATTAACGGATTAACTGACCTGCAGCACCCAGCCCAGGTACTAGCTGACCTGCTAACCATACTTGAGCATAAGGGCAAATTAGCCGGCTTAAAGCTGTGTTATATTGGTGACGGCAATAACAATATGGCCCATTCATTAATGGAGGGAGCGGCTAAAGTAGGGATGAATATAAGCATTGCCAGCCCGACCGGATATTTGCCTAATGGAAAAATTACCGAAAAAGCCATCCAAGCTGGTAAACTGACAGGAAGTGCAGTTATGATCACGAATGATCCGCTTGAAGCGATCAAGGATGCGGATGTCATCGTAACAGATGTTTGGACCAGTATGGGTCAGGAAGAAGAATCTTCATTGCGATTGAAGGCATTCCAGGCTTATCAAGTAAATAAGGAGCTATGTAAATACGCGAAAAGTGATTTTATCTTCATGCATTGCTTACCTGCACATCGCGGGGAAGAGGTAACCGAGGAAATTATCGACGGACCACATTCGGTCGTATTTGATGAGGCTGAGAACCGCCTTCATGCTCAAAAAGCAATTTTAAAATTATTACTAGCATAATAGTATTTATTTTTTTAAGTTTTGATGTATAATAATTCTATCAGTTGAATATTAATACAAAAAAACATAAGGAGAATACAGATGACAAAGGAAAAAATTATTTTGGCCTATTCAGGCGGTTTAGATACATCGGTATCAGTAAAATGGATTCAAGAAAAATACGGCTATGATGTCATTGCCTTAGGCCTTGATGTTGGTGAAGGAAAAGACCTGGAAGCAATTAAAAGTAAGGCGCTGAATGTTGGGGCCGTTAAAGCCTATATCGTGGATGCAAAGGAATTGTTAGCGAAGGAATATATTTTACCAGCCCTAAAGGCAAATTGTTTGTATGAAGGAAAATACCCACTCTCCTCAGCTCTTTCTAGACCGTTGATTTCTAAATTACTAGTTGAGGTTGCGGAAAAAGAAGGCGCAACAGCTGTTGCTCACGGTTGTACCGGAAAAGGGAATGATCAGGTCCGCTTTGAAGTATCGATCCAAGCCTTAAATCCAAGTTTAAAAGTAGTTGCTCCGGTTCGTGAGTGGGGCATGACCCGTGATGAAGAGATATTGTATGCTGAGGAAAATGGAATTCCGATTCCAGTTGATTTAGACAATCCATTTTCGATTGATGCCAACATCTGGGGACGTGCATGTGAGGCTGGAGTGCTTGAAGATCCATGGGCAGAGGCGCCGGAAGCAGCATTTGCTTGGACGAATCCGATTGAATTAACTCCAGATTCGGCAGAATATGTGGAAATTGAATTTGAACAAGGTGTCCCTGTTGCCCTTAATGGCGAACAGCTTCCATTAGTTCAATTAATTGAAACCTTAAACCAGCTTGGCGGAAAGCATGGGGTTGGCCGAATTGATCATATAGAAAATAGATTAGTAGGAATTAAATCACGTGAGGTGTATGAGAATCCGGCTGCGTTAATCTTAATCAATGCCCATAAAGAATTAGAGTTTTTAACCTTGACTCGGGAGGTCACTCAATTTAAAACACAGGTTGAACAGCAGATGGCAAAGATTATTTATGAAGGTCTCTGGTATTCACCGCTAAAATCTGCCCTTGATGCGTTTATTGATGAAACGCAAAAGACAGTTTCCGGCACCATCCGCGTCAAGCTTCATAAAGGGAACCACACGGTGGTTGGCCGAAAATCTGTTCACAGCCTTTACAATGAGGAGCTAGCAACCTATGCAAAAGGCGACGCCTTTGATCATAATGCTGCGGTTGGTTTTATTAAACTTTGGGGCTTACCGACGAAGGTTTATTCTGAAGTAAATAAAATAGAATCGGTTCTAAAATAACAATTAGAGTGCCCTCGAAGCTTAAATTTCGGGGGCAAACTTCTTAAAAGATGGGTTTTTAACTTAAGGGATTTTGCAATTCACCGATAAAATTGGAAATTCGCTGATAAATTGATTGAATTCGCCGATAAAATGCAAAATTCGCCGATAAACACTCAAAATTCGCTGATAAAAATTATTTAAGGCTATAAAACACTAAAAAAAGCCCAGTTTGAAGGGAGAAAAATACATGTCAAAGCTATGGGGCGGACGTTTTACAAAAGAAACCAACAAATTGGTGGAAGAATTCACAGCTTCCATTTCTTTTGATCAAAAACTAGCAAAAGAGGATATCGCAGGCAGCCTTGCACATGTCCAAATGCTTGGTGAATGCGGTATTATTCCGATGGAAGACGCGTTAAAAATAAAAGAAGGTCTTTTTTCTATTAAAACAATGGTAGAAAATGATGAGGTTGAGTTTTTAGTTGAAGATGAAGATATTCATATGAATATTGAAAAACTATTGATTGAAAAAATAGGACCAGCCGGCGGCAAGCTCCATACAGGTCGGAGCCGGAATGACCAAGTTGCAACTGATATGCATCTTTATTTACGAACAAAAACGAACGAGATAATTAAATTACTGGAAGACGTCCAGCAGGCATTAATAGAGCAAGCAAAAGAGAATGTTCAAACGTTAATTCCAGGGTACACGCACTTGCAGAGGGCCCAGCCAGTTTCCTTTGCCCACCATTTAATGGCGTACTTTTGGATGTTTGAACGTGATAAAGGGAGACTGCTTGATTCTCTAAAACGGATTGATTGGCTTCCGCTTGGTTCCGGTGCATTGGCAGGGACGACCTTTCCTATTAATCGTGAACGTGTGGCCGAGCTGCTGGGGTTCGAAACGGTATATCCAAACAGTATGGATGCCGTTAGTGATCGTGATTTTATTCTGGAATTTTTATCGATTGGTTCCATTATAATGACCCATATTTCAAGACTTTCTGAGGAGCTTGTTATTTGGTCAAGCCAGGAGTTTCAATTCGTAGAGTTGGACGATTCGTTTTGTACCGGCTCAAGTATTATGCCGCAAAAGAAAAACCCGGACGTGCCGGAACTGCTAAGAGGGAAAACTGGCCGCACATATGGAAATTTAATCGGCTTGTTGACCGTGTTAAAAGGCTTACCGCTCGCCTATAACAAGGATTTGCAGGAAGATAAAGAAGGCATGTTTGATACGGTAGAGACACTTGAGGGTTCATTAAAGCTGTTGGCACCTATGATCGAAACGATGACAGTAAACAAAGATGTGATGAATAAGGCAATAAATAATGACTTCTCCAATGCAACAGATATTGCTGATTACTTAGTACGAAAAGGGTTACCCTTCCGTGAAGCCCATGAAGTAATCGGGAAAATTGTCCTGTATGCCATTCAATCTAACAAATTTTTGCTAGATTTAAATTTTGAAGAATATCAAGGGTTCAGCCCATTATTTGAAAAGGACATTTATAAGGTATTGGCTCCTGATCATGTAGTTGCCGTAAGGAACAGCTTTGGCGGTACAGCACCTGAACAGGTGATTAAGCAAATTAAGCTGGCAGAAGGGAAACTGCAGAGTTAGAAAAGAGATAAGTAAAGCTCGTCATCAACGGCGAGCTTCTTTTCGTTCTTAAAGGGCCATTTCATTTGTATAAAAATCTAAAATATTTGATAATTTCATAGATGAAATTTTAGAAATACTGATTGGATGAGAAAAATGAAACTGAGAGTATCTGTTAATCTGATTGAAAACATAGATACAAAGGAAACTATTTCTTTATTACCACTTTAGTTATAAGAAGATATTGACTTTTACGAATAATTCAACTAGAATTCTTTTTATAACTTGGAAATTTAATGAAAAATAAATAATACTCTTATCCAGAGCGGCGGAGGGATTAGGCCCGATGAAGCCCGGCAACCTTCAAGGTATTCCTTGAAAAGGTGCTAATTCCTGCAGGTTATTTTTAACCTGGAAGATAAGAGGAGGAATTCGGCCCTCTTCTTATGAAGAGGGCTTTTCCTGTTTCGAGATATATGGGTGAAACAAATTCTGAATAAATTGAAGGGGTGGATGAACATGACTGTAATAAAAGTGGCAATCCTAGGTTTTGGAACTGTTGGGGAAGGTGTTTATCGGACGATTCAATCACATGAAGAGGAGTTAACAGTGTCATTGGGTAAAAAGGTTGAGGTTGCTGCTGTCCTAATCAAAAACAAGCAGAAGGAAAGAAACATTAGTGAGGATGTTCTTATTACTACAGAATTTGCAGACGTTCTAAGTTTGCCACAGCTTGATATTGTTGTCGAAGCAATCGTCGACAAAGAGCCTACCTTTTCATTTTTGAAAAAAGCAATCGAGCGGGGATGTCACATTATTACAGCGAATAAAGAAATGTTTGCCCATCACGGAAAAGAACTGCTCGAGCTGGCGGAAAAAAATAATGTATCCGTTGGTTTTGAAGCGACAGTAGCAGGGGGAATTCCAGTAATTCAAACACTTAGACAATTATTGAATATCAATCGTGTTCAAAAGATTCAAGGAATCCTTAATGGTACTTCGAATTTCATTCTGACCGAAATGCGCGAGAAGAAGCAGTCTTTTGCCCAATCCTTGCAATTAGCCCAAGTAAATGGCTTTGCTGAAGCTGACCCAACAAATGATGTCGAGGGCTTTGACGCTTTTTATAAAACGATGATTCTTAGCAGAATTGCCTTTGGGGAAGAACCAAATTGGCATGCTGTTGAACGTGAAGGGATTACAGCTATAACGAGTGAATTGATTGAAACAGCAGAAAAATTAGGATTAAGGTTTAAACATATTGCCTGTATAAGCAGGTTAGGCAATCAGATCAAAGCAACTGTAAAGCCAGCTCTTGTAGGAACGGAGCATCCTTTTTATCATGTGGAAGGGGTACAGAATGCTATCAATGTCCAATCAGATATTGTTGGCGGCATCACGCTACAAGGGCCAGGTGCTGGAATGTTTCCCACAGCAAGTGCCATTATCGAGGACTTGGTCTATGTGTGTCAAAACCCTCCTGCAAAAAGAAGTGTCTCATCTGCAGCAGATACTGCAACAATTCTTAAAAAAGGTCAAATAAAGGAATTATGGTTAGTTCTCGGACTAAGCAATATACAAACGAGCTCATCGATTACGAAGATCGAACATGTAGCAGAAGAGACATTTATCATTATGGCGGCAAAAAAAGATGTTGAGCAGCTAGCAAGGCTAGAAGCGGCACTTGTCTATTATCCAATCCTTGGAGACTATACACCAGTACATCAACCCACAACATTAACAGCATTATAGAAAAAGAGGAGAATCTACTTAAAAGAGCTTTCAGGCTCTTTTTTTCTTTCATTTAATTATTTAAGCCATTTTTTGAAAAAAAAGTGAACGTTACCAACAAAACTGGGCTCAAGTTTAGTCAAAAATAAATGGTAATCATATTGTGTATAAGCTCGACCAATTGGAATGGTTATTTCAGAAAATCAAAAATGAAGGGGTGCGCTATGTCAAGAAATACAAAAAATGATAGTATACAAAAAGAAAAGAAGCAAATTCCCCAAACAAGTAATAGCGCAGATTCAGTAAATAGAAAAAAACTAGATATTGAAGTCAGTATCATTATTCCATCGCAAAATAATTACCCACTAAATCTATTTAGCCTTTATTCACTTGAATTCCAAACATTTAATCCTAAAAAAATGGAAGTAATATTTATTAATGATGCCTCTACAGACCAAACCGAAGAAAAACTTAAAGACTATTCTCCACCATACCATTTCAAATATATCCACAATAAGCAAAAGCTTGGAAGAGCGAAGGCTAGAAATTTAGGCATTCGTTCTGCAAGGGGAAGGTTTCTGATCTTTCTGAATGCGGAAATGATCACAGATAGTGATTTTGTAGAAAATCACTATAAGTATCATCAATCAAAAAAAAATGTGATTGTGTCAGGTGTTATGCATTCTAAAGCACTTTATACATGTGTTTTCCCAAACTTCTCCGAAGATAAAATTGACACAATCGCAAACTTAACAAAAAATAATCAAGATATATATACCAGATTGCAAGATTGTAAAGATCCTCTTGATGAACCATATCCATTATTAGAAAAAAACGATATTGCCAGAAAAACCTACAAGGATTTAGCATTTCATTCATACCCATGGTTTCGGCAGATCGTAGGAAACTTCAAATCAGATTTAAAAGGGTTTGCGTTTCCGTGGATGGCCTTTCATACAGGGAATGTCTCAATACGGAAAGAATTGATTGTACAGGCAGGGGGGTTTGATGAAGAGTTTTTCCATTACGGTTATGAAGATTGGGAATTAGGATACCGTTTATACAAAATGGGTGTACAATGTATTGTCAGTAAAAAATTAATCACTTACCATCAGGAGCATCCGGTTGAAGAAAGCAAATGGAGAGAGGCAATTGGGAACTTCGGCCTTTTTACAATAAAACATCATGATGTCGATGTTCTCATTCTAGGATTAGAGCTTTCAGGAATTACAGATTTATTAACGATAAATAAGCTCTTAAGGGAATATAAATTACTTAGAAAATCAAGGACTAAGCAAATTCAAAAGTTCCAAGAAAAGTTCATCCTCATCCTAGAAACCATCATCCTTATGCTCCAAGTTGATATCCAGCATTTCAATATATTAGGGGCTGCAGGCTTTAGCTCAAAGGATCGAAAAGAGCTTTTTATTGATATTAAAAACCTGAGCGACTATCCTCATATAACAAGCTTTTTAAATCAAGTCATAAACTCATAACCATAGAAGGAGTAAAAAAGTGGTTTCTATCATAACATGTACAATAAGAGAAGAGAGTATTGATAATGTTTTCAAGAATTACCAACAGCAAACCTGGAAGGATAAAGAGTTAATTATTATTTTGAATAAAGATTCGATGAATATTGACCGATGGATTAAAAAGGCAAGGAAGTATCCAAATGTAAAGGTATTTCAACTGCATGAAAAGGCGACCTTAGGTGACTGCTTAAACTTTGGGGTATTGAACTCAAGCTATGACTATATAGCGAAATTTGATGACGATGACTATTACGGACCAGAATATATTACTAGTGCCATGAAAGCTTTTAAAAATAAAAATGTTTCGATTGTCGGAAAAAACTCTTACTATATTTATTTTAAAAAGAAAAAGGCATTGATTCATGTCCCAGGTACTGAAAATGCAATTTCGGACATTGTTGCCGGTGCGACTTTACTGTTTAAAAAAGAGATATTTTATAATGTTCGCTTTGAAAAGGTAAATCGCGCAGAGGAAAACTTTTTTATTGATCAATGTAAAAAGGAAGGCTATCAAGTTTATTCTACTGATCCTCACCATTTTGCAGCCATTCGCCAGGACTCAGAAAAACACACTTGGAAGATCTCCGATGAAGATTTGATGGAGTGGGGCGATTTAATTGCTTATACGGATGATTATCAATCGATAGTGTCAAAAAATAGAACCGAATAAATAGGAGGTCCCTATTAGCGTGTTATTAGTAGGTAAACTAGACTAAAAAGATACGGCATCATAATTTAAATGCCGTCTTTACATATTTCTAACATAAGCAACGTAATAAGTTCACATTCTATTCAATTTTCTAATATTAATATGTTAAAAAACTGTGAAACCCGTTGTCATTTTTATAAGAGGAGAGTATATTATAAGTGTAGAGGAGATAGTGAAACAATTCACAAACTTCCACTACAAGAAACAGCTAGCTGATCACCCCTAGTCGAAAAGGGGAAAAGGAATTATTTTATATTTATTTGTGAAATTATTCACAAATTATAATAGGAGATGATTGTGATGAGATGGTACAAAACTCCTCAAGCAGCTGTAGTTTGGACAATATTAAGAGTTTGGCTTGGATTACAATGGTTTGAAGCAGGTTATCATAAATTGACAGGCGGATTTGACGCAGGTGGGTTCTTAAAAGGGGCACTTGCAAATGCAACAGGAGATCATCCGGCAGTACAAGGATGGTACGCAGACTTCTTACAACAATTCGCGATCCCAAATGTTCATATATTTAACGTTTTAATTCCTTGGGGAGAATTACTGGTTGGTCTAGGATTAATTATTGGTTTAGCTACAATCCCAGCATTAATTGCAGGTGCCTTTATGAACTTAAACTTTATGCTTGCAGGAACAACTAGCACAAACCCAATTCTTTATACAGTTGCAATGATTCTGTTATTCACAGGAACTGGAGCTTACCTTTTCGGACTTGACCGTTATGCAGTACCATTCATCAAAGGCTATTTCAAAAAAGGTCATGTCAAAAGCGTCAAAATTAATCAACAGCATTAACTAGTTTTAATTGCTTAACCTCTCTTAAGAACTCTTGGGATTAACTATTTCCTCCTTTATAAAGCTTTAGAAGCAGGGTAAACCTGCTTCTTAGGCTGTCGAATAACTCTCGGCAGCCTCTTATTTTATTCATTTACTTCAATAATTCACTGCGTTAATTTGGTATAA
>NZ_JBALPG010000100.1:0-16979 GCF_036965245.1 Neobacillus drentensis
ATCTTAACAGATGTTTGTACATGAATAAAAGATTGATTTTGGAAATCATTATCCACTTTAAATTTAATTACATCCATTTTATAATATAATTTTTACATTTTGTTTTTTTAATCCGCTGAAGTTTTCACTGTATTGTCATTGTTTACTCCATTTTATTGAGATAAAATATACATAACGAAACCTAACTTATAGAAAAAATTGACTGGGTTAGGAAATGTTCTAGAGGTGAATTAAATGATGGCGACAATGAAGCCAACCCATTCCATTGAGATAAAAGAATTACTTAGATTTGCTGACCGACATTTTAAAAGTGAAAGAGGCAGCTACCTATTTCAAGAAGGCATGGAAGCAGAGGAACTTTACATTATTATTTCTGGCAAAATTCAAATCAGTAAAATTACATCAGATGGCCGTGAACTATCGTTAAGAATTTGTAGCGATAATGATATTTGTGGTGAATTAACGCTGTTTACAGACAATCCACGATATTTATTAAGTGCTAAGGTGCTTGAAGAAGGAGAAATTGCTGCGATAAAAAAAGATGTAATTGAAAGTGAAATTTTCCAAAATAGTAAGCTTGCCTTCGAGTTCATGAAATGGATGAGTGATCATTTTCGCAAAACGCAAACAAAATTTCGCGATCTTGTCTTAAATGGGAAACGCGGCGCCTTATTTTCTACGCTTATTCGGATGTCCAACAGCTATGGAATCCCAAAAGGCAATGAAATCTTAATTGACCTGCCATTAACCAATCAAGAACTGGCAAACTTCTGTGGTACCTCTCGTGAAAGTACAAATCGGATCCTCAGTGAGCTAAAGCGGGATAAGATTATTAATATTAAAAAAGGGAAAATTTCGATTTTGGATCTCCAATATTTAAAGGATGAAATCGGCTGTGAAAATTGCTCAGCAATTTACTGTAATATAGAATAAGACCGATTCATCTGTCATTTTTTCAAGGCTGTCTTACACTTAGAAGACAGCCTTGTTTTTATGCTAGTTTTTTTCTTAATGTGCCTGCTTCTCTCTTAAGGCTTTTGGAATGTAGACGCAGAATGGTTCACTTTCAAGATAATCACCTGTCATGGCATAGGCTCTTGACCTTGAACCGCCGCAAACAAAACGGAATTCACACACACCACATTTACCCTTAAATTCATCAGGATTTCTTAAAGCTTTGAAGATTGGTGATTCACGGTAAATTTCCGCTAACGATGTTTCACGAACATTTCCAGCCTTAACTGGTAAAAGACCACTAGGATAAACATCGCCAATATGGGAAATAAACACAAAGCCATTTCCATCATTCACACCTTTAGGTGCACGTCCAAGACCATCAATGGAACCGGTTAACCCTTTTTCAGTCAAGGCACTTAAATAGTCGATTTCACCTGTCTGTGCTTTTGCTTCACGCATTTTTTGTTGAATAACTACACGGCGGTAATGCATAGCTTCTGTCGTTTTAATATCAAATGGTACCCGTTTACTAAGATCATAAAGCCATCTAAGTACCTTTTCATGTTCAACAGGAGAAATCATATCCGACACTTGTCCTCTTCCAGTTGGGACAAGGAAAAAGACGCTCCAAAGTACACAATTCAATTCTTCTACCATTTTTGCCATCTCATTGAGGTATTTAACATTATATCTAGAAATAACGGTATTAATCTGAATCGGAATTTCAAGCTCATGTAAGTATTTTATTCGTTCCATTGTCAGATCATAAGAACCAGCCGTTCCACGGAAATGGTCATGGATTTCTGCAGTCGGTCCGTCAATACTAAACGCCCAGCGAGAAAGACCAACCTCTTTAGCTTTTTGAATTGCTTCTTTCGTTACATTTGGGGTAGCACTGGGTGTCATTGATACCCGTACACCCTTTTCCACAGCATATTTAGCAATATCAAAGATATCTTCCCTCATTAAAGGATCTCCGCCGGTAAAAACGAGGATTGGGTTATTCATATCATATATTTGATCAATTAGATTCTTGCCTTCTTTAAAAGATAGTTCGCGTGGATCCCTTGTGTATTGTGCATCTGCACGGCAATGCAGACATTTTAATTGGCATGCACGTGTCAGCTCCCATATCACGATAAATGGATCTTTATTAAAATCTCGATTAAAAGACAAATGAAACGCCTCCTAAAAAACAATTATTTCAAACTCAATCTTCCTTAATACTCTGTATTATAAAGGTGATTATATTTGAAAAAAGTGAACTATCTCACAACCTACAGTTATATATGTTATTTTTTGTGAAGTATGAAAAAAAACAGCAGAAACTCCGCTGTTTTTAAGAAATGGTTACTACCTCATATTTTGCTGCCAGATCAATAAAGTCGCCCATTCCACTAATTTTGCCAACCGACAATTTTTCTGTTACTTCATAATGATCAGCACATGTTTTACATGCTAATATATCGACACCTTTCGCTTCCAATTCCTTTAAATGAACGGAAACAAATGAATCTTCTGTCATCGTTAATACCCCGTTGTTCATACAAAAAACAGCTGCGGGAAGCTCTTCTTTTTGCTTCAAAATCGTAAAAAATGTTTCAAGAATATTCTCACCAAGTATTTGATCGCCCCTGCCCAGTTGGTTCGAACTAACTAAAATCACTTTGTTTTTCATATGTTTTTTACCTCCTTAGCGAATACCTAAAGCAATTTTCGCATAGCGTGACATCATGTCCTTATTCCAAGGCGGGTTCCAAACGATATTTACTTCTGTATCTTTTATCTCAGGGATGTCAACCAGAGCTCTTTTCACTTGGTCCACTATTACCCCAGCAAGTGGACAGCCCATTGCAGTTAACGTCATTGTGATCGTAGCTATACCCTCATCATCCATTTCAACATTATAAACTAAACCCAAGTTAACAATGTCTACGCCTAACTCAGGGTCAATAACTAACTCTAATGCGCCCATAATATTTTCTTTTAATTCTTCATTCATATGGATTCACTCCTTATTATTTTTGTATTTACTTCATGGAATGTTTTTATTACAATTTCCAAAAGGCGAGTAAATAAATCCACTTCCGAAAGACACATAAAAAGTATATAGTTGTTTGATGGCTTTTGGTGTGAATTTTTTTACAGTTTAGATATAAAATTGTTAACATAGTAAATATAGAAATAAAGAATTCCATTCATTATGCAAACTTATCATAAATGTAGTGTATCATGCAGACAAATTTTTTCCTAAAGCATTGCATTTATTATTTATTAATGAAAATTCAAAATAAGAAGGAGTCCATATGACAGAGAAACATTTAATCGCATTAGATTTAGATGGAACACTATTAAAAGACGATAAAACAATTTCCATAAAAAATAAGGAAATAATCCAAAAAGCAAGAGCGGAAGGTCATATTGTCATGATTGCCACAGGAAGACCTTATCGCTCCAGTGAAATGTATTATCGTGAATTGGAACTGGACACACCGATTGTTAATTTTAACGGAGCCTTTATGCACCACCCACGACAGTCTAGCTGGGGATTTTATCATGAGCCGCTTGATATTAAAGTGGCCAAAGACATTGTAGAGGCATGCAGAAGCTTTCATTTTCACAATATTATTGCCGAAGTGATGGACGATGTTTATTTCCATTACCACGATGAAAAGCTTTTAGATATTTTTAGATATGGCAATCCAAAAATCACCACCGGTGATCTTCAAAATTTTCTTAATGATTCACCTACAAGTATGCTGATCCATACAGAGGAAGATAATCTCAAACAGATTCGTAACCATTTATCTCAGGTTCATGCTGAAGTGATCGAGCAACGAAGCTGGGCGGCCCCATGGCATGTTATCGAAATCATTAAGGTTGGTTTGAACAAGGCTGTAGGCTTGAAAAAGGCTGCTGATTACTATGGAATACCAGCTGAAAGGATTGTTGCATTTGGTGATGAGGATAATGATTTGGAAATGCTTGAATATGCTGGGCATGGGATCGCGATGGGAAATGCGATTGAACAAGTAAAGAACATCGCCAATGACGTGACCTTGAGTAATGAAGAAGATGGCGTCGGGGAATATTTAGCAGATTTGTTAAATATTAAATGAAACCTGGTCATACTGCCCGTTAATGCGGGATAAAATAATCACGTGTTTTCGCCATTGTTTACCTAATTGAACCCCCCTTTTTAGAGCATACTATTTTTTGAGGCAGCACTGCTGTTTCAATATGAGCTTTTTAGCATATTGGAGGGATTCGAATGGGTAAATCAAACAAATCGAAACGCTTTGTCCAGCAAGGCAAGGATTCCATTAACAAGCATTCTGAACGGATTCCTTATCACATGACCTACGCTGAAGCGGAATCTCAGAAAATGGCCAATGTGCATGACTCCTCGCTTGGAGGAATTTAACATGGGAAACCAATTATTCCAGGAAGCACGGAGATTTGTGGAAATGGCGAAGTCTGCTAACCCAAATGATCTTGATCCTGCAGTCGCAAAAGCAAAAAATGCACTTAGTTCTGCATTTGCAAACTCGACTATAGCAGAGCAAGCCCAGCTCCAAAAGATGCAACAAGAGCTTGATCAGATTCAATAGCTGTAAATAGAAAAGCGGAAGCGCAATTTAAAGGCGCTTCCGCTTTTCTTTCATGTCTAGCTGCAGCGCCTAGCCCCTCGGGGTCATAAGCCAATCCGGCAAGAAGGTTAAAAAACAACCTTCTCACCGGCTCGTCTTATGCTTGTCGGGGCTGATCAAGGCACTTCCGCTTTTCTTTTTAATCTCTTCGAAAAAATCCATAGACCGATGTAGTCTGGACAATATTCGTAAAGGCTTTGGGATCCACTTCTTTAATGATTCGCTGTAAATAATATAGTTCATAGCGGGTAATGACAATCATCAGCATATCTTTTGTTTCATTGGAAAATGCCCCTTTTGCAGGAATCATGGTGATGCCTCTAACAAGTGAAGCATGAATTGCTTTTTTAAGCTCCTCGGCTTTTTTGGTGATAATCATCGCTGTCAGCTTTGCATGCGTTGTATGGATTGCATCAATCACTCTTGTCGAGGTGTATAAAGTAACGAGTGTATAAAGTGCTTTCTCCCAACCATAAAGAAAACCAGCAGTCATAACGATGATTCCATTTAATACAAACATATACGGTCCTACAGGTTTGTCCTTCATCCTCGATAAAACCATAGCGATGATATCGACACCACCAGTAGAAGCTCCCCATTTTAAGGTAATTCCAACCCCAATTGCTTGAATAACACCACCAAATACAGCATTAAGTAAAATATCATGTGAGAATTTGTAGACTGGAAGTATTGTGAGAAATAAGGACGAAAGTACAACACTTATAAAACTATAAAACGTAAAAGATTTACCTACCTTTTTCCATCCGAGTATTGCTACCGGAATATTAAGCACAAGTAATAAAAAACCCATCGAAACATGAATTGGTGTATAATCACTTATAACCTTCGAAAGTAATTGTGCAATTCCGGTAAAACCGCTAGAATAAACATTCGCTGGGATGAGAAAAAAATTCATGGCAAGTGCATTTAATAATGCACCGACTATAACAATAAATATTTTTTTCGTTTGGAGCCAAATCATTTGTATTCCTCCTTTTAAATCTCCAATTAGGTAATTGTATTTTTAAGTCTAAACCGATAAACTGAAATTATAGATATAAGTTGTGAAAGCAGGTGAGCTTCATGCCGGTAAAGATACTCGCTGACAGCGCATGCGATTTACCCAAAAGTTTTTATGAAGAAAAGCATGTTTACTTATTTCCCTTAAAGGTTGAAATTAATGAACAAGAATATGAAGATGTTAAAACGATTGATCCGAAAACTGTCTATGATGCCATCCGCAGTGGTGTTGTTCCAAAAACATCTCAAGCCTCTCCCCTTTTGTTTGAGGAAGTTTTTACAGAAATGGCGGAAAAGAATGAAGATGGAATCTACATTGCCTTTTCTTCTGAGTTATCCGGTACATATTCAACCGCTGTTATGATTCTTGACCAAGTGAAGGAAAAATATCCAAACTTTCAATTAACGATTGTGGATACGAAATGTGCTTCGCTAGGATTTGGTCTTGTCGTTCAAGAAGCTGCTAGGCTCGCTTCAAATAATGCAGCAAAAGAAAAGATCTTAGAAGATGTTCTGTTTAGAAGCCAGCATATGGAGCATATTTTTACAGTTGAGGATTTAGATTATTTAGCAAAAGGCGGCAGGGTTTCTAAAGCTTCCGCATTTTTGGGTGGATTATTAAATATTAAGCCCATCTTAAACATGGAAGACGGGAAACTCGTTCCGATTGAGAAAATCAGAGGAAAAAAGAAAGTATACCGCCGGTTAATCGAAATTATAAATGAACGTGGGTCAAATTTACAGGAGCAAGTAATTGGGATCAGCCATGCTGATAATGAAGGATCAGCACTGGAAGTTAAAGCGATGATTGAAGAAGAGTTTCATCCTAAAGAGATTTATATCTCTTCGATTGGCTCAGCTATTGGGGCTCATACAGGTCCGGGCACTATTTCCATATTCTTTTTAAACCAATTGTCATCATAAATGATTATTAATAAAGAGTGAGGTGTCAGGCACCTCACTCTTATTATTTATGATCTGTTTTCTTTGAGTATTGATTTTTCCCTGCCTGACGATTTTTTTCACGCATCATATTCTTTTCGTGGTGAAGAGCATTATTGTCTTTTGCTTTTTTATCATTATCAGTAGTGTGCGGCATATTTGTACTCCTTTCAATATTCCTTGCAATCTTTATTGTAATCATAAAGAAAAAGAGTATGTAACAAATTCGTTAATCTTTTTTCGCATAAGTCCAGCTGCCTTCTTGATATACTTTACCCTCTTTCATAAGCTTTCCGAGAGCACGTTTAAATCCGCCTTTACTTAAGGCAAACCGTTCTTGAATATCTTCGGGCATACTTTTATCGTTATACGGCATCGCGCCATTTCTACTCATTAAATACTCGTAAATTCTAGCTGCATCCAGATCTTGTGATTCCTCTTTTCTTGCAAGCAAGGAAACGTTTATCGTTCCATCTTCCTTGACGTCAATAACCCGACCTTCTATTTTTTCGCCTAAACGGGGCTCTTTCCCGCGCTGTGATTCATGAATAAATCCTTTATAGCCTTCAATCGTATAAACCCAGCTTCCCACCTTCGCTGTCCGGTAAATATGTCCTTGTACATTTTTGTTAAAATCTTTTCTAGTTGCTTTGACTGAAATTGATTGAATAACTTGATCACTCGCCAGCTTCGCATAAATAAGATTATTGCGATTTACTCTTAAAGTAATATATACTAAATCCCCTGGATTCGGCCAAACTGATTGATGGGCAGGAAGATCATCTGCACCCAACAAAATATCTTTCGGCAGACCAATATTTAAAAAGACGCCTATTTTCGGGTTCGCATCAGTAACCTTGACCCATCCATAACTTCCTACAGAAATTTCTGGTATAGTCATCGAAGCGGAGATTCTCCCTTGTGAATCCACATATAAGAAGACTTCGATTTGATCACCTTCGGATAATTCTTGTTGTGCTTGATTAATATGAAGCAAAACATCTTCATTTCCATCTGTTAAAAAATAGCCAAAATCAGCTTTTCGTGCAACTGTAAGAGTCGTTGTTTGACCTATAAGTTCTTTAAGTGACATATATAACTCCCCTTTTCTTTTTTCGGAGATTTTCCCAAAAATTTTTAAAAGCTTTTTTTATAATTGATTACTGTCTAGCTTCAGCACTAGAAGATTGGGTCATAAGCCCCTTAACACTAAGGAAAGCTTCTTCGAGTGATCTCCGCAGGAAAAAGCTGTGCTTGTTCCGAAGGCGCTTCCGCTTTCTCTTCTTGTTTGAACTGCTATATTTTACTATAATATAGCCATAAAGGGAAACTTCAGCAGGGGAACGTACCCTACTAATAACAAAAAATAGGAGGTAATGGTATGTCGAAAGATAGCTCATTTGATATTGTATCCAAAGTTGACTTTTCTGAAGTCACTAATGCGATTACGCAAACTATGAAAGAAATTGGAACACGCTACGATTTTAAAGGAAGTAAAAGTGAAGTTTCACTTGATAAAGAGGAACTTGTCCTCATCTCTGATGACGAATATAAATTGGATCAATTAAAGGATGTATTGTTTGGCAAATTATTCAAAAGAGGCGTTCCCGTTAAAAATCTTGATTATGGAAAAATTGAAAAAGCATCAGGAGGCACAGTTCGTCAAAGAGCTAAACTTGCCCAAGGGATCGATAAAGATAATGCCAAAAAAATTAATACGATTATTAAAAATAGTGGTGTAAAAGTGAAAAGTCAGGTACAAGACGATCAAGTCCGTGTCAGCGGTAAGAACCGAGATGATTTGCAAAAAATTATCTCTTTGATACGTGAAGCAGATCTTAGTATTGATGTTCAATTCATCAATTATCGATGATATCCAAGGCATAAGGATGATAATCCTTATTGCCTTTTTTATTTATAATTTGACTCATTTATCTAAAACTAATAAAAGAATAAATTCACGGAGGTTTTAGTAAATGAGCAACAATCAAACGCAACATAAGTTGACATTCCCACCACAGCATCAGAACCATCAGCCAGGAGTGGAACATGAAATGAATCCTCTTCCAATTTCTGTTGACCCCAATTATAGGGCTGGGGGAAAATTAACTGGTAAAACGGCCATTATTACGGGTGGCGATAGCGGAATTGGAAAATCAGTTGCTATTTATTTTGCCAAAGAGGGTGCGGATGTTGCACTTGTATATTTAGAGGAAGATCAAGATGCCGAGGAAACAAAGAAGCTTATTGAAGCCGAAGGACGCAGCTGTCTCCTTTTTGCGGGTGATATCGGAAATGAAGACTTTTGTAAGGAGATTGTTCATAAAACCATTAATCAATTTAGTAAGCTTGATATCCTTGTAAACAATGCAGCTGAGCAGCATCCACAGCAAAGTCTACTGAATATTACAACCGCTCAGCTGGAAAAAACATTTCGAACCAATATTTTCTCCTATTTTTATATGACAAAAATGGCCCTGCCTTATTTAAAGAAAGGAGCTGCCATTATTAATACCGCTTCAATTACAGCTTACGAAGGTAATGAACAATTACTTGATTACTCGGCATCAAAAGGAGCAATTGTTTCCTTTACACGTTCGTTGGCAAAATCACTCACACTACAGGAAATTCGAGTTAATGGTGTAGCACCGGGACCTATTTGGACTCCGTTAATCCCATCGACATTTACCGCTGATAAGGTAGCTACTTTCGGATCAACTACCCCAATGGGAAGAGCCGGACAGCCGTTTGAACTTGCACCTGCCTATGTTTTCTTAGCATCGGATGACTCTACATATGTTAGCGGTCAAATGATCCACGTAAATGGCGGGACAATTGTTAATGGGTAAAAACAACGCATCGGCAGAACCTCCGCCGATGCGCTGTATTATTCTATCACTTTATTTTTACTTCTCTTAATGATCAAGAAAAGGAAGATAAACACCAAGATGAGAACAGTGATTAACGAAGCAATGTGTGAAATATTTATTCCACTTTTTTCTGTCAATACATATATCTCAGAATTATCACGGTCAGTGATAAGAATATATTGATGGTCTCGACTACGTACAAGATCTCCTCCGAGTAAACCACGAAGCTCCTTGCCATCCGCTAACTGCTCGTCTGTTAAAATAACTTTTTGTGATTTAGTCGAATTGTTTATCGCAACAACCGATGTTTCCCCTTTATAGACACGTTTATAAACCACCATTCCGCCTTTATCATAAAGCACTTCCATTGTTCCTCTTGTTAAGGAAGGAAGCTGGTTTCGCTGCTCGGCAAGCTTGGTAATATAGTCAATTAGCTCTTTTTCCGTACGAAAATTCATTTGCCGACGGTTATCCGGAATTTCTCCTCCAATTAATGCAATTTCAGTCCCATAATAAAAAATAGGAATTCCTGGAGTCGTATAAACGTAGGTTAGTGCCGTTTTCCACCGAGAACCTGGGAACTGTCTCTGATCCACAATATCTTTGGTAAATCTTACCGTATACTCATTATCAAAAAAATTCGCCGTTAACCCGGATGGTTTTTGAGTACTTTCAAAAGCAGGGTTAAGAGGACTAAAAGGTTGATTTGTCGTTTCAAAAGCCTTTCTTAATTTCTCACTTTGGGTGTAATCAAATAAGCTATCAATTCCCGCTTTATGATATTTATTCAAGTCAATAGCCGTTTTTTCTGACATAACGCCTAAGAGAAAAAAGTCCTTTTTCTCTTTCTTTATCTCCGTTGAAAAATCATTCCAAAAGCTTAGTGGAACATGATTGACCTCTGGCAGACTATATCCATCCACATCTGTTTCCTTAATCCACCATTTTGCAGCATTAATTAAGTATTTTTTAACTTCAGGGTTGTCCTGATTTAAGTCAGGCAATCCATCGACCCAGCCATTTTCAACCTGCTCCTGATTATTCCAATCATTGATATCCTGTTTTTTATGAAACCATTCCTGTTTGCTTGGATCATTTACCCAAGGGTGGTTGGCTGCAGTGTTATTAGTGACAAAATCAATTATCACTTTCATTTTTCGCTTATGAGCTTCTTTTACAAGCTTTTGGAACGTTTTAATGGATCCAAAATGCTCGTCCACTTTATAAAAGTCATTCACCCAATAGCCGTGATACCCATTTTTAGCATTATCAAAGATTGGAGTTAAACGAATGGCTGTAAACCCCATATCTTGTATGTAATCTAATTTGTCAATAATTCCTTGAAAATCACCGCCATTATAGATATAGGGATCTTTTGCATTCGCATCGATATCATTTTTTGTATCCCCATTGTTGAAGCGGTCAATCATAATAGAATACACGGATTCATCCTGCCACTGCCTATCTTTCTTTTCTACAGCAGCTTGTACAGGAAGTGCTGATAATAGTAAAAACGTAATTAAAAAGACTGTAATTTTTTTCATAACCATCCTCCTCTAAAAAAGGAAGAGGTAAGTCCCTCTTCCCAATACTTATTTTAATCTAATAAGGTTTTTATTCCAAATATTATCTGGAAATTAATAATAAAATCGTACCATCCTATTGTTGTTTTGAATCTAATCCACTATGTTAATAGTGTAATCCTCAAACCATGTGTGAAGCTGCACAAGATAGGCCAATAATTGAGGTCCTGACATCAGCTGGCCAAACCATGGCTCCTTAAAGGAATTTCCTCCAGACTCTACGATCCTTTCTAACCGTTCCTTTTGAAAAAATTCATGTAATATCGAGGACTTATCTTGTATAATTGTCTCCATCCATTTTTGGATGGCCAATGTATATTCCGGATTATGTGTTTTTGGATAAGGGCTTTTCTTTCGGTAAAGAACCTGCTCAGGGATGATCCCCTCAAAAGCTTTACGAAGAATTCCTTTTTCCCTTCCTCGATACATCTTCATCTCCCAGGGAATATTCCATACGTATTCCACAAGACGGTGATCAGCAAATGGGACCCTAACTTCGAGACTTGCCCCCATACTCATTCGATCTTTTCGATCAAGCAATGTCGTCATGAACCAAGTCATATTTATATAAAATAATTCTCTTCGCTTCGCCTCTGCTAAACTTTCCCCTTCCAATTTAGGCGTTTCAGCAATTGCTAGGGCATATTGTTCCACGCTATAATCTTTTAACTTTAATTTTTTCTGCCAATGCGATTTTAATAAACTTTGCCGTTCATCGACAGATCGCATCCACGGAAAACCCGGCCGGTCAAGATCTTGCTTACGGTGAAACCATGGGTACCCGCCAAAAATTTCATCAGCGCATTCTCCTGAAAGGCTGACAACGAAGTCCTTTTTAATTTCTTTACAAAACCATAGTAACGAGGAATCCACATCTGCCATTCCAGGAAAATCTCTGACATGTGTTGCTTCTATCAAATCATTTACAAGCTGTTGTTGAGATATGGTTTTGTTATCATGTTGGGTTTTAAATTCATCTATTATCATTTGAATGAATCTCTCGTCAGCATCCGGCTGGAATTCATTCGAAGCAAAATATTGGTCATTTCCTTCATAATCAATTGAATAAGTATGAAGCTGCCCTTTTCCCTGTTCATCGAAACCCTTTGCAGCTATGGCCGTGATAATACTGGAATCAAGCCCACCTGATAAGAAGGTACATAATGGTACATCAGAAACAAGCTGTCTCGTTACAGCATCAGTTACTAAATAACGCACCTTTTCTGCTGTTTCTTCCACACTCTCCTTATGTTCTTCACTTTTGACATTCCAATAGCGCCAAACCTTCAAACCATTTTTTGAGAAGGTGAGGGCATGGGCGGGTCTAAGCTCTTTCATTCCTTTAAATACACCTGACCCCGGAGCCCTTGACGGCCCTGCCCCAAAAATTTCTGCAAGTCCCTTTTGATCAATTTCTGTCCTGATTTCCGGATGGGCAAGAATTGCCTTCAACTCCGAAGCAAAGATAAGTCCTTTCTTGTACTCTGTAAAAAATAGTGGTTTCACCCCAAGACGATCTCGTCCAATAAAGAGTTGTTCTCTTTTACAATCCCAAATGGCAAATGCGTAGATACCATTTAAATAATTAACGCACTCCTCTGCCCATTCTATATAGGCAGTTAACAGGACTTCTGTATCAGAATGACCACTAAAGGAATATCCTTTAGTATGGAGTATTTTGCGGATATCTTCAGTGTTATATAATTCCCCGTTGTAGCAAATGGTGTAATTATAACCTTCTTTTTGCTTGGTCATGGGCTGCCTTCCCCCTTCAGGGTCGACAACAATTAGCCGTTTATGACCAAAACCAACATGTGTATCTAACCAGATGTTGGTTTCATCTGGGCCCCTTTTCGCCAAAGTATTCACCATTTTATTTAGTGTTTCTGTTTCGTTTCTTATAGGATGTTCAAAATCAACCCACCCCGAGATTCCGCACATTGACATCTCACTCCCTTTCAATCAAATTAATGTACATTTGATGCATGCTCTATTGTATTCAGCCCAGTTTAAATGGTTAATTGTCCCATATAAGAAACACATTTGCACAAATGTAAGGCTATGTTATAAAGCTAAGAAATCTTATACTTATATTTTTAAAAATTTCAAGGTTATAAAATATCAGGAAGATGTCTAAAAAGAATGATGAAAGCAACTGTGTACGGAGGTAGACGATGAATCGACAACAACGACTAAAACTATATGATTTTCAACAACGAGCATATAATGAAGGTACAGTGGAACAAATAAACAATCAATGGATATTCTTCGATGAGGAGACCGAAGAAGCTACGATGTTAGATGATTTTGTTCATCAAGAAATTGAAATCTTCCGTTTGAACCGATGGAAAAAAGGAATATTAAATGAACCAGGAAAGATTTTTTGTGGGAAGGAAGCGATTATGCTTCGAGATCACGATACAATTAGAATAAGGAAACATTTAATTTTCTCGCTAGAAAGACTATTAGATGGAGTTAACGATGATGCCTTTTTCCAATTTATTACGACATTAAATTCATTAAACTTTTCAATTTACGATTGCATCTATTGTTATAACCATTTATCCTTCTTATCGGATGAACATCGAAAAGACGGTGTAAATTTTATGGTATTTGACAATCAAGAACAGATTTGTAATGTACAGCATCATTTTTGTTATTACGAAAAGGTTAATGATCGGTTTGAATTCACCTTAAATACCGGCAAACGACTAATCATAGAAAAAATGATCTCATAAGAAAGGCGCAAGCGACGAACTGGACAATTTTCAAAGTCGAAATCTATGCTTTCTTATTTTTTTAGAAAAAGGTGTGGGGTCCCCACACCTTTTTCTATTGGTGCATGATTTAGTTCCCGATGTATTTGGAATAGAGCATTTTTGCTCTTACAACATCATTTGTACCATGGATGAGTACGCGGGAATCTTTAAATACAACAATGGATATGTCCTCTTCTGGTGAAAAGCGAAGTAAAAATTCATTTTCCAAGACCCTTCCGCTCTTTCTAAGGATCTCAACTGCTTTTTTTAAATCCAGCTCGCTCTTTTTCCTTGGATTGATTTGAACTGTATCCCGGCCGCATAGGGTCGTATACACTATCTGTTTTCCGGAGGACCGATCTAGAAATTCAAATTGACTCTTCGCGCACGCAGGGCAATTGGGATTTCTCCCCTGTGAAATATCCATTTGCATCGAGGTAACATCCCAAACATCGATTTGTTCCAGATTAGGGGTGGTTTCTGCCCCCACCAATAGCTTTATCGTTTCCATTGCTTGAAAAGAGCCGATAATATCCGTTAAGGGGGACAAAACACCAACCGTATCGCATGTTTCACCGGTACCAGTTGGGACCTGTGGAAAAAGACAACGGTAGCAAGGGGTTACCCCTGGTTTAATGACCGCAAACATCCCTCGCGAGCTTACAGCTGCTCCGTGAACCCACGGGGTTTCAAACTTTACAGCAACATCATTAATTAAGAAACGCGTCATAAAGTTGTCTGTACCATCCACAATTACATCAAACCCTGATAATAATTCTTCAGCATTTTCAAGATTCAAATCCGCGATTACAGCCTCAACTGTCACGCTCGAATTAATTTTATTTAGTCTATTTTGTGCAGCAACGGCCTTAGGAAGATGTAATATGGCATCTTCTTCATCAAAAAGCGTTTGCCGCTGCAGATTTGACAGTTCTACCAGGTCCCTATCAATCAGCCTTATGGTGCCGACACCGGAGCGGACAAGATGGTTAGCTATCACGGTACCAAGTGCTCCTGCTCCGACAACAACAACGCGGCTCTTCAGCAATTTCCGTTGTCCATCTTCCCCAATCGCTTGAAAAAGGATTTGTCTTGAATACCGTTCTAAGTTATTCATAAATTTCCTCTTTTCTATCTTAACTTTTAATAATAGTTCGTAATGGATACACTATTATCTTACCAAATTATCATCCTTTTCTTGTGACAAGAAATTTAATTTTAAAAATATTACAAAAAGTGTATAATAAATATTGGGTAAATAACTAAGTTGTGGAATTTCTCTGTTTTATATCAAATAGAATAAGAGATTAGTATTAATTAATAATAATAGGAAAGAGGGGAAATCCTATGAATCTTGGCGGTTTTAAAAATAATGAAGTACTAATTGATTTAACAACCGGAACAATTAATTACAGAACCATTAATGAAAACGATGCGAAAAAGTACATTGGCGGACGCGGCCTTGGGGTTAAGTATGTGTTAGATAATGGTCCTGAAGTTGAGCCATTATCTCCAGAAAACATTTTATGTTTTATGACCGGTCCTGTCACAGGCTCACGGTCTTCTATGAGTGGACGTCTTTGTGTAGTCACAAAATCTCCACTTACAGGAACTGTTACCGACTCCCACATTGGTGGATGGACTGCTGCTCGTCTAAAATGGGCAGGAATCGATAATCTTATTTTCTCAGGAAAAAGCGACAAGCCGGTTTATCTTTATATTGCGGACGGTAAAGCAGAACTTCTCGATGCTTCAAATTTGTGGGGAACGAGCACTAGAGCATTTATTAAGGAAATGAAAGAGCAATACGGTGAAGAAGATTTAAGCGTCATGACGATTGGTCAAGCTGGCGAAAACACTGTTCGTTTCGCTTCGTTTATTAATGAACATGACCGTGCAGCAGGCCGCGGTGGTACAGCCGCAGTTGCAGGATATAAAAAATTAAAGGCAATTGTCATCAAAGCAGCCCAAAAGGGGAATATGCCTGTAGCTAAATTAGATGGTGAATATAAAGAAGCCAACAAAAAGGCAGTTAAAGCGATTCTCGAAGGCGGCTTAACCGCACCAAATAAAGGCGGATTATCCGTTTATGGAACAAACGTGTTAACAAACCTAATTAACGAGGTTGGAGCATTGCCAACTAAAAACTCACAACTCACTCATTGGGATGAAGCGGAAAAGCACAGCGGTGAATATGTTAATTCGCATTTACGAGTTGCTAACAACACCTGCCATGCGTGCCCCGTTGGCTGTAAAATAGAAATTGAAGTTAAGGATGGCAAATACAAGACACGGGTGGAAAGCATTGAGTTTGAATCCGCATGGTCCCTTGGCTCAAATTGTCTATTAAGTGATGCTGAAGCGATTTCTTTTATGATAGACCGATGCAATGAGTATGGTCTTGATACAATTGAACTAGGGCACGCCTTCTCTGTAACGATGGAGGCTTATGAAAAAGGCATCATTTCTGAAGAACTGATCTGGGGCGACGCCGATTCCATGATAGAATTGACGAGAAAAATTGCTTACCGTGAAGGCTTCGGCGGGGTACTTGCTGAAGGACCTGCACGTGCAGCTGCCTCTTGGGGTGCACCTGAACTTTCAATGTCTGTTAAAGGTCAGTCGATTCCAGCCTATGACCCACGTGGAATTCAAGGTATCGGACTTGGCTATGCAACAAGTAACCGTGGGGCCTGCCACCTGCGCGGCTATACAGTTGCAAGTGAAATTGCCGGTATTCCAGAACCAACAGATCGCCTGAAACCAGAAGGTAAAGGTGAACTATTAAAAATATTCCAAGATATGCTGGCATTCTCTGATTCTATGAATATTTGTAAGTTCTCTTCCTTCTCCGAAAATGCCGAGCATTATGCTGAGCAATATAGTGCGATGACGGGCGTCCCAATGACTGCTGATGACGTGATGAGGGCTGGAGAAAGAATTTATAACTTAGAGCGTTATTATAATAACCTAGCTGGATTTAATAGACGCGAAGATGATTTCCTTCCAGAGCGCTTTACAAAAGAACCTGCATCTGGAAACAGTACCGGACATGTAAGCCGTATGGATATTATGCTCGAAGAATATTATCAAGTACGCGGCTGGAAAGATGGTCTTGTACCAAATGATAAGCTGCGTGAATTAGGTATTATCGACGCTGAAAATCAATTAGTATAAAAAATGAAGAAGGCTTCTGCA
>NZ_JBALPG010000100.1:17000-31123 GCF_036965245.1 Neobacillus drentensis
TGCAGAAGCCTTCTTCATTATCCACCAATTCTAGTTGTTTTGTAGCGGTATTTTTTGATTAAATCTTCAAGTAATTTCTCCTTATCTGCACGAAAACGAACCTGTACAGCACTTACCTTAAATGTTACGGTAAAGGATATTTCCGCTTCCGATAATATCTGTCCACTCCATCCCTCTCCCTCGTATACGAAGGGAAACGAATCCGTTACCTGTTTCGCACCGAGCTCCATGAAATACATGCCAAGATGCTCTTTACTAATTCCACGAAACTCTAACTCTCTTTCTACCATATTAGCCGCCTGCAACCGGGGGAAATAGAGCAAATTGATCTTCCTCACAGACTTTCGTTTGAAGATCCTCGAGATGGATGATATTCCTTCCGTTCACATATACATGAACAAACGGAAGCAGCTCTTTTTCCGCGGTAAAAATTTCATCTCGTAAATCCGGAAACATTTCTACCATTTTATCCAGCACATCTATTACCCGATCCCCATCAGGCTGCACCTCTACTGTTACCCCGCCGCATATCTGCCGAAGATTTGCAAACACCTTTACCAGCAAATTGATCCTCTCCCCTCTCCTTAATTTTTATATTAAAACCGCAGGTTAAAGTTGTCACGCTGGTTATGGAATTTTTTTAAAAATAAAAGGCTGCCCTAGGACAGCCTTTATTTTTAAAAATTAGCTTATACATTGAAAATTGACATTGGCAATTTTTCAAAGCCTAAATATAACACAAGCAAAAATGCAATGATAAATTGAATCCAAAAAACGGAAGTACTTTTGTTATTTGCGACCCTGCCAAGGATCATTTCAAACAATCCGATTACCCATAAACCTGCAACCGCTTTTAAAATATACCAAACATCGATCTTATAAACTGAAAAAAGAAGCCCTATGCCTGTTGCAATAATTAGCAGGTATAATACACGTAAGATCATTTGAACAATTTTAAATCCTTTTGCTTTCCCACTTTTATTTAATGAAAGTGCTACGAAAAATAAAATCAGAGCTAAAACCCATGCTGTTACATGACCATGAATCATTTTTTTACCTCCTATGTATTGTTAATTGAGACTATCATACCATAGGCTTTTAGTAATTACGAAAAAAGTGATTCAAATATAGTAACAAACTTGGAAAGGATACATTAAATGATTACAGTGAATTTTCCTCAATGGTATTCTTAAGTGTTCCAATCTTTTCTATATTGATTTCAAGTGTGTCCCCGGGACGTAAAAATTTTGGCGGATTGAAGCCTTTACCAACACCTGCTGGAGTACCGGTGGCAATGATATCTCCTGGTTCCAGTGTCATACCAGCTGACAGAACAGAGATTACTTCTTCTACTGGAAAGATAAAATTTTTAGTATTTGAACTTTGCCTTACCTCACCATTTACTTTTGTCTCAATATTTAATTGATTAGGGTTTTCAATCATGCTTTTATGAACAATCCAAGGCCCCATTGGACAGGTAGTATCTAAGCTTTTTCCGATAAAAAATTGCTTGTGCCTTGATTGCAGATCCCTTGCCGTTACATCATTAATAATCGTATACCCAAAAATATAATCAAGTGCTACCTCTTTTTTAATAGCCCGCCCCTTTTTCCCGATAATGACGGCTAATTCTCCTTCATAATCAAGTTGATTCGTAATGTTTTGATGGCTTAATACTGTTTTATCTGGTCCAATAACTGTTGTTGGAGATTTGGTAAATACCATCACATGGTCAGGAATATCTGCTGCACTCCCCATTTCTATTGCATGGTCCGCGTAATTTTTTCCAACACAAAAGATATTCTTATTTGGTCTTGGAATAGGAGCAAGTATTGTGACCTCTTCAAGTGGAATGTAAAAAGCATCTGTGTTATCGGAACCTATTACCCAATCAAGCAAATCATTTACTTGTTCGAGAAAGCTTTCTCCTAACGCGATACATTCCAGGAGAGAAGCAGGGAAGTTTTTTTGTCCTGTCCTTACCTCTGTTGCAGCATTTAGTAAAAGTACTTTTGTTTCTTCCGAATCTAGTAAACCGACAATTTGTTCATTCTTATGTTTTACTGTTACAAATCTCATTTACAATCACCTCTATGTTCATTTATCCACTACTAATAGAATAAAATAAAAAGAACGATCAAACAAATATAATTTAGGCGAATGATTCACATTACATTCGCCCATTCATAAGATGTAAAAGATATTAATAACGAAGGGGGTTGCTCATGCCAGCGATTGTTGGGGTTGCACAGGTCATTACACTTGGAAGCAGCTCTATTTTCCACATTGGCGATGTCTATAAAATCATGCCATTTTCTACGGCCAAAACATTTTCTGGAGCTGGTTCCTTTAACACCGGCGATCAGGTTGATGTACTCAACAAAATAAGTTCAACGAATACCTCTGATCCGGATGTCCTTGATCAAAATAATTTCCTTAATATATAATTAACGGGTGATCCAATATGAATTTTTATATCCAGCAGTCCATTCACATTAATTTTATAAAAATTGGCGGTGTTACCAATTCCTCAGTCCTGCAAATTGGCAGTGCAGGAATCATAAAGCCTCAAACAAATCTATATAATACGGGCGGTTTCACAAAACCTGCACCAGCTGGAATAAAACCTGAGGGAATGATACTGGCACCTTCAGTTCCATTACAGGCTGCAGTCAGAGGTTAATAAATGAACACCAGGTAATGGGAAAACCCTGTCAGCTTTATGAACTTGTTAAAAAGAAGCAAATCCAAATAGGTTTGTGCATATAGTTAAAACACAAGGTGAAAAGGCAATTCGCTGGCGAGGTGATTTACTTGTATCAGGATTATTACCAATATCTTCAATGGCTGCAGATGTCTATTCATGCACAAGAACAGAGGATTACAGCATTAGAACAGACAATTCAAAAATTAAGAGCTGATGTAATGCAAATACGGGATAAGCCCACGGTCCATGTTGATAGGATTGAATATAAATTTGATCAATTGAAGGTTGAAACACTTGAAGGAACGTTAAGTATTGGCTTAAATCCTAATGATTTGTCTGGAATTGATGACTTTGCCGTACAAAATCAATCATTAAAGACCCCATTTTCTCCTAAAGAACAAATGCGAGTATCAATGAAAATTGAAGAGGCAATTCATGACTATTTAGATAAGGAATTGCCGCAAATAATTGATGATGCACAGAGGGGCATGGCAGTACCTTCAAATGAATCCTACTTATCCTTTATCAAAGAGGATATTATTAAACAGCTACCCAGCCGGATTGACTATCATCTTAAAGCTAACGCCGCGAAGGTTCGTTCAGATGATAAGGCTCCGCCAATCGAGGCAATCGTCATTGAAGCACTAAAGCAGGAAATTCAAAGTGGCGTAATGGTCTTTTTAACTAACTTACCTGAGAATGTGAAAGGAATGAAGACGGAATGAACTTTGAAGTCTATAACCGCGTCCTGCATGTCGAAAACATAAGTATCACCGCGGTTGCAAGCTCCTCGTTATTTATGGTGGGCGACACGGAAACAATCCAACTAACATCAGCATTTGACACCCCACCAGAATCTTTAATTATTGGGCCACTTGTTCCGTTAGAACGGGATGTGACCCCTGGCTATGCTGACCCGTACCTCTAACGTAGACCATCTCGAAGTTAAGCTAGTAGCTTTCAGTTCTGTTATTCAGCTTGGGGATTCTGGTATCATTAATGGACTTTCTAGGGCTATCGCTGTTCAAAGGGAAGAAGAAATATTCTTCGGAGACGAAGGCAACTTTCCTTCCTATCCAGTCTTTACAAAGCCTCTACCGCTGCCGCCAATTACCGAAACAATATCTTTTTTACAGCATAATATTAACCCAATCATAAAAGTGAATAACATTGATGTTATTGCTGTTTCTTCTGCGTCTATTTTACATGTTGGAAACTCTCGAAATGTATCGATGGAAGCAAGAATTAAGCATATCCGTCAGCTTCGGCTTGAAGGTCATGAACAAGACATATGATAAATGCATATGCTACTGTAACCTTGTTAGTTCAAATGGAAAAGGATGTTTTTGATGCCAGCGATACTTGGTCCAGTACAAATTATTAATGTAGGCGGAGGAATTGTACAATTCGGAGATACCGTTAATATCTCTCCAAAGAGTTCCACAAAAACATTCGCCGGCTCTGGGGGATTTAACACCGGTGGGTTAATTGTTACGAATAATGGGTTAAGTGGTACAAATGTACTCGATACAAATGTAATTGACCAGCCGATTACAGCGAACAATTAAAAAATGACATAAACCATCAAGGTCTATGTCATTTTTTTATTCTCTTTCCACTTTTAAAATGTGGGCTCCATCAAAGAAAAATAAATATCTTTCAACAACACTTCTTTTCCAGATTTGTTCAATCGCTTTTGTATATAAGTTAATCTGAAGGCGATATCTTTCTACGAGGATTGGTTTAGCCTGAAGAAAACCGCCTTTATATCTTTCAGTTATTCTATCTGATTTATAATCAATGAGAACCAAGCCATTTTCATCCTCAAGGATACAATCAATAATCCCTTGCACAAATACAGATTCATCTGCAGCTTTCCAGTTAGGATAAACATCTCTTGCAGGTAATGAAAGTGTAAACGGAATTTCCCGGTAAATAGCTTTGGCATTAAAGTATCTTTGCCCTAATTCTGAGTTGAAGAATTGAACAATTAATTGACTGTCAATCACTTCTGCCTGCTCTGGGGTTAACAATTCATTGTGAACCATCCACTTTAATTGTTCATGAATGGATTCTTTACTAACAGGATTGGTCAAATCCGCATGCTGCATCACCATATGCATGGCTGTCCCCCGCTCTGCTGGACTTAATTGTTTCTCCTGCATAAACTTTGGCCGATTTATAATAGACTTTTTAAACCTTCGAACCAGATCTGTACCGCTTTGCTCATCTGTCATTTCCGCGAAACGTTTTATTTCCGATACTGATTGCTTTGAGCGATGGACTGTAGCATCAGGAAATGAATACTCCCATGTCAGACGAGCCTTTATTTCCTCAGCAAATGAAGATTCTGACGGAACTTTTTCTACTGATTGAACCTTGTCCAGGAAGTAATCCTCTTCCGCTTCAACTACCAATTCCTGTTTTTTGATTTCTTCGGCCCTTATTAAGGTAATTTTCCAGGAGGAAGGATGGTTAGTGATTTCCAATGGAATAAGCGGATTGGTTTTACCTGTAACCCTTAATTCACCGCAGTCTTGATGACGGATCAAGGCTGGTCCAATCCAGTCGATATAACTCATTGCCGATGCCCGTTCATAATCCTTTAACAGCCACTCCATATTAGCGGAAGCAGCATTCCATTGGTCGATTGTTTTCACTGTATCCTTTATTGTTGCTGTTACATAGAGCTTTTCTTTCGCTCTCGTCATAGCTACGTATAACACGCGCATTTCTTCCGCAAGCATTTCCATTTTCTTTTTTCGCTTAAAAGCAATTTGCGGGAGGGAAGGATAAGAAATACGCTTCTCAGCATTAACATACTTTGCTGCAAATCCGTATTCTTTATCAAGCATGTATGGCTTGCGGATATCCGTCATATTAAAGTTCCTTGCCATTCCTGCCATAAATACAACAGGAAATTCAAGCCCTTTACTGCTATGGATCGTCATAATGCGGACAACATCCTCCTGCTCACCAAGTGCTTTTGCTGCCCCAAGATCGTCTCCTCTGTCCATCATCCGCTCGATAAAACGTAAAAAGCGAAATAACCCGCGGAAAGAGGTTTGTTCATAGACCCTTGCCCTGTCATATAAAGCTCTTAAGTTTGCCTGACGCTGCTTCCCACCGGGCAGACCTCCGACAAAATCATAAAATTGAGTATCGCGGTATAACTGCCATATTAGTTCTGAAAGCGATCCTTGTCGTGCCAATGAGCGCCAGTTTTGTAACAGATCAAAAAAACTGCGGACTTTTTCATAAAATGGTTCTGTATTTTCAGCTGACTTGTTAAGGCAAAAGGCAGAAACCGCCTCCCAAAACGAACCACTCTTCCTGTGAATCCGAACTTTTGATAATTCTTCTTCGTTTAACCCGACGATGGGTGAACGCAGCACTGATGCTAACGGAATATCCTGGAATGGATTATCAATTACCCGGAGCAGCGACATCATAATGGATACTTCTGTTGCTTCAAAATAACCGGTAGATAAATTCGCATAAATGGGAATTCCTTGCTGCTTGAACTCCTCGATGATTTGTGGAGCCCAGGTCATTGAACGGAGGAGAATTACCACATCCCGATACATTAGTGGTCTTTGAGATTTCGTTTTTGTATTATACACAGGTGCACCTGTTGTCACTAATTCTTTAATTTTTGCAGCCATTACTCTTGCTTCAAGCTGGGATTGTTCAAGTTCTGCTGCATCAAATACAGCCGCTTCTGTTTCGGATTCAGTATCAACAGGCGTTTCCATACTTTCAGCGTTTTGGTCAATAAGCATTATTTCTACGGGGTAAGAATCATCCACTGGATACGGTGCTCCATTCCGTAATTCTGCCGCTTCGTCGTATTCGATTTCTCCAACCTTAACGCCCATAATTTGTTTAAATAAATAATTTGTGGCATCAAGTACCTCTTTCCTGCTTCTGAAATTACGGGCTAAATCGATTCTCAACCCCGATCCTATGCCATCAACGTTAAAGCGATTATATTTACTTAAAAAGAGATTGGGCTCAGCCAAACGAAAACGATAAATCGACTGCTTGACGTCACCAACCATGAATAAATTCCCGTTTGCTTCTTCATCTTTCGTGACAAGTTTTAATATGGTTTCCTGCACCATATTTGTGTCTTGGTACTCATCGCAATATACCTCTTTAAAATGACCGCGGTATGAAAGGGCCGCTTCTGATGGAAGAAATTCACCTTCTGCTGAGACCCCTTTTGTCAAAATTCCAAGGCAGTTATGCTCTAAATCAGCATAATCAACAAGGCCCTTTTCTTTTTTAACTTTTTCGAATCGGTTTGAAAATTCTTTTACAAGATAAACAAGCATGTCTACTAATGGACGCATTTCATCCATATCTCGTAAAAAGCTTTCCGGTTTCCGGGAAAAGAGCTCTTCCTTTATATCTTGAATTTTTTTCTTTGCTTTTTCCCGGAGCTTCTGGGCTTTCTCTGTTAGTTCCTTATCAAAATGGTCACCCTTCACCTGTTTAGCCCTTGAAAAAGACCATGTTTGCATCGCCTGATACAGCGCTGCCCATGAATCCTTTTGTGCCAGCAAAAGAGTATCAATGACTTGTAAATCTTCTAAAAAGTTTTCCGCTCTAGGTGCCGGACCATTTGGCAGCTTAGTTAGCTCCAAGCCCCGTTTAATCATGTCTTTTGCAGTATCTAATTGCAATTCGATATCAAAAAGAAGTGCCTGGGTAAACGGCAGATTTTCTACTTTTGTTCCTTCTTGCACGTCATACATTGAAACAACAGATTGTAAATATTGCTCTGGCTGAGAGTTCGAACTTGCAAAATCGTATATGGAACGAATAATATCCATTAGTGCAGCATCACTTCGATCACTTGTGAATGAATCGACTAAATTAAAAAAGGACACATTATCTTTTTTTCCATATTCTTCTTCAAACAGCTCTTCCATTACTTCATCTCTGATTAGCTGTGCCTCTGTTTCATCAGCAATTCGGAACCCTGGGTCAATATCGATTAAATAATAATATTTACGAATTACCTCCATGCAAAAGGAATGCAGCGTTGAAATCGAGGCTTTATTTAGTAAGCTGAGTTGCTTTCGTAAATGTCTGGAACCTGGATCCTGATCGATTGCTTTTTCCAACGCTTCACCAATTCGATGCCGCATCTCTGCTGCGGAAGCATTTGTAAACGTCACGACTAACAATTCATCAACATCTATTGGATCTTCCAAAGAAAGAATTTTTTGGATTATTCTTTCCACTAGGACCGCTGTTTTCCCTGACCCAGCCGCTGCCGCTACAAGGATATCTTTATTCCTGGCCACAATCGCTTTCCACTGGTCGTCTGTCCAGGTCACCCCCTCTGGTTTTGGAGGCATCATGAATTTACTCATTTTCCTTTGCTTCCTTTCTAATTAATTCCAACACTTCTTCCTTTGAATGTGCTGTAAGAATCCTATAACGATTACTTTCAATTGATTCATCAAATTGACAAACAGATTTATAAGCACAAAATGTACATGGTGTTTTGTCCTTCAATTTATATGGGGCAATATCGATTTGTCCATTGATAATGGCATTGCCTGTTTCTTGATATAAATCACGAACATGTTTCCTTAAATGATCAAATTCCTCTAAACTTGCTACCTTTGATTTTTTAGATAAGTTTCCATCTTTTTTAATACCTGCTGCAACAATTTGTGAATCACCGGTTTCTAGTGTTTGATCCATCAACTGGATGACTTTTTGGTCACTCAGCATTAACCCATTCATTTTAAACTTTTTCATTATTTCTATTTCGATTTCTTCCATAGTCAACATTTTCTTTGTATTGATAAATGGATTATGAACATGGAAGTAAAGGACACCTGCAGGGCTTGCTTTCATCTCTACAAGTTTATTGGAATGAGTCACGACAATATCCAGATAGGTCAGCATTTGCAAGGCAAGACCATAATAGACTTCAGTTAAATTGACATCCTTCTCACTCGATTTATAATCAATCACCCGTAAAAAGACACTGTCATCTTCCGCTTTTGCTTTGTCAACCCTGTCAATGCGTCCAGCCAATTCCATTCTTTTTCCATTCTTTAACGAAAAGGTTAATGGCGGCAGCTCTCCATATGGGCCAAAACCTAATTCTAAGCCAATTGGTGAAAAACCGCTCACTTTCGCATGCTCACTCAAGACAAGAGAAGCACGCGTAATGATTTGCTCTAATTTTCGCTTAATATAATGATGGCGTTCTGAACTGAGTAATATTTCGTTTTGCAGCTTTGGTGCTAAAGTCTTAATCGCCTCTTTAGAAAGTTCTTCACATTGCTGCTGATTTAATTCAGCCCAGGACATGTTTTGTTCATTGACAATATCGGCAATCTGCTTTAAAGCAGCATGGAATAATTCGCCAATGTCAGGAGCCTCCAAGCGAAAAATTTGCCGTTCACGAAGCTTCAGCCCATGCTGGGCAAAATGAGAAAATGCACAGCCGTTGTATAATTCCATCCTTGAAACACTTGCCTGGATAGTGTCACCATATAATTCATCCGCAGCCTCTTTGGAAAGCTGGACGGTCTTGTTTGAGTAATAAAGGCTTGAAAACACCTTTTGCGCCTTATTTTTCCATGCACTCTCCAGATAATAGTTATACACATCCCACCACAGATTAGAAATGGGATAATTTCGTTTTTTCCATTGCAGCTGCGTGTTTAGGTAGGACAAGGTTGTTGTAAAATTAGAAACAAAGCTTAACTGCCCAACTTCTTCAAGTTCAGAAGGGTCTGTAACATAATACACTTCGCTTACGTCTGGGAACAAATCCTTTAGCCTCTTAATGTAGGAAGAAGGAATCAATGCTTTTCCTTCTTCATTAGCAAGCGGGTAGCTGATATAAAGCATGTCTGATGGTGCCGTAAAAGCTTTATAGGCAAGAAAGTTTTCATCAAGCAAGCGGGTTTGGCTGCTTGGTGCAACATTAATGCCTGCTGCTAATAGCATCTCCCTGTCTTCATCTGCAAGAATACCCTCATCAGAAATTTTCGCCGGTAATACCCCTTCATTTATGCCAACCACGAAAACAATTTTGATATCATTCAGCCTTGATTTTTCTAAATCACCAATTAGAACTTGGTCAAGTGCTGGTGGAATGAGCGAAAAATGCAGGGATTCGAAGCCTGCCTCAAAAATAGCAGCAAATTCTCTTAGCGTAACCTGCTCTTCCCCTAGTATTTCAACGTATTGGTCAAGAAGCTCAACGACTGCATTCCACACTTGTTCGTGTTCCCGCATCCTTACAAGATTGCCCGTTTCTTCTGCAGCCATTTTCCATTTTTCAAGCTTCTCTGGGATATCTAATTCTTCTAAATATAAATAGATAGCCTCACAAAGTTTCCGTCCTGTATCGGCTTTTTTTAACCTTCTTGACAGCCGCAAAATAGGCGCTGTTACCATAAGCTTTAATTCATTTAATTCTTGCTCTCTCTCTTTTTCCACATTGGTTTGAACATTTCCCGTTAATTCCAGCCCTCTTATGCGCCGGTAAACCCAGCGATCCTTTTTCGTCCACTTATTCCCGTTGATTCCATAGGCTAAACAATAGTTTTCCAGCCTGTCCATCTTCTCACGCATTTTATCGGGATTTTCCTGAAGGGGATATAATAATTCTGTTTTTATCGCTCTAAAAACAGGTTCATAGCGCCAATAAGAGTTAATTACTTCAAGACTCGAGCGGATTAATTCAATAAGTGGGTGATTGAGCATCGTCCTTTTCTGGTCGATAAAATAAGGAATCTGATAATCGTCAAAAACCGGTTCAATAATTTCATGATAATCCCCGCCATTTCTAATTAAGAGAGCAATATCCCGATAACGGTACCCTCTCGTTCGAACCACATCGCGAATTTCTCTGGCAATGCCTTCTATTTCAGCTCTTCGATTGACTGCCTGGCTAATTTGAATCGCTGTCTCACCATGAAATGCTGCGGCTGGGCGCACATCAAATTTTTCCTCTAAATGACGTAAGGAAGGCTGATTCCAATTTTTTTGTTCTTTTAGAATGATAGGTTGTTCCATCTCGATTCTGCTTACCCTGGCTAAATCATAGATGTTGTAACACATCTCACCAGATGCACGGAACAAATCAAGCTCATCCGGTGGTGAATCAAGGAATAACCGATCTGAGGTTATCGCGATTGAAATACGTTTACAATGCTTCATTAGTTCCGCAATGACAAGATATTCCTGCGGTGTGAAGCTATAAAATCCATCGATATAGATTTCGGCCTCTTTTAAGTATGAAGATGCTGATATTTTCTCTGCTAAGAGGCGAAAGTAATCTTCTGAATCTATATATTTACCAAAGATTTCGTCCTCAAATTTTGTATAGATAATTTCTAAATCATTTAATTTATCGTGTAAGACTTTTGTAGCAGAAGTGTCCCCAGAACAAAACTTCACTGATTCCTGGACCAGTTCCCCTGGTCCAAGACAGTACCGCTTAAATTCGGTAATCATTTGTTCCAGCTGCTGGACAAAGCCATTCTTATCGGCTGCCCGCTGAAAAATTTTCAAATTCTCTTTCTGGTCATCAATGATTTTACGAATTAACATATTCATTCCGACACTGCTTAAATGCGTACGGCTGATTCCACCTGTTTCCTGCAGAATTCTCCATGCTAAACGAGAAAAACTGAAAACCTGCGCGCGAATCATTCCCCCAACGCTTGAGTCTGTCGCCAAACGATATTCAGATAAAAATGTCATCTGCTCAGGAACGATATATATAATTGGTGTACCTGCCGGGTCTTCCACTAGCCGATCTCTTATTTCATCAAGAAACATCGCTGTTTTACCGCTTCCCGACCGTCCGATTATCATTCTTAATGACATGGGGTTACCTCTCTTCCTCCTAAAACTCTTTAACTCTCATTCTACCATAATATAAGCACAAATGTTTGGATTAGGGCTCTACATATTAAAGGCATAATTGGTAATTTCTAATGTTTTTATTATAAAGAAAACTCGCCGATTGGCGAGCCCCTAAGGGCGAAGACAGAGGCGTAGTTGCACTTATACTTTCCTAATAGCAAAAAAAAAACACGACCTATACAATCGTGCTCATTCCCACTTCATCTATTTAAAAATTGACATCCAATTCATTCAATGGCCAATAGCGTAAATCAACTATGCCTACAACTTGACTGGAAGAGATGAAGCCAAATTGTCGGCTGTCCCAGCTTCCTAAACGATTATCACCCAGAACAAATAATTTTCCTTCCGGAACCGCATTCTCACCGGTAATTTCCTTCAAACTAAAATCTCCAGTCAGCTTCATACCAGGTGCCTTCTGCTTATAAGGATTTAAAAACGGTTCCTTAAACTTGTGACCGTTGATATATAACTGATCATCCCGATATTCAATCTTATCACCTGGCAGCCCGATAATCCGTTTAACAAAGTCCTCCTTGGCATTGGCATGAAAGACAATGACGTCAAATCGGTTTAATTCACCAATCTGATAACCAAGCTTGTTGACAACCAGCTTGTTACCGTCTTGAAGCGTTGGCATCATCGATTCGCCTTCTACAATATAATTAGAAAAGAAAAATGTGCGAATAAAAGCAAAAATTATGATTCCGATGGCAAATGCCTTAACCCATTCCATGCCTTCCTGTTTCCATTCAATTTTCATTGAATCCCCTCCATTTCTCCTTCTCTTTATTTTTCTCTTTTTCTCCATTATGGTCAGTTTCCGTTTTCTTATTCATCCTTATTTCAATTCTTTTTCCTACATACCAAAGAATAAAAATAACAAGCAAAACAATGACTGTCCGAAAAGGCTTCGTTATTAATGAACGGAGATCATAGCCGATAAAGCTTATCGTAAAAATCATCACCATTTTTCCTATACACACTGCCAGCATGTATTGAGCAAAGCGTATTTTTGAAAGACCAGCAACAACGTTTACAACCGCAGAAGGGGTAAATGGAAAACATAATATTAAAAAAAGGGGGCCAAACCCATGACGGTCCACCCAGTCCATCAGCTTACGGACCTTCGGGTGTCTAGGCAAAAAAGATAATAACCTTTTTTGCCCATACTTCCTGATTAAAGAAAAAACAAGTAATGCCCCCAAACAAGCACCAAGCCAAGAATATAAAAATCCTAACCAAAGACCAAAGGCATTAGCATTTGCCATTACAAATACAAACAACGGGAGAAACGGCAAAAATGCTTCAAGGACGATCAACAATATGCCCGGTATCGGTCCAAGTGCCCGATATTCTTGTATGAGGCTCATAATATGTTCAAGTGTAAACCAAGCTTTTAGTGATTCGAAGAAGTCCATCCCATTCTCCTTTAATTAATTGCTAATAGTATTTTGTATAGAATATTTATTGTTTGATAAATTGATGGAGTGCCTCTTTATTTTTTTCGACATTAAGATCCAAAACAGATCCTTCACCTTTTATTTTTGGTTCCGTAAAGCTATTTTCGACTGGAATACGGAATGTTTCGATACTCCCTTTATCTGAAAGGAAGTCCTTAGCCATAAATAATGCATCCGATGTGTCAATATTTGTATTCACATAAGGGGTTACAACGCCAATTAATTTTGGCAGCTTTGTTATGGTTTGAATACCGCCCAATTGTTCTTTAATAGCCTTTATAACTTGTTGTTGACGTTCTACCCTTCCAAAATCACCTATGGCATCATGCCGGAATCGAACATAACCCAATAAATGCTCGCCATCCAATCTTTGCAGACCAGGCTCAATTGTTACATCAATATATTCAGACATTTTTTTCTCTACATTAATTTCTATACCTTTCGGGAATGCTTCATCAATTAGTTGAACAAAACCCTGAAAATCAACAATGGCATAATATTGTAGGTCGATATCAAAGTTCTTCTTGATGGTTTGCCGCATTAACTCTGGACCCCCTCGTGCGAAGGCAGAATTGATCTTATGTTTGCCATGGCCTGGGATTTCTACATAACTATCCCTCATAATGGAAGTTAATTTAAAGGATCCTTTATCTTCGTTATAATGAGCAATCATTATCGTATCTGCACGGGACTTTTCTTTTCCTCGCGCATCACTTCCAAGTAATAAGATATTCGTATCCCCATACTGATCCTTCTGCCCTTCAAATGTATAGACAACATTTGCTTCTTTATTATCCTTATTTATTTTTTTTAATGATTGGTTGACTCCTTGTTTAAATTGAAAATAAGCATAACCAGCCACTGCACCAATTAGTAGTAAGAAAACAAGTAAAATGGACGTCCATCTTTTCTTTTTCTTATTTTGATGTTTATCAGCTCTCATTTGTTTATCACCCATTCGTCCATGTTTTTTTATTCTTCAATATATTTGACTGTTTTTTTCTTTTTTAGGTTTCCTCATTTAATTCATTTTCTCCTAT
>NZ_JBALPG010000100.1:31184-32033 GCF_036965245.1 Neobacillus drentensis
GTTTACTTTCCTATCGGCCAAAGAAAGCTCACCAATTTGGCGAGCTTTTGCGTGGAATTGTTTTATTGCTTTTATCGTTTCTATTTTGTAAAATAAAAAAGAACATTTGTTCGATAAAATAGAAAGGTGTAGATGGGAAGATGACCAGGATTCCAGAGGATGATCGTGACATAATGGAGAAAGCTATTTATTTACCAATGGTTCTCACCGTCTTAAATCGGGATTTAATTGTTGTGGAAAATAGCCCATTTAAATTAAAAAAACCTTATTTGGATTTAATTGAAGCAACAATGAAGGAAATACAGCGGGAACTCTCTGAGGTTAAACAGTATATGAAGAAGAATAAACTTCAAGTCATTGAAACAAAACGGGACGATGCTTTTACGATGTACATGTTTATTTATAAAGGCTATGAAGAAAACCATAATTACTTTAATCCAAGGATTCGCAATAAGGTCCAAGAATTAATGGAGGTATACCTATTAAAAAAACACCTATCCCGCTAAAAGGTAGAAATACCTAACAATTATTTTGGATCTTCTAAATAAAATTCAATACTTTCTGATGCCGTTGATGACTTAGGTCCATGCAGTAAATAAAATAACTTTTTATTGTTAAATTCAACTCTTTGCATAAGCTTCGTTTGTAAATAAGAAGTTCTTAACATTTGTGTATTAAAAGTACTATAGGAAACAGGAAAAATACGAGATTGGTTATTTCGAAAAATAACCAATGTTTGCCTTGCGGAAACACGACGATATTCTTTAACATGAGCAGGGAAGATCCAAATACTCTTAGGATCGCCAGGTGACGCAGTACAGAAAGCATATATTTTATTAATTGGTTCTA
>NZ_JBALPG010000100.1:32135-38268 GCF_036965245.1 Neobacillus drentensis
CTTGTCCCCTTCCTTCTGCTTTCATAATCTACACCAAAATAATCACAACTGTTTTTAATATTTTGTAATGGTTTAAAAGGTGATAAAAATTCTTCTTCTACTTCAACAATATGGGAATAGATTTTATTGGCATATTCCACTGGTTCAATATACATCGTACAAGAATTCACCAAATATTCTCCAATTTTTATACCTTTCAATACATTCAACTCCTTTTCATTATAGCCGATCCACCATATCTTACCACTTTTATCTTTTTATTCCTTTGGTTTTGGAAAATGTTACTAAATTATTCACAATTTTCATGTCAAGAAAAATACTATCAGAAAACTTTAAAAATTACTGATATTATTTAAAAATTTCCATATAATTAAAAAAAGCATCAGAGGTGATTTTCATGAATGAAAAATCATACACGGAATTAATGAAACTTGGTGCCATGAAACGGAATCGAATGAAAGAAAACTTCATCCAGGACCTTTACATCGAAATGCTCTTGTCAGAAATTCAGCTAACGGTTGAAAAGGAAAAATTACAACGGAAAATTGACTTAGCCATTGACCGCCGGGACAAAAAATCATTTCTCCTTTTATCTAGTGAGCTCAAGGAAATCAACAAACGTTTTGGATTGTAAAGGAACGTTTTAAACCGCCACAACTAGGCGGTTTTTGTTTTTTATAGAAAAGTGGAAGCGTAGTTTAGCGGCGTATGGACAATAAAGAAAACTCGCCGATTGGCGAGCCCCTAAGGGCGAAGACAGAGGCGTAGTTGCACTTATGCGTTAGGAAAGTATAAATTTGAAAAATTTATACTTTCCTGGCTATTAGCTAAAAAAACTGAAGACGAGTTTAATGTCTTCAGTTTTTTATCCTATTTATCTCGATGCTTAATCTCATATTCTTCGAGCATGGAAATGCGATCAAGCATAGAAGGATGGGTATAACGGAAAATTTTTACCAAAAACGGCGGGTTTACCTGACTTAATCCAGAACGGGTTAATTCTTGAAAAGAGGTAATCGCAGCCTCAGGATTTTTTGTCATCTCAATCGCATATTTGTCAGCCCGTGTTTCCTGATAGCGTGAAACTAAGTTCGTCAAAGGGCTTGCAGTAAATAAGAGCATCGATAGAATCATAAAAAATAACGGTAGAGAGCGAATATCTCTAACATCTGTTATTCTTAGTTCCCTCCCAAAGCGTCCCACTGCCCAATTCATCAGCCTATAGGTCAAATACAGCCCGAGTAACGATAAAAGTAAATAGCCAGCAATTCCGAAATAAATATGTTTTTCAACATAATGGCACATTTCATGGGCCATTATAAAAAGAATTTGTTTATCATTTAGCCTGTTTAACGTCGTATCCCAAAGGACAATCCTAGCATTCGAGCCAATCCCCGCAACATATGCATTTAAGGAATTGGTTTTATCCGCCATATTCACCTCAAAGACATGCTTTGCTGGAATATCAGCCTTATCAGCCAAGGCTAGAATCTTTGATTCCAATTCCTTGTTTTTTAATGGATAAAAATCATTGTATAAGGGGTCGATGACAACCGGCTGAAGAAACATCATGAATATCGTAAAGGGAATCGATAACAGCCATCCATAAAGCCACCAACGCTTTTGGCTTTTCTTCATCAGCCAGTATAAGACCGGGACAATAATCAACCATGTCCCGTAATTAATCCAAAAATCAATCAACTCATCCTTCATCCAAGAAGGAAAGGTTTGTGTTGAAATATGATAGGTTTTGGCTAAAGAATAACTAATATACTTTAAAGGAAAAGTTGCTAAAAAGGTAAAAAAGGATAACCAAATTAAATAGATTGCCATTTGCAGCAGTTTAAACTTTGAAGAACTTTCAGCCCAGCGTTTAAATGCTTTTGAAAAACCGAATAACAAAATAAGAAAATAAAAAAGCCATTCAAACGGTGTTGATAAAAAAAACAATAGGTTTCTGACTTTTGAATACTCCTCGCTCAAGCTTAGCTCTCTTCCGTTAAGAAAGGTAGATGGGTCTGCCTTTGATCCTTCATATTCAAATGGTAATGTTACATCGGCAAAGTAAAATAAATACCAATAAAAAAACAGTCCATATAAACAAAAGGCCAAAACCGCATAGACCCCCATTTTTCTTACCATGATTTTGTCCCCCTTTGTGTACAGCCTCTCCTATACATAGTTTAGTTAAATATGGCGGTTTTTAGAACTAAGTAAAGAAAACTCGCCGATTGGCGAGCCCCTAAGGGCGAAGACAGAGGCGTAGTTGCACTTATGCCTGATTGGAAAGTTATACTTTCCTATCGGCCAAAAAAAGCCAGCACAGTGACTGACTTATAGTAGAAAAGAGTATAGCGCGAGAATAGCAATAGAGCCAAGGACTACCAAGATTACATTGGCTCCTAAATAGGCTGCTATAAAGGCGGCGGCAGCCCCCAATACCCCGTACCAAATATCATCTTGTTGAATAAAGATAATAGCTGGAAATATTAATGCGCCAAGGGTGGCATATGGGACATTTTTTAACACCCCTTGAATAAATGGCGGCAGCTCCTTCCCTTTAAACAGAACAAAAGGGAGCATTCGCGGAATATAAGTAACAAGCCCCATTCCGATAATCATCCAAATTATTTCACTCTTCATGTCTGCCGCCTCCATGTCTCGTTTTCATCACTTCTGCTACTTCGATGATAATGGCCGATAATAGCGTAGCCGTGACAATTGCCCAGCCCTGAGCCATGATGTGGCCGATAGTAAAAATTGAATTAAAAATCGCTCCAAGTACGGCCAAGAAAACTACTTTTGCACTTTTTTTCATTGAAGGAACCAGGAGTCCAATAAACATAGCATATAGGGCAACACCCATACTCTCCTGTAAGGTTTGCGGCAGACTGGCCCCAATAAGATGGCCTATACCTGAACATACCACCCAGCTTGAATATGCTATTGAAATGAGGCCGAGCATAAATCCAGTTGTTACTCTTCCTTCCCTTGTAGCTGCAACAGAAAACGTTTCATCGGTAATTCCAAAAGAATAAATAATTTTGTTAAAAAGATGATCTTCTTCACACTTTTCATTTAATGTTGTACACATCAAAAAATGTCTAATATTTACGATAAAGGTTGTTAAAATAATTTCAAATATACCGGTCCCATAAGCAATAAGGCTTAATGAGATATATTGTGATGCA
This sequence comes from Neobacillus drentensis, assembly GCF_036965245.1. Classification (GTDB taxonomy): domain Bacteria; phylum Bacillota; class Bacilli; order Bacillales; family Cytobacillaceae; genus Neobacillus; species Neobacillus drentensis_G. The sequence continues at coordinate 35,327 of NZ_JBALPG010000100.1, forward strand.
CCGGCAAACACAATGAGACTCATTAAAACCGTTTCATAAATAGACAGCCCGGAGGTTTTTGCAAGGAGACCAAATGTCAGAGCAATCGGAAAATAACCAATCCCGATGCTGATCCCCGCTTGGACACCCTTTTTAAATTCAGACGATTCTCTTCCTATTGCTAAATCCGCCATCTCGATTCCCCCTCGTTACAATCACTCATATAAACATAGATTTTAGCAAATTTTCTGTAAATAAAAAAGTAGAAGCGCCCTCAAATAACCTCTATGAGTACTTTTCTCTCACTTTTTTCCTAGGTTCTGGCTCCAATAACTCCGATTGGTCCAAAAAAAATCAGTGGGGGATGGAAAAAACCCTCACTGATGATGTTTCACATTATTTCCCTTTAAAAATAGGTTTTCTTTTTTCGGCGAAGGCTTGTAATGCTTCAATTCGATCCTCAGTTGGAAGTGTTACCTCGTAGGCTTTTCGTTCAATCTGCAGCCCTGTGCTTAAATCGGTATTCATCCCATTTTTTATGGCAAACTTTGCTTGCTGTAAAGCAATTGGACCATTTGCAAGCAGCAGCGAACAAAAGCCTAAGCACTCATGCAATAAATCATTACGAGGAACAACCCTTGTCAAAAGTCCATAGTCGTAGGCCTCGTCTGCCGTCAGACGGCGTGCGGTTAGGATTAACTCCAATGCCTTCGCCTGACCAATAAGTCTTGGAAGCCGCTGCGTCCCGCCAGCACCTGGAATAATCGCAAGACCCGTTTCTGTTAATCCCATTACTGCTTCCTTTGCTGCAAACCGAAAATCACAAGCCAAGGCAAGCTCCATACCGCCGCCGAAAGCAAAGCCGTTTATGGCAGCGATGGTTGGTTGGGGAAGATTATCAATTGCGTTAAAAACCTCATTTATTTTAAACAAATTTCGTTTCACTTGCTCATCGGTTAGGTTTCTTCGTTCTTTTAGATCGGCACCAACGCTAAAGGCCTTCTCGCCTGCACCAATAAAAATAACAGCCCTGACCATTGAATCAATCCGGATTTCCTCAACCTTCCTTTGCAATTCCAGCAATGTCTCGTAATTAAAGGCATTGAGTGCTTCCGCACGATTAATGGTAACAATCGCTATATGATTGTTCACCTCAAGTAATATTTGCTCCATTTTCTCCACCCCTTTAGTTTAGAAATTCGAAAAAGGCAGGTAAAATGCCTGCCTTTCATTAGAAAAATTTTGCTAAAACATAAAAAATCTTACTTTCCAACAGCTTGCGTGACCTGTGTTTTAAGGGCACGTCTCAATATTTTTCCTGTTGTGTTCTTTGGCAGTTCTTCTAAAAACTCAATCGTTGTTGGCACCTTATATTTAGCAAGATGTTCTTTACAATATTCAAGTATTTGCTCCTTGCTAAGTTCAGGGTTTTTGCTGACAACATAGGCATTTACAGCCTCACCCTGGTTAGGCTCTGGAACACCAACCACTGCCACTTCAACAACATCTGGATGATTGTAGATCACTTCCTCCACTTCACGAGGATATACATTGTAACCGCCTATAATAATTAAATCCTTTTTCCGGTCAACAATATAAAAGTACCCTTCTTCATCCATTCGCGCCATGTCACCAGTATGAAGCCAGCCGTTTCGAATCGTTGCTGCTGTTTCTTCCGGCATTTTATAATAGCCCTTCATCACATTTGGGCCACGGACAATTAGTTCACCAACGCTCCCAACAGGTACATCTTCACCAAGTTCGTCAACTACTTTGTTCTCCACCCTCATAATCGATGTTCCAATGGAGCCAGGCTTACGCGGACGATCAAGCGGGTTAAAGCATGTGACAGGTGATGCCTCTGATAAGCCATACCCTTCCGAAACCACCACGTTAAATTTCTGTTCGAAATTCTTTAAGAGAGCAACTGGAAGTGATGCGCCGCCGGAAATACATAAACGTAATGATTTCAGGTCATCAGGATGTCCATCTGGAAATTGATAGAGGAAATTATACATTGTCGGGACACCCGCAAAAACAGTTGGCTCATATCCCTTTATTAACGCAAAAATTTCCTTCGGACTAAATTTTGGTACAATCAACAAGGTTGCACCACTTAATAACGGTGCATTTAAGGCAACTGTCAAACAGAAAACATGGAACATTGGAAGGACTGTTACCACTCTGTCATCGTTATTCATTTTTAAATAATCGGCAACATCTTTGGCATTGCTATACAAATTCCTATGGGTTAACATTGCACCCTTTGGTTTTCCAGTTGTTCCGGAAGTATAGAGAATGATTGCGACATCATCATCCTTAAGCTCGGGACCTTGGAAAATTAATTCACCTAAAGCAACTACCTCTGAAAACGATTTCATTTTTGGATAAACTGAAAGGTTTTCAATCTTAGATTGTACCAGGCTATCAGGCTTCGTTTCACAAAAGACGTATTGCTCAATTTTTGGTAGTAAAACATGGACTTTTTCCACTAATGGTAATGCTAAATCGAGTGCAACAACCGCTTTAACATCCCCATTATTTAAGATATAGCCAATTTCATCAGCCGTGTAAATTGGATTAATGGGAATGACGGTTACCCCTAGCCGTAATGCCCCATATAAGCTGATAATAAAATGTGGTGAGTTGCCGAGCAATAAGGCAATATGATCACCTTGCTTGATTCCTAATTTCTCTAACCCCGAAGCAAACTTTGTAATGGCCCCATCCAATTCTGCGTAAGTACTTGCCTGACCCATAAAATAATACGCTGGCTTTTCGGCAGAACTCTTCGCTGTTTCATGAAGCTGTGCAGATAGATTCATTGTTTCCCTCCCCCTGTGAATGAATACTCATTCACTAATTCGTAAAAATTTTCTAAATATATTATATTGCTAGAAAGTTAAGTATTCAAGTATTATACACAAAAAACGCGGTGATTTTTATCACCGCGTCAGTTATTA
>NZ_JBALPG010000101.1:0-2959 GCF_036965245.1 Neobacillus drentensis
ATGGATGGCTAACGGGTGCTTGAGTTCAAGATGGATCGCTGCGGCGGTCTATTTTCTTATTCGACTAACTGGCAGTTTAGTGGGGGAAGGTATTCATATTAGTTATCGGAAACTAATAAAATGAAAAGTAAAATATCTGCTTACTTTAGGCGAGTAGAAAGGGGATTTAAATGGATAAAACAACTTTTTACTCTTGGATGGCTGTAATTGCTTTAATTTCGTTTTTTACAGGAGAAATTGTAACATTTATGATGCTTTTCTTAATTTTGATAACTTTAAAAGAAATAAATCAAAACTTAATAAAATTTTATGATGATTGGAAAGGTAAGAACTAACGTGAAAAATATTATTCAGCATTTTTCTTTTGAACTAAAGGTGCAATAGTTTAAGAACTGTGGCTGCTTCGGCGGCTTTTTTTGCTTATTCAAGTAACTGGCAGGTTTGTTGAATAAGGAAAAATAATAAAAAGACCAATGAGTGGTCTTTCAAAGAGAGTAGTGGGAACTTAGAATTGATTCTAAAAGGAGCATAATTTCAATCTTCATCCAAGGCGGAATCAGAGTTAACTTTCAGGAAAGTTAAAGTGTTTAAAACTATGACATTATATAGGAATTTTTATCTAAAAGGTATTATTGTATAAGATTTAGTGTGTTACTAAATCCCTTGTTGGTGCGTTTTACGGCTTTACCTGACAATAGTTAAACGCATATAAAGAGAAAATATTTGGTGTTTATATCCGTTCTAAGACTTTATTCTATGATATGTGAGATCAAGAAAAGGCCAGATCCAACAAGGAAGAAAACTCCTGCAATGATGGCAAGCTTTTGGCTCCAAGTATGTTCATTCACCATGGTGTTTTAATCCTTTCCTTAGTTTAAGGGTTTTCTTGAATCAATTATAAATGCCCATTACGTAATTTAAAGTATGTTATTTTTAGCAAAAGGTGTAATAAAAATAAATTTTTAATAAAAAGTCCGAATACAACTGATAAAAAGATTTAAGTACTCGTTTGAACTTTATTGTGAAAGATTGTACTTAAACAAACGGGTGCTAGAGTAGAACAAGGGGCTGCGGCATCAGTTGCAGTTAGAGAGAGGTTCGTTTATGACTAGGGGGATTTTTCTTGAAATACTCAGAACTATTGAATTATCAAGGCTACATTTATTTAAACTCCATATATGAACCAAGATATAATTTATTGATACTTGATATTGACCGTTGTAAAGTCATTGGATACCAGGCTGATGAACAGACAGAAGAAGGTATTTCAGTTTCTTCCTATGGCTCAATCGATGTCGATGAAACTCTCCCAATCATTCGTATTGAATTTAATTGGTACATTGCTTATTCGGTAAGAAATGAAAGCTTTACTGTATCGGATGAGTATGAAGTTTTTGATGGTGAAGCCTTCTCTATTTATTCCAAATCAAGATATTTAGATTTTATTAAGGTAAGCACCATTGCTTCCGATTTTCATCCTGGACCCTTCAAACATTATGGGATAAATGCTTTAAACCACATAATTGATGTGGTATCCACTGAACCTCCAATAATTTCATTCATTAATAGAAAAGTCTAAAAAGAGGAAGTGTAATAAAACAACCTTCTTCAGCTAATGGGCGCTTGAGTTGAGGACTGTAATCGTTACGGCGTTCTTTTTTCTTGTTGAGCTAACTGGCAGTTTAGTTCAACAAGAAACGGATATATAATAGAGGGATTAAAGGGTTATGAGGTGGATAAACAATGATTGGCTCTCCAGAAATAAATAAAGTAATTAGACAAATTTTATCTCATACATTAAAAGAAAATGGATTTGACAAAGTGAATACAAGACATAATTGGGGTTGGCATAATCACTGTACTTGGGTATTTGACATTACTGCTGTTGGAAAGAATTTTTCAGATGTAACAGGATGGTCTCCTATGTCTGTTTACGTGGATTTAGGGATTTTCTATGACTTTGTTCCACCTAAAGATGGTGAAATAAAAATTGGTACTAAAAATGAATTAATACCTAAACCACATCAATGCCAGCTACAAAAACAGCTACATTGCAGGCTTGACCAATCTATTTATACCGATAAACTTAATAATCCTGCTGAAAAAAAGCGAAATGATATTTGGTGGATAGAACCCAATGGCTCCAATATCGAGGAAGTTATAAACGATATAAAACAATCTTTCTTGAGTGATGGATTAGGGTGGCTATTGAAAAATACTGATTTGGAGACGGCATTTAAAGAAATTGAAAGTGAGCACGATTCTTTTAATAAATTCTACAAGGCAAGGTATTTTGCAGAGCATTTAAATGATAATTTTAAGTTTGAAAAGTACAGTCAATTATTAGAAAAAGAGCAAAAAGGAATTGATGGCTTGTTCAGCTAACGGGGAGCTTATGTTCAATAAGAGGTCGCTGCGGCGACTTTTTTTCTTGATCCACTAACGAAGCAGTATAGTGAAAGTAGGAATTATCAAATCGTGCTGCGAATTGTTATTTTAAATAGAAAATTATAAAAGTGGGAGAACAGTATGATTAATACATATGGATTAGAATTGAACCCTCCAGTTGAGGAGAAAAAGGTTAGAAATGTAGAAGCAGAACTTTGTATTAAATTTCCCAACGATTATATAGAATTTATCTCATACTCTAATGGTGCTGAAGGAAGCATAGGAGAAAATTATTTAATATTATGGTCGATTGAGGAAATTGTTGAATTAAATGAGGCTTACGGTGTTAATGAATTTGCTAAAGGGTTAGTATTATTTGGATCGGATGGGGGCGACACAGCATTTGCCTTCGATACAAGAACGAACGAAATACAAATTGTAACTGTTCCATTTATAGGGATGGACTTAAATGAAATAGCCCCTTGTGCAAATACATTTAATGATTTCATACAATACCTTTTAAACAACCATTAGTGCAAAATCCCTGTTAAGCTACCATGAAAATAAGTTT
>NZ_JBALPG010000102.1:0-22364 GCF_036965245.1 Neobacillus drentensis
AGGAATAGAGGTAAGGAGAAAATTAAAAATATCTCTACTACATTCCCATTTGTATAAGAAACATTACTTCCAAAGAAGGTAAAAATATCAACAATAAAAGCTGTTAATAAATAGCTGATAACAAACACATATTTTATCCATGATATCTTATTTACCTTATTTAAATAAAGGGAAACTGGAATCAATATTATTAAAACAAAATAGGTAAGATACCAAAGATTACTGGGTAAACCACTCTTCTTATCCGTTATAAAAACAGGTAAAAGGTAATAATAAAAAAAGTCATATCCTATAAAAATTATATAGAAAAATAAAAACACCAAACTAATAAGGATATGTGTGCCGCCGAGATCTAAACGGGGGTCTATTGCCAGTCGTCTGCTGTTTTTGAGGATTTGGGCTGGACTAATCGAGTTTGATTAGTTGGGGAGAAGGTAATCTGATGTTTTTTAAACAATTTGAATCACTTGATGAACTCAAGAGAAGCGTATACCTGTGGGTTGTTCCGTGTATTTTTATTGCTCTTATTTTAAATACACTAATGCAAAATGTTGATGTCGAAAATAAACTTAATTTTATTATAAATAGCACACTTACAGTTTGGTTTGTAATCAGTTGGATATTGCTATATAAGAATCGTTTTATACGGTTTATCGAATATTCTAACTTGATTTTAATCAGTGTGTACCACGTCACCACATTTTTTGATGCCGTCCATAATTATTTGAATCAAATTGGCGGATCTTTAGGTGACTTTATTGTTTGGATGCCAATCTATTTTATGTTTGTTTTTTTAACCCTAGGGATAAAGCGTGGTTTTTACTTCTCAATAGGTATTTTCGCCATTACTTTGACAGATGGAATGATGTACATGAACCGCCTTTCCTTAATGTCGATTGATTCCTTATTCCAATATTACTTCGCAAGCTTTGTCTATATTATTGTCTTTTTATATGCCCAGCATATGTTTAAGTCATGTGCCAAGGTGGAAATGTTTAAAAAGTACGCCTACGTAGATGCCTTAACGGGAATTGCCAACCGGCATCAAATTGATGAATGGCTAGAAAATAAGTTGAACGACTGCAAAGAAATGCACATGAGTTTTTCAATCATCTTTTTTGATATCGATCATTTTAAGACGGTTAATGACCTTTATGGACATAAAATTGGTGATTCTGTTTTAAAGGAGTTGGCCAAACTTATCCAAATTAACCTAACCAACCGTGACCTTTTAGGCCGTTGGGGCGGGGAAGAGTTTATTGTGATCACCGATGTTTTAGGTAAGGATGCTGAAAGACTTGCTGAACTTCTTAGAGAAAAGGTTCAAGAACATATTTTTAATGGCGCGGGTCGACTTACTGCAAGTTTTGGCGTGACACAATCTCACACTGATGATACGATTGATTCCTTATTGAGCAGGGCAGACGAAGGATTATACCAATCAAAGAACTGTGGCAGAAACATGGTTAGTACTATTTGTTAGATTGTAACTTTGGTAAGGGAGTTTCAAAAAACTCTCCCATCAATTAAAAGAAAAAAATCGCAAGGAGAGTATCTCTTGCGATTTTTTCTTTATATAAAAGGACATGTTTTGGGGGTTTGCCATTTCACTTTATTTAGAATTTCATATTTTATTAGTAACGAACACATCAAAAAGTAAACTGGTCAATTTAATTTAGGGGGTGGAGTTTTGAGAAATAGAAGGAGAAAAAATCCGTTTTCATGGTGCATTTTTCCAGGTTATCGATGGTGCGGGCCTGGATGCAGCGGGCCAGGTGCACCCATTAATGATGTAGATGCCTGCTGCCAGAGACATGACCGCTGCCTAAGTCGAGGAATCTCCCCTTGTCAGTGTGATGCTGAATTTATGGAGTGCCTCCGCTCTAAAAAGAATAGGCATACGGATAAAGGAAGGAAAGCTGCACTCATGTATGATTTTATGAAAGTAAAGACATCGTTAACATGCGGCCGGCAGTATCGATATAGGTGATTTTTACAACATATAAAAGTGGAGTTCTTTAATTTAATTTTTCCTATTTATTGGATACTAATATAAAAATAATATAAAAAGGAAAAACCGTCGCTAAGGCGGTTTTTTAGATTGGAATTGTCTAATCCTACCAAAAAAAGACGAGCAGTTGCGTTGAAAAAACTTTGAATTTCAGTGAATATAGAGATAAAGTCGATTTTCGAAAGGGTGAACATTATGTATATTATCTATTGGTTCCTTAAATTTGGATGGCTTCTGCTGATCATATTCATTGGAAACATATATTTGAGTAACTTCGGCTTATGGTCTGTAGTTATAGGTGTTGCCCTATTTTTATTAGGGAATCTGCTGATCAATAAAAAAATGGACCATTACAGTAAACAATTTTTTTTAAGAAGGTTCCCTGTCTTAGCCGAGTTGGAATCCGGAGAAATCATTCATATTGAACTGAAAAATGAAGAAAATTTACTGAATAAAGTCTTTATCACTTTATCTAATTCTGAAATCTTAATTGGCAAGAAACAGTTTCCTGTTGTAGAAATAGATAAATTATTGGCTGGAAGGAAAAAGACGCAATGGATAAGACTTAAGAATGTAAAAGCCATTAAGAAAGAAGAATCTGTTTAACGGCAAATTTGCTGAATGCCCTAAATTCGGACTCCGCAATCGGGGGATTGCAAGGAATTATTTTTCAAACAGCTGGAATCCATATGGAGGAGAATTCATAATGAAAGAGCTTGGAAGTTTAGGCTCTTTTTATGTTGTAAAGGTTAATTGATTCCTATTAGAAATTGAGGAACTATCCGTTCTGGTAGCCAATAACCTCTATTGGCGGTCCGTCTTTCTCTTATTGGATAGCCAACAATCCCTAGTAAAAGTTTTGTAGTCCCATTACAATTTTGACAAAAAGATTGAGAAAAGCACATCAAATCTAACCCCTAAAAATATTCACCGAGCATTTATACGATTCTCCCGACTTTTCATGATTAAGCGGATAAATAAATAAAGAATGAATCCAATTAAATAGATTCCTGAAATGAGACAAATATACGAAAGCGGTTTTGTTTTTAAAGATATTAAAAAAATATCAATCGGATAAATTTCACTACAATAGTGCACATTCTGTGGTGTAAAAATAAACATCGGCTTGCACTCTGATTGGGATTCATAGGTAATTTTACTCGTGATAAAAAAGGATTTCATAAAGGTGAGGATAAAAATAGGTACGCTAAAAACCCAAAAAACCCACCATTTTTTCATAGGTAGCCACCTCTAATTGGTTATATTTCCATTATAGTGTAATTTTACACCAATCTCCTAATAATTGAAAGAATTTTTTTATTATTCTCTTTCTATCTTCGAAACTATTCTATAATCATATTGAATGTCTTTTTTTATTGGTAAATTACTGAATTTTAAAAACTGTAACTTTTTTCAATGTATTGCGTCTCTCTAGTATCTAAACGGGAGGAACAGAAATGGAGTCGATTAAAGATCAACTATTTTTTCAGTGGTATGAGGAGTATAGTGTGTCCCTTTTAAAATACATATACGCAATCGTTCAAGAACCTCAAACGGCAGAGGATCTGTTACAGGAAACTTTTCTTAAGGTTTATGAAAAATATGACAGCATTCAAGACATGTCTAAAGTGAAAAGCTTTTTATTTAGAGCAGCACACAATACAACGATGGATTTTTTTCGCAAAGAATCGAAAGTAAAAAAGCTGCTGAATGTCCTCAAAAAAGAGAATGTTAAATATCCCTCAACAGAAAAAATAGTAGAAATTAAAGAAGAAGGAAGAATGTTATTAGCAGCATTGAAACGACTAAAGCCGTCACAACGTGAGGTATTTGTGTTACGAAAAATCAAGGAATTTTCTATAAAAGAAACTGCGGAAATATTAGAGTGGTCAGATGCCAAAGTAAAAACCACTCTCCACAGAGCCACCAATAATCTTGAGAAATTCTTATTGATGGAGGATGAAACAATTGAATGGTCGTCAACCGTTAGTTTATAAGGTAAATAAGTTAGAAGAAGAAATCATTTGGGTAAATGAAAGAAAAGATATCGTAAAAAAACTATTGCGTGAAAAAATTGACAAAAAATCTAAGGTACGGCGCCCTATTCTAAGTTGGGAATGGTTTAAAGTCTCGATGTCATTAGTCGCCGTGGGTTTATTATGTTTTATCCTAATTGGCAACCAAGCCAATAAAAAGAATGACTTTCAAGAAATCCACAGTGCAGATTCTGTTTATTACAGCTGGCATAACCTTGAAATTAGACCAGTATTGCCACCAGAGAATATAAAGTTAGCTGGTTTTGAGAGTTATCCATGGATGATTAAGTATAAAAAAAACTTTGATTTAAAGGATTCACAAAAAAGAGCATCATATAAGATAATGAGACCCTCAATTGATGTAAATATGCCATTAGAGATATCTAGAGGAGTAATCGAATATCCTCCCGGACTTTCAGCGAAAAATTTTAATGGCCCTTTAATGTATTGGGATATTTGGCATAAAGGGGATAAATGGGTTTACGTAAGACAGTCATTAGCTGAAGAGAGTGAACAACTGCTAAATAAAAAGGGAAAAAAGGTGATCTGGAAGATTCATTCGAATGAAAAGGTAATTCCTTTCAAAGACAAGGACGCAATTTCTATTACAAGAGATTTATGGGAATCAGGAACAAGAATAAGCATGTATGTTAAAAATAAAAATAAACAAGTCATTCATTTGGAATTAACAGGAAACATTAGTGAAGGCGAATTAATGAAACTTGCACACTCATATTTGAAATAGATCAATTTATTAAATTTCAATAGACCACATTCGTCAGATAGTTAATCATTAAAATTGGTATAAAATAAATTTTCCCTATAAAAATCACCCGATTTTATTTGGAGTGATTTTACGATAGCTAGGTCTTTTTCTAGACTCTAGCCATCGTATCTTCATACCCCAATACAGAATAATTGTCATATTCTATTCATTTGCATCACTATTTTCCGCAGCATTATTGGTTTCAACATTTTGAGTAGTACTTGATGTAACTGATCCTTGGTTTATGCGAGTGTTTTTTAAATCAAAATATGCTTTAAAAATTTCATCAGCTATTTCTAAATTAGTATGTGTTTTATCAGTAGTTGACCATGGGACGACAACTGAAATAGCAATTTCAGGATTGTCATATGGAGCATAGCCGACAAAGGTTACATTCCATAACATTGGGTGGCCTGGTAAAGGCCCATCATATAATGCTTCTGCTGTGCCTGTCTTCCCAGCAATCTTATATTGTTTATTTTTGATTGTGCCATATCCTGTGCCTTGGGGATCATTGACGACCAATTTTAACCCCTCTTGAACATGTTTAATCCAAGATTCTTTCATATCAACTTTATTTAATATAGTTGGATTAATTTCTTGAATAATAGGACCAAGTTCATCCGAATTACTAGTTGGCTTCCGAATTTCTTTTGCTATATGCGGTTGAATCCGAAAACCACCATTTGCAATGGTTGAAATATACTGAACAAGTTGCAATGGCGTATATGTGTCATATTGTCCAATTGCATAGTCTAGAACTTTACCGGCATCAGGGGGTATTTGTCCAGCACCGTATCCTGTTTGTTCACCAGGGAGATCAATTCCCGTTCTAACCCCTAATCCAAATTGAGCAAAGTTTTTTCGGAATTTGTTTATAGCTTCAACTTTGTTTATGGTTAAAGGCCCATTTGGAATATACGTTTGTTGCCCGCCAATTTTCATAGCCGTTAAGAACATATATACGTTGGATGATCTTTTTAAAGCATATAAATCATTAATGGAACCAAATCCTACCGAGTTCCATGATTTTTTTACATTTGTACCCTTAAACTTCAAAGGTTGATCATATAAGCTTTGCCCTGGAACGATTGCACCTGTTTGATACCCGGTTAATACGGTTGCTCCTTTTACAACAGAACCCATTGAATAGGAAGTGGTCATGTTTCCTAATGCAAAATCTCTTACTTCGGTTTTTTTTGATTCATTATCTACTACATATTGCTTACCGGCCATAGCAAGCATTTCCCCTGTTTTTGGATTCATAACGGAGACTAGGGCTCTATCCATATAGGGCTGACCAACTTTAGCTTGACTTAGTTTATCTTGAATTATCGCATCAATCTTTTGTTGAAGTTCAATATCAACTGATAAAACTAAATCATTCCCACTTTTTCCTTCTTTAAATACTTGAGATTCCAAAACATTCCCTGATTTATCCGTAACATTCCTTACCGTTTCTTTTTGACCTTGCAAGACTTCTTCATACTGTTGTTCAATATAACTCTTTCCTACACGATCATTTCTGCTATATCCCTGAGCTAGTAAGTAATCGAGACTATCTTTAGGCAAACCTTCTTTTGAACTTGTTACTTTCCCTAAAACGGAGCTTAATGGTCCATTTCCTTCCGAATCTTTAAATACAAAATCCCTGTCCCAATCTGTTGTCGTATCCACTCCTGGTAAGGAATCAAGGTGTTCACTTACAACCGCATACTCTTCATCGGACACATCTTTATTTTTTATGATATGTGGCGATAACGCTTGCCCGCTAGACATCTCGCGAAAAATTGCCAATACTTCTAGTTCTTCTTTCGAAAAAGAATTAAGTTCTTCTTCCGTAATTCTTTCCCTAGTTAAATCATAAATTACCTTATCATATTCCTTTTTATCTAACTCTTTTTTTTGTAGCCTAGCTTTATCTTTTTTCGTTATTTTGGCATTAGCTAAATTGGGATGTTTCATGATCCAGAAGTCTTGACGATCTCGCTTTGTAATTGATTTGAAATCTTCCTCAGAGTCTTTATTAATGAGATTAGCTAATTCCGTTGCAATGTCTAACATTTCATCTAGTTTAACTGAATTGGATCGAGTATAAGTAATGGCTTTTAAAGGTTTATTTCCAACAATCAGTTTTCGATTCGTATCATATATTTTCCCCCGCGGCACAGATGAATTAATTGGAACAATCTCTTTTTGGTCTATCTCCCGCTGGAAATTCTCTCCAAGTACAATCTGTAACATTCCTAGTCGAAGAATGAGAGTTGAAAATAATATAAAGACAACAAAGAATATGATGTTTATTCTAAATGAGACATTCCCTTTTTTCTTTTTTTTCATTTTATTCAATTTAGACAATCCTCTCCATTTGGTAAAACTTTCATCTATTAATCTACTATAATAAAAATACAATATTTTGGAAAGTTGCTTTTATGAAAAATTATTTGGATTATGTTAGAGGGCATCTTTATTCCAAAGTGCCTAAATATATTGACTGTATTTTGCTTGTAAAAGTTTCATAAAAACTAGTGCAATTAATTGTTTTATCAATTAATTAAATTGTTATATCATTAAAATACAGAATTATTTAAAAATAGTGAAGAGAGGGCTTTTCTATATGTCTAACCGTGAGAGCCATTCTTTCGTATCAGTCATAGTTTGAGAGGGGATTTTTGAAATATAATTTAGTTTTAATGGAGGAGAATATATTGAACATACTACTACAAAAGGTCTTGGAGCTTGATCTAGCTTACCTTGATACCTTTACAAACCGACAAAACACAACTTGGGGTTACTTTTTTTATAATGAAGACCAGCCGTCCTATTTTGATGCTAATCATGCGCATATTCATGAGGTTCCTGAAAATCCCAGGGATGTGATAGAGGAAGTGATTCAGTTTTATCAGGAAAGAAATATAATACCGCGCTTTTATCTTTATAATCTTGAAAAACTATCCGAATTCATGAATGAATTAAAGGCTTACAAATTTGGCTTTGAGGAACTAGTCAGCCCAATTCAAATCTGGAACAAAGAAATCAATGGGCATAAAAGAAGTGATCGCGTTACGATTGAAAGAGTGACGGAAGATAATTTTAATGAGGCATTAGAAATCGAATGCAATATTAAGGAGTTTGGCGGAAGGGAGGTAAGGGAAAAGGCCTTTCCTGAGGAGTTTAAACACCCTGCTTTCACGCATTATCTTCTTCGCTATGATGGGGAAGCATGTGCAACAGCTTGTATATTCGAACATGGTGATCAAGCCCGTATGGAGAGCGTCGCAACGAAGGAGGAATTTAGAGGTAAGGGGCTAATAGGCGAGCTTATTTACTTCCTGCAGGCAGAAGTGAAGAAAAGGGGAATAGAGGATTTATGGATTTTTCCAATCAATGAAAAAATCGAAAAGGTTTATGCGAAATATGGATTTATAACGGCAGGTAAATTTATTACTGGTCATGCCTTTTTAGGTGGGAGAAGTATTAAAGAAATTCAGGAAGGCTAGAATTCTTAACAGCCATTTTGGGCGTGAATAATCATACATATTCACGCCCTTTCCTTATTTTTTACGAGGAATGATATAACCATTTTCAATTTTATCGAATCCAATTCGAGGATAGTAATCCATCGCCGCAGGTGCGGCAAGAAGTAATAATACTACTTCGTCGCCAATCTGTTCTTGGATAAGTCGGACTAACTCTTTACCGATTCCCCGTTTTTGATAGTCTTTGTTCACCGCTAAATCAGATAAATAGCAGCAATAGCTGAAATCTGTGACCGCTCTTGCAATACCAACTAATTTTTGATCAACCCAAGCTGTAATGAGCAAATCCGCGTGTTCAATCATTCGTTGCAAGCGGGGGAGGTCATCAACTGGTCTTCTTATCCCAGAGGTTTTAAATACATCTGATAATTCCTCCGCTGTAATAAGTGCCCCAATCTTATAGTAGATTCCTTTACCTTCTGAAAAATTCATCGTAAACATCATCCCTTCCTTCTTTATATGTTTGATTATAAAGATAATCTGATATGGTCAAAAGGGTCAGATATAATATAATTAACCATACCAGATCGATTGGGGAGGGAAGAGAATGCTAGAGATAACTTTTGATTTGGATCACAGGAGTGGGGAACCGTTATATATACAACTCTATAACTTTTTCAAAAATGAAATTCAAGTTGGAAAAATTGAACCTGGGGAAAAGCTGCCTTCAAAAAGGAAACTCGCCCTCCATCTAGGAGTCAGTCAAAATACGATCGAAACAGCGTACGAACAATTACTTGCAGAAGGATATGTAGAAAGTGTGGAGAGGAAGGGTATCTACGTGAAGGAACTCAATCGAGATTTGTTTCTTCACGTTACCGATGTCCCAAATACTACGAAAGAAATATATGAAGAATCAAGGGAGCAATACCTTTTTGATTTTAGTCAGGGAAATATAGCGCTTGAACATTTTCCGTATTCTATTTGGAGGAAGTTAACTATCCATAGTCTATATGAAGAGCAAAGCTCCTATTTTTTAAATGGCGAACCTCAAGGAGAATTACCGCTCAGAGAGGAAATAGCTAAATACTTGTATCAATCAAGAGGAGTAAGATGTTCGGCCAATCAAATTATTATCGGTGCCGGTACACAATATTTAATTGCTTTCTTAACGATGATCATTGGGAGAGATGCGATTTATTCAATGGAGGAACCGGGATTTCATCGAACAAGGGATGCTTTTAAAGACCAAGGAGTTACATTAAAACCAATCCCACTTGATCAAGACGGAATCGAAATAAAACACTTATATGACAGTAATGCAAATGTAACGTATGTAACTCCCTCTCACCAATTTCCAAATGGAATGGTTATGCCGATTACAAGAAGAATGGAATTATTAAAATGGGCGGAGGAAAAGGAACGGTATATTATTGAAGACGATTATGATGGTGAATTCAGATATAAGGGAAAACCAATCCCGTCACTACAAGGATTAGACAATAACGGTAAAGTGATCTATTTAGGGACCTTTTCAAAATCTTTGATTCCTTCGATACGCATTAGTTATATGGTATTACCCAATAGCTTACTAGAAAAATACAGCCAGCATTTTACCATCTACAAGCAGACCGTTTCTCGATTGCATCAACACACACTATGGCAATTTATGTTCAATGGGCATTGGGAAAGGCATTTAAATAAAATGAGAACCGTCTATCGGAAGAAGCAAAATACATTGATCAGCTCAATTGAAAAATATATGGGCCGACAAGCCACCATTATTGGAGAGGATGCAGGCTTACACATTTTATTAAGCCTTCAAAATCATATGTCAGAAATAGAACTAATTGAAAGGGCTAAGGAAAAAAAAGTAAAAGTGTATCCAACCTCTGTTTATTATGAGAATGATCATCCTGACCAAAAACCGATGATTCTATTAGGTTTTGGTGGTTTAACAGAGAATCAAATAGAGCTTGGAATTCGATTATTAAAAGAGGCGTGGGAGATGAAAAAATAGGGTTGTTGCTCGTACTATTAGTTTTGAGTTTTTAATTGAGCCCGTTTTTGGAAGATCAAAAAGATGATACTAAGTTTTATTTTTCTTCAGCACTATTTTCCGATTATCGTTAATCCCTAATGAAGGCTAAATCGGTTTGGGTTTTCTTTCGGAAAGTCCTTCATCGCCCTTATGAAGGACAAATCGTGTTGGGTTTTCTTTCGGAAAGTCCTTCATCGTCCAAATGAAGGCCAAATCGGTTTGGATTTCCCCTCGAAAAGACCTTCATCGCCTAGATGAAGTCCAAATCGGTTTAGGTTTCCCCTCGAAAAGGCCTTCATCGTCCTAATGAAGGCCAAATCGGGATGGGTTTTTTCACGAAAAGACCTTCATCGTCCAAATGAAGGCCAAATCGAGTTGGATTTTCTCACGAAAAGTCCTTCATCATATAATTTTAGATGTACCTAAAAATTTAGTCCCATATCAATGGTCTCTCCAAACCAACCATTCGTAAGTATTGTAAGAATTGTCCTGTATGAACCGCATCATGGTAGGCAATCCGTAAAAGCATATCCCCTAAATATCGCTGATAGCCAACGTCGCTTCGATCAATAAGTTGAGACTCTAACTCCTTAGCTGTAAGGGATTGAACATATGAAATAAAATCATCAAAATACGGTTTCGATAGTTCAATTTCTTTTTCAACAGATTGGACGGGTTCTTGATCGAATGGGGCGGTCGTTTCTGTTTTAATAGATCCTCTATTTCTTAAAACCATATGATAATAGAAACTTGCACTCCATACATGACGAATCATTTCCCCAAAGGACAACGCCTCTTTATCGGGTCGCCAGTCAATCCAGCTATCGGGAAGAGATCTCCATAATATAATGGAGCGCCGGCGGGTTTCTTTTAAATTCAATATACTAAGATCAATTGCATTCATACTAAATTCCTCCTTGTTATCATCCAGTATCATTGTAATAAAAATACATTTAGGGTATCATCGAAATATGAATGTATATCCGAATTTTTCTTATATTGCAAAATTAATGGCTGAACCAACAAGAGCCATCATTTTAGATTGTTTAATGAATGGTCAAGCACTTCCAGCTAGTGAATTAGCTTACATGGCGAAAGTATCACATCCAACCATTAGTTCCCATCTTGCAAAACTGGTTGAAGGGAATTTACTTGTTATGGAACAGCACGGTAGACACCGCTATTACCGACTTGCCAGCAAGGAAGTTGCAGAAGTGATCGAAAAGTTAGGAACAATCGCACCCCCTGTTGAAATTCGATCATTACGACAGTCTAGCCAATTAAAACAGGTCCGTTTTGGCCGAACTTGTTATGATCATCTTGCAGGAGAACTTGGTGTAAAAGTAACCGATGCACTTATTGAAAAAGAAATAGTATTTCTTGAGGATGGTTTATACGCTGTAACAAAGAAAGGAAAAGAGTGGTTTCTTCAATTTGGAATTAATATTGAAGAAGCAAATATAAAAAGGAGGACATTTGCAAAGCCCTGTCTTGATTGGAGTGAGAGACGCTATCATATTTCTGGCTGGTTAGGGTCAGCGATTGCCACTCGTTTTTTTGATCACGGTTGGATTACAAAAGTAGAAAAGACCCGTGCGGTTCATCTTACACCAAAAGGAATAGATGCATTAAAAAATTCTTTTGGTATTACGATTGTTTAGGAATGAAATAAATAGGAAAACCTGTCAAGGGGCAGGTTTTTTAAATTATAAAGAAATACATTAATTAGAAAATACCCCTTGATTTCTTGCCCAATTGCATTAGTTAAAAAAGTAATTCTACAAAAACAAATGAAAAGTTCCATTTAACTTAAAACTAAAATGCTTAAAAAGCATCCTTTTTGTATCTATAACTATCTATATTCTTTTAACCATGTATCTAAATCATTAAAACTATTAATCAGAATGTTCTCATCGTGTCCTAGTTGCATGGTTTTATTTTTAAAGCTGATTCCAAAGTGATGAAGATAAACGCCATGTTCTTTTAGGGATTGGAGTATTTGAAAGGCTCTTTGAAGTTCTTTTATTTTATTTTCAGCTGTTACTTCATAGCCTTCCATCGAAATTTCGATTTCAAGTGTTGTACAGGTTCTATAGTCAGGGATTTGAGAGTTCTTAATTTCAGATTTTTTAATGTCAGCTATTTCTATAGAGAAATTTACTTGAACGGGATAGATTTTTTCGATAATTGGACTTAACTCTTTTTTTGCTTGGTATCGCCATGTTTCGTATTCGTAGGCATCCTCTGTTTCTTTTGTTCGATTATTTTCACCGACATAAAAGCTGATTTTTGGCTGATTTTTAGCATAGGCAGTCGCATGATAGGTGCTGTGGAAAAAGTCATAGGTTATTTCATCGATAGTAAACTCTGTTTTGTATTTATTGTCTAGGTACTTCTCAAATTTGCTTGTATGTTTTATTAAATTCCAAGGGAATCCGTAGAAAAAGTAAAATATGAAACCTCCAATGAGGACAGCTATTGTTGCTAATATAAGGAATGCCTTCGATTTGAAAAAATTCACCGGACAACACGCCTTCCCTTAATCAGATGCTTTTCTCTTTTTTTTTATCTTAACATAAATATCCAACTTAACTATGGGGTTAGTAAATAAATGGAATTATGAGCCCGGATTACATATAATGAATACTACATAAACTGATTCTGGAGGATGTATGGCGAACAAAACGATTGTGTTTACTGGCGGCGGTTCGGCGGGTCATGTCACCCCTAATATTGCGATTATCAATGAAATGGGCGCAGATTGGACGATTCATTATATTGGTTCTAAAAACGGGATTGAAAAAGAGCTAATAAGGAAAATAAATATCCCTTATTATGGGATTAGCAGTGGAAAACTTAGAAGATATATAGACTTTGAAAACTTCGTCGATCTTTTTAGGGTGATGAAAGGTTGTATGGAGGCACGGAAGATTTTAAAGAAACTGAAACCTGATTTAGTGTTCTCTAAAGGTGGCTTTGTGTCAGTTCCAGTTATTGTTGCTGCTAAATCTTTAAGAATCCCAATTTTTATTCATGAAAGTGACATGACACCAGGATTAGCTAATAAAATTTCGCAAAGATTTGCGACCAAAATATTTACCTCTTTTGAAGAGACGAAGAAATTTTTTCCGAAAAATAAAACAATGGTTATTGGTTCGCCGATTAGAAGAGAAGTTTTCAACGGGTCGCGGGAAAAAGGCAGAGAGTTCCTTAGCTTTACCTCAAACCTTCCCATCTTGACTATAATGGGTGGCAGTTTAGGTGCCAAGAAAATTAATGAGGCAGTTAGGGAGTCGTTAAATCAGCTAACTGCAAGGTATCAAATTGTGCATTTATGCGGTAAAGGTAACATAGATACCAATTTTTCTAATGTTCCCGGATATAGGCAATTTGAATATGTTCACGAAGAACTGCCAGATATTTTAGCTGCTACGGAACTTGTTATTACAAGAGGCGGTTCCAATGCCATTTTTGAATTTTTGGCATTAAATATCCCGATGCTAATTATCCCCTTAAGTTTACAACAAAGCAGGGGCGACCAAATTTTAAATGCAAAAGCTTTCAAAGAAAAAGGATATTCACTTACTTTAGCAGAAGAAAACCTTACTAGAGAATCGTTAATAAAATATATAGAGTCGGTTCAGAAAAAAAGTGAAGGATTTCGAAGGAATATGAAACTCTCACAAAAAGGGGAAGCATTGCAAACTCTAGTAAATGAAATTAATAAAACTCCATTAACCTAATGTTAAAAACGCTTGTTTTGGAGGAAATTTTTTATGCTATTTCATTTCAGTGAGAATCTGAATATTAAAGAGTTTATACCTCAACCACTGAGGTATGCCTCTAGTGGTTTGGGCGATTGATGAGGAAGCACTATGTCATTTATTACTTTCCAAGAGATTGCCCCCGTGTGACCAATTCAAAGTCAAACAATATCAGTGCAGAAGACGAAAAGTTAGAATTATATATCAAAGGTAAGGATTCGGTAGCTATCGAAATTGAGCGAAAAGCAGTATCTTGGTATCAAACCGTGAAAAATATTAGGAATGATGAAAAGTTATGGCTGTTGATTCAGCCTATTTTTTTGAATAAATAAGGATAATATTGGATTTTATTGTAGTTTGAATATTATACTAATTATGGATCGTTTTAACTATAAGGAGGATGGCAAATGGCGACTATTGATTTACAGAAAAAAAGTGTAAAGATTGTTTTGGAAAAGAAGAATTTAGCAGCGGTAAAGGCAAGAGTAGGGTTGGTATTAGATATTACTGGATCCATGAGAAACTTGTATAAGAATGGTACGGTTCAAAAAGTAGTTGAGCGAATATTAGCAATTGCTTCTCAGTTTGATGATGATGGTGTGTTAGATGTATGGGTTTATGATAATGAGTTTTCTAGATTAAAGCCCGTTACAGAGAGAGATTTTGATGGTTATGTGGATCGAATTATCCTTGAGGACGAGTTAGTACATAAATTCGGCAGAAATGATGAACCTCCTGTGATGAAGGACGTTTTAAGAAAGTATCTTGAAGATGATCCAAGCAAGGATCCCGCATATATAGTTTTTATCAACGATGGGGGCTGCAAAAAATCAATAAAGCCTATAATTGAAAGCTCGGCAAAACATCCGGTATTTTGGCAGTTTGTTGGAATTGGCAATGGCAATTTTGATTTTCTGAGTAAAATAGATACCTTGGAAGGAAGAGTAGTAGATAACGCAAACTTCTTGCATATTGAAGAAATCGATAAGATTTCTGATGATCAGCTATATAATTCCTTATTAAACGAATTTCCGAGCTGGTTAAAGGAAGCTAAGCAAAAACGGATCGTTACTATTGATCAAGAGGAGCAGGAATCATCTAGGGAGTCAGAACCGAAGAGGCAGGGCTTTTGGGGCAAATTATTTGGCCGGTAAACTAAAGTGATTAATTGAATAAAAAATTATTTTCAAGAAATACATCATTATCCATGCAAACCTAAGGCTCGAAAAATAAATTTTTTAAATAATAAAAAAGGCTATTTCCCTACCACAACACTTGATGATGTGGTATTTTTTGTATATGAATTCAAATATACGCTGTGAAAAGTTGGGTCAATGACCGGGGGGTATAAAGTTTGCGACATATTTTAATAGTGGACGATGATAAGGAAATTGTTCAATTGATCGCGATTTATTTACAAAATGAAGGGTATAAAATTTCGAAAGCTTTCAATGGCGAAGAGGCTCTAACTTTGTTTGAGAAAGAAAAGATAGACTTGATTGTATTGGATGTGATGATGCCAAAAGTGGACGGATTGGAAGTATGCAGAATTTTACGTGCCAAGCATCATGTTCCGATTATGATGGTTAGTGCCAAGACAGAGGA
The DNA here is from genome assembly GCF_036965245.1 of Neobacillus drentensis. Classification (GTDB taxonomy): domain Bacteria; phylum Bacillota; class Bacilli; order Bacillales; family Cytobacillaceae; genus Neobacillus; species Neobacillus drentensis_G. The sequence continues at coordinate 15,703 of NZ_JBALPG010000102.1, forward strand.
TATGGACAAAATAACGGGTTTAATGAGCGGAGCTGACGATTACTTAACCAAACCATTCAATCCGTTGGAGCTAGTGGCCCGAGTTAAAACGCTGATTCGCAGGGCCTATTTATATCAAGAAGAACAGAACGATGACGAGATAATCAAGCTGGGAAGCCTTGAGGTAAATAAAACCTTTCATACAGTAAAAGTAAATGGGTGTCCGATATCATTAACTTCAAAAGAGTTTGCGATTCTTTATATCATGATTTCGAATTTAGGCAGGGTGTTTAGCAGTGAAGAAATCTTTGAACTAGTATGGAAGGAATCCTATTATTCTGCAAATAATACGGTGATGGTACATATCAGTAATTTACGCGAAAAGCTGGAAGACAAATTAGGTTATAAATTAATCAAAACAATCTGGGGAGTGGGGTACAAAATTGATGGATAAACAATCAACGTCCATTTATGCCAGATTACTTTCATATCTACTATATAGTCTGCTCGGTGCTGGAATTTCAACTGTCATACTAGCATATATCATTCGATTTATATATATATATTTCCCATTACCGATGGAACTAAATTATTTATACGCCAATATGAGGGATGCTTATGGATTTTGGAACTTATTCTTTATTGGTACGATTATTTTGACGGTCATCTATTATGCCTTAGCAATCAGAAATATAGCATCGTACTTTAAGATCATCAGCCATTCGGTAGATGAAATTTCGGAAGGTCGTCTTGATATGGAGATTCCGATTTGGAAGCATGGGGGATTAAGTCCGTTAGCACTAAACATAAATTCAATGAAGGAACAGTTAGAGTCGTTAATTGAAGATGAAAAGAAGGCGACCCAATCGAAAAACGAACTGGTGACAAATGTGTCTCACGATTTGAGGACTCCGTTAACATCCATTATCGGCTACTTACGATTAATTGAGGAAGATCAATACAGAGATGAAGTGGAACTTCGTTATTTTGTTGATATTGCTTATGAAAAATCCATACGGCTCAATCGTATGGTCAACGACCTTTTTGAGTTTACCAAAATAAATAACCGTGATCTTGCCTTAAAGCTGATCCCCTTTAATCTAATCGAACTGCTTAAACAGCTAGCGGCGCAATTTCATCCTGAATTAAAAAAGGAGAATATGGAGATAGAATTGAAAACTGCTGCGGATGAACTGATGATTGAGGCAGATCCTGATAAAATCATGAGGGCATTTGAAAACCTTATTTCCAACGCAATTAGGTATGGAAATGCAGGAAGAAAGATTACTCTCGTTGTTGAGGCAGAAGGCGGGAACTCGGTAGTGAAGGTTATCAATTATGGGAAAGTGATTCCTGCAAAAGCGATTCCTTTTATATTTGATCGGATGTACCGAATAGAACAGTCAAGATCGGAGGAAACTGGCGGAACAGGCCTGGGTCTAGCAATTGCAAAGGGAATTGTGGAGCGGCATCAAGGAGAAATTATCGTTTCAAGTAATGAGGCGGAAACGATATTTCAAGTTCAGCTGCCGCTGTCAAATAATCATTGAAGTGTATTTTAAACAACCCAAGACTGCGATTTGGCAGTCTTTTTCTATCTATAAAGTAATCATTAGGTATTCTTTAGGTTTTCTTAAGGTTTAATTTCGTCCCACTTTAGAAATAATGGCTATATTTGCTATAAACCATTTTTCTAGGAGTGCTGTTATATGAAAATAAAACATGTAGTAATCGGTTTGATTTTTCTAATCTTAGTAAGTTATGGAAGTCAGTTAACCGGAATTAAAACTGTCCGTGATCATTTCACAAAAACTAACAAAGATTCGATAAACCTGAGTTCTCCCATTCAAGGCGAAGCCGCTTTAGTTTTGGATTTGGATTCAGGAAAGGTGATCTATGAAAAAAATGATCATAAAAGGCTGTATCCGGCAAGTACAACGAAAATTTTAACCGCATTATTGGCTGTTGAATATGGGAAAATGACAGATCGAATTACGGTTGGAAAAGAAGCGCAACTCAAAACGGAGGGCGAAAGCTCTGCGTGGCTTAAAGAAGGGCAAGTACTTACACTAAGGGAATTGCTGGCCGGATTAATGCTTCCTTCCGGAAATGACGCTGCAAGAACCATCGCAGTCTATATCGCGAAAAAACAAATGAATAATCCTCATGTTTCAGAGGAAAAGGCATTAGACTATTTTGTTTCAATGATGAACAAAAAGGCGCAAGAGGTTGGGGCTAAAGACTCTCATTTTATGAATCCTCATGGACTGCATCATCCCAACCATTATATAACTGCCTATGATTTAGGGTTAATTGCCAGCGAGGCAATGAAAAATCCAATGTTTAAAAAAATTGTGAGCAGTAAGGTCTATTCAAATGAGGCCATCACCTATCAAAACAGTAATCAGCTGCTGGATTCAAACAGCCCATATTATTTTGAGGGGGCTAATGGAATAAAGACCGGTTTTACGGATGAGGCGGGCTATTGCCTTGTATCTTCAGCTGAAAGAAATGGAAAAAAATTAATGGCAGTAGTGTTAAAATCTAGCAAAAATAGTGTATGGAATGATTCAACAAAATTATTAACGAACGGCTTTACCTCATCAGAATACGTGAAAAAATAATCGTGAATAATGGTGCGTTACCAACAGAGAGGTAGCGCATTTTTCCATTAGGCTCTTTTCTAAAAAATGTTGATTCACCTTGTTATCTCCTCTAGTTCTCAAACTGCATGAATTCGTTTGGGTTGTTTCTGATAAACTTACCAATTATTTTTAATGTTGTAAGGGAATTATCGTTGAACCTACTGTTAAGTGGACTTATCAATTTGAGAAGTTCCGAATCATGGTTTAGGTCCTCATGTGTAACATAGAACTTTTCTAAACTTCGTGGATAGTTCCTTGCTGTAAGAATTTTTTCCATTTCCTTAAGGATCTGCAGCATAGAATCTGCGTTGAAATAACGAAGTCCTGCTGCAATTTCTGACCAAATCTTCGGCTGTGCCAAATAATAGGCGTTCCACCAATAAAATTCTTCTAATGATTTTTTTGCATGATTATAGAAAGCAAGGAACATAAACAGTGCACGTTGTCCATCTGTCAATTCTTCATAAAATTGAGATTTAATTTCATGATCACTTAAATGTGTTTGTTCACTCATTCTCACTTTATACACTTTGATGATTGGCTCGAAACATGCCGACCAGAGGACGGTATCGTCAATCGAATCGAATTCATGTCTGCTGATTATTAATAACATCATCTATTCACTCCTACATTATTTTTTGCAGGGTAAAATCTATACTTAAGGTTCCGACAAGGGCTTCTATCATGATCAAATTCTCTTTTGTTATAAAATATTTGTCAATAGGTTAATATATTCTTGATAAGAAAGAACAAGTTATGCTTTTATTGAAAAATATTTTCAATNNAAAAAATAATAAATTATTTTTTCCCAATGCTGAAATGAATCCGGTATTGGGATTTTTAATAGAGAAATCGAAATAAACCCTGGTAACTGACACACTATCAACCACTTTTTTCCCAATTATGCAGATAGATTTACCGTGATATGATATATTTTGAAAATTGAAACAAAATATATCATTAGGAGGCTTGGGAATGATGAAGAAAAGAACGTCACTAGTTTTGGCATTAGGATTAACGATGGGGTCTGTGTTACCGATTACGGCTGCAGCAAATACGATTCCGTACAATGTTACGGGGCAGAAGGAAGCGAAACAGTTTGGGAAAGATGTAAAGGTAAATTGGAAAAAAGGACAAGCGGTCCCATCCTTCGTTCATGGAAAATTATCGACTAAGACTCACAAAAATAAAGATGATATAAAGCAATTTTTAAAAGAAAATAAAGAGCTCTATCAATTAGATACTGACAAAGACCTGACATTGCTGGATGTAGAAACGGACAATCTTGGCAGCACCCACTATAATTTCGTCCAATCTGTCCAAGGAATTCCAGTTGACGGAGCAAAATTTAAAGTTCATACCGATAAGGACGGGATTGTGACGGCAGTAAATGGCGATGTGTTCTCGGAAGCTTCCTCTTATTTTAAAGGAAAGCTGAAAGCACAGGTCGCGAAAGACGCTGCTCTTGATAAGGCGTGGAATGCAATTAACGTCACTAAAGCGCAAACAGAAACCAATGCAGGAGTGGGCCTTGATGGCAAAAAGTTTGAGGATACCGTTGAAAAAGCAGAATTAGTTGTTTATAAAAAGGAAAATGACTTTTATCTAGCCTACAAAACAAACCTGCAATTTATTCAGCCATACCCGGCAAACTGGGTGGTATATGTGGATGCTGTAAATGGTAATGTCCTAGATTCTTATAATGCCGTGAATGACGCAGGTACTGGAATCGGCGTTCTGGGAGATACGAAAACGCTTAACACCAATTATTCCGACGGAACCTACTATTTGTATGATACAACCAAGCCAATGACGGGTGTGATTGAAACTAGAACGGCAGTTAATAAAACAAGGCTGCCAGGTAATTATTCTGTTGATCCTGATAATAACTTTAATGCGACGTCACAGCGTGCTGATGTTGATGCCCACTACTATGCTGGTGCTGTCTATGATTATTATAAAAACACATTTAATCGAAATAGTTTTGATGGAAATGGGGCAACACTTCGTTCAACCGTTCACTACGGCAGAAATTACAACAATGCATTCTGGAACGGGTCGCAGATGGTATATGGTGATGGTGATGGGACAACCTTTACATCATTATCCGGATCGCTTGATGTTATTGCCCACGAATTAACCCATGCGGTAACAGAAAGAACGGCGGGATTAGAATACAGATATCAATCCGGTGCACTGAATGAATCGATCTCCGATACGTTCGGGGTATTCCTTGATAAAGATGACTATTTAATCGGTGAAGATGTGTATACGCCGAAAAAAGCAGGCGATGCGCTGCGTAGTTTATCAAACCCAAGCCTTTATGGACAACCAGAGCATATGAGTAATTATGTTAATACGACTTCTGATAATGGCGGCGTCCATACGAATAGCGGTATTCCAAACAAAGCTGCCTATTTAACGATTTCCAATCTGGGAATATCTGTAGCAGAGAAAATCTACTATCGAGCACTTACTGTTTATTTATCACCAAAGAGTAACTTTAGCGACGCACGTGCCTCACTTCTTGCTGCGGCAGCCGATTTATACGGCACCGGCAGTACACAGTACAATGCTGTTGCATCTTCTTGGACACAAGTAGGGGTAAACTAATAATGAAAACAACAGCCATCACAATTTGTGATGGCTGTTGAATTTTTTTAGGATTAAATTGTATTTAATAAAAGGTCTTAATGGATGGATATAGAATATACTAATATTAACAATACTTTAAGTTAATTTTAGATAGAAATGCTTTTGGTTCCATCGATACAAAGGTGTTATCTAATTATATCCAAAGAAATCCCTACTAAAAAAAGAAAGGTGTTGTTGTAATTGGTAAGTTCTAAGTCTAAAAAGGAGCTTATTGGCTGGGGAAAATCACTATTGATCGCTGCAGCCATTGCCGTTATTATAAGAACATTTTTATTTGCTCCGTATGTCGTTGAAGGTGCATCAATGGAACCGACCTTACATAGTCAAGAGAAAATTTTTGTAAACAAAATGAACTATTCGAACAATATTAACAGAGGCGACATAGTCATTATTAAAGGGCAAACTGAAAATTATGTAAAAAGAATCATCGGCACTCCTGGCGATAAGATTGAAATGAACAATGACCATTTATTAATCAATGGGGAGCCCTATAAGGAATCCTATCTTTCAGAAAATCGTAAGGCAGCTGAGGAAATGGGAAGTCAGTTAACAGGGGACTTTGGACCAATTGTTGTCCCAGCCAACCATTATTTTGTAATGGGAGATAATCGCCTAAGAAGCATGGATAGCCGCAATGGTTTAGATTTTATCAAGAAAAAGGACATTGTAGGGAAAAGTGAATTTGTTATTTTTCCATTCTCGAATATTAGAGAAGTAAAGTAGTTTTTCGCGGGTGGTTTAGACTAGGGAATGGAGGGAATTATGGATAAACAGGAAATCATGGCAGAAAAGCTGAGTTTAATAGATTGGTGTGTTTCACTTAATGGCTTAACAGATGATATCTGGTTTATGCCTTTTAAGGTAGGGAGCTGGGGAATTGCAGATGTAATATCCCACTTTATTTCGTGGGATCAATTTTTATTGGACTATCGATTGCCTTTTATCATTCGTTCCACAGAATTTCCTGAGGTAAAAGTGGATGTTGAGAATATAAACGCTGAAGCATCACGTTATGCGAGGTCTGGAATAAATAAAGAATGTCTAATAAATGAATTTATTTCGAAAAGGAAAGAGCTAGTTTCTAAAATTGAGCTTATTCCAGCTGAAAGATTTCATGAACAGTTTATCATTGGTAAAAGCAGCTTGATATTATCAAACTATTTTTCAGATCTGATTGAGCATGACCGAACACATAGAAATCAAATTAACGATTTTTTAAAAGTTATGAAATCATAGTTGAAAAATGGATGAATTTTAAGGCGGCATCGTTGCGGCCTTTTTTTTGTTGAGTCGGAATAGACATGAGGGCAAAAAAAAGATTGGTGTCAGGCACCAATCAAATTATGGGAAGTTTTAAGAAATGAGCTCAATGAACTTATTTCC
>NZ_JBALPG010000103.1:0-11824 GCF_036965245.1 Neobacillus drentensis
CTTCAATTGTTAAGTTAAAAACTGAAGATATTCTATATGCTAGTAAAACAGATGGATTATATTGTTGTTTTTCTAAAGAGATTATTGTTCTTGAAGATACACATACTCTATCCGCTAATTCTTGTTGTGTGATTCCATGTTTTAACCGCAATTCTTTTACTATATTTTTCATATAATTCACCTAATTAAAGAAAATAATTATAATATTTTTTAGCTAATGTGCTAGTAATTAGGGAAGATATAATAATGATAAATAATGCAGTATTTGTTGGGATTGTAATCCATTTTGAAAGAAACAACATAAGGATCGTCACCATCATTAGTATGCTTATGGTAAAGTGTGCAGTTTTTCCTTCTATTAAATCATCTCTCTCATCATATTCTTTTGATAGCTCTCTTTCTAATTGTTTGCGATTAGTATGATATTTAATGTGAGAAATGATAGCGAAGACTAAAAGCATTGCTCCAACGAATAAATTTAAAATACCAAAATAATATTCTTCTGTAGTATTAGTTTTAGCATTATTGAAAATAATCCCCAAAAAACCGAGTGCAATCATTGCTATTGAGCATAAATAAAGCTGTGTAAATCTATTTTTCAAACAAATCACCCCTAACATAGTATGATGTGAAGTTTACTTCATATGAACTTTACTTCATATTACTCGATCTTACAGGGAATGTCTAGGATTAATTTGTTGAATTCTTGAAAATCATAAATCGAAAGGAAAAACTATTCCAAGTACTACCGAATTATGTTCTTTGCAAAAAACGAATAAACTTTGTTAGACTTTGCGGTTTCTGTTTTCTACGTTTGATTATAAAATCTATCATGATTGTGTCAGACAGTTCTTGATATTGAACCGTTTTTATTTCTTTTCGATTATAAGCAACATCTGCCGGTAATATCGTGATTCCAAGTCCATCATGAACCGCTTGCAGAATAGATTCTAGAGAATCAAACTCCATAATAGTAGGATCATGGAAATAACTTTTGTTAGCGAAATCTATCATTTTGTTTCTGTAGATACAATTTATGTCACTATTAACAATTAACGTTTGATCATGTTGCTTTTCAAGTTGACTATGTTTAGGTGAAATGAGTACGATTTTCTCAAAATAACGATAAACGGGTTCAAACTGTGCGGAATTATACGCACCATTTATAAAAACACCATCAAGTTCTCCATAGGAAAGCATTTCTTGTAACCTTTGTTTATCATTCGTTCGTACCTTTACATCCATATTTTTATGCTCCTTCAAAAAAGAAGAAAACAGCTGAGGAATTCTAACCGCAGAAATCGTTTGGGATGCACCTATTGTTAATGATTCTCTCCATTTTTGAGGACTAATGACTGACTTAGCTTCATCCATTAATAATATGATTTGATTTGTATACTCTAATAAAACGTTTCCCTTTTCGGTCAATGTAACCCCTCTATTGTTACGCATAAATAATTTGACCCCTAGTTCATCTTCCAAACTCTTAATTCGCTGACTGACATTAGGTTGTACGTAGCCCAATTTTTCAGCAGCTTTTGATACTGATTGCAGCTCTGCAACATGTTTAAAAATCCACAAATCATGGCTTTCCAAGAATATATTCCTCCACTGGTATTATTTAAAATGATACCTACTTCATTTTTCAGTATTATATCCTTTATGTGTTCAAAAGTATAATTGAGAATATAAATCAAACAAAGTTAGGATGATTTAGAATGGAATTAAAAGATAAAGTAGTCATTGTAACTGGCGGTGGTACTGGTATAGGAAGAGCAACAGCTTTGAAATTAGCAAATGCAGGTGCAAAAGTGGTCATTAATTATAACCGATCGGAAAAAGAAGCTGTCGAGGTTGTCAATGAGATTACACAACTAGGAGGAATAGCAATCGCTTATAAAGCAAATGTAGCGATAGAAAAAGAAGTGAATGATATGGTATCCCAAACGATTTCATCATTAGGGACGGTGGATGGTTTAGTAAACAATGCAAGTATTACAGCTCAAATTGCTATGAATGACTTAGATGCCGTAACAGATGAAGTGTGGGATTCCCTTTTTAGTGTGAATGTGAAAGGAATGTTTCATTTTGTAAAGGCTGTTGTTCCTTATATGAAGAAGCAACAAGCGGGTGTAATTGTTAACATGGGCAGTGTAGCGGGAATGACAGGAATAGGTTCATCCATACCGTATATAGCCACAAAATCAGCTATTCACACAATGACAAAGTCATTAGCAATCGCATTGTCACCTTATATCAGAGTAAATAGTATAGCTCCTGGTGCAGTTGATACAAGGTGGTGGTCAGGTCATGAAGAGAAGATGTATCAACTTGCAGGTAACTTACCACTTAAAAGAATTTCAACGCCAGATGATATTGCGGAAGCTATTCTTTTTCAATTGACTCAAGAATCTGTTACAGGTCAAATTTTTACAATTGATAATGGTCAAACATTGTAAAATTAAACATAACTCATTACATCCTTATACAATAATAGGGTGTTTGATCTATTTTTATAGCTCATACCTCTATCTCTTCTTTAGGAACCAGCCGTAATTCCTTTAAGGTTTAACGGCTGGTTGACGTACTTTCACTTAGCATTACCTATCGAGGAGAAGCCACTTTACAATCTTTGTTTAACCTACAATTTTACCCGCTATTTAAGCTAAAATGTGACCGCCTTCTACATGAAGGACGGTTCCGGTCACGAAACTATTTTGGAGCAGGTATAGTACGCTTTGTGCAACGTCTTCAGCCCTTCCTATTCGTTTCACAGGAAGTTTGTTTCCGACAGTTGCATAGAACTGATTACGATCTTCTTCTGGCATTTTGCTGCGGGAAGGTGTATCAATGATACCGGGTGAAACGATGTTCACTCGAATCGGAGCAAGTTCTAAAGCTAAGGTCTGACCTAGATTCGAAATGGCCGCATTGACTGCACCAAGAATTGATGAACCAACCATCGATTTGTAGGCTACTACTCCAGAGAATAAAATGATCGAACCATGTGGTAAGATATTCGGTGCACCGTATTTAGCTGCGTAGTATTGGCCCCAAAATTTGTTTTCAAACAGTTGTCTGGCTTGGGCTGTATCCGTTTGGAAGAATGACCCGCCGGAAGTTTCAGCCGCGCTCACCACAAGATGGTTGAACTGGCCGACTTTTTCAAAGAAAGACTGAACTTGCTGTTCTTGTGTTGTATCCAGCGTAAAAGCCATAGCATTATCGCCTAGTTGCTCTAATGCATTCTGTAATTTTCCTTCGGAACGGCTGGCAATAATAACTTTTGCGCCTTCGGCTATTACTTGTTTAGCTGATTCAAGACCAATCCCCGAGCTTCCGCCGATAATTACCACTTTTTTATCTTGTAACATGTTTTTACCTCCTTGTAATCTTCCTTTATAGATTAAAAGTTCAATACTTCTTTCAGATGTAGTTCAAGTTCGAATACAAATTTTCCAACTTTCGGATTTTTGATTACATCATAACAAGTGAAACTCTTTAAAGGTTTCATTCCTATGAATTTCTGTATGAGGTGTAAATGGCTTAATGAATCTTCTAGGCTGTTCCCTTCAAAAAATTGAGTTTGATCATTAAATGCTTTTTCAGGAGCATTCCAGGTAGTCGAAAACATATATTTCTTTTTGGTCAGTAATCCGCCTCTGCCATATTGATCAGCACCCTTAAAAAACAAACCATAAGTATAAACCTCATCCATATACGTTTTTAATAGGCCTGGAACACTGAACCAATAGACAGGTGTTTGGTAAATGACAATATCAGCCCATAAAAACTTTTGCTGCTCTTCCTCAATTTTATATCCGTTTTGAACAATGGTTGTTTTTATATTGTTTTTTTCACTTAACAAGCTGACCATCTTGTCCATTAATGTTTGGTTTAAATTACCTTCCGCTGTACTATACCTTTGATGTCCGTTAATAATAAGTATATTTTTCATCTTTTTTCTCTCTCCTTTGATTGTTGGATTTCTCTCACTTCTTCTGATCAATTCCTCAAGAATGTGATGGAATAATAGGTTTATTGATATTATAAATATAGTAACTTTATTTAAGGAAGTAGTGATAAATAATTCATAAAGTTACCGAAAGTATACTTTTTTGATATGATAAAGGAAATTAATCAAAAAATGTTTTAGGAAGGATGTTTCAGATGAGTGTTATGGAGCCCGTCATACTGACCAAAGGAACACCAGGTGAGATTTGCCCTATAGCTAAAACGCTTGACGTGATTGGAACTAAATGGACCTTTTTAATTATTCGGAATCTGCTTATCGAAGGAACAATGCGATTCAGTGAGCTATTGAAATCAATGGATGGAATTAGTCCAAAAACACTTTCGCTACGCCTTAAGGAACTGGAGGATCATGGGATATTGGAAAGAAAGGTATTTCCGGAGGTTCCCCCTCGTGTGGAATATACAATAACAGAAAAAGGGAAACGATTAGAAAGTATTTTCATTGAATTAAAGAGGTTTGGATTATCTTTATAAAAGAATTTACGAATGATTGAATCCATTTGTGAAAAATCAGGTTTTCCACTTGATAAAACATAAACTAGTGTAGAATATACGGGGAATTCCATTAGCCTTACAAATAGCAATAAACGAAGGAAAGTTAAAAAATGGAGACACTCTTTTACTGTATGGATTTGGAGGTGGTCTTACACATGCTGTACATATCATTAAATGGAATTTGGCAAAGGAATAAGAATTAAATCTAAAAAGGCTGAGCATAAATCAGATTTTTTCTGACTTATGTCCCAGCCTCTTTTTACATCTTTGTCCTTATTCAGTCACGGCTTGTTCCATACCTCTGATGGATTCAGCTACCTTAACCATCATGGAACACTCGATTCTCTTACGGAAGATATCACAACTGAAGTCGTAGGTCCCCTTGAGAGAGCCGGTTGCATGAAGGGAGTTGGCAGGGCAGCCGCCACTGCAGTAGAGCTTCGCCCAGCAGTCCTGACATTCCGGTTTTGAGTAGCAGTTACTCTCTTTAAATTGGCATTGTATCTCAGGTTTTGTGATTCCATCCCAAATGTTTCCCAAGCTGTAATCTTCATCCCCGACGAACTGGTGGCATGGGAAGAGTTCGCCCCATGGTGTGACAGCGAGATATTCGGTTCCTGAACCGCATCCGGAAATTCTCTTTTGGATGCAAGGTCCTTCTGAAAGGTCAAGCATGTAATGGTAGAAGGTAAAGCCATTGCCTTTTTCCTCTCGCTTTAGCATTTCCTTGGCGAGAATTTCGTATTGGTTGTAAATCTCTGGGAGGTCCGCGTCGGTAAGCGCATAGGGTTCCCGTGGGTCACCGATTACCGGTTCCATCGAGAGTTTGTCAAAACCAAGGTCAGCGATATGAAAAATGTCATTTGTGAAATCGACATTGTTGTGAGTGTAGGTCCCGCGTACATAGTACTCTTTGTCTCCACGTTTTTTGATGAATTCCTGGAATTTTGGAACGATGTGATCGTAGCTGCCCTTTCCTGTGACTGTTTTGCGAAGGCGGTCGTGGACCTCTTTTCTTCCATCAAGACTTAATACTACATTGTACATTTCCTTGTTTAAAAACTCGGTGACTTCATCGTCCAGTAGCATACCATTCGTCGTGAAGGTAAAGCGAAAAGTCTTTTTGTACTCTTTTTCTTTGCTTCTTGCATATGCAACAATCTGCTTGACAACCTTCCAGGCCATGAGCGGTTCTCCGCCGAAGAAGTCAACGTCGAGGTTTCGGTGATGACCGGAGTTTTCCAATAGGTAATCGATGGCTCTTTGGCCAACCTCATAGCTCATGATTGCTCTGTCTCCGTTGTATTTCCCCTGGCTGGCGAAGCAATATTGGCATGACAGGTTACAGGTATGCGCGACATTGAGGCAGAGGGCCTTTACATAAGTCTGGCGATTTCTCAAATCAATTGAGAGATCCTTATATTCATCCTCAGAAAAGAGCTGGCCATCATTTTTTAGCTTCTCGACGTCCGCGATGGTGTCTCGAATGTCCCCTTCGGAGATGTCGGAATCATGTGCGTATTTTTCCAGCATCATTGTCACGATTTCTTCCTTAGAAGTATTCTCATAAAGCGCGATGATTTCATAGGCGAGGTCGTCGACAACATGCACCGATCCACTGTAGGTATCGAGCACGATGTTGTACCCGTTTAGTTTATATTGATGAATCATACTTAATAATCAATCTCCTTTTGTCCATAAAAATTGCCGCCCATCTAGAAAGCAGTTGGGCGGCACATTTCCTGTTTCCTATCTGATTATTGTGTTTTCACACTTCTGATTTGCAATTCCGCAAGAAGTTTTACAAGCTGACTGGCAAGATGTCTGGCATGCGCCACATCCACCGTGTTTTGCGGTATCCTTCAGATTACGAGTGCTCAATGTTACGATTCTTTTCATAACGTGAAACCCCTTTTAACAGTATTTTTTAGAAGAAATAAGAGTTAATCTTGTGAAAAATTTCACATAAATTCCAACAATAATTTTATCAACATCTCAGGGTCACGTCAATCATTTCCAATGTCTTGATACTGCGAAAAATCAACTTGATTTCAATTTTTATAATTGGTGCTGGAAAGACGTGAGTGATAAAATAGAACAGAATTAATTAAGGAGAAGAGTGAAAGTAGTGAGAATAGGATTTTTTGACTCGGGTATTGGTGGAATGACGGTACTTCATCAAGCATTGAGGTTCCTGCCAAACGAAGATTACATATTTTATGCTGATACCTTACATGTTCCATATGGTGAAAAACCAAAAGAAGAGGTAAGACAATATATTTTTAATGCTGCTGATTTTATAGCTAATCAAGGCGTAAAAGCATTGGTCATTGCTTGTAATACTGCCACCAGTATCGCTGTGGAAGACCTCCGTAAAAAGTATGATTTCCCAATTTTAGGTATTGAGCCAGCTGTAAAACCAGCTGTTCAAAAATGTGAAGGAAAGCGAAAAAAAGTTTTAGTATTGGCGACTAATTTGACTCTCAGAGAGGAAAAATTTCATAACCTGGTGAAAAGTATAGACAATCACGATATAGTTGAAAGCTTACCACTTCCTGGTCTTGTACAGTTTGCTGAGAATTTTGAATTCAGCGAAGAGAGAGTTGTACCCTATTTAAGAGATCAATTATCCTCTTTTGATTTAAAGCAGTACGGAACCGTAGTTCTAGGATGCACTCATTTCCCATACTTTAAAAATAGCTTAAGGAAGCTATTTGCTGAAGATGTAGACATTATTTCTGGAAGTATTGGTACTGCCAAAAACTTACGGCGAATTCTTGAAGCAAAGAATCAAATTAATGAAGGAATAGGAGAAATTTCATTTTTCAAATCTGGCTTTAAAGTTGAGGATAAAGATACACTTTCTAATTATAAAAAGTTATTTGCAATGTTAGATCAAGTATAAAGCAGAGATAAGATATCTAATTGAAGCGACTCTGGCGATCGGGATAAAAAAGAATACGAACAAGTGGTGATTCGAGTAAATGATCCCTTAAAATTTATAGAATGTACTGAAGCAAAAGTTGTTCAGTACTCCTACAGGGCTTGGTACACTACCGTTTCACGACTAATCCGTATTTACTGGCAACATCAGATTTCTTTTCTTAAGTATGTGGTCATCGGTTTAACTGTGCTACTTGTTTAGGAAGCAGTGATCTTTTTCTTCCCCGGTTACGCCACGTTTTTTGGTTAATGCAATGCCTTCACTATGGCGTTATTATTGTTCCCGAGAGAACGGTTTTTGCAAATTGGTGGACTTCCATTGACCGCTCGTCATAATTTGAACTTTTACCTTTACATCTAAGGATGATGGCGAAAGCGGGATAGCGCCGTTCTTTTCGAGTTTTTTCCAGGCTCTTACATTATTGCGATAAAGTGTTTGTGAAAGCTGATATACATCTATTCCTTTTCTTAACCCATTTGTGTAGGTCTCTTCGATTTCCTTTTTAAGTGCTTGTTCTGCTATTTTTTCTATAGTTTTCACAGGCAAAAATTTTACAACCTGAAAAATATCTCCTTCAACCTTAAGCTTCATACGAAAATGTGGTTCATGGTTTTTTATGTAAGCCTGTGTATGGATTTTTGATTTTTTCAATACGATTTCCGTAACTGGCTTCCCATCTTTTTTTAATAGCATTGGTGCTCGGTTGAAAGACTTGTCCGTCCATTTTAAGCCTGGTAAGTCCTTCTCTGACAAGTACCCTTTGTAGCGTTTCGATGCTACAAAAGCTGACCCGCTATACTTGAGCAGGGGAAAATCCTTTTTGTTTGATTTCCATTTTTTTTTCGTAATAGATAAGCAAGGTATTTGTGTGGTCATCCCAGGCTCATAAAGATAGGCACGAAATTTGAAAAACTTCAAAGGACTAAAAAGGGAATAATTTTTTGTCATTACATTTGGGATATCCATAACGGTATAAAGGGGTGAGAGATTTAGGATGGTCCCAGTTGCAAGCACATCCTGAATCGGATCTTTTGTTCCAAACACCCACATAGTATTTCTAAACTGAAAGAAACGAGCTAAGAATTCATCAATTTGTCGGATATCTCCATTTTTCAGTACATTCTCTGAAAATACGATGGTTTTAATATGCTCCCAAGACACCCTTTGTTGGGCCGTTCTATAAAAATCGAACGCTGAATGGTCTAAAAGCTCCCCGCTTCCTTTTCCGATAAAAATTGGCTGTGGTGTACGAATGGTGGTTTCTTGTTTTGCAAAAGTTGAAAAATTGATAAATTGAGGGTAGAGCACGTATTGATTGTCTTGAAAGTCAATTCCTAAGGCATTTATGTACCATACATGCTCCACTTCTCGAGTATCCCAACATCCGGTTAACAAAAAAGTAGATGCAAATACAATAAGCAGCTTTTTCTGAAAAATTTTACTCATCCTTTTTACTCATCCTTTTTTTCGTGCTATCGTTTGTATGAAGCTCTTTCGGCCGCCTTAACATGTTTTTAAAACGTATTCGGAATGTTGCAGGTAATACACTAGTTGGGACGAGTGGAGAGTAGGGGGCCATAAAGGGAACCCCAAAAGAGCGTAGATTCACAAGATGAATAAAAATGATAAAGACAGCAAATATGAGCCCTACTACTCCGAGTAAGCATGAGAGTATATAGACAAAATATCGGAGGACACTTAACGTTCCAGTAAGTGACTGATTAATCAAAGTAAAGGTTGAAACGACGGAAATTGCCATCATCACGACAATACCAGGCGAGGCAAATCCAGCACTGATGGCCGCTTGTCCAATAATTAATCCACCTACAACTGATAACGTTTGACCAACAGTAGTTGGGATCCTAAGTCCAGCCTCTCTAAGTAACTCAAATAAAAAAATCATCATGAAGCCCTCTAAAGTAGCAGGAAATGGAACACCCTCTCTTGACAAAGCCAGTGTTGCTAATAACGAGTAGGGAATTTGATCAGGATGATAGGCGACTAAAGCAATCCAAAATCCTGGAAGAAAAACGGCGATAAGTAAGCTGAAAATCCGGAGGACCCTCCCGAAGCTTCCAAAAGGGGCAGTAGAATGCTGATCCTCTGCGTTATTTACGAAAAACACAAGGGTAACAGGCCCAATGGACGCAGTCGGGCAGCCTTCAACTAATAAAAGGAAGCGCCCATAAAGTAAGCAATTTACAGCATAATCAGGTCGTCCGGTGTATTCTAATACAGGGAAAAGACTGAAAGATCGGCCGGTAATCAGCTCTTCAATTTGCGCAGCGGAAACGACGGCGTCAACATTAATATCATTTAGTTGAGATCGTACTTGTGCTAAAATATCCTGTGAAATAACATCCTTCAAAAAAAGAATAGCAACCCTAGTTTTACTTCTAGTTCCGATTACAAATTCTTCATAACTAAGGGAGCTTGTTTTCAATCTTTTACGAATTAACCCTATATTTGTTTGCAGTTCTTCAACAAAACCGTCCCTTCCTCCTTTCAGAGTCACTTCCGTACTAGGCGCTTCTACTGATCTTGCAGGTAGTTTAGCTAATTTGATCGAATAAGCCAGCTTAAATTCAGGGAGGAAAAAGAGAAATTCACCTTCAAAAATTTTTTGGGCGAGGTCCTCCTGTGATAAATCTGATTTTATAGAAGTGATAGGGAAAACAACTTTTGACTCCAATCCCTTTGCATCACCGGAAAATCCATTTTCCAATACATAATGAAGATGAGGCAATATCGTTCTTCTCAATTCATTTGTATCAATGAGACTTTGACAATATACAGATAAAAAAGAAAAAGAAAGTACGCCTTTGCCGATTTGCTGTTTTTGGAAGAGGACATCTTTGGACCCTTCAAACCATCCCTTTAAAACTTCCTCATCCCATTTGATGTTCATCTTATCTTGATCAGATCGATTATTGCGCCTCATTAGTTTTAACTCCTTTCTTTTTATTCACAAACATGGAGAGGAAGGCTAATAGTACAAAAAGAAAGAGCATTAATACAACCGTGCCCGGTAAAAATAGGCGGGATAAAAACAAATAAAAAGCGGTATCGTTAATGGACAAAATGGATAGCACAATAATCCCTCCGAGAATAAAGAGCTGTAATCCATTCTTTACCTTCTTATTTGTAACTTGAAGAAGATCTGGGATTAAAAAAGACAGAAGAGATATACGGATGAAAGCTCCAACAAACCACTGATAAACAGATAAAAAGTCGAGATGTTCAATATAACGACCGATTGCTACAAGCCTCCATTCCTCAAAGGCTGGGTATCGTTGCTTAGCAGCTACGAACGGTCCAAACTCTATGATAGCCCCGATGGTTGGTCCAAGAGTAAGTATTAAAAAAATGATTCCAATCCAAATCAAAGAAGAGAATTTTAATTTTGTCTTTAAGTGATGATGAATAAATAGGATAAAACCAAACTCGATAAATCCTGATATTGGATAGATCATGCCTTTAATAACTGGTGAGGTGCCATACTCCATATATGGTTTTAAAAAAGAGAAGTCTTTATTCGGAAAATTCGCCGTCATGACAAACAAACCTAAAATAAAAACGATCGGTAGAAGGATACCCGCTGTTAACCCAATGGATTGAATCCCGTGCTTTGCATTATAAAAACAGATAATAGAAAATGCAGCACCTAGAAATAGTTTAGGTGTCTTCGGGAGATAAAACGATAAAAAGGTTAACGTTTCCTTTAACGTGACAACACTCAAGGAAAATAAGTATAGGAGGATAATAGCTAATAATGGATAGGCAACAAAAATCCCGAAGTTCTTCTTAATCCAAAGAAACAGCTGTTCTCCATGCATCCGTTTTTGGATGAAATAAAGAATCGGTAACAAGAATAGATAAGAAACGCATGAGAACAAAATGGCAATCCAGGAATCACGGCCCGAAACGTCTAAAACCATAGGGATGATAATGACATGGTTAACAAGTCCGGTGCTGCCAATCAGGATCAATGACATTTGAAGCAAGCTTAGGGTTTGGTTTTTCATGTGAATTCTCCTAGAAAGCAACTTCGTTACCATGATAGTGTAACCTTCTGGAATATTTTTTATTATTCCTTTGGTTAGCCCTCACTCAGATAAAGTTTAAAGCGGTAAAGGGATAGAATTCTTATCTTATGCCCAAATAAAGTAATAACAACAAATAATCTTAGTCGAGAGCATCCTTCGGATATTTTGTATCATTTATGAGTACTTTTCTTACCTCAAATTTTTCATTACAGGAATGCTTTAATAATAAAAAAACCGTAAAGAGAATTGATTTATTTCTCCTTACGGTTTTTATTTTATTAACAATAGGTTTTATCAAAAATAA
>NZ_JBALPG010000104.1:0-23898 GCF_036965245.1 Neobacillus drentensis
GTTTTTATGTGTATTGTGACTCACAAGTAATTCAGTAGGGATGTCCCTAGCTTTAGTCAAAAACTATTTATTCATAAATGCTTCGATTTCTTCAACAGAACGGAATATATCTTTTGAAAGGACTTCGTGACCTTCATCTGTAACTAAAACATCATCCTCTATCCGGATTCCAATTCCTTCTTCGGCTATATATAAACCAGGCTCAACGGTTAATACCATTCCAGGTTGGAAGATTAAGTCCTTATAATTGCCAACATCATGGGTATCTAGACCAAGAAAATGGCTGACACTATGATAATAATAATTTCCGATTTCACTTTCGTCCTTGATCAATCCAACTTTGATGCACTCTTCAGCAAGCACCTTCTTTGTATGCTCATTCAGTTTGGCGTATGGTACACCTGGTTTTATCAATTCTGTAGTTTCTCGTAATGCTTTTAGAACAATGTTATAAAATGTTTTTTGTTTTTCCGTAAATTTACCATTCACGGGAAAAGTATAGCTTATATCGGCATTGTAATAGTTATATTGTGCACCTAAATCAAGCAGAACAAGACTGCCCTCTTCAACTATTGCATCATTTTTTTCATAATGAAGGACGGTTCCATTTTTTCCGCTGGCAACAATCGTATTAAACGCATATTGTTTTACACCCTCTGACTTAAGGATAAAATCAAAATAGGCCTCAAGCTGATATTCCTTCATGCCAGCTTTGGCTTGCCCCATTAAGTTTTTGATACCTTCAAATGTGATCGCAATTGCCTTTTTCATTTCTTCGATTTCTTCAGGTGTTTTATAAACACGCAACTCGCAAATATCAGGATACACATTTTTTATTTTCAGGAATGGATAATTCGCTTGGATTTTACTTGCAAATTGTTGGGCTTTTGTTGTTACAAGATCTAACTCCCTTCTTTCGAGATCTAAATATACATTCGTTAGCGAGTTTGTAAAGAGAATCCGCGACAATAGGGATTCAAATTGTTCAATAAATTGAATATGACTGATTCCGGAGACTTCTTCAGCTTCTTCTTTAGAAATAGACTTTCCTACCCATTTTTCTAAAACTGGGTCTGATTTTTCAATAAATAGCTGCTCTTCAACTGCTTTATTTGTTTTATGTACAAGTAAGATAATATTGGGTTCGTCAATCCCTGTTAAGTAATAAAAGTTCCGGTTTGGCACAAACTGGTACGCCTCATCTGCAGATTTTTGGGGGGCTTTTCCAGCAAACAATACTAGCAGCGAATCATTTTCCAACTTCTCATATAAACGATTACGATTTCTGATATAAAAATCCTTATACAATATCCTTACCCCTTTTCCAAAATGGATTAGTTACATAGTTAACTATACTATAAAACGAAAATTCGCACTAAATTATGTTTTCGAATGAATTGAAATTTTTGTAATACAAAAGTCCAATCATTTTCAATTAATAATAAAAAAGGCAGCGGTTTAGGATAACCAAATGCCCTGATTCAAATGCTGAAAATTGGGATCAGTCCCACTTCCGTTAGAGCTTGAAGTCTAATAAAGACAGACCTGTTCGGCACAATTGCAGCCCATATTGAACTGGACATTTTCCTACCTAAGCCAGCCCTAAATATACTAAATGAACCATTAGGTGGTGAGGATGATAAACGGAATATTCGAAAATACAGCATTACAACGAAACCAACTCCAACAATGGGAAATAACAGCTTTGGAAAAATTAGAAGCTAGAATGAAGGATAAAAACGACCAATTCCCTGTATTCCAGCTACTATTGGAGCATGTGATGTGTTTCTAATGTTGTTAAATCATAGATAAAATAAAAACATGGTGGTTCATCGTAATTCAAGCGGACTTGGATTCACAACGAACCCCTTGCTGTTGAAAATTGGCACTAATTTGTTCAAGTTGTGCGGCGTTCTCTACCACTAGAAAATTGGGCTGGAATAAAGTCCTTTTCAGTTTAATTGTCAGCTTATAGGCATTGTTTACCTTTGAATCAAGACCGTACAAATTATGCCATCGGACGATTTGTTCTGTTTCAACATGCTTAATTTGATTAAAAAAAACAAATTTGCCATTTAAAATGATACCTTTAGGTAAAATAAATAGGTTGCCGCGATGGCGAATCGAATTAATGATGATAAAAAACAAATAGGCCAAACTAAAATAGGATGAGCCAATCCTATCTGAAGTAACGACTATTAAGAAAAGAAGCAATAACATAATAAGGGCAGCTACGGTCCCCCATTTGACATACCGATATGATTTTGTGTTTTTAGAAAGAGGTTCCATCTGTTTCCACTCATTGGGAATGATTATGCCTGCGAACTCACTTTCCTTTATTGGATAAATGGCTTCTTTTGAGACATCTGCTGCTTTCTTCAAGTTTAATAGATTTAAAATTAAATAATAAATTCCATAAATAAATATCAAAGTAAAAATGAAATTCGTTAGAATCACCAATCATTCCTTCCCTTATGGGATACAATGGTTTTATTTTCCACAAAATCATGTATTCTGTCAAACAGAAATGCTATGTCCTTTTATCGTTTCTGGCAAAAGATTGTTTGCCGTCCCTCTTGTTTATTTTCTTCAAACATTAGAACTTTCCAATCTCCAAATTCAACTAACAGTTCCTTAGGCTGCAGTTTATATTGATTAGATACTCCCTGATTCACGTTTTGCGGTGACTGATAGTAGGTTTCCATAAAAAAATACCCATTCTCTTTTATAATGCTTTTCACAAGGGGAAAAAGTGTGCGGTCTAGGTAATAGGTGATTACAACTGAGTCAAAAGAATTGTTTTGCCAATTTAGTTCATTCCATATTGTTAGATCACATACAATGGGGTGAATGGTTAGCTTATCGTTTATTGCTCGTTCTTGAATATAGCTGATCGCAACATCCGATATATCAACTGCCTCGACTTGAAAGTTCAGGCGTGCAAGAAACAAACTGTTTCCGCCAAGACCACAAGCAAGATCAAGAGCAGTTCCTCCATTAAGATAAGCAGAAAGGTCCTTTAATCTAGGATTCGGTGCAGGTTCAATCAGATCAGACAAACGATCTTTATGTTTCGTATTCCATTTCGATTTAGTGTTCATTTGAAAACTCCCTGTAACTATTAGTCATATTAATCCATTCAAGAGATCTAAATAATGGAAAATGCTGCAAATTAGTAAATATTTTGCATAGTAAATGGCTCGTAATGAAATTATTTCTTCTTTTTCAATTTCGCTTCTGCTTTCTTAATATTCTCAGCAACTCTAAATTTAACGATCTCGCTTATTAAAGCATACGGTATTGGCTTGTCTAAAGGAAACTGTACTGCCCCTTTTGAACTTTTATAATCCGATAATTCATGTTTAAAAGCAGCGATTCCGCTAGAAGTTGGATAAAATCCTATATGTTTTTTATGGGCAGCGAAATGAACCAGATTTCCATGAAAATAAAAAGTAGGCATTTGATAACTAATCTTTTCTACTGCATCTGGAGCTGATTCTTTTATAACATTTCTTACCATTTCCAGGATTTCTTGCACTTCAGTAGAGAATTGTAAAATGTAGTCATCAATTGATTTAAACGTAATCTTATTTCCCTCCATAATTTCTCCTTTCACGAACGGTGTCAGGCACCATATTAATTGTTTCCTTTAATCTCTTTTTCTTACTATTCCATCATTCTACTCCACCTAGTAAACACTTCTATATCGACTTTTTCTTACATCGATAATTAGAATGTGGGGTTATAACAAAATTATACCCCCTACTATGGTCGACGGTAAAATAAAGATAGATTAGCCATGTTATTGACACCATTTCGTATTCCTTGTTATGATTCCCTTGAAAGCGCATTATTCACAACATTCGGACAGCAAACATCATACGTGTAGCACCAGTAGCCCTCTTATACCACCTACGAAGAGGATTTGGAAGATAGTCCAAACTCTCAAAATCTTAATGACAGAAAAGCAGTATGAGAAGTTTGCCAATGAACGTGAGGTCGTTGTGCGGTGTTTTTTTCAGAACAATCCAAAAAGACAAATAAAACAGACTAATATAAAAGGAGATTGAATAAATGGAGAACCAAGAAATCGGAGCGCAAAACAAGACTACTGGGCTGGAAAAAGAGATTCAAACCGATTTTCAAAAAGACATGTCTTATGGTGATTATCTTCACCTTGATCAAATTTTATCAAATCAGCATCGACTTTCGAATCATCACGATGAAATGCTATTTATCATCATTCATCAAACGAGCGAATTATGGATGAAGCTAATACTGCATGAATTGAATGCCGCGATTCAGTGTATTCTTCGTAACAATTTGGAACCATCATTTAAAATGCTATCACGTGTTTCAAGAATTCAACAGCAGTTAATCCAATCATGGAACGTTCTTACTACTTTGACCCCTGCTGAATATATGCAGTTTCGTGATAAGCTTGGGCATTCTTCCGGATTCCAATCCTATCAAAACCGCCTAATTGAGTTTGCTTTAGGACAAAAAAAAACCCACGCACTGGCGGTTTATAAACATCAGATTGACTTATATGAATCCTTAACGAAGTCACTTCATGAACCAAGTATTTATGATGCAGCCATCTCAGCACTTGCAGCCAATGGATTACCTATTGATGATGAAGTTCTGATTCGGGATTGGTCGCAAAGCTATGAGCCAAATCTTAGTGTCGAGGAAGCTTGGCTGACCGTTTATCGGAACACAGACAAATACTGGGATTTATATGAGCTGGCAGAAAAACTGTTAGACATCGGGAATCAACAGCAGCTTTGGCGCTTTAATCACATGTCAACGGTAGAAAGAATTATCGGCCATAAGCAAGGTACAGGCGGCTCTTCCGGTGTACCTTATCTAAAAAGAGTTCTGGACCAACAATTTTTCCCTGAGCTCTTGAGTCTTCGAACGAAGCTATAGTTAACTTAGTCACAAACGCTAGTGGAAATGGAGGCTGTAGACCGATGAATAAATGGAAGGATAGTTCACAGCAGCTGGACAATTAAATTTCTTTCTGGCCGGGAGATACAACCTTCAGCTAATGGTATTAGTCGTTGTTGCGCCAAGAGATTATTAATTAGCAGCCATTCATCTCCCAACAGTTAATGCAGATGGAAGTCCTGTCCGTTCGGTGATTTGAAGATAGGTTAGGCCTTAACAATTTGTTAAGGTCTTTTCTCTTGTTGGTTGGCAGTGGAAAATGTGGTCTGTGCACTGGTACGCTAAAGCTTAAGTTCATTTGGTGGACTGACCCGGTTTGCTATAGAAAATTCCCTCGATTCATTTTTTCTGAACGGCCAAATCCAGATACAATTCGGGTGTTGTATGAAAATAAATATATTTTTGTTAATCATTTAATCTTTTCCTGTCCAAAGCTTTATGTATGTTAATTCCTTTAGCTACCCACTCCTGTCAAAATCTAAATTTTTTTCTGGTTCATCCCTTACTATTTATTAGTCTAAAAGTTTTTCTAACTCTGAAGTGGTCTCTATCATAATCTTTTATTTTACATCAAATCCACCCATTTTTTATGGAACAATCCGAGGTATTTTGACTGCTTCCTCTTCTAGTACATGTATTCCTCCGATTACTTCATATGCTGAACCAAGTGATACAAGCAGATCTCCTGTGATAGCAAGTTTTTGCTCTTCGATAAGTTTTAGTAAATCCGTTTCTTTTAATTGTTTTGATACAGATACAGCCTCAAGTATTTGTCCAATCGTCCTAATCCAAACACCAGTTAGTATTTGTTGTTCACCTAGTGTATTCGCATCTTCCTCGATATGAAAAAGCTCTGATAAACCTTTAAGTTCAATAATATTTCCCAACACTTGAACCCAAAGTCCGAATGCAACCTCTTTTTCTAATTGTAAAATTCTTTTACTTTTATTATCGGTGAAGTCTTTTCCGTTATGGTTCATATACTTTTGATCATCCATTATTACCAACCCCGGAACTAAATTTTGTTTATTTTATGCGAAACAAATACAAGTGTGTATTTCTTCCTTACTCGGTTCGGTCAGATAATAGGTTTGTGAGCAATGTAATTCCAATTCAGTTTTTCAAAATTTTAAAGCTATTAAACATTAATGTTAATTTTGTACCACTAACGTTATTAACTTTTGTCTAAAAAATACAACAGCTACCCAATATGAGTGATGGAATTTTATCAATAAGGATCATTTATTCTTAGAAGATGATTTTTCATGATTTTTTATGAAGATTATTCATTCAATTTGCAACTTGCGGAGAGTTCGTGGTAAAAGCCTTGTGCTTTTAAGATGTTTTCAAAAGTTGGTCATAGTAGTGGTGTAAATGCATCATGGACAGCTAACGGATGCGTTTATTAAAGAATAGGTTCTTTTTTCGATGACACAGTAAAAGCAGGGTTATATAAAGTCAAAATAACCCTGCCTTTTTTGCCTTCGTTTTATTACATCTTTTTTATGAAAATTTTAATATTCATGAAATACAAGTGAAAACAGTTTTTCCTTTACCTATTTATCTTCCCTTAATAAGTAATCATTTCCATCTTGATCTTTAAATGAGAACATGGTTCCAAACGGCAATCTTAACATTTCCTCTACTTCTACTCCATTTTGTTTCATTTTCTCATAAGCAGATTCGATATCAGTTGTGCTGAAAAGAATGGATGGATGTGCAACTTTAGAGGGTTGATGTTGTTCCATTGCAGACTTAGAATAAAGAACTATAGTAGTAAATTCGTCTTCACTAGGTCCAACTTCTATCCAAGACGCGTCAGGGCCCATAGGTTGTTCCACTTTTAAGACAAAGCCGACTTTATTTAACCAAAAATCCTTTGCCTCTTCTTGATCTTGTACATATACAGTAATTTTTCCAATTTTATTAATCACAGTAACTCTCCTTTTAATCATTGAGTTGTATAAATCAGTTTATCAACCCAAAAAATTAAAAGCAATTTTTTAATTAATTTTTGTTATGCAAAGCTGCTATATATAGAATTATGTTGAAATAAACCAGCTGATCGTTTAACAATTTTTTATAAATACTAAAATAATTTCATACTACAACAAAAAAACCTCTCCAAAAAGTCTTCCAAGTATAAACGTTTGAAGTATTTTTAATAGTTGAAAAGCATTATTAATCTTCTAGTAAAATATCGAGATCCTTAACATGAACTGCACTTCCAGTAATTTCAACATCATAATCCTCATTACTTTTTGAAATCTGTACCATTACCCTGCCATTTTTTTTAATCTCGGTTCCTTGCTCTACAATTAGATGTAAAGGTTCAACAAATTTGTTGTCTATTATATATTTAGCAAAATAGGCCCCCATGACTCCTGAAGCCGTTCCTGTAACCGCATCCTCAATGGTACCGGAATATGGAGAAGAAAAGTGCCTCGCGTGCATATCAGCATTGGGATCAAAGGTTTCCATACAAAAAGGATGGATAGAAGATTTGGGCATTTCTTTTAAAATAGCTGGGAATTCTTTATTATTTGGATTCATTTTTTTAAAAGCACAAAGTTGTTTAATGGGAACTAATAGTGTCCATGTACCTGTACTTCCATAGACAATTGGTAAATCATTACGAATATCCGACACGTTTAATCCAATTGAATTTGCTAAAGCTTCCCTTGACCCTTTAAATTCTTCAAATTGAGGTGAAGCCTGTTTCATTGTTATTAATATTTCACTATCAGTTGTTGTATTAATTTTTATGGGCAATATCCCAGCTTTTGTTTCAATGGTTAAATCCGTTTTATCTCCCAATAATCCTTTTGTTTTTAACGCATATACTGCAGCCATGGTTCCGTGACCACAAAGGGGCATTTCATATCCAGGTGTAAAAAACCGGATTTGAAGGTCTGCTACCTCCGACTTAATAGGAAAAGATGTCTCATTAAAACCAACTTTGAACGCTATTTCTTGCATTTCTTGATCAGTTAGGACATCTCCGTTTATAACTACCCCCGCTGGATTACCTTTATTAGGTTCTTTACTAAACACATCATATTGATTTACCACTACCAATTTCACTCATATACCCCCATTCTTCAAAATAAAAGCTTTTATTTTTTTTCATTCATTACTGATGCTTGTTTCACTAATCGAACGGTTCGTGCAAAAAGAAAAAGAGGAATGCCGCAGCAGTCCCTATTTTTAAAGCTAATACTAAATAAGTAGACATTAAGAATTTTAGCTTTTTCGTTCACTCTTTAATCCAAAAAAAAGAGACAATAAGAATTGCAGTGATTTCAACTCATACACCCGTAAGTTCAATAAATCTTTATTTAGATAAATCCTAACAAATCATTAATATGTTTCCAACTTTTAATTATTATTTCTACATCTTTTTTCTGCTTCCATCTTTTTGTCTGTTTCCGACATTTTCTACCTATATAGCAAACTTTAAAGAAAAAGCCGGCTCATCAATAGTGAGGCCGGCCATTTCGTATATTTTCCTTATTGTTGCAAAACCGTTACTGTTTCAGGACTTGTCGTGACTTTAAAGCCTTGTTTGTTTGCCACTTCAGCTGATACCTTATACGTTCCGCTTGGAATATCCGCTTTCGGAGTCCATTGTAAGTGAATTTCATGCTCATTTTCAGCCACGATAGTGTCGACAACCTTGCCGTTTTCATCTTTAATGTATATTGTCCAATTCACACGGTTACTAGCGAATCCATTAATTCCAGCAGGAGTGCTTGCATTGACATTTTTATTTGGATATACACTGAAATAGCTGACAAGCATTCCTTCATTTATATAAGAAGGATCTCCCCAAACTGAATAGCTATGGTTAAGGGCATAATCGACGCCCAATACTACTACACTCTTTGGCTCTTCTTTTACAAGTACCGATGTTTGTCCTTCGTCTAATGGTTTATACTTTCCGTTATACCAAACGATTGCACCGTTATAACCGCTTCCTCCTTCATTATCCACTGCCTTGAAGGAAATTTCATATTGACTATCTTTTGGCTGCACTTGGATATCGGTTACGACCGGAGCAACTGAATCAACCTTAACAGGTAGTCTTACTTCTTGCGGTTTCGCTCCTTTATAATCAAGCGTTGTTTTAATAACATAGTTGTAAGTGCCATCCTTGACTGCTTGTCCACTTTGGTCTTTTACATCCCATAAATAACCACCGTTCATGTAGTTTCGGTATGCCATGATATTTTTACGGAACTTCCACGGCTTCCCAGTATATTCACTAAAGTCGCCAAGGTATTGTACCATTTCTCCTTTTTCATTCTCCACGTACATTTCTGTTTTCTCTAAGTTGCGAAGTGTTGTAAATGTTGGGAATACTCCTGGCAAAAAAGCATTTGGAGAAATAACAATCCGATCCATATTAAACGTTCCAGTATATGGGTCATAACCCATCGGGAATTGTGCACCTTCATCGTTCCAAAGTACCGTATATCCTAAGAAAGCATCTTTATCCCAAGCAACAGGATCAAGGTTATTCGACTGATCCCATTTACCATAGAATCCCATGTATGGAACTGTTAATGGAACTGCTGAATCACTGTTTTTACCGGTTGGCACCAGACGAACATAACCCTCTACAAAAGTTCCTTGCTTTAAGCTTGCCGGTAATGAAACCTGAACATCAAGACTCTTTTCTTGTCCTGGCTTAATTTTTAATGTCTTTCCTTGAGTATTAGTTACTTTTTCCCCGTTCACAGATGCCGAAGCACCCTGTACCCACTTGCTTGTTAACGTTAAATATTCTTTGGAATCCAATGTACCATCATTATCTAAGTCAAATTCTTTCGTTTCTGTGCTGTCCGTTAACACATCTACATACACCGTGTATTCTAAGTCTTTTACATCGACTTTTTGAAGTGCTTCTACATTTAACTTAAAGTGTGCGTTGTTACTACTTATCTCTTTTAACGTAACTGCTCCAGCTTGCTCTAACGAAGTATTTTTGCTTGTAACAATAACAGGGGTTTTAATTGCATTTTTAATTTGCATTAAGCCCGATCCTTGTACACGCGGTGAATAAGGTACTTCATTATTGGTGCGCGGATCCTGAACTACCTGTGCAGTATTCATTAATGCTATTTTTGCTTTTAACGCTGCATCCTTTGAATGAGATAATCCTTTTTCATATAATGCTTGCAGCAATAAGGCTGAACCTCCTGCTACATGAGGTGTTGCCATTGATGTTCCGCTCATTATCTCATATTCATTTCCCGGAACGGTTGAATATATGTTTCCTCCTGGTGCAGACAGCTCCGGTTTAAAGTCTAACGTATGCGGTGTCCCGAAGGATGAAAAATCTGATATGGTATTCTTATCAGGATTTTCAATCCATGTTCCTTTTGACATTTGCATTTTTACTATTTGACCGCTTGTAATTTTTGAGATTAAAGCATCTCCTGCCGTTTTACTTGTCGTTGCCGCTGGGGTCAAATAAGGACTGAAATATACAAACGGAAAGTCAGCTTCATCATATGGAGGAACAAGGATTACTGCCTTGGCCCCTTTCTTTTTCGCTTCCGATTGAATATAGCTGTATAATCCGTATTTTTGTTTCGGTTTTGCAACTACAATTTTGCCCGCTACATCTTTTCCGGTAAAACCTGCAGTGTTCCCTTCCCCTACATACACCAATTCATAGCTCTCACCTGGTATTAATACTTTAGAAAGCTTGAAGTCTACATGCGTCTGGTCTTGGTAAGGAAGCTGTAAACCATTTGCTTCTGCCAACGTGTTCATATGCATTTTCATATTTTCATAGGAGGCAATTGATAAGGCAAACGGGCTTACAGATGGTTCTCCAACTGTTCCGATATCCGGATTTTCGGCGTACGGTTTAGCAGAAGCAGGCATGATGCTATTTTTTGTACTGTAAGCAGAGTTCCCTCCCGCTACAACTACAAGCGTACCCTGCTCCGTTGCTTGGCGAATTGC
Organism: Neobacillus drentensis; assembly: GCF_036965245.1. Classification (GTDB taxonomy): domain Bacteria; phylum Bacillota; class Bacilli; order Bacillales; family Cytobacillaceae; genus Neobacillus; species Neobacillus drentensis_G. Next base: position 10,930 of record NZ_JBALPG010000104.1, read on the forward strand.
CTTTTGTATTGGGTCGTTTTCCTCCCCAACAAATCCTGCGTCCGTGCCCAAGCTCATGTTAATAACATCTGCTCCCATTATTACCGCGTGCTCAATACCAGCAATAATATCATCCTCATAAGCTCCGCCGCCATTATCTGAGAATACTTTTTCCGCTAGCAGCTGCACTCCTGGTGCAACACCTTTTACCCCGTCGTTTGCTTCGTCACCATTTGCTCCTACAGTACCCGCAACATGCATACTATGCGAATTTCCATATTGACCGCGTGGAATTACGTCTGTATCATTATCAGCCCAGTCATAGCCTGTTGGAACCTTGTCGCTAAACCATACTTCATTCACATCAGTTTCTGCAAATTTACCTTGAATGCCCTCTTTGGTCCATTTCTCTTTTGTTTTTCCTTTTTCTGTCAACGTCATATCTTTATGCGTGTAGTCCAGTCCGGAGTCAACGATGGCAACAAGCAATCCTTCACCTTCATATCCGTATTGCTCCCATACTTTTTGGGCTTGTACCATTTCTTTGCTTGCCCCCATAGATGGTTGGAACGTTCTTGCGATATGAACATTGGTTACTCCTTGAGTTGCTTGAATTTCTTTTACATTACGAAACTCTGTTTCTATACTAAAGCCGTTAAAGCCTTCATAGAAACGATGCTTTACTTTAGAAACAGATTTATTCTTAGAAATATGGGCAATCACTTGATCTTGCTTTTGCTTAAATTGCCCCTTCTTTCCTTGGATGGATTTTGAAAATGTTGCTGGCTCCTCTACCTCAACAATCAGACGTACCTTTTCATTTGGTTTATATGGTTTGGCCAAACCTTCTTTTTTCAAATCCTTATATCCAAGCTTGTCCGTCACTCCTTCAGCAGCTTGTTTTTGCTCATCTAAGAAAATCTTCTGTCCTTGTTTCACAATCTCCTCAATACTTGGTGCTGCAACTGAATCATTTTGTGTCCCTTCCGCAAATCCCGTTGATGTTAACAACATTGCAGCTAAAGTCGTCGTTGCAAATACCTTGTACGGAAATCCTTTTCTCTTTTTCATCTTTGCACCTTTCCCCTCATTTTTCTAGCAAAATAAAAGTCTTTAGTACTGATAATTCAAAATATTAATACAATGATAATATTAATGTCACTTCTATTCGATTGCTATGGGGGTTATTTTACAGTGCTTTCGACCTTATCTTTCTTTTAAAAGTTCTTAAATAAATAAAAAACAAAGTTATTTCTTTATTTTATATAGTCGAATAGAACCAAATATATTTATTTAATTTGGGGTTTTTTAATATATAAAAAAGGAGATGGGAGGTGCCTGTCACCCATGTAGTAAGACTGAGTGCCCAAATTTACTAAAATGAGGATATTCCGAAGGATTGATAGAATACTGACTGCAAAAGCAATTAATTGCAGCATAGCATTTTTCTTACAAAATTGGGTTAATAATTAGTGAAATATTATCTGCAAACTCTAAAAAAGGAACATTTAACAATTCATCTAGTTCTCGTGAAATACCCTCCATCAATAGTTCGTATGAATGGAGGGTATCTATGTTTATTAGATTTGTTACTGCTACTTAGCTTTTTTCGGTTTTTTCTTTCTTCTTGTTTTCATCAATTGGGGCAGGTGGAATGCTTTGGTCATTGGCTGTCAAATCAATGCCAAAGTCTTTCGCAAAAACCATATGGGTTTCCACAAGAACATCCTTCGTGTTTTCATCTAGGTTGAACACCCTTGCGCCACGCAAGCGATTTCTATCAGCTCCTGGTAAGCCGTATGTACCAAAACCTGCGCTGCCTGCATATCCAAGCAAAATTCCATAATAATTGCCCATATAGGTGTTTACATGGTCATGTCCGCAAAAGACACCCTTTACATCTCCTCTTTCCAGCATCGCCGAAAACATTCCGCTGTTAACTGGACCTGGACATTCATCTTCGTTTCGTTCCCCAACAATATTGTGTTTTTTTAGCGCTTTGGCATGATGGGCATCTGTTCTTCCATCAACACTTCCAAACCACATAAATCGATGTTCCCAAAGAGGAATATGAATAAATACAAGTGACGGAACCTTATGACCCCATTGCTTCTCTAATTTTTTAGACGCCTCATAATACCAGCTTACCTGATCAAAACGGAGCCAATCCCATGTCGGGTACCCTGCAAAATCCTGACCGGCAATTGTTTGTGGAGCATACCTGCCACTATCAAGCAGCCAAAGGTTGAAAGCTCCATCCGTTCCCTTAGAATTTTTAATTAGCATATTCATATTTCCGGTTCCAGTTATGCCCTTGATTCCAGGTTTGTTCATATTGTGTTTATAGGTCATATAAATATTGAGCATGTCCTCTTCATTAAGACCGCTATTTGGAGTGGAATCTTCATCGTGATTCCCATACGTAATCGCCCACTTAATGCCTCGTTGCTCCATCGGTTGGGCTATATTATTAATGGCTTGTTTCATTTCAAGAGGTGTGTCGCAGCCACCAGTAATGTTGTCGCCGTTAAGTACTACAAAGTCTGGTTTTTCCGTATCTAGTACTTTTTCCATCAATTGTACAGTTCGGCGATCAATGTACTCATCGTCTTGTGTATCATTAAACTGTACAATTTTGAATTTTCCATCCGGATTAAATTGCAGGAAGCTGCCATCATGTGCTTCGGCATGGGCAATACCAGTGAACAAGTCACTAGGAATCCCAGCTGACCCAAGTGTTAAGGCAAGGGTACTCATTCCTCCAATTTTGATAAATTTCCGTCTGTCCAATCCTTTTTGTGAATCGTGATTAACCATCAATACTACCTCCTCATTGATTTTATTGATTATTTAAAAAATAAATCTATCAATAGCATAGCAATGAGTTATTAATTCTCTATTTACATTTTGTAAATTTTAGATATCAATATGGTAAAAGTAAAAGAATCTACCAAACCCCAGTGACACATCTGACAAAAAATAGAGACACGTCTTTCATGTCGAGTTAACGCAGTAGTATCACCTACTTCATAATCTTCACCATTAATAGGATAAATACCCATTACATTAATTCGGTTGTGTAATAATTCGTATTAGTGATTAAATAATACGGTAGTAACGTTGGCTTCTCCTTCAGCTTTTTGCTGTTTCATCAGCATCACATCAAAACCACCAATTGTATCTGCCTCAAGTCCTGCCATTGAGCAGATTTTGTCTAAAATAAACACTAATATAAAATCGGAATTTTATTATTTCTAAAAGAATTTGAAAGTGTGGAACATTTTAAGCAAGAACCAGCAAAGTATTTAATTTACTACAACAACAAACGAATTAAGGCAAAACTAAAAGGCATGAGCCTGATACAATACCGAGCTCATGCCCAACAAACCGCCTAACGAAATAACCTGTCTAACTTTATGGGCTTACTTCAATTGTAGGATTTTTTACTATCATAAGTCTTTTTTTTAGAGAAGCTAATCCCCATATTTAGGAATACTGTTATTTTTCGTATACTCGTCCACTTATCTTAGTGATTGGACAATACTATTAATATCCATTTTTTCACCATTTAACTAATTGCCTTAACTCCAGAATTGGCAATGGCTTCTATCAGCGATTTTTTGAATTATATCGGGACTATACAACAACTGGGAGAATCATTAGAGATAGGATGCCTCCTGCAAGTGAGAGTGTTGCATAACATGCAGCCAGTCCGGTTGACTTTCTAAAGCTTTTGAATTATCAGCGTAAAGGGACATCACTCAGTCCGCCATTCTATTTTTGAACCATTTTCTATATTGGATTTTCCTTCTGTCTGTATTCATTATTCTTCATCTTATTCTTCATTTCTTATTTACAGACTCGATATACACAAATAAATCACTGTAGTATTTTTGAACCTTCGTAATCGTAATATCATAAAGCTCCAAAAGCTCAATGGTTTTTCTATTTAAACAGCATCCATCACAAATTTTTTTCCAAACAGGTGTTAACAACTCCTGAAGAGCTGCGAGAAAACGATTTTTCATTTTAACATGTTCAAAAAGGAGGATTTTCCCTCCCGGTTTACAAACTCGTTTCATCTCCAAGATTGCTTTTTCCGGATTTGGGATGGTGCAAAAGACAAGAGTTGCTACAACGGTATCAAAAGTATCGGATTCAAATGGCAAATCTTCTGCACTTGCCTGAACTACTTCAATTGGGACAAGCGATTGTTTTTGTTTTGGAATTGAATGCTCTATCATATGCATACTTGGTTCTACCGCTGTTACTCTTTCGGCAGTCTCATAAAAAGAGAAATTTACTCCAGTCCCCGATCCCAATTCAAGGACACTCCCCGTAGCATTTGCTAAAAGTTCCTTTCGAATCTGATTAAATTTCTTTTTTTCCAATGGCCTCATAAAAAAGTCGTAAGATTTCGCAAATATACTACCCATACTTTTCAACTCCAACATCATTTGTGGACCGCAATCACATTTAGGATTTATTTTATCATAGGGCTTTGTTAAATAACTGTGTTATTGCGATATTTATTGAGGGGATAGGACAGCTAATAATACGTATACATTTTCAAAAGTAATATATAAATCAACGTGGATGAAAAACTAGATACATAAGCAAAATTAATCTTTTGATTATTTTCAGAATTCGATCAAACATCTTACTGAATTTTTTATTCCAGAGTCAATGATCATTAAAAATACAGATTGCGCTCCTATTATTTACAGTCTTCAGCAGTTTATCGAACCCCGTGAGAAACTTTTAAGAGAAGGGAACTTGATGAATTTCAAGGAAGAAGAAGTGTACGAAATCACAGAGATTTTCGGAAATATCGCTCATCGCTTCAGCCTGTATCGAAAATAGGTGTGTTGTCTGACGAAGCATTTGATACAATGGGCATGAAAACGATAAAGTTCATTTGCACGCACTGTGGTTGGAAGATAAGCTCAATAGCTTGGGATGATGAAAGAAATGGCTTAACCATTCCGGAAAGGTATCGAGAAATTAAAAAGACTCTCCTCTCTAGAGAGTCTTCGTCAAATTGCTCCACAATCTTCATCATTTGACTGTTTGATTCTTAATATAGTAAAGAAATTCCACCATAAGCCATTCAATCCGCGGACTTTTCATAGATTGGATTATTGAGTTTCTGATTCTCTTTGATATTATCCAGACGTTTTTTAAATACTAGGCTAAGTCATCTACTTTTTTCAAGATAAATAGAGTTTACATAATAAAAGAAATGTAAACCATAATTAAATCTTCTATTAAAAGTATTAGGGCACTAAAAAAAGAAAATAAATCTTTAAAACGGCTTCTATCAAATTGTTAGATATGTGGAAAGAAATAGCGGAATGTTCTCAATGGAGAAAAAATAATGAGGCGACCGTAAAAACCTAAAATAGTTCGTGGCCGATCGCCTATCGGCCTTATTGGCTACCATAAAACCAAAAATGGTTTGTGGTCGGTAGCCTATCGAGCTTTTTCCGGGACTGCCAGGGACCGAAATTATTTTTTGTAAGGGATCTTTACTAAATCAGGAACCGTTTCAAAAGTCATACCCTGTTTCTTTAATGCTAGGATGATTTGTCTCAATGACTTTATCGTATTCGTCCGGTCATTATCCCAAGCCGCCACGGAAAAAAATATCACCACGTAAAAAACGCAGTGATATTATTATTGTTCAGAGCCCTAGTCAGGACTCGAACCCGAATTGCACATTCCTCTCTAATCCCAGGCTTAGCCAATCCATCAGTGTGAATATAATGGACTTTCATTTTTTCTACACCTTGGTTGGTATTAACAGCAACGTGATTGAAATTACCCCTCCTCTTACGATCACAAAAGAAGACATTGATCTAGCCGTATCAATTTTGGACCAGGCATTTTCTGACCTTGCGGAACAAAAAATCAATATGGAGAATGTGAAACAATATGCTGGGTGGTAAATTCTGAAGAATTAGTTCCAAATTTAACTTTTCAGCAAGCCAAAGAAATAAAAAAATTTTATTCACATCATACGTGACCGAATTGGCCTTTGAAACTATAAGTGGGACAACTTCAAGTCTCCCTAATAAAGTTTTATCCCCAGGTTCAATTACGCAGAGTAATTCTTTTCTTAGTTTATGTGAATAATCAAGTAATTCATTCTTTGTTAGAATAGTACTCATTGGATTAGGTTTCGTAAAATTCTTCTACTCCATGCAATTTCTAGCGCTGTAATTCAAAAAATGGCTTCTATCAGCCATTTTTTGAATTATATCGGGACCAAACAACAACTGGAAGGAGCAGTAGAGATAAAAAGCCTCCTGCAAGTGAGAGTGTTGCATAACTTGATTGGGCAGCAACCATCCCTGAAAGCGCTCCCCCGGTTGCTCCAGCTAATGCTATCAATACATCAGCAGTTCCTTGCGTTTTTGCACGTGTAGTGGGATGGGTTGCATCTACGATGAGTGCTGTGCCGCAAATCAAACCGAAGTTCCAGCCAAGCCCAAGCAAAGCGAGTGCGACGATGAGAAATAGCATGGAATCTGCAGGTGCAATTGCAGCAAAAACACCGGCAGCAAGCAGAGTAACACCAGAAGCAATTGCCATTGCAGTTCTGCCAATCTTATCAACGAGAATACCAGTCACGAATGATGGCAGGTACATGAAGGCCACATGAATGCTGATGACCATCCCTACCTCACTCAGTCCATGTCCATGGTGCCTCATGTGGACTGGTGTCATGGTCATAATGCCAACCATAACCATTTGAGTTAAAATCATTAGTGTAGTTCCAACTATAAGTCCTCTTCTCTCTATTCTTTGAGTGCTGTTGGTGTTTACAATTGAAAGATCTTCCTTTTCCCTGCTTTTCACTGCTTCAATGACGTTTGCCACTAGGAGAGGATCAGGGCGGAGAAAAACTAAGAGTACCAAACCGGCTAGAATGAATGCTGCGGCTGCCAGAATGAAAGGCCCAGCTAAAGCAGGCACACCAATTGATGCAGCAAATCCTCCCATTACGTCAACCAAGTTTGGTCCAGCAACAGCTCCGAACGTGGTCGAGACCATGGAAATACTGATAGCTGTCGCCCGCTGTTTAGTATTAGCCATGTCAGTACCCGCATAGCGTGCTTGGAGGTTAGTTGCTGTGCCGGCTCCATAGATTAATAGAGAAGCAAATAGCAGCAAAATATTATTTGTTAATGCTGAAATCACAACTCCGATAGCACCGATACCACCTGTCAAGAATCCGGCGGCAAGTCCTAACCGCCGTCCAAAACGTTGAGAAATCCTTCCTACAAGATATGCTGCTACAGCCGAACCCAAAGTAAATAAGGCAGTAGGAACCCCGGCAAATTGATCTGTACCTAGCATATCTTGAGCAATCAGTGCTCCGACAGTAATGCCCGCTGCAAGTCCGGCACCACCAAAAATTTGTGAAATGACCACTATGATTAACGTCCGTTTATATAACTGTTTTTGTTTTTCCGGAGAATCAATATACCTTTGCAGCCAATCCGGCTGCCGTTCTAAAGCTTTTGAAACATTAGCGTTATGGGACATTACTCAGTCCGCCTTTCCATTTTCAACGATTTTCTTTATGTTACTTTCCACCTATCTTGTATCTAGCATTCCCCACCACTACTCTTCATTTCTATTTTTCAATCTCTATATAGACAAAAAAAGCACTTTTTGTTCCCAGAATAGATTGCTTTACTACTTTTCATTTTTTTACTATTATAATATGCTTAGAAGATAGCTGTTCATCTATATTGTGTTCCACATTTCATGAAGTGAACGAATTAAGTAAGTGAAAGTTAGAAAAGGTTAAAAGGAGTTAATCACATGATCAACGTTTTATTTGTTTGCCTTGGAAACATTTGTCGTTCACCGATGGCTGAAGCATTGTTTCGCGACTTACTAAAAAAAGAAAATTTGACCAACAAAATTACAGTCGATTCCGCTGCTACTAGTTCATGGCATATTGGATCTCCTCCGCATAAAGGAACGCTTGCAATTTTAAACAAATACAACATCTCATCAGATGGTCTTGTTGGACGCCAATTAACAAAGGAAGATTTCGAAAATTTCGATTACATTATCGGGATGGACGAAAGCAATATAAGAAACATCTCCGAGATAACAGGCTTTCCAAATCATCCAAAAATCTTTCGTTTGCTTAATTTAACAGACCATAATAAAGATGTTCCTGATCCTTATTACACAGGTGATTTTCAGGAAACATATAACCTTGTTTTAGAAGGATGTCAGGCATTGCTCGAGAAAATTTACAAGGATCAAAAGTTAAAATAAACATGGATGGATGAATGAAAAATTCGTGGTTTGTTGTTTATTTATAGAATTTTGCGACTACTTCCATCATAATTACAACGAGCATCAATTTCCTCCTAAAAAAAGTGTCAAGAACACTATGAACAACATATACACTATTGTAGTAGTTACAAAACAGAATAGTTTAATGATAACTTTTATCAGGTCTAAACAAATTATAAAAGACCGAACATGGATGGAAACATTCGGTCTAGCAATAGACGGTTCCCTTAAATGGGATCTGCTAATAAGGGAAAATCCACCTGAGTCGTTAACTCAAAGGTGGATTTTTTTTACGTTAAATGATCGAATAGCTACGATTAAACTAGCAAATGTAGTAGTAAGGGTATTTTTCAAAACGTCATTTAGCTTCACTCCCTTTCAGTTTGGGAGCGAGCCAACCACCATATTCTATTGCTCTTTGTTTACCATGTTAATAAATTTATAAGAACATACGTTTTTTTGATTTGATGACATATACTAAAAATTGGTCTTTGGCCCTTCGTAATATTAGAACTTATTCAAATAATGGACTTACAGCTTTCTCATTATGAATACGATCAATCGCCTCTACAAGCAATGGGGCAACAGATATCGTTTTTATTTTTTTGATTTTTTTCTCCTCTGGTAACTCAATTGTATTTGTCACAACTAATTCACTAATCGGTGACATTTCAATTCTCTCAATCGCCTTACCTGTGAATACAGGATGCGTACAGCCCGCAAAGATTGATGTTGCCCCATTTTCCGCAACCGCCTTTGCTGCTAGTGTAATCGTTTCGGCTGTATCAATTAAATCATCAATAATAATGGCATTTTTCCCTTCAACATTCCCAATGACATTGAGGGTTTCTTCACCATTTTCTTCAATTTTCCTTTTATCGATAAGAGCAAGTGGGGCATGTAATAGCTTTGCCATTTTTCTTGCTCTACCAATGCTGCCATTATGCGGCGAAACAACGACAATATTTTCTAATCCTTTGTTTTCAAAATACTGTGTAAGGATAGGAACGCCAAAAAGATGTTCCACTGGAATATCAAAAAAACCTTGAAGCTGAGTAGTATGGAGGTCCATTGTTAGAACTCTAGTTGCTCCAGCAGCTTCTAGAAGATTAGCCACTAGTTTCGCTGTAATCGGTTCCCGAGAACGAGCCTTTCGATCTTGGCGCCCATACCCATAGTAAGGTATGACAACATTAATATTACTAGCAGAAGCCCTTTTCAAGGAATCAATCATGATAAGAAGCTCCATAATATTTTCATTGACAGGGTAGGAAGTGGATTGAACAATAAATACCTCACTGCCTCTAACACTTTCCTCAATATGAATTTGAATTTCACCATCACTAAATTTAGATACAGAGCATTTACCCAACTCACAGCCTAAAAGCTCGGCCATCTCGGCTGCTAGTTTTTGATTTGAATTCAATGTAAACATTTTAAATCTATTATTTAGTTGATACGTCACCTTATATCCTCCACACTATGTAGATTTCTAATCGCCTTTGCTTTCATGTTTCATCTTATTTTACTATATAAGACAATATAGTGGTAGGAGATATACCATTAAAAACAACGATTTCAGTTCTTGAAAATTTTGTTAGTTAATTTATTATTGTGTTCGCAATTCTATACGGCGGATATTTCCTGAATCTGTTTCAGGTAGTGCCTCTTTGGTCAATCTCCGTTCTTGGTAGTATTGAAAATAGCTCATGCACAAAATGTACCAAAGGAATTGATTGAATCATCCCTGTTCCTCACTTTTGTAATAATTGACTGAGGTTCTTTAATGTATATAGTCTAGCCGTAAAGATGAATAATTCGTTGTAGTTATTGGTAACGTATTCATCGATTATGTTGATACCCTTTCGAAATTGTTCCACTAGATAATAAGTGTACTTTTCATCCCAGGAATACTGATTTATTCTAAGTAGTTCATCGGCTATTATTTGAAACTTAAAATCCTCCATCCACAGTTTAATTTTATATATTTTATCTTTGTTTGAATGAAGACTGTTTTTACTTTTATAACTTCTTTGGACATATTTAATAAAACCATTTATATGTTCCGCCAGCATATTCGCTTTTTGCATCTCGAAGTTCATTGCTCTCTCTCCTTAATGTCTAAAAATGAATACGTTATTAAGAAAAGTGTATGTTTTGAGACAGTTTTATAACACCAACTTTTTGCTGGTATTACTCTCGCCAATATTTCAAAAAATTTTCGATTACCATCAATTAACCTCTTCACGTTTCTTTAATATGTGTTTCTTTTTCTATAATTCTTTTGAATTCCCCGTCATAATTCCATGTCAAGTTCATCCATACAATTTGTTGTCATACGGCAGAATACAGTAAATACCGGTTCGTGCAAGACACCAAAAACCGAACATGCAGCAACATGTCCGGTTAAACAAAAGCCTGCTCTCTCAAGGGGATCAGCTACTATGGTATCATTATTCAATCGGGGCCGGTTAACTTGGCCAGCCTATTATCAATAAAATTTTTTCACATTAACGAAACAAGTTTGTTTTCGCCACTTCAATTATTTCATTACCATGACCATTTAATACCGCTTTAAGCATCCATAGGGAAAATCCCTGTGCTTGATCATAAGTAATTTTAGGTGGTAAAGATAATTCTTGACGGTTTACTGCAACATCAATAATGTATGGGCCGTCATGTGTAAACGCGTGTTTCACAGCACCTTCAAGATCTGCGGGGTCTTCAACACGAATACCTTCCAACCCCATAGCTTGAGCAATCGCGGCAAAGTCAGTACTTACAAGTTCAGTACCTGTTTCAAGGTATCCTGCTGCTTTCATTTCCAATTCAACAAAGCTTAGGGAGTTATTATTGAATACAACGACTTTTACCGGTAATTTATGTTTACGAAGTGTAAGTAAATCACCCATTAACATCGAAAGCCCGCCATCTCCGCAAAGGGCTACAACTTGCCGGCCAGGTTGGGCAATTGCTGCGCCAATTGCTTGTGGGAGAGCATTTGCCATCGTACCATGATTGAATGACCCAAGCAGGCGGCGTTTTCCATTCATTTTTAAATAACGTGCAGACCAAAGTGTCGGAGTACCAACGTCACATGTGAAAACAGTATTTTCATCTGCTAAATCACTGACGACTTTTGTTAAATATTGTGGGTGAATGGGTTTGCGGCCTGGTTTACCAACTGCAAGCTCATCAAGTCCTTCTCTAACTTTTCTATAGGCATTCACATGTTTTTCTAAATATTGATCGTTATCTTTTTCGTCAAGAAGTGGTAACAATGCTTCAACTGTATCTTTCACCTTTCCAACTACTCCATGCGCTAGCGGAGTACGACGTCCAAGATGTGCTGATCGAATATCCACTTGAAGAATGGTTACATTTTTAGGATAGAATTGTCTGTATGGGAAGTCAGTTCCTAACATCAAGAGAACATCGCAATCCATCATCGCATGATAACCTGAAGAATATCCAATTAATCCAGTCAAACCTACATAATATGGATTATCATATTCAAGAAATTCTTTTCCTCTCAGTGCTACGACCATTGGGGATTTTAATTTATGACAAAGTTTCATTAACTCATCATGTGCTCCAGCACAGCCTCCGCCACAAAGCAATGTCACCTTCTGGCCGTTATTTAGATATTCAGCCAGTTTCGTTAAATCATCGTTGGATGGACGAATCACAGGTTCTGCTGTATGGACTGGAACGGTGGTAACTTCCACATTATCATCTAATGCAGCAACATCACCGGGAAGAACGAGAACGGAAACGCCGCGATTTGCGATGGCCGTCTGCAATGCCAAATTTACCATTGATGGCATTTGTTCTGCTCTTTGAACCGTTTCTATGGAGTGGGCACAGTCTTGGAAAATAAGTTCCGGACGTGTTTGTTGAAAGAATTCGCTCCCAATTTCACTGCTTTGAATATGAGCAGCAATGGCAAGTACAGGAATACGAGAATGATTGCAGTCATATAGACCATTGATTAGATGCAGGTTTCCAGGACCACTGCTCCCTGCACAAACAGCAATATGATCATTTAACAATGCTTCAGCACCTGCTGCAAAAGCGGCTACTTCTTCATGGCGAACTCCAACCCATTCAATTTTTTCCGAACGTCTAATTGAATCCAAAACAGCATTCAATGAGTCGCCAACAATACCATAAATTCTCTTCACCCCAGCATTTATCAAGGTTTCAATTAATACATCCGCTATTGTTTTTGCCATTTTCTTCTCCTTTTTTATGGTTATTTGAAAAATAGATCTCAAAGCACCACTTTAACAATTTCCTGGAATAATTTTTAAATTTTACTTGTAGCATTTCTACTTTCACTTTCCTTTATGCACTATAAAATGGTCGTCAGGAAATGAATCGGCAAATTTGGCTTTTTTACATAATGCTGAAATGGATAAATTTTAAAAGTCTTTATTGGAGCAACTTCAATCTGTGTTGTTTATATTTTCCGATACAAATAAGTTACGTATTTTTATAAAAAAATGGTGTCTGACCCCCGTTGAAGTAACGCTTTACTCCTCTGGGGTTCAGACACCTTGATTTCCATAGCTATTTTCTTTTTACAATCTTCATTTTTATAATTATCATTTTTTTGCTAATCAGATTTTATGAACATAAAATCTAAAACTTCATACCAATTTATTG
>NZ_JBALPG010000105.1:0-39703 GCF_036965245.1 Neobacillus drentensis
CAGTGATGTTGTTTAAACAATTACTGCTTTATTTTTTATTATTTTTTTATATCTTTCCAAAAGTAATTTCCAGAAATGCATTATTTCAAAAATATTCTTCATCTAGTACTATATCCAATAGAAGAAATTTTTTTTACCATTCTTGGACACTTTGTTTCCTTGAAAGAAATGGAGATTTTATGAATAAAAAAAAGCTAGTCATCCTTTACTTCATTACTAGTTTTATTTGGATTTATGGATCAAACTATTTAATTCAACAATTTGTACCTTCTTCCATTATTCCTTTAGTTGAAAGGTCCAAAGAATTTTTTTATGTCCTCGTCACAGGTGGTTTCTTTTATTTTTTTCTTAACAAGAAACAAGAATTAACTGTTTCCCGTGAGGATCAAAAACGTCTATAAACGTTAATCAATTCAATGGTTGACTTTGTTAACTTCAAAGATGGCGAAGGAAGATGGATTGAAGCGAATGATTTTGGCTTGCAATTGTTCCAGCTAGAAAATGTAGAATATCGTGGAAAAAAGGACTCGGAATTAGCTGAATATACTGCCTTTTACTCTGATGCCCTCAGGTACTGTGAGATTTCTGATGAGGAAACCTGGAAAAATGGGGAAATTACCCGTATTGAAGAAGTTATCCCCGTACCTAACGGTTCATTGAAAATATTTGATACCATCAAAGTCCCTCTTTTCCATTCTGACGGCTCAAGACAAGGTTTAGTGATTATTGGACGGGATATAACAGACAAAAAGGAAATGGCAAGGCAATTGGCTGAAAGCCAGCAGCAATATAAATCATTATTTGAGTACAGCCCGGATATCGTTTATATGTTAGATTTGGGTGGGAAGATTACTAACCTAAACCCCCAATTTGAAGTCATTACAGGCTTCAACCGTGAAAAGATGATTGGGAAAAATGTAAAAGCTCTATTACCTAAAAAGTATAGAAGATTCCTGAAGCACTTTATTTTCTCTGTTGTAGAAGAAATAAAGCCGGTCGTGTATGAAATAAAAATCCCGCAGGTAAATGGGAATATGATTTCTTTACAATGTACATCGGTTCCCATCAATATCAATGGAGAAATTACGGGAATCATTGGATATGGCAGGGATGTAACCACCTTGAGAAAAACAGAAGAACGTTTAAGAAGAACGGAAAAACTTTCTGTTGTCGGAGAATTAGCTGCTAGTGTTGCCCATGAAATCCGTAATCCTCTTACATCTTTAAAGGGTTTTGTACAGCTTTTACAAGTAGAAGACGGGAAACATCAATTTTATTATCAAATCATGTTAGATGAATTAAACAGAATCAATCACATAGTCGGTGAACTCCTTCTATTAGCTAAGCCGCAGCATCTTAAATTTACAAAAGCGGAAATTCAAAAGATATTGTATGATGTCCTCTCATTATTAAGCACTGAAGCCATTTATTATAATGTTCAGATAGAATCCGTTTTTCCGGAACAAGAGATTTACCTTGAATGTGAACCAAACCAGCTCAAGCAATTGTTTATCAATATTATTAAAAATGCAATTGAAGCTTCGGTAAATGGCGGAACTGTAGTGATTTGCCTGGAACTGATTGAGAATAATCAAGTTTTCATTACGGTCAAAGACGATGGCTGCGGGATTTCCAAGGATTTATTAGCCAAAATTGGCGAGCCATTCTATTCTTCCAAAGAAAAAGGAACTGGCTTAGGATTAACAATCAGCTATAAAATTGTTCAGTCACATAAAGGAACCATTCGATTTGACAGTCAAAAGAATCAAGGAACTACGGTCTACATGACCCTGCCTCTCACTCAGAAAGACAAAAGAAACTAAACAAGCAACAAGCTTTTCTATGGAGAGCTTGTTGCTTTTTTCTTCCGGTTCCGAAAAAAGGCAATAATTAGTAATATGGTGGGAATGATTATTTGAAAAGGCCATTGCACATAAACAGGTACCACCCTTAACCCTTCTTCAATATGTTCCGCATAATTCGATGCAATCGTAACAGATGCAAGAAGGATCATTAAACCTATTGGAAAAGTTAACTTCTGGTGGTTTTTAAATTGAAAAAGATCTGTTGCTCCGACAACCGCTGCATAGAAAAACACTGATATTTTAAAGAAACATCCAATCATTAAATAGAGCATAAAGAATACATCCAATCGTTCAATAAAATTTGCCAATTGAATTTTACCAATGGTGGTAAGCAGTGGAAAATTTGAACGCTCATAAAGATCTACCCCAAGTGTAGCTATATTGATGGCAATAGTAAGCGAAACATTGATCCCAGCTAAAATCATTCCACCCATACAAGCAAGTTTTACTTTTTTATGATTGTTTAACAAAGGAAGAAGCATGGTAAAGACGACCATTTCTCCAAATGGAAAGGTGAGTGTTTCTCTTATAAATGTTCTGAAAACAGGCTTCCATCCGTATTCTAAAACTGGTTGAAGATTTTCCGGATGTAATAATCCAGAAAATAAAATGAGGAGGATACCAGTCAGTGCCATTAGATAGATTGCCCCAAAAAATAGTTCACCCACTCTTGCAATTACTTCTATACCTTTATTAATCGCATAAATGATGATCAGCATCATCAAGGAATTAATAACAATGAGAGGGGTACTAACATAAACGGTATTTGTTAATAGTTCACCAAAGTCACGTAAAACTCTTGTAGACATATTGATGAAATATATGACATATAAAAAACCAAGCAGTCTTCCAATCCATTTCCCAGTAATTTTTTGAACATAACTTGTAAATGGCAATGATGGATAATATTTATATAGCTGATAATAAACAAGGAAAAGCAGTAAGCCCCCTGCTAAGCCAAACAATGTGGCAAGCCATGCATCCTGTTTTGCCGAAACCCCCAGACCCAAAAGTATAGCACTGCCCATTTCAAACAAGACCACTAGTATAAACAGCTGGGAAGCTTTTATTTTTGCCTTTTCCATGCCTAATCCCCTCACTAAGGGTTTATTGATTAAAATTTGACCAAAACGGTTTTGTCCGGATTCCTTCCCTGCGGCTATAGGAATCTACCTTCACATTCACTTCAAGTTCAGCAAAGTGTTCGTCCCAATTTCCTTTTAGCTTCTTCCAAAGTTTCGGATCCTTCTTGTGAACCTTTTCACCAAAACCAAAAATATCGCTCTTCATTTTTTGAGCCTCTTTTACTGTTGCCATAATTTGTCTTTTTATTTCTTTTTCGACAAGCTTATCAATTTTCTCGATCTCATTCGGATCGGTTAAGTCTATTGCCGTATTTACTTCGCTAATCCAGCCCTCATCTTTAATCGAAATGTCGATAACAGGTTTCCCTTGCTTGATTTTTGCTGCCACTTTCGTTTTTGTGCGCAATGGAGCCATTGTAATTGCTTCCTTTTTTTCTCCCCAATCCACATTTACCGCCGTACTTTTTACTTTATCTAATATCCAAATTACTCCTCGTGCCTTTTCGTGTTCAATCCACCCAATTAATTTTCCTTTTTTAAAAACAGCTAAACCATCAGCAGAAAGAATTGCTTTTGTTTTTGTTTCAAGCAAGTCCCCTGCTCTCCCTGCCATTTCAACGTCACCAGTCACTTTATAACCATTGACAATAGGTTCTTTTCCCTTGCTTAGAAGCCCACTAATGAAATCATCGATAGTAATTTGCATATTTTCACCTAACATCGCTTCTGTCGCCTTAATCTCCTTTGTAATCTTATTAACTGGCAGTTTATCGAGATTTGCTAAAGAGGAAACCAATACAATTGCAGGGGTTCCCCGCGTTATCACAAGTTGGGTTGTCGTTCTAAATTCTGGATCGCGGTCGAGCACATCCAGAATATTAAGTAATCCATCCTTGGCGACTTCTTCACTAATGGCGACTAAATTGGTATGAGCATAATATAACCGCCGCGAAATTTGTTTGGTCGCGTTTCTGGCGGCTTCTGTTACAGTATCCCCGGAACTTGAATAAACAGCTATCGGTAGACCCTGTCCTCCTCCACTCCCCTGTCCTAAGTTAACATTTGCAGGGTTTACAATTTGGAAGGAAACGGAAAACTTTTTGTCTTCGCCTTTGTCAATTCCCACCGCCATCACAAAAGCTAAATCTGTTAATTCTTTTTGATTCCAGCAGGCACTAAGAAAAGAAGAACATATTATAACAAGTAAAGTTACTACAGTTATTTTTCTCATTATGATCCACCCTTTGATGATGGATCATCCTCTTCTAATGACGGACCAGGTTTTTGATTTTCTCCTTCTCTTACCATATTGTCTTTGCTAATAAACTTAGGCCTATTTTTCATCGCCCAAATCGGAAGACGAGCGAATACATCCTCCTGATTTCGTATGTTAAACGGCGCAAGCGGCATCATATAGGGGATACCGAATGAACGTAATGAGCATAAATGGATAGACAAAAATATAAGACCTAACATGATCCCATAAACACCTAAAATAGTGGATAAGGCCATCATTAAAAAACGAATTAACCTTGCCGCAATTGCCATACCAAAACTAGGTGTAGAAAAATTGGCTAATGCGGTAATCGAAACAACTATGACCATTACTGGAGACACAATTCCAGCCTGGACTGCCGCTTGACCTATGACAAGCGCGCCAACGATTGAAACTGCTTGACCGACTGCCCGAGGAAGCCTTAGTCCAGCCTCCCTTAATATTTCAAAGGTTACTTCCATAATTAACGCCTCAACAAATGCGGGAAATGGCACATTTTCACGTTGTGCTGCAATCGCAATCGCCATCGTTGTTGGGATCATCTCCTGATGAAAGGTTGTAGCGGCGATATAGATGGCAGGTCCTATTAGGGCAATATAAAAAGCCAATATTCTTAAAAGACGAATTCCAGTTGAAATATCAAAACGAAAATAATAATCATCAGGTGCCTGGAAAAATTGAATAAATATCGCAGGAACGGTAATGACAAACGGCGTCCCGTCCACAATGATCGCGATTCTTCCCTCAAGTAACTGTGAAGTTACTACATCCGGTCTCTCCGTATGAAAGGTAGTCGGAAAGGTAGTCCAAACCTGGTCCTCAATGAATTGCTCAACATGGCCAGATTCAATGATAGAATCAACATTGATCCTGTTTAACCGTTCTTTAACTTCCGTGACGATTTTTTCATTGGCAATTCCCTTCAAATACATAATAGCTACATCAGTTTGCGAGATTTTGCCCACCTTTATCGTTTCTAGCCATAAATCTGGACTTTTTATCCGCCTCCTGATTAAAGCTGTATTGGTTCGCATTGTTTCTGTAAAAGAATCCTTTGGACCGCGAATTGATAACTGGGTAGATGGCTCTGTGATAGCACGCATATTCCAACCCTTTGTTTCCACGTTAATCGCTTTACTATAGCCATCTAGGAAGAACAGTGTATTTCCTGAGAGAAACGAATCAAATACTTCGTTCCAATTAGAGATAATTTGAAAATTGCCTAAACCAACAGCTCTTTCCATCAATTTTTGAAAAGAATCCTGAGAATGATCGATGATTTCTTCAGTCAGAGATTCAAGAAAAAATTCACTGATCATTTTATTATCGGCCAATCCATCTATATAGACGACAATTCCTTTATGGTTTGAAATAGAAAACTCACGGAGGCATAAATCTGTACTGTTTCCAAATTCTTCTTTTATCCGGGCAATATTGTCTTGATAATTCCTTAGTATGGGTTGGTCTTCCGGTTTTAGCGGATCTTGCTGCTGTCTGTAATTATCATCCTGTCGTCTTTTTTGCTCTTTTTTCAAAATTTTAGACAAAATCGACACAATCCCCGCCTCACTTTAAGTAAACAAAAATTCCTTATTACTATTGGATAGATTACCCAAATAAACTAGAGTTATCCCTGCATAATACCTAAAATGAGTAAAATAATAATAAAAGTATTATTCGTAGAAGGTGAAGCGTTTGAAACTTTTTATGGTCACCATATTATTAGCTTGTGGATTATTAGTGATGATTATTTCATTGGACCTGATAATGGGAGTAAAATTTCCGGGGATTATTTGGAAAGCAGTAAATCCTTTTAGAGTAATGGAACCGGCAGAATACCTCATAATATTTCTCTTTTTCTTCCTTTTTCTCAGCAGAAAAATGTGGTTATTTCTAAAAAAACGGGAAAGCAGCAATTCACCCTCCAATTAAAATGCGCTGTAGCTAAACAATTCTCAATGAAATATTACCTACTAATTGTAAAAAGCCCGCTTAAAGCGAGCTTTTTTCCTGATTCGATTCACGACTTTCGACAGCAGGTTTCTTTTTATAGATAGATTGCAGGCGCTTGACTCTTTTCTTCCATTTCATTTTTGTTTCTACATTTGGCCCATACACATATCGGTTCCAAAAATAATAGATTAATTCTTCGATGATCACGAATATGCCAAAAATAATAATGCAAAAAGTAAGCCAGACCCCCATATCAATAACCCCTTTTTAAATGATAATTCATCCTATTCGATTACCCGCTAAAGAAGTACTGACATGGTGGAAGACGCGTATTTACATAACTTTTTCCGAACTTGATATTCTTGCTTTTAAATATGATCGGTTTCCAGCAATAAAGAAAATAATACTTCCAAATGATAAAATCGCAATAACCCAAAACATGATTTGGCTGTGAAAATGACTTAGAAGGTACCCCCCAATGATCGGCCCTAAAAAGTTCCCAATTTTTCGAAACTGGCTGGCTCCAAAATAAGTTCCACGCATATGTTCCGGGGCAAGCTCATCCATCATCATGCTGTTAGAAGGGAAGATAAATATCTCACCGATTGTTAATAAAACCATTGCCAAAATCGCTGTTAACCAGCCGTTAACAAAACTAAATCCGATTAGACCGGCTGCCATAAACAGCGAACCTGCAGACATAGCCTGCAATAAGCTGAATCTTTCAGCAAGATGGCTAAGCGGCATCTGCAAAAATACAACCATTACAGCATTAATTGTCAGCAGAACCGAAAAAATAGCTACTCCATTCTCAAGTGTTACTTCTAGTACTTGTGGCAAATTGGAATCAATTTGCACATAGCCGATATTGATTAAAATAATCCCAATTATAAGATTCCGCAATGCCTTATCCGTTTTTAATATTCGAAAAGCACCTGCAAATGAAACGACTTTCTTGATTGTATCTTCTTTAGATATTACAAGTTTTTTCATAAATACTGACAAGACAATTCCATAAAGCAAATAAGTTAAACCGGTTATGGCGAAGGATAGCTTAGCTGATGAATTTGCCAAATATGCCCCTAGGAGTGGTCCTACAGAGGCACCAATATTTATCGCTGTATAGCGTAAAGAATATACTTTCATTCGCTTGTTCTTATCGGTTAAATCAGCCATCAATGCTTGGGATGTTGGTTCAAAAAATGATGTGCAAAGTCCGTTTAGTGCATTTAAAACGATAAACCAGCCTTGGCTTGCTGCCATGGTGAATCCAAAATAGACGAACGCTAACGTAACCAAAGCGGTAAGCATGACCGGTTTCCTTCCAAACCGATCTGATAAATGGCCGCCAATAAATCCACCAACAGTTGCCATTAACGGACTCATTCCTACAGTTAAACCGATAATAATAGGTGAAAGATCCATTTGCCTTGATAAATAAATTGATAGAAAAGGCAGCGTCATAAAAGCGGATCCCCTTGTTAAAACCGTGCCGATTAACAAAACCCACACAATTGGATGGAACTGGATAATATAGTTTTTAACCTTAGTCATTTGTAATGCCTCGCAATTGTAAAGTTTATTTCTCTAGTAAACCAATTTGTGTGAATAATGTAAAGAATTTTCTTATCATTAAGATTTATCCAATATTATTCGAGACTTTTTCCGTATTCAAACCAGTAGAAAAGCCAGCACCCATAAGGAGCTGACTTCTTTACTTCTAATTTGGATCCTTGTATTTTAACGCACGTTCACTGTCACCATAACCTTTGGTGGTTGGATCCTGCACAATCCCTAACATAGACAACAAAACAAATACCGCATTTACGAACGATAGAATTGAATTTTCGATTGCATCAGTTATTTGAAAATCAACTAGACCTATTGAATGTAACCCTGATAATACCATTTGTGCTACTAGTAAGATTTGTGAAATAAATGCAATTATCCAATTCCGGTTTCTAAAGCGAACTCTCCAGTTAATCATGTTCTCAACCCCTTCCTATATATTAATTATTCTTTCTATTAACATATGCTCGGGTCTGAAAGGGTTGTCCACGATTATCACGTGTTTACTGCTTTTTTTTTACTCTCTACCTTATTACATATTAGTCGTTCACTTCATTAAAATTATCGGGAATACTATTGAAAAAAAACCCTTTTGTTGGTCTTTTTCTCCTAGAAAATTTATAATAAATGAATCGACAATTCCGTTTTGAAAGTTAGGAGATAATATGGATAAATTACACCCATTTCGAGATATGGTCGTGCGTTTCTGGAAAAAGAAACATTTAACACAAATAATATTACTGATAATCCTCGTGGTTGTTTTAGGAACCATCCTTTATTTTGGCTGGCTCGCATCAAGGGCAAATGTGGAATCGTTGAAGGAGGGCTTAAGCCAGCCGACCGTCATTTATGATAAAAATGGTACAGTTGCCACCAATGTTGCCACCAATCGGACACAAGGAGTAACAATCGAGGAATTACCTAAATATGTTCCGAATGCAGTAGTCGCGATTGAAGACGAACGTTTTTATGAACATAGCGGTTTTGATGTGAAGGGAATTGCTCGTGCCTTTTTCAGCAATTTGTTTGCCGGAAGGATTACGGGCGGCGGCAGTACGTTAACACAGCAGCTGACAAAAAACGCCCTTCTATCACCTGAACGCACCTATAAGCGAAAAGCCGAGGAATTATTTTTAGCCGTTAAAATTGAAAAGGTTTATACAAAAGATGAGATCATGCAAATGTATCTCAACCAAGTTTACTTTGGCAGTGGTGCCTGGGGAATCGCCAATGCTTCCAAGAAATATTTTAATAAAGATATCAAGGATGTAGGCATAAGTGAGGCGGCGATGCTTGCTGGTCTCCTGCATTCACCGAATTACCTTGACCCTTATAAAAACTATGATTCAGCAATAAAACGGCGAAATGTCGTCTTAGGGAAAATGAAGGAGCTCGGGTTTATTACTGCCGCAGAGTACAACACGGCGAAGAAAGAAAAAATTCGCCTTCAAGATGGCGGCGGCAGCTTTGTTGAGCGTAAATATCCTTATTATGTAGATGCTGTATTAAATGAGGCTATTTCTAAATATGGAGTAACCCAGGAAGAAATTTTGACTAGAGGATACCGTATTTATACAGAATTGGATCAAAACCTGCAAGCAGGTCTTGAAAAAGTTTATAGTAAAAACTACTTGTTCCCGAAAGGCAAAGGGAATACATTGGTCCAAAGTGGGTCTGTCCTAATGGATCCAGCCTCAGGCGGTGTTAGTGCCCTTGTCGGCGGCAGAGGTGAGCATGTGTTCCGCGGCTTTAATAGGGCTACTCAATTACAGGTACAACCAGGATCATCGATAAAACCACTGGCTGTCTATACGCCTGCCCTTGAAAATGGCTATAACTATTCGTCTGAACTTGTTGATGAACCAACATCTTTCGGAGATTACAAACCAGAAAACTTTTCGAAAACATACCAAGGAAAGGTTCCAATGTACAAAGCCCTTGAAGACTCGTTGAATATTCCGGCTGTTTGGCTGTTAAATGAAATTGGCTTAAATAAGGGTCTGGATTCGTTAAAACGGTTTGGCATCCCTGTAGAAAAAGAAGACAAAAATCTGGCCATCGCTCTCGGCGGAATGAGTAAAGGTGTATCGCCGCTGCAAATGGCGAATGCTTTTACTGCTTTCCCTAATGGCGGAAAGCGACAGGATAGTCACTTAATTACCAAAATTGTCGGACCGACTGGTAACACAATCGCAGAACGGGAAGCAAAAACAACAAAGGTAACTTCCAAAAAGGTAGCCAACGAAATGACATCCATGCTATTGAATGTAGTTGAATCTGGAACAGGAAAACTTGCTCATATCCCAGGTGTTCAAATTGCCGGAAAAACAGGGTCAACCCAGCTGCCATTTAGTGACGTTAACGGCACAAAGGATCAATGGATGGTCGGTTATACCCCTAACATCGTCGGTTCTATTTGGATTGGCTATGACCAAACTGACCGAGAACATTACCTGCCTAGCTCAAGTTCAGCAAATGTGGTACCGATTTTTAAAGAAATTATGAAGGAGTCATTGCCATATCTCCCAAAAGAAAGTTTTGAAGTAAATTCAATTAATACCCATCTTGCCGGCGAGGAAACAACAAAGAAAAGCATTAATGAACAGGCGAAGGAAATTGGCAAAGAATTGAATGAAAATGCAAAAAAAATCGGGTCTACGATAAAAGAAAAAGCCCCTGAGTGGAAAAAAGACTTGGATAAGGTGTTTTATTCTATTGGAAAAGGAATCGATTCATTAGTAGAAAAAGCGAAAAGTATAGGAGAATAGCACGCCATCATGGCGTGCTATTCTTTATTTGGGTACTCTACAAATTTGGAACTTTTCATTTATTTCTTTCAATTTGAATGGAATGGAAAAAGCTCCCCGCAATCCTCACAAGTTTGTCTTCTTGTTCAGCATGATAGGCGGTGATAAAACATGTTGATGGACCTGATGATTTTAAAATATCCAAGTTTGTGATAACCATATCCTGTGTAAATTTTTCATTTGCAAACATTTGATTCAACTCAGACAAGATTCCTTTTGAGCCAACAGGCCAAATCATCACGTCATTTACTTTATTTATCTCTTGAAAAATTGAAAGAGGTACAATATCATCACTTTGGTCCAACACTTCATTACCAACTAAAGGTGACCCTATTACGGCAAATTTCAATTTATCAGAGAACAAGAAATCCGTCATTTTTCCATATGGCTTTCTGCCAAGTACAATTAATCCAACTGCAGATTGCAGTAAAGAAAAATTACTTTCCGTACTCCCTGTTATGGGAATATCCTTCAAACCAAGTTCTATTAACCCTTTTTTGATGCCTCTTAAAAGCTCTTCCCATGGTTCATTTCCGCAAAAATTGTGGAGCACTACGGAAATAGGCTTTCCACCCGCTGCGATACATTCCATGGCCGCAACTCTTAACGAATAATAGGCAACCGTTTCGTATGGTACTTGAACGGCATCCTGTGCTTTTATCCCAATCGCACCGATATTATCACAAGAGAGAATAAGAGATTCCTCACCATTAAAGGGAATAGTTATAATATCCCTCATCTTTTTGCCTCTCGCTTTCCTAATCCATATGTAACCAAGGAAGAAAGACGTGGAATTGCTACGAAAGCAATTCCTGTATTTATGATGGAACCGATTAGCAATGAAGGGACGATTGCCAAATAGAATCCTTTATTCATTAAAAATATAAATGGTAAGGGGGCAACAATTGCATTCCCAATGATAAAAAGCACAATTGCTGAAGCTTTCTTGCCGTTTTTATACAGGATTCCAAACAGCCAAACAAGCAAAGCCATTTCGACTGCAATAAAAAAATGGCTTGGTCCTAACGGAAAGCCCCCTAACACTGCGGATAATAAATGCCCAAATGCAGCCACGATCGCTCCAGCACCGCTGCCAAGTAAGGCAGCAGCTAATAGGGATGGAAAGACATCCAACGCTACACTGCCAACAATAGCTGGGATCTTTATAGCCGCTCCAACAGCAGACAATGCGGTAAACATTGCCAGCCAGCTTACCATATTCCTCTTCATTCTACTTATCATGTTTACGCTTCCCATCTCTAAAGACTTTCGCACTGCGAACATATTCTACGTCACGAACATTGAGGCGGCTGTTTATTACCCTAGCCAAGGCAAAAAAATAATCCGATAATCGATTTAAGTATTGTAATGCTATTTCAGGTGTTTTGGAGTCAGCCTTCAATAGCTTTACAACCAATCTTTCCGCTCGCCTTGTAACCGTTCTTGCAATATGAATCGATGCTGAAGGTTTTGTTCCCCCAGGTAAAATAAATCTTTCTAGCTCCGGTGCCTCTTCAATATATTCATCTATTTTCTTTTCCAGGTAATCGATCGATTCTTGATGAAGCTTTATTTCTCGTTTTTCCGACACATTCGCAAGATCGCCGCCACAGTCGAATAATTCATGTTGAATTTTTTCAAGATCATTAAGCACGTCCATAAAAATATCTTGGTCAAGTTCTTGTATCGCTTGCCCGACAAAGCAATTAACTTCATCAACTGTTCCATATGTCTCTACCCGAATGTCATCTTTGTCTACCCTGCCGCCAATAATACTTGTTTTTCCTTTGTCACCAGTCCTCGTGTAAATTCTCATTTAATATCTTCCCTTTATTTTATATTTTGGTTTAATCCATACCAAATGACATCGACTTTTTCTGATTTTGCTGCAATATCTTGATAGGCCCATCCTGTTACATCTCGCCATACTCTATTTTCTTTTTCCAATGGGACAATTCCTTTTGTTATATCGGTCCCAATAACGATCAACTTGCGATTTACCCTTGCCTTTTCCCAAGTAAGCCAATTTTCTAAACAACTATTCCAAATTATTCGGGACTGTTTTGAATCATATTTCTTCGTTAAATCTTTCAACCATAATTCTACACCCTCTAGAATAATCACGTCTTGGTCGATATCCTTAAAATTTATAGGAAGAGGACAGTTATCGTATGCTGACAACCAATAATCATGTCTGTTTACACGATATAATTTTTTTACCCATGCTCTTTTGCCGTTAAAGGCACCTCCAGTAATAAAGTGCAACGGTCAACCCTCCTTAG
This sequence comes from Neobacillus drentensis, assembly GCF_036965245.1. GTDB lineage: Bacteria > Bacillota > Bacilli > Bacillales > Cytobacillaceae > Neobacillus > Neobacillus drentensis_G. Next base: position 12,838 of record NZ_JBALPG010000105.1, read on the forward strand.
CGCTTCTCTATCAAAAATGAGTTCGAACCCTTGACTATGCCTTGCCTGCCAATCCCAAAAGTCTTTCTTTTCAGGTGCATATTTAGATAACAGATATCTGATTACTCCGCCGTGAGTGATGACTGCGCAACTCTGCTTGCTTTGGGTAAGAACCTGATGGATAATCTTATTCCAGCCGTCTTGAACTCTCTTTGTAAAAGCATCAAAAGATTCCCCCTCCGGCGGACAATTATTAACAGGATCTTTCAGCCATTGTCGATAGAGCATATCTTCTCTCAGATTATCATAGGTCTTCCCTTCCCATTTGCCAAAATTCAGTTCCCGTAAGTCTTCTAATAAAAACGGATTACTATTAGGAAACAATATTTTCGTGGTATCAATACATCTTTGTAAATCACTAGAAAAATAGCACTCATAGCTTTTCGTTGTCGATATTGCTTTTGATTCAGCAGTTATTGGAGAATCATTCCATCCTAAATACTCTTTCCGTTTGTTAGCTTCTGTTACCCCATGACGAAATAATGCAATAACCACACGGTCATCCACAGTATTAACTCAGTCCCTTCTACCGAAGCTCCTAATACATCTCCTGTAATCCCGCCAAACCATTTTACAGCTTTACGACGGCATAAGAATAAACAACAGACAGCGGTCAAAATCAATAATCCGACAAGGAAGTAGTCCTTACTAATAAGCATTACGAGAAATAAAAAACTGATTAAGTAAACCGGATAGATCCATAACACCCGAGGCTTTGCAGCACTTTGGAATAACGAGCCCAGCCCATTATTTTTGGCCGACTTAATTGTTAACAAAAGAACGCCCATTACACTTTTACTCAAAAACGGTATAGCTGCAATAAAGAAATATGTGGCTTGTTCGACGTTCAAAGTACTCTCATAAATAAATAGAAACTTGCAGCCTAATAATACAATGATGGATAAAACACCAAATGCACCCACTCTTGGATCCTTCATAATTTCAAGTCTTTTCTCAGGATCTTGGTAAGAAAAATAAGCATCACTCGCATCCATCCAGCCATCTAGATGGATTCCTCCTGTCACGAGAATCATTGCCAGCCAAACTATGAAAGTATCAGCTAAATGAGAAAAAGGAGTAAATTCATGAAACACATAAAATAGACATGAATAGATAATCCCTTGAAATAATCCTAATAGTGGAAAAGTTTGTACTGCCTTTCTTAGATGTTCCTTATCCATCGGTAATTCAAGTGGGATAGGCAGTGCTGTAAAAAATTGAAGGTTTATCAAGAATCCTTTCATGAATTTAATCATCTTGTACTCCCTTGATTGATTATTTCTTTAAGTAAATCCCATTTTAGATGGCTTTTGATTTTGGAAGCAAGAATCTCATATTTATTATCTTTAAAGTTTCTAATATAAGTAGGATCTTGAAGTGGAATGCCTTTTCTTTTCCGAATCATGTTTAACCAGTGATTTCTCCACTCATCATTATGAAATAGATGGTGAAGATATGTCCCAATAATTTGGCCGTCTTTTGCAAAGTAGCCTTCGTCTGCCCCATTTTCTAACGTTAGAAATGGAAATCCCTTTTTAGTTAGGACAGTTTTACCTAAATGGATCTCATACCCCACTAACTGCTGGTTTTCAGGCAATCCTGTGCATTTGTGATACTTACCAATCACTCGGTTTACTTTTTTTTCTTCGTAGAAAGTGGTTATCGCGGGAATACATCCTAGTCCCTTTTGTGTGAAGTTCGGTGCACCTGTATCTGAACCAGCTTCATCGACCAATTCCGAACAAAGTATTTGATAGCCGCCACAAATACCAACAACTAATCCGCCATGATCTACATGTTTTTGGATGAGGCGATCTAACCCCTTACCTTTTAAATTTTCTAAATCACTGATTGTACTTTTTGTACCAGGAATAATGATGGCATCTGGTTGTCCAAATTCACTTACATGCTTTACCCAACGAAGTGAAACATCTTCTTCAAATAAAAATGGTTCCAAATCATTGTAATTTGAAATAAAAGGCAGCTGAATCACTGCGATATCAAGGATCCCTTTTTTTGTATTTGAAAATTGAGTGTGAAGGGAAAGAGAATCTTCAGCATCGATCATATGATTCTCTACAAATGGCAAAACACCTAATACAGGGACACCTGTTCTCTCCTCCAGCCATTGAATTCCATCCTCAAAAAGAGTGATATCCCCACGGAATTTATTGATAATCAAACCTGCGACTCTTTGTCTTTCTTGAGTCTCCAACAAGTCAAGTGTGCCCACAATGCTAGCAAAGACTCCACCACGATCAATATCGGCTACAAGCACAACCGGTACATCCGCAAGTTCGGCTACCCTCATATTGACAATCTCTCGATCCTTTAAGTTTATTTCAACAGGGCTTCCAGCGCCCTCAATGACCACAGCATCAAAATTTTCCTTAAGATGATCAAGAGATTTCTTTATGACTTCTATGCCCTTTTCATAAAATTGTTCGCGATATTCACTTCCCGAAAAAGTCTCGATAGCTCTTCCTAAAAAAACCACCTCAGAGTGCTGGTCCGACCTCGGTTTTAATAAGATAGGATTCATCCAAACTGTTGGCTCAAGTCTAGCTGCTTCAGCTTGGATACCTTGTGCTCTGCCAATCTCTCTTCCGTCAAGTGTTACATAGGAGTTATTAGACATATTTTGTGATTTGAACGGTGCTGCTTTTATTCCCTCATTTGCTAAGATCCTGCACAACGCCGTAACAATTAAACTTTTGCCTACATCTGAAGCAGTGCCTTGAATCATGACTCCTTTCATTGACATGCTCCTTTCTTAACGATTGGAATCCCTGCTTCCACTAAAAAAACTTGATCCGCCATTTTAACTAAATCTTGATGGATTTGTCCCAGCAAGCGACCATAGGAAAAAACGATGTCCGTAGCCATTAATGACTCATTTAATACCTCGTTACTAACGACAATCAATGTTCCTGCTCGATTTTTTATCGAAATAATTCCTGAAATAATATTTTCTTTGACCGTTTTCAAAAAAAGATCATCCCACGTTCGATCAGTAGAAAATAGTTCATTATTTAAAAGTGTTGTTACACAATCTAACAAAATTATATCTTGATTATTGATAACATCAGCAATCCCGCCTACTTGCACCGGCCGTTCAATTGTTTTCCATTTATACGGTCCCATATTTCTATCACGCTGATGTATTTCAATTCGTTCCTTCATTTCCGAATCAGAAGAAACTCCTGTTGCCAGGTAGATAAGCTGTCTCTCTTTTTTACTAGCAATTTCTATTGCTTTCCTTTCAGCAAAGCTGCTCTTCCCACTTCTTACTCCACCGGTTATAAAAATTAATGATGATGCCTCCAAATGGTCAACACCTCCATTAGATGATTGTTTTCTTCAACTCCCTTTATTGCAAAACGAAGCCATCTTCCTTCCAGCCCAAGAAAATTCATTGTGTGTCGAGGAACAATCCCGTGATCAAGCAGAAACTTAAACAACGGAAATTGATTTTCCAATAATGGATCTTGTAATAAATAGAAATTAACTTTTGAGAAAGAAGAAATATATTTTTGTTGTTTAAAAAAATGGAACAACCTATTCCGTTCATTACTAATAAAGTACTGTGTCTCTTTAATAAAAGATTCATTTTGCAAACATAATTCACCAGCTAAAAGGGCAATTGTATTGGTACTCCAATGTGATTGCAGTTCACTAAGTTCTGAAACAATTGCAGGCTGTGCCACTAAATATCCTAAGCGAATTCCTGGAATCGAATACATCTTTGTCATTGATCGAATAATAAGTAGATTTGGAAACCTGTTTATGTATGGAATGAACGAGTCATACTCTAGTAAAAAATCAAAAAATGCTTCATCTAAAATAACCAAGCAATTTTCCTTTTCACATGCCTCGATTAAGGAAATTATTGTTGAACTAGAATACTGAATCCCTGTTGGATTATTTGGATTACAAAGGAATATTGCATCTGCATACACTAGTTTGGCGCGTAATTCATCAAGTTTTAATTCAAAGTGAGGCTCACTTAGTTGATGATATAGAACCTCACATTTGTTTGCCCGGCAGGCTTTTTCATATTCTGAAAAGGTTGGCTGCACCAATAATACTTTTTTCCCTGCAAGCATCCGTGCAACCAAGGTAATAAGCTCTGCTCCACCATTTCCAATCAGAATAGAATGTCCCGGAATCTGTTCTTGGTTTTCAATCCTTTTTTTAAGCTTAGTAGCAAAGGGATCTGGATAAGTAAAAATTTCTTGATACAATTCCTGCCATTTTTCCTTTAATGCAGGAGGGGGACCAAGAGGATTGATATTTGCGCTAAAATCATGATAATGTTCAGGGAGCGAAAGCCCCATTGCCTCATATAGGTATTGAGGATTGGAACCATGTGACGGCCAAACCAAAGAGCATTCCTCCCATCCATAATAAAAGTAAAAATAAAAATACTGTTTTTGCTAAAATGGAGTTCGCCTTTACTATATGTTCTGCTTGAATCGGATTAAGCGGTTCTCCCATCTTTGCACGGTTCGAAACAATTCCTTTGTAATAATTCCTGCCGCCAAGCTGAATTCCTAAAATCGCGGCAACAGCAGCTTCACCCCAGCCGCTGTTTGGGCTGGGATGCTTCTTAGCATCGTGGAACAATATAGTCCATGCCTTTCGATAAGCCATACTTTCCGGATTTTTTCCGATCAGCATGATGATACCTGTTAAGCGGCTTGGAATCCAGTTCATCACATCATCCCATTTTGCTGATGCCCAGCCAAACTCTTTATATCTTTCATTCATATGTCCAACCATCGAATCACAAGTATTCGTTGCCCGGTAAATCATTGCAAGCGGCGCTCCGCCAATCAATGCCCAAAACAAGGGAGCTGTTACGCCGTCACTTGTATTTTCCGCAACAGTCTCAATCGCCCCCCTTGCTATTTCACTTTCGTCAAGGTCATTCGTATCACGGCCAACAATATAGGAAAGTTTTCTTCTTGCTTCAACTAGGTCCCCTGATATTAAAGGGTTATAAACTTCAAAAGAAGCTTCCTTCAAGCTTCTTTGGGCAATCGTTGTAGAAATAATAAAACTTTCCACTATAATACCCACAACCGGATGAATCTTATATCCTATTAATACCACCATCAAAACAATAGAAAAAACAATAAGTAAAACAGAAAGGAGCATTACGATTCCTTTCCACCGTTTAGACTCACCATGATTCCAACGCTTTTCAAAAAAGGATATCATCGTTCCCATCCATCTTACGGGATGTGGCCAATTGGGAGGATCTCCAACAACCATATCAATAACATAAGCAAATGTAATCGAAATTAAGTGATAGACAATCATGGTTGCTTCCTTTTTTGCGACTTTTGAATGGATTCTGTTGTACACTGATATACAGCTTTACTTATAAGCTTTCCTAGAGGAGTAATGGTTCCGGCATATTCCAACACTTTTCCGGTTTGAGTGGCAGCAATTAAAATACTATCTGTTGAGGTACCGGTTGCAATGGTTCCCGTGACTTTATCCAACACCTTTTGATCATGCATCGCCTTTACCTTTGCTTCCGTTGCTGTCATAATGCTTTGAATAAAGGCTTCCTCAGTTATCTCACCGTTTACGAAAATCCATATATTAATCGTCCCAGGTGTCATTTCCATAGAGTCCCTCTCACTTTTCGAAACATCTATCGCATTTCCAACCCCAGCGGTAACCACAACAAAGATCGAGAAGTCATCCTGTTCAAGCCATTGGCAGGACACATCCTCAAGCCACACCGCTGTCATCATGCCAATGGTCTCTGATGGTTCAAACCCTTTTGCTTTCAGAAAAGAAGCCATTTCCATTCGATGATTATCACAATTATATTTCTTGTTAACATGACGATTGACAAAAGCTTGATTCCAGCCCGTTCCTGAACCCACCACACCCGAAGACATTGTTCTTAATGGGGCTGGGGATATTAACTCGATAAACTCACTAGTAACACGTAACATTGCTTCATTAATTTCAATATTTTTTGTGTCCCGATTCACTTCCGGCAGTAACACCATTTGTGGTGCAGCCACCTTTGGATGAGGATGCTTCTGAATTTTTGTTTGATAAACGCTTCTTATTCTATCCTCTCTAAGGACCTCATTTGGAATATGGTTACTATTGATGGTTCCCTTTTCAAGCAGCAACAAGCGATCACAATATAGACCAGCAAGATTTATATCATGGAATATAGAGATAACCGTTAACCCTTGTTCTGTCGTCCATTGCTTTAAAAGGTCAAGTAGTTCTTTCTGATACGATAAATCTAAGTGATTTGTTGGTTCATCTAAAAGTAGAATTTTCGGCTCTTGGGCCAGTGCCTGGGCAAGAAATACCCTTTGTTTTTCACCGCCAGATAACTCCTGAATATTCTTATGTTGAAATGAGGATATTCCGGTCTGGTCCATTACTCTATGGACAATGTCCTCATCCTCATTAGACCAAGTCTGAAACCAGCCTGTTTGATGTGCATATCTTCCAAGAGATACGGTTTCCTTAACCGTATAAGAAAAAGACTGTGAAGAATGCTGTGAAAGAACCGCAACAATTTGTGCAAGCTGCTTAATTCCATATTCCTGTAGCCGCTTTCCACTAATTAAAATCTCACCTTGTTTTGTCGGTAAAATACCACTAATCATTTTTAACAGAGTCGTTTTTCCGCTTCCATTTGGGCCTAAAACTCCGAATAATTCCCCTTGGTTCACTTCAAAAGATATGTCCTTTAAAACAGATTGATCTGCGTAACCACCTGAAACATGTTGAACGCTTAGCATGGTCTATCCACTTCTTTCCTTCCTTTTTCTCTGTAGCAGAATAATTGCAAATACAGGTGCGCCAATTAAAGCGGTAATAACCCCAATTGGTAATTCTGTAGGTGAAATAATGGTACGGGATAAGAGGTCAGCTAGAATTAAAAAACCGCTTCCGATTAAAATGGATAGCGGGAGAAGGTACCGATGATCGGGTCCCCACAATATTCTTGAAAGGTGGGGAATTACCAGACCAACAAAACCAATTGTCCCTGAAACTGCAACGGCTGCTCCTGTTAAAATGGAACCAGCCGATAAGATAATTAGCTTTCTTTTTTGCACATTGACCCCTAAATGCTGTGCTCTTTCTTCCCCAAACGACATGGCATTTAATTCTTTTGCATTAAAGATTAGTATGGCTGAACCAATAATGAAAAATGGCAATATAATTTTTATGTAATCCCATCCTCTCATCGATACACTTCCCAAGAGCCAGCCAATAATTTGTCTCAGCTCATCGCCGGTTAGTGCAATCATGAGGGAAATAACAGCTCCTAAAAAGGAGCTGAAAATAATACCTGTTAAGATAATGGTTTCCACTTTCATTGAACGTTCGATTTTCCGGGCAAAAGCAAGAACGAAAAAAATTGTAACAAAAGAAAATAGAATACTAAGTAAGGGTAATGTAAACATCCCAACAAATGGGATTGATAGATGAAAAAACAGTGTCAAGACCGCACCCACTGATGCTCCAGATGAAACACCCAATGTATAAGGATCTGCTAACGGGTTTCGTAGCAAACCTTGGAAAGCCGCTCCTGCAATTGCAAGAGCAGCACCCACAAGACCTGCTAATATCACTCTAGGTAAGCGAATATTCATAATAATACTGTCATACATCGGATCAATTGACCCTACCCCAAATAACTTAGCAAAGATAATTTGAATAATCGTTTCTATTGGTACATAAACAGTTCCTATTGAAATACCTAATAAAACTGCAATAATAAGGAAAATTGATGCAAGAAAAAAGGCTAAAAATTTATTATTTAAAAACTTCTGGATAGACAGCCTTTGCAAGTTCCTCTACTCCTTCAACAATCCTAGGACCTGAGCGAGTAACACGATCAGAATCTACATCGATTACCTGCTTATTTTTTACAGCGTTAACCGATTCCCAGCCTTGTCTGCTTAATACTTGCTCAGTCGGATTTTTCACATAGTACCCATATGTAGTGATCACGACATCAGGATTTCGTTTGATCATAGCTTCTTGATCAATTTTGATCCAGCCTTCTTGATCGCTAGCGATATTATCCGCATTTATCGCGCTTAACATTTCATCCATAAAAGTATTCTTTCCTGATGTATAAATCTCTGGGGCGGGAGATACTTCAACTAATACCTTTTTCTTCACTTTTATCTCTTTTGTCTTAGCAATAATCTTTGCTAAATCGTCTTTCATCCCTTTAATAATTTCGTCTGCTTTCTTTGTTTCACCAGTAGCTTTCCCAATCATACTAATGGAATCATACACTTGGTCAAAATTTTCCGCATCATTTACAACCAGGACGGAAATTCCGGCATCTTTTAACTGCTGTAACCCTTCTGTCGAATTATGAGCAGAAGAGGCATGTGCCAGCACTAAATTGGGCTTTAAAGAGATAATTTTTTCCAAGTTAATTTCTTGTCCGCCTATTTTCTCTTTTTTCAAGACATCTTCAGGATAATTATCAAAATCAGAAACACCAACCACTTCTTTTCCAAGACCTAACGAATAGGCAATTTCAGTATTACTTGGCATCAATGAAACAATCTTCTCTGGCTTCTTCTCTATAACCACCTTATTCCCTAATGCATCTGTTATGGTAACCGGGAATGAAGCTTCCGTTTTGCTCCCAACACTTGCTTTATTATCTTCTTTTACTTGATCTTTCTTTTCAGCACAGCCTGCTAAAGCCCCTATTGTTAATAAGACGATCAACAATAGTGAATACAATTTCTTCATGTTTCTTCTCCCTGCTTTCTGTTTAGATAAAATGATAGTAACAAAAAATAAGTCCTGCTGCTGCCAATAAAAAAACATCTCCATATGACATGAAGATGTTGGTACGATTAGATTACATTTACTAAAATTAAGTAAAAGGAGTCTAGCCTTCAACACCTTCCTATCCTCGTAGGTTTATCAGCGTGCAAGAATTAGGCAGGTTTCCTGGCTCATGATCATCGCTTCCTATGTCTTCCCATCCAATTAGACAGTGACAAATTATAGGTTGCTCTCATTTACAGTGGCGGGACCGCATTGGCTTTTCACCAAACTTCCCTATTAAGCTTATAAATCATTCAAGATGATTTTAGCACCTAATTTTTTAAAATATATTTTGTTATTTTTATTATAAAAAAAGTAAATTGATTTGTATATGTTTTTTGGGTTATTTCAAACTTATAATAAATAGCGGCTATTTATAAGTTTGTCTTGAATTCACGTTCCACAATTTAGATTAATGCTCAATATTTCTGCATAAATTGGCCATTTCAATTGCTGCAGTTGCCGCATCCCAGCCTTTATTGCCGGCTTTTGTGCCTGCACGCTCGATTGCCTGCTCAATAGAATCCGTCGTTAAAACTCCAAAAATAACTGGAATACCGCTGGTTAATGAAGCTGCTGAAACACCTTTAGCTGCTTCATTACAAACATAATCAAAATGTGGAGTTGAACCGCGAATAACGGTTCCAAGTGTGATGACAGCATCATACTTTTTACTGTTTGCCATTTTTTGGGCAATCAAAGGGATTTCGAACGCACCTGGAACCCAGGCGACATCCACGTCTGATTCATTGACTCCATGCCTTTTAAGGGCATCCTGTGCACCGCCTAATAATTTACTGGTTATAAATTCATTAAACCTTCCAACAACAATTCCTACTTTTAACCCAGATCCAACTAAATTTCCTTCAAAAATATTTCCCATGATTATGCCTCCATATGATAATTTTTGCTAACTAATTTCTAGTAATGTAACAAATGCCCGAGTTTGTCATGCTTTGTTCTTAAATAATTGGCATTTTCCTTTCGAATTTCCATTTGCAGCGGTACCCGTTCCACTACTTCAAGATCATAGCCTTTGAGACCTTTAATTTTTCGAGGGTTATTCGTTAATAACAGCATTTTTTTAATCCCTAAATCCTTCAAAATTTGAGCACCAATGCCATACTCTCTTAAATCAGCCCCAAAGCCGAGTTTTTCATTTGCTTCAACGGTATCATAGCCCTCTTCTTGAAGTTTATAGGCTCTCAGTTTATTGAGAAGTCCAATGCCCCGGCCTTCCTGACGCATATATAACAGAACTCCATTACCCGACTGATTGATCTGGTTTAATGCAGCATGGAGCTGTGGACCGCAGTCACAGCGGTACGATCCGAACACGTCCCCTGTCAGGCATTCAGAATGTACCCGGACAAGGACAGGTGTCTCAGGATTAATTTCACCCTTCACTAAAGCTACATGCTCTTTATCATCAACAAGATTCGAATAACCAACCGCTTTGAATGAACCAAATTCAGTAGGTAAATTAATTTCTACCTCACGTTTTATTAGGTTATCTTTTTTGTTTCTATATTCAATCAGATCTTTAATCGTAATCATTTTTACGTTCAGCTCATCTGCAATTTTTCGCAGCTGAGGCACACGTGCCATTGTTCCGTCCTCATTCATGATTTCACAAATAACTCCAGCTGGTTTAGCACCGCATAATCTGGCAAGGTCTACAGCCGCTTCAGTATGCCCTGTCCTCCTTAATACACCGCCTTTTTTAGCAATTAGCGGAAAAATGTGTCCAGGTCGTTTAAAATCTGCACCTTTTGACTCTGGATCAAGCAAACTTAAGATTGTTGCTGAACGTTCAAATGCAGATATTCCTGTTGTCGAAAATTTATGGTCAATACTGACAGTAAAGGCAGTTCCATGAGGGTCTGTGTTTTTAGAAACCATCGGGATTAAGTCCAACTTTTGCGCCAAATCTTCATCAATTGGAACACAAACGAGTCCTCTACCGTATGTCGCCATAAAATTAATCACAGTAGGGGTAGCTTTTTCAGCTAAGGCGATAAAGTCCCCTTCATTTTCCCTATCCTCATCGTCGCAAACAATTATAACCTTTCCTTCTTTTAAATCAGTTAAAGCTTCATCAATTGTATTAAACACATCTATCACTCCCTGTTATATTTCAACACCATGGCGGTACGAGGCGTAGCAGAAGTATTGGTTTAAAAAAATCCATTCTCTTCTAAAAATTTTTCCGTTATCCCTGACCTGCTCTTTTGCTCTTGGTCATTTGTAAGCTTTTTGATAAAATGACCGACGTATTTACCAATCATATCGCATTCCAAATTAACTATATCTCCTGAACCCTTAAGCCCCAATATGGTTTCCGACAATGTATGTGGAATTAAAGATATTGTAAAACTATTTTCTGTTACCCCGAAAACAGTTAGGCTTGTCCCATCGACAGCAACAGATCCCTTCAAAATTACATCTCTTAATAAATTTGAGTCCACCTCAATTTCATAATAAACCGCATTTTCAAAGGCCTGTTTACTTTTTATTACTCCTGTTCCATCAATATGTCCCGAGACAAAATGCCCGCCAAATCTTCCACCTGCAGCCATAGCTCTTTCTAAATTTACTTTTGATCCCCGCTTAACTGTATTTAAACTGGTAGCTTTGACTGTTTCAGGCATTACGTCTACCGTGAATTGCTTACCTGTATAAGAAGTAACCGTCAGGCATATTCCGTTGACGGCAATACTGTCACCGAGATGAACATCGTCAAGAATTTTTTTGGCTTCAATTGTTAATACAAACGAGTTTCCAGTCCGTTGAATATTCGAGAGTATGCCAATTTCTTCAATTATTCCAGTAAACATAATATTTCTTCTCCTTACCTAGGTTCAGCAATAATTCTTATATCACTGCCAATGCGATCCACCTGTTTAATGTTCAAAGAAACAGCTTCTGCTATGTGTTCAATTCCCTGCCCTCCGAAGGATGTAGGTGCATTTTTTCCACCGATTAGTTTCGGAGCGATATAGGTAATGATTTGTTGAAAAGCATGTTCCTTTAAAAAACTACCATGTACTTCTGCGCCGCCTTCAACAAAAATTGATGTAATTCCCTTTTTGCCAAGGACTACGAGCATCTCTTTTATCGAAACCTTCTGACTCTCCATTTTTATTACTTCAATACCTAGTTCAGAAAATTGGCTGACTCGTTTTTGGTCAACTTCTGCTCCAGTGACAATCCAAGTTGGTGCCTGTTGATCGATAATTACTTGGACGTCAAGCGGAGTCCTTAAGTGAGTATCCAATATGATGCGAATCGGGTTTTTACCACCTTCTGCAAGCCTTGTTGTCAAGGATGGATTATCTTTCAATACCGTGTTGACCCCAACCATGATTCCGTCATGTTGGTGACGAAGATGATGAACGTCTGCTCTTGATTCTTCACCGGTAATCCATTTGCTTTCACCAGTTACTGTTGCCGTTTTTCCGTCTAAACTTGCGGCTGATTTTAAGGTGACATAGGGTAAACCTGTTTGGATGTTATAAAAAAAGATTTTATTCAAATCATGGGCTTCCTCTTGTAATATGCCCACCTTCACTTCAATTCCAGCCTTTGTCATTCGCTCAATCCCTGTTCCGGCAACTAGAGGATTGGGATCGGTTGCAGCTACAAATACCTTCTTTACACCTGACTTAATTATCAAATCAGAACAAGGTGGAGTTTTTCCATAATGACTGCACGGCTCTAGGGTTACATATAAAGTAGACCCTTTTACTTGATCGCCAGCCATTTGAATGGCATGTACCTCAGCATGTGGTTCGCCAGCTCTTAAATGTGCTCCCATGCCGATTATTTGACCATCCTTTACCACCACAGCACCGACAACAGGGTTGGGAGACGTTTGTCCAAGAGTTCCTCTGGCTAGGTTTAACGCTAAATTCATATAGAAACTATCATTCATCGATTATTCTCCTTTTAAAAGGAATTAAAAAAGACCCTAAAGAATATTTCTCTTCAGGGTCTTCTAAAAATGACAATATTAAATAAAGGTTTAAAAATAGGCAAACTTCACCCTATCATTAACCCTTGTTTTCCTTCTCCCATCCAGACTTTAACTGTCGGCCCTGGAGTTTCACCAGATCCACCGTTTAACAAAAATGTTACCCGGGTCACGGACTAAGAAGCATTGCTTCATCACCGCCGGTTAGGAATTTCACCTGACCCCGAAGGCGACCGTATCTTAACCGATACAGTCGTTATATTTATTCAGTTGTTGTTATAATATTACTTTAGGAAATAAATCAATGCAAATATTTATTATCGTATCTCCTCAAACGTCAAAACTTCATGCCTTATCCCTTTCAACCATTCTGTAAGTTTTCTTTTTCTTGTCTCGGTTTTGGTAAAGAAATATAAGATAGGTGTTTGGTCTTTATAAGCAGGCAGCACTTCTCGGTACGACTCAATTTTTCTTTTGTTATCGATCATCTTCCTTTCGTTGTCTACTTCAATTAAATAGAGATAACCATTACGCTTAAATACAGCGTCACAGACGACTTTCTTTTTATTCGAGAGCGATAGCCCCTTAAACGATATTCCAAAGCTATTTAGTGCCTTTTCATTCCTCTCTAGTGGATATTCGCTTTTCCAGTCATGTGGACATTTAAAGTAAATGAAAGCCTCATTTCTCATTAATGAATGGAGCGTTTGATAACTTACGGTTGTATCGTTTTTTTCGGATGCAATAAACTCTCTACCTTTTTTGTTTAGATAGATTACTTTTTCCTTGTGAAAATAAGTTTCGTGGATAAATGGCCGAAGTTGAGTGGAGATGATACGGCAGGTATTACGGTAGTTTAATTGGTGGATTGCTTGCAGGTGTTTAATCTTTACGATTCCGAGACGGTCGATTGTCTGTAGGATTGTTTCCACTCGGTTTAACGTTGAGGATATCATCCTTTCTCTCCTCCATCATGGTAAACATCATTTTATCGTCAATGTATGGCACTTGTACGGTTCGTTTCTTCTCGACTAGATAGATAGCCCTCCCGGGAATAGAAGGCAAATCCTCGGCTCCTGTTTCGTCTAGTAATACTTTACTAGCAACCCCTGTTGCACAAACAAACGATAGTCGAGCAACGATATTCATTTTGACTTGCATGGGTACCGCTTCTTTTGTGGGATATTGAGTTGCGTAAATTAATCTATATCCCAATCCCCCACCGATCCGCGCAATTTCTGAAAGAGCAGCCTGACAAAATTCAGCGTATTTTTTTGCCTCTTTACTTTTTACGATGTTGGGCGAAAGTTCTGCCCCTTCATCCACAAAGATAAATGTTCTCTTTTTAATCGGTGTGTCCACGATATTGGTATAGCCTTTTTCACGAAAATACAATTCTCTATTCTTTAAATCCTGTGTGATTTGGTTTAATAATTCGGCTGACTCAAACACATCACAAGCGACTTCTTTCACTTGTGGAAGGGATTTATATTTATAAAACTCAAGCCCGGCTTTTAAATCCAATACATAAATTCCAACATCTTGGGGATTGTTTAAAATAAGGGTATTCATACCTTCTTTCATAAAGACTGTCTTACCGAACCTTGTCACACCGCCACAGAGTAAATGACAGTACTTTTCGAAGTCATGGTATAGAATCCCTTTATGATTTTTGCCGATAGGAATTTCCCATGTACCAGGTCGAACCAAACTCTCCTCATAATCCCACTTTTTCGGCAATTGCTCATGAAACACATCTATTTTCAATAATCCATCCACCTCTATTTCCACTTCTTTTTGTAAGGCTTCTTTTATGGCTGGTAATACGTCCTCTATATCCTCTGTATGCAGTCCGTATGGCATGGAAAATAAATAAGTGGTATATCCTTCACCTTGGATTTTCTTCTTTAAATTCGGGTAATGTAGTACGTCATCACGCTTGATACAAACTCCTTTATTCTCAAATATTTGTTTAATGACGGTTTCGTCCTTCATTTTTCCTTTTGGGATGAATGCAGCTACACCTATTGCAAGGGGAAAAGCTAACCATTCGAGCATTTTACACCTCCATGTTTTTTCTGTTGGAACAACAGGAAAAAGATTTATAATAATAAATCAAAGCCCTAAAAATTTAAACAAAAATGGACAAGAAAAACATCACAAATAATAACCTTGGTATTCTTCAATGAACGCTTCACCCGTTCTATACTTCAATGAATACTTCATTTACCTGTTCAAAGAAATAATTTAGCTACATAGTGGAGCAGATACAAGATTGTTCCGTACTTGCTAGTTTCCATTACTAACTTGATCATTGTTTCGTTAATCGTTATCTTTTTGCCCAATGTTGCAAGTGTTAACAGTGTGCCACCAGTTGCCCCAGTGAACACGATGCCGAACGTAATTGGGTCCATATTTTCACTCCTCTCTTCTTTGTATTGTTCATTGTATTTTCTTTTCCTAATTTAATGCACGTCTTTGTAAATTTATTTTCTAAATTAGTTAATTTTATTGGTAATTATTACTTTTATTTGATATAATTAAATTAAAAGAATATTATGAAAGGAGAGTGAATATCATAGTTAGTTCGGGGGTTTCAGAATTGTTAAAACCAAAAATACGAGTAAAATTAGCAGAATTGGAATTAAAGCAATCTGATATATATAAAGAGTTTGAAGTAACGCAAAAACAGTTTAGCAATTGGGTGACAGGTACATCAGCACCACGTTTAGAACTTGCGTTTAAACTGGCTAAACGATTGGGATGTAAAGTTGATGATTTATGGGAGTATAAGGAGGAGTAAATTTGTACGACTTGATAATATATGTAAAAGATGATTATAAAAAAGTGCCAAATTATAAACGTGGTGTATATATAATCGAAAATGATAAAAAAGAAGTTTTGTATATTGGTCAATCAGATAATTTGCGCCATAGAATTAAATATCATTTTATAGGTAAAAGCAAAAATACGAATTATTTTTATAAAGAAATGTATAAATGTAGCATGTATTATATTGACTATTATGGTGACAGAAACATTAAAGAAAAAGAATTGATTTTAAAAATGAAACCAAAGTATAACAAAAAATTACCAAAACGAATTATATGAGGAGGAATAATAATGGAAGAATTACCATACTCTGCAAAAATGATGTTGAATCTGCTCGGAAATGAAGCTAAAAACAATCCTTTGCTTAATCTTATAGAAAAACAACAAAAAGAAATTGAAGAACTAAAGGACAAAATAGAAAAACTAATACCTTTTATCGATATGTTTAACGATCATTTTGGAACCAACTTAACATTAGGAAGTGATGTAGTAAAAGGCACTTTAGAGAAGTATTATGTGGTTCCTGGTAGCGCACTTGAACCATTTCTAAAAGCTAATGAGAAAACAGATGAAGAGAAAAATCTAGAGAAGTTAAGAGATATGAAAACAGAACTTGAAATTCCTTGGTTAGATGAGTATAGAAAAATGAATGATAACAAATGACCGTAATTATACAAATTCATTACACATCAACAGCTAACACAAATGGATATCAAAAAGGCGCAATTCCTTTAAGAGGCAGAAAACCCGAACAAGCTGCATATGAATTTTGGAAGTGGATACAAAAACAAAATCCGCTGAAAGTAACAATTGAACAAGTATTGTGTGAACAGGAAGATATAACCGAGTTGGTTCGAGAGCTAGAAAACGAGGAAATAGAAAAAAGTTTGAACGGAATGGATGATTTGCCTTTTTAAACCCCCTCTCAGGAGAGAAGGGGCTTTATTATTTACTTTTCTACGACTGTTGCGCCTGTGTTTGGATGCCCGTAAATCTGAACCCTACCGAAATTGGCAGTCTGAATTTCGAAAACCCAATTACCACGGTCATGAAGAATTTCGTACTCTAAACCGCCGAATTTAGATGGCTTTAATGTACCTGCATGATTAGCCGGGTTAGCCTTAACAGGTGGACGATTAAGCTTGTACACTGTCCACGTTGCAGCCGAAACTGGTAATTTAATATATCTCTTTGTCGGTTTCGATATAGGAGCAGGTGTTGGCTGTGGTGCAGGTTTAGGATTTAATTCAGCCTGAATAGCTGCTAATACATTTCCCCATCTTCCTTCATCGAGAATACGGTGAGGACAATGTTTTCTACTCCAATCCTCATGTTTTTTAACTCGATCAATACCCCATCCACGTTCTTTTAGCAGTTGGGCGACAAATTGAATAGCTAATCCTTCGGCTTGATAATACCTAGTTCCCCCGGATTTGGAGTAGCAAATTTCAACATGTAAAGATTTTCTGTTCCCGGGACCATTTCCGTCACCAGCTGCCCACGCGTTACGGTCAAGTGGTAATCCCTGAACCACTTCTTTATCATCTATGGCATAATGAAATGAAACTTGATTCGAATTGTTGATCATATACTGGATTTCATTATTTGCACTGGCATCATTAGCAGTATTGTGAATCGTGATATATTCAGCATTTAAAGAATTAGGACATTTAACACCATATTTTTTGGGCGATGCTAACATTTGTCTTACTTGAATAGCCATTACTTACCCTCTCCTTTTCAATAAAAATAAAAAGCCACTCCGTAGAGCAGCTTATTTTGGCTCGTTATATCCCTTTGCCCTTACACTATCTTCCATACCTGCTGTGGTTGGGTCTTGCACCAAACCAAGCGTGGACAGGACACCGAAAATAGCATTTACAATAGCTATTACCCAACCCTTAATTTCTTCTGTTAATACAAATTCTGTTATGCCAGCTGCATGGGCACCAACTAATAAAACCTCAGCCAAAATAAAAAGTTGTGACACTAACGCCACAACCCACAAACGGTTTTTAAAACGTACTTTCCAGTTAATCATTTAAACTTCCTCCTCTAAATAACGTTTTGATTTGTTCATCATGTCGAGTCGTTTTTTCTTTCAATACATCGATTTCATCTTCAATCAGATTAATTTTTCTGTCTGTGTTTAGTCTGAATTCTTGAAGTGTGGTATTTAAAGAATCAATTGATTTTTGTAACGGTTCAATGACAATCTTTTTAAACAGAAAAATAGAAACGCCACCTATAAATGAGATAATCCCAATAATCCATGTAATTTCTTGTAAGTACAAAAGAGCCACCTGCCTTTGTTCAAATTAAAAAGAGAGCTGAATTATCAGCCCTCCAAAAATGTTTATTTAATATTCAATACACGTGGGTAAGGATTTGCACCTTACATGACCTGCTATGCCTTGGGGTGGTATCGAAGCACCGACTTGTGGCTTTGCAAAAGGGTATTGCTAATTGCGTTCCCCTCGGTATATTACTACCGATATTTACCACAGTTCTACCAACTGAACTACCTAGCGTCTACCTATTCCGCCACCACATGTATTTATTTCCATTATACCATTTTCCTATTAACCTTCAATAAAAAGAGAGCTGTTTTCAGCCCTCTTAACCTAAATATATAAAGTAAATTACCAGTAAAGCAAAAATCCATCCGATAAGGTTTTCAAAGAAAATAATTTTTGGTCTCCATATCGTTCGAAAGCCTTCCCATTTTGCGTGATAGGCTGGATCTTTATCTTCTCTTATCATGATTTTGTCCACGACACATATTAAACAAAACACCATAACGAAAATTATTCCCATGATACCTAAATACCATGCCAAGTTATTCACCTCTTTGCGATCTTATCGCCTCTCTTGCTGTCTTTCCTGCATCTCTTAAAATCTTTTCAATTGCTTTTGCATCCGTTTCTTGGTCGCCTGTACCTCCACCAAGGTTTGCTAAACCAGCTTGAACTTCTTCGCCCATGATACGTTGCATCTCCGAATATTGCGCGCTTGTTAATGGTTTTCCATCTAGCTTCTTTTGTGCAATCCGAGGAGCTAATGACTTATCGCCTGTTTTGTTAATCATATCCAATACAAACTGCGCTTCTGCTGAAGGTTTATATTTGCTGATAAACGATGGATTTAAGAACACATTCAACAAGTTATTGCTGCCACCTTGGAAATTTTCTCTTTTGTTGCCTAAAGTGTCATAGGAAGGAGGAAGAGAATTTTGTAATCCTGGAATACGGTTAATTGCTTTATTCTTGATTGTTGGCAATAGGCTAGGACTGTATGTTGAACGTGCTGTATTGTCACTCGCTTGCCTAATTTGGTTTGATAATGTAGGAACGAATGAACCTACTGCCCCCTCAATCACACCACCTAATTTGTCAGATATCCCTTGGTTCGGGTAACTGGTAAGGAAATCCTTCACCCCTTTGAGAACAGACATATTAATAGTGGTATTATAAACGCTATCTCCTGCATTTTTAATTGCATCATACACATTTACTTTTCCGTTATCTTTGACTGATTGATTCGTACCTGTTCCTAAAGCAATAGCCATTGAAATAGGCTGCGCCCAATCGTAAGAAACAAAGGTATCTCCTTCTTTTGTGCCAGCATGATCGAGATTAAATCCGCTATTTATGAATCTTCCTAAAGCCGATACATTCACACTGTTCGGCTGTTTTCCTGCATTCCGTTCTAATGATGCAACTTCATAATCAGAATTTCCAGCAGAAGTTAAAATGCCTTTATCAGCTAAAGTGTATCCTAACAATGAAAATCCACCAGTTCCCATGATAGCTCTGGTAAAAGCTAATGTCGCCTCTTTTGTGATAAGTGGGTTTTTAGCTTTTCCGATACTCTTCAACAAATAAAGCGAACGAGCAATTCCGGCAGGTGAATATTCCAAGGCTCTCATAATTAAGTTACCTGGAGTTTTAGGATACTTGATGATTAAATCCCCAAGACCGAAATCTTGTTTGAAGTTTAATCCTCTTTTTGCTTTTTGGAGTACAGTAGCGATAGTTGAATTATCTTGGAAAGTTGCATATTTTCCATATTGATCTGCCATCTGAATCATATTATCGTCTGCTTCCCGGATATAACGAGCAATCGCCTCTTTTTTCGCTTGACCTGTTAACCCTTCATTTATTGCACGTAAAGAGGATAACTCACCTAATGTTTTGTTATAAGCCCTCATATATCCTGCGTGGTCAAACGAACGCAATGTAGCACCCAATGACTTCTCGAGATAGGTTAACGGGTTAAATTTAGAACGGAATGCTTGTGGTCCTAAATCGTAAGCTGTAGTCAATCCCATAGGATTTACACCTTTCCACCCCGCTTTTGCTCCTGTTAACCAATTTTGCCAGTATTGCCCTTGGTTATGTGTTCTAAAAGTAATCGTACGCTCTCCGCCTGTAATTTTGCTTCGTAAAATGTCTACAGGTGTTGCTAGTAATTTATTCATTTGTTCGACACGGTAGAACATTTCGTTACCAACGGCATTACGGATGATGGTTTTAGGGTTTAACAGTTGAGCGATCGTTTGAGTGGTTGATAATTTCTGACCAAAAGTAGGTGTTTCTATCGCTTGCAGAACGGATTGTAATTCCATGCTATGCTCTAGCTTTGCATCTCCTGACATTTGTCCTACTTGTCTCGCAAACTCTCTGATGCTTTCTGCTTCATCAACACTAATGTTTTTGTCCTTTAATGCCTTATTAGTGATCTTCTCGACTTCGCTTAACCGCTGACGGGTCATAGATTCAGATTGAAGATTAAAAGTTTCAACCGCTTTGTTGTAAATCTGTTGAGCATACGGCCGAACCTTCTCACCAAATTCTTTTACTAGATCTTCTGTAAAATCAGCAACTTTAACAGTACCCTTCGCAATTTTTGAAGCACCAATATCCGCTAATGCGTAAAGTGCATCTACCGGCATGGAATTTGCTCGCCCCATAATCTCTCTTAACCGCTTTCTTGCTAACTGTTCACGTTTGTCCATAAAATCAACAACTTTATCACGGTTACGGACATCCTTTATAGGTTTTGGCTGTTTAGGAGGAGCGCCAGGTTCAAGATCGGCAACAAATTTTTTCGCATCAGCTACAAAAGAACGGACAGTATCTAATTCGGCATCGGTTGCGACATTTCCTTTTTTAATATTTTCCATAATCTTAATAACGTTGTTTGCTTGCTCTTGTTGACCAGTGAACCGCTGAATACTATCCGCTGTATGGGTAATGTCCTGAATGTTTTGTTCGGTTAATTTTATTTGTTTTTCTGGGTTAGTAATTGATTCATTAATTTTATTCACTCGTCTTTGAGCCCTTAATAACTGACCTTCTGCAGATAAGCGATTGTAAATGGAATATGACTGGATTGATTGTCCAGCTTTCGTTCCTTGTTCTGCTAATCTCTCAACTACATCTAATGCACGATCATATTGACCAGCTTTCTGCAATTCGTCAATTAATCGATGTCCGACTGTAACGTGTCTTGGATCAAACTTTCGAGCATTTTTTACAAACTGATAAGCCTTTTCCATGTCTTTAGTGACATACTTATTCGCATAATTCACTAATTCTTCATTGGACATTGGTTTATAAGTTTTATCGAAATCGTTTAAACGCTGTTCTAACTCTGGCGATAACTTTTCAGGATTTCGAACTGTGCTGTAAAAGGAACTTTCATTCGGCTGCTTTGGTACAGATTGCAACGGTTTAACAGGTGCTTCTACATTGTTCGCATGCTGTCCTAGTGGCTTTACTGGTTGTTCTACTACCATACTATTCTTTAGTGGTTGCAACGGTGGTAAAGGCTGTTGAACAGGGTTATTCGGTTTTAAATTAGGGAGTAAATCCTGCTTTGGTGGAATGGTTTTTTGTTTTGGTTTTACTTCTCCTAATAAGATTTTCTTTGCATTTTGAGAAACAGGAGGACGGTTCCCCGTCTTATTCCATACACCAGCAGCGTCAATAACAGGTTTATTTGCATCTTTGTATGCTAGGTCAACCACATCATCTAATGTCACTGGTTCATCGTATTTGGCGAATTGACTCCATAAATCATCTAATGCCTCTTTATTCAAATTATTGGTATCATAATTTTTATTAACGTAATTAGCAAATTCCTCATAACGACCACGCCAATAACTGGATGGAGCATGTTGCACCTTATCATAAGGGATTTCAGCACCATACACATTAACAGGTTTATTAGGTTCTGACATTTGTTTGCCATACGAGAAATCAGGCATTGTTCGTTTTTCCCCATCAAACATCAATGACCGATCCAACAAAGAAGTTTCGTTCAAAGGTGGTAAATCGTTTATAGATTTTCCAACACTAGGAATGAGTGGATCTATGTTTGTTTTCGGCTTCAATGGAGGTAAAAAACTTGGATTTGTTACCTCGCTACCCTTAGGAATTAAATCCTGCACTAATCCAGGATTCTGTATCCCACCTGTTTTTGGTAAGGCTTGCGACCCTTTAAAGGATTTCGCACTGTCACGTAAAGCCCCTTCGACTTGCTGAGTGCTAGGTAGAAGGTTTCTCATAGTTCGATTTGATGCAGATTCAAAACCTTTTGCAATTCCTTTTCCTGCTCCATATAACAATGGATCTGCAATTGCCCCCAACGCTGTATTTAAACCAATATATTTTGTGTTATCTTTCCAATTGTAATCGTCTGGGTTAAGCCCTTCTCTTGCTGCGACTTCTGCCCCTGATATACTAGCACCAATTATCGAACCCTTTGCCGCTTCGGATGCTAAACGTTTAGGAATACTTTTCGAACCAAACTCCGTTAAGGCTTTTCCAACTTTAGAGGAGTTTAATAACTTGTATCCTCCTGCACCTGGAACAAGATACCCTAAGCCTGTGGTAATCAAATCCGTTCCTCCACCTTCCCCAAATTCACGTTGAGAAAGATAGTCAGGAGTTTTACCGGATAATTTCTTGTCTAGGTTGCTCATTACCCCGAATGAAGCTGAATCAACCGCACGATTCGAACCCCTTTGGATTTCTTTATAGGATTTGGACATTCCGCGATTTGCATAATTCTCTAGTGCTTGCCCTGCATCTACATCGTCAAAGGGGTTTAATGTCTCGACTCCTAATTTACCGATACTTTTTAAGTCATCGAGCAAAGATGTTTTTTTTTTAACTTTGATACCCGGGAGCTGAACGCTTTTCTCTGATTTCGGCTTTTGCTTCAAAGGAATCAAAGATAATGGTTTCTCCGATGCTGTCACTATAGATTTGTTTTTTTCTTGTTGGATTTTCTTCTCTTTGTTTGCAGTGTTCTTCTTTGTTATCTGTGTAGAATAGTACGCATCATTTATCTTCATTTTTTCCTTGGCGTCTAACCAACGGCGAAATTCTTGCCCTTCCGTTGGAGGAATGCCCATTCTTTTTGCAAATGAATCAAACTTATCGTTGTATTTACGACCATAAGACTTAGGAAGGGAGGGTAAATACTCACTCTCCCAATCATAATTAGCCTTTGCACTTGTTGAATTGAACGCAGGATCTAACCTCTGAACATTTGAGGGTGATAGCGTATCAAATGTAGTCTCATTATGACGCTTTACTGCCCTTTGATAATCGGTCAACCCATCGTCTTTTTTCTTCTTTTTGTCAGCCAAAGGAATCACTCCTTACCACTTTTTAGGTTTAACCATAGAAGCGTACATCATTCCTACACCGCTATTCGGATTCGGAATCTTGTTATCATACATATATTTAGCTTCTGCCTTTGCTTGCAAATATTGATTGTAAGCGTCCGTCAATCCGCTTGGAGCAGCAGAAGGTGACGCACTTGTACTTTTTCTACTTCTTCCACCACTTCCACCACCACTACTTCTTGCTGCTGTTTGTGCTGCTAATGCCCTTTGATACTCCAACTCTCTCATTTTCTGCTCAGCTTCAAATCGTTGCCTTTCCATTTCAGCTTGTTGTACCTGCATTTGATAATTTCGCCAATCCATTGAACGTTGGTAAATATCTTGCTGTGATTGATTGTACGCATCGGCTAATTTACCTGACCGTTCTGTAGCAATTGCATTGACAATCGCTTGCTCACGGCTTGGGTCATTTTCTGCCGCAATCTGCTGGTCAATCCCTCTGATAGCAGTAGATTCGTTATTATTAATCTCACTTAAAGCATTTTGTCGTGAGGATGCTAAATTTGCCTGTGTCGTTAAACTTTCTCCACTGGCATTAATACCATTAGCCGCCATTAATTCACGCAATCTTGAAGCACTCTGAGCGTTTACCACATCCGCTTGGTTCCTCTGATTCTGATATTGTGGTGCTAAGTCTTTCTTCTGCTGATTAAAGCCTGATATTGCTTTATCACGTTGTGTACGTAATTGGTCTAATTGATTTTTTTGCTGTGCATCATACATGGTATTAATCTTATTGCTCATGGTATCGAACGGGCTTTCCTCGAATGCCTGAACACCATTGTTTACGCGATAATATTTCCCTTGAGCATTAGCAAACAGGTTATCGCCAATTTGGTAATCTGCCATGGTATCGCCTCCTAACTATCTGTTCTGAAATGGATATTGTCCAACCGAATGGAATTGATACTCATATTGTCATGTATCGAACAATTTCCATTTGATTTGATACTAAGGGTGGTATAACTTAACTGGTTCGTAGAGGTAAAACATTTAATAATGATGTCTACTTCTCTTGCCGGGCGATACCCTTCTGGAAGAGTAAATGCCGTTACCCCATTCGTAAGGATTCCTGGCATAATCACCCCTCGTAAATGAACCATCCCCCATGGGTCTTTGAAAGATTGCCCAGGCCGTGACGCATCATGGTACCATCCATTTTGGGTAGATAGATTTCCCCAGGGATCTAACTTTTTCGGAGTTAATTGTTCTAAAATGGTTTGTACATCATTTCCCGTCAATCCTGATATGGTAGAAACACCAGTATTTTTTGCCCCACTATCCCCTGCCTCTGTTTTCTCGATGGCATCAATTAACTTGTTAAGAGTAACCCTCAATTCTTCGGGAGCCCAATCAAATGCCGCTTTTCCTTCTGCCGCTGAATTGAAAACCGCTTCATCAGGTAAACTTGAAACTGATTTAGTAAAAGACTCTAATTTTTCAAACATAAAATCACCTCGCTAACGAATTTTCGATTGGTAACGATACTCGATTCCCAATGATAAAAGGGATAGACTTTCATCTAGCTTGTTGTTTTGAATCATCAGTTGGAAATGAGTAACCTGTTTTGCTTTGACTTTCGATTTGACTTCTTTCGGAAAGTTGGAAGTATAGAAAGTAAAATTTTTAAAATCAATGCTTTTAAAATTGAACGTATTAAATTGAATTTTTTTGCCCACATTTATGAGGACATTTTCCTTTTTATTTGACGAATAATAGAAATCCGCACTTGTTTTACTAGCTGGTTTAATAGCAAAATAGAGTGACTCGATAAACTTCTTCATTTCATCCCTACCAAAAGTTAACTGTTTTGACTTCCAGTAAGCATTGATCGCCAATCCATCGTCATTGTAAGCTGCTCCTTCGTACTCTTTTTTAAAGCGATAGACTAAACCATCTGTTAAGCTGCCGAAATATAAAAAACCGTTCTTCACTAAGAAGCACGATGCGTTAATGTTGTTATAGACATACCATTCGCCATAACGATTGTCCTTGGATTTTTGAGTGTAATCCAAGATGTAAACATTTCCATTGATAGCAAGCCAATATTTTTTATCATAATCGATGGATACTGCCGTATCTAAACCGGATTCTAGCATCAACTTTCTATCAATCTTAGAAGAGACATGAACCACGTTTCGCTCGTCTCGGACGTTGGATGCCACTAACATGTAAACCCCATCTTTTGAGAGTGATACAGGGTTATTCTCGATGATTTGTATCGAGCCTGACGCTATCGCCCCCACTTGGTTATTAATCGGCTTAGAAGGGAAACTAACGACTCCTGCTTCAGTGATTTGGAAATTAATAATGTGCTTCCCGTTTGGTCTTTCAACAATGAGATAATCGTATTGCTTTGAAAAGCCCATGACTTTCTCGGACAATCGATAATAACCATTTTCAAGCCAATAGGTAGCATCATAAAGGCCACTCCGAAACATGTATTCTGGCATATCGGGATTGCCTGAAATAAATGTCCTGGTATCATTTGAACCACCAAACCCGACAGCCATCGTACACTTTTTGATGCGCTCGGGATAACCCGACACTGTTTTCCCTGCTGTTATGATGACATTGTTTGTACCTTTTGCTGGTGCTGTCGTAAAGGTCACTTTGCCGTTTACCCTGTCAACTGTAAGCCCTGTCCCCTCGTTAATGGTTGTTGTACCTACCACAGCCGAAACAAGTGTGGAATCTAATCCCGTTAAGGACATTTGATAAACGGTTGAGGTTTCGTCACCGCTAAAGGAATCTTTGAACTTGTTACCGATCAAGTTGAAATCCTCGTTAGCCGAACCGCCACCGCTTGGATTCTTCGATATCTGCAAGACAGGGACATAAGGCTCTACCTGTTTAATCGTAGACCCATCATAAACTAAGAAATTCACTCCATCCATGATGTAACATTTGCCTTCAACGGTGAAAAAGTTAATTTTTCCGTTTTGTAAGGTGCCAAACAATTCAGTTGGTTGAGCATTGCCGGCTTGTGTATACAACTTAGTACCATGAGCAATCAGAAAAATCGCACTACCATCACTTCTAGTGTACAAATACATACCGTTAATTTTTCCTGTTCCTAATGAAGTAGGATAAACCCGAGCATAACCTGTGCGCTTATTTAATGCCCCTTTTTCATCGATATTGAAATTTAGCATGTCAGGGGAACGGTGGTCGATTATTTGTGTAGCAGAGCCATTCGTGTCCATGCCTTGAAACGGTTCAAGGTGAAATAGTGGAATGGATTTCGTTTTCGCTTGCATTTGTGCCATATACATCCTCCTTTCCATAAAAAATAGGACTGTTTCCAGTCCTTCTAAAGAGTCCATTATTTAATTTTTCACATTTTCCACGAATATTTGATATACTTATCTTCAATCGATACAAAAAGGAGCATTATATCATGAAAATAAAAACTATCATCTGCTTTTTATTAAGAAATCATAAATATAATTATTATACTGATACATGTG
>NZ_JBALPG010000106.1:0-10407 GCF_036965245.1 Neobacillus drentensis
CCTTTTAAATGATTGATTTGACAAGGGGTAAAAAAAAATAAGCTGTAATTCCTATGGAACAACAGCCAGCATGCTTTATTAATTTACTCAACTCTATACGGTTCTAAAGTATCTATGACACTATTAATAAAACTGTTCCCCGCACCCCAATCAAACCGGAAGATAGCTCCTTGGGAAGAGCCGGAAGCTGCTGCATGTACTTTTGTAGACCCTTCAAAGTTATCGATGGTAACCGTCATGGAACCACGATTACCTGAGCGAAAATAGTATTTTTCTAACACTAATACAATGAAATCGATATTCCCGATTGAACGATGATTTCACTAACATCCATAATTCCCCTCCTAAAAAATATCTTCCTAAACTAAGATCAACTAAATTCAACCAAAATTTCATCAAATGGAAATCTTATCCTTCCATACGTTTTTGAATTTATTTTAGTTTCATTTTCTTATATATTTTCTTGTCTTTAGCCTCCTTTACACACAAGTCTTCAAAAAAAGCCTCCCACTCACTACGTTAAAGTGGTAACACATCGTGGATCAGGCCAAAAAATTTTTAAATCAGGCGGCTTACATTTACGATCAAATTAAAAGAAATTAGGGTGAGCGTCTCTTTACATCAAGCGCTTTTTATAAGAGCTTTCATGCTTAAGCAGCCATTCCTTTCTCCACAAACCAGCTGCATAACCAACGTGGTTCTGTTTAACAAAAAATAAAAGATTTTAATAATTACTTTCCATTATTATGTATAATTGACTTATCTAAAAATTCAAGTTATATGTTTATGGAGACAGTCATATGAGTAATAAGGATTCAAGTAATTATGTCTTACATGCAAAAAGCAACCAATTTTACTGGGAGGGAAATGGCCAGTTATCAATTAAAACATTTTCTAATGGGAAGGCACATTACAAAACCAGTAAAGGTTTTTTTGCTGTTGAAGAGAACAGATACCTGCTTCTTAATGAGGGGTCGTATACAATTTCAATCGATGAAAATAAGGATGTTGAATCATTTTGCATCTTTTTTAAAGATGGATTTGCAGAGGAAGTTTTAAACACATTAAGAGAATCGACCCATAAACTTCTAAGTGATCCTTTCATGGATACAAGTTCTATTGGTTTCTTTGAAAAAACATATCCTACATCTCAAAGACTATCTTCTCAGATAAAAATATTTAAAGAGAACTTATCTGTTCTTAAGAATGATCTAGTTGGTTATGAGGAAAAATTCTACAAGTTAATGCAAACTTTATTGTTCGAACATTTCAATACATTGAAGGAAGTCGAATCCTTACATGCGATACGAACTTCTACTCGTGAAGAATTATATAGAAGGATCAGCACGGCCCATGATTATATTAGGGCCTTTTATAACAAGCCAATAAAATTAAATGACATTGCTCAGATTGCTTGCCTTTCTCCAAACCATTTATTAAGAACTTACTCACAAATATTTGGCAAAACGCCTCATCAGCATATTTCTGAATATAGGATTCTAAAGGCAAAGGACCTTTTAAGAAATTTAGACTTCACTATTACAGATATAACTTTTGAACTGGGATTTACTAACCCTGTATCCTTTAGTAAGATGTTTAAGCTGCATGTTGGAGTTTCTCCCATTCAATTTCGTAAAAAGGTGATTTTGGATAAGAAATGCTAAGGTGAATCATTTATTCTTAATGTGAAAGATATTTGAAGGGAGAAATGTTCTTTGGAAACTAATAAGATTCAAAAAGTTGGGCAAATCGGGGTACCAGTTAAATTGTTAGATAGGGCAATACAATTTTACAAAGATAAACTGGGACTGTCCCTTTTATTTAATACAGACAGTATGGCTTTCTTTGAATGTAACGGTCTGCGTCTCCTGTTAAGCCTGCCAGAAAAAGATGAATTTGCTTATTCAAGTTCAGTTGTTTATTTTCAGGTCAAAAATATCAAAGAAACTTATGAGACCTTAGTAGGGAATAAAGTTACTTTTAATGATGAACCACATATGGTTGCAAAAGTGGGACAAATTGAAACATGGATGACGTTTTTTAAAGACACTGAAGGGAATACTCATGCCTTAATGAGTGAAGTACAAGCCTTATAAGATCATTTTGAGACCGTCTAAAATACACGGTCTCCTTTGTTTTATATCAGCCTATTTAATAACTTACTATCTATGAATATTTCCATCTTTTGCATTATACTATTTGTGGTTCGGTTCACGTATTGTATCTAATAAGGTTTTCTTTTTGCCTTATAAAACTTAAATTAAGGGATTTTAAAACAGAACAAAAAATTTCACCTTTAAACAAATTGTGACAAATTACACACCACAAAAATAGTAGTATAATAGTAATTATTTAATAGTAAGGTAAACTAATCAATAGTCTTTGATGAAAATCCACAAGTTTAAAGTTGGAGAACGTTGATAGTTGGGTTACCAAATAGCGGAGGGAATGTTTATGAGTACGGCAAATGAAACAGTTGAAGAAATTGATAAAGGACGGGTGAACCGATTCAAACGGCCTGCAAAACGTAAATTTATTGTAATTGGAATTATCATTATTATTGCACTTCTAATTGCGGGAATTAGCTATTATCAGGTAACCCGGTTCAATTCACAGGTTACGATTAATGGCACAAAAGTCGGCGGACTGACTGCTGATCAGGTAATAAATAAATTAAAAACATCTGAATTAAAAAACAGAGTCTATGTCGGAAATCAACTAATTTTAGATGAAAAAGATACGCAGATGGTATTTACGGATAAAGATCTGCCTGAGGTTAAGAAATTATTGAAAAGCCAGTGGACATTTTTTCCTTCCTCAAAGGAAAAAAATTATTCGTTGATACCCAAAAAGGCGGATCAGTTTCGAAGCCAAACTATGAAAAAGCAAGTAGAAGAAAAGCTCTTATCAATGAATAAGAACTTAAAAGCACCCCAAGATGCGGAAGCTAAATTAGAACAGGGTCAAATTGTCATCTCTAATAGTATTAATGGAGAACAGTATGATATCGATGGTCTATTAAAAGATTATAAGAAACAGAAATATACTAGTGATATCCATCTGAAACCCGTATTCATACAGCCAATCAAAGAGGACAGTCTGATTGTAAAAGAAGAGGAGAAAATGCTGCAGGATCTCCTACAACAAACAGTTGATTATAAGGTACAGGACAAAGTGTATCCTTTAAAAGCCAGTGAATTAATTAAAAATGCCTCTGTGTCAAAAGATAAGAAGGTTACAATCACCATGAGTGACATTAAGAACAAGATTGATGAAATTAATAGTTCTCAATCAACACTAAATAAAAATTTCACATTTAAGACCCATTCAGGTTCGGTCATTCAAGTTAAAGGACAAGGCTATGGCTGGGCAATAAATGCTGAGAAAGAAACAGCGAAAATCCAAGAAGCTTTTGAAAAAGGAGAGAAATCACTTTCTGCTTCTAATATTCATGGAAATGGCTGGAGCAATGAAGGCATCGGCTATGAAACTACAACGAATAATGGCATTGGCGACACGTATGCTGAAGTGTCCATTGCGGAACAACGTATCTGGATTTATAAAAATGGACAATTAGTAGTCACAACCAATGTGGTGACAGGTAAACACAGCACCGGTGAAGATACTTCACCAGGAGTGTGGTATATCCTCTATAAACGACCACAGTACACTCTTAAGGGCAGTGCAGTAGGTAAACCCGATTATGCCATTAAGGTAAATTACTGGGCTCCGTTTACAAACAGCGGACAAGGATTCCACGATGCCAGCTGGCGGACAAATTGGGCAAGTAATGCTTATCTAACAGGAGGTTCAGGCGGCTGTGTCAACACGCCCCCTAATATAATGAAAACAGTGTATGATACTCTAAGTATATACGATCCGGTTGTTATTTATTAAAAAGGACGGTTCTTGCTCTTCCTGCCAAGGAAGTGCAAGAACCGTCTCTTTTCTTTTTTATGTACATCTCTAAACCTGGTGCATTCAGACAGGATCTTGCTTTTTTTTCCTTACCCTGTCCGAATGTGACCCGCATTCGGACTGGATCTGGCTTTTTTGGCCCTGCCCTGTCCGAATGAGACCTGCTTTCAGACAGGAGCTGGCTTTTTTGGCCTTGCCCTGTCCGAATGAGACCCGTATTCAGACAGGAGCTCGCTTTTTTGGCCTTGCCCTGTCTGAATGAGACCCGTATTCAGACTCGCTCTCGCTTTTTTCGCCTTGCCCTGTTCGAATGTGACCTTCATTCTGACTTGCTCTTGCTTTTTTCGCCTTTGCCTTGTCTAAATGAGACCTTCATTCTGACTTGCTCTTGCTTTTTTCGTCTTGCCCTGTATGAATGAGACCTTCATTCTGACTTGCTCTAGCTTTAGAGCAGTCCCCTTTTTTCACCATATCGGTTCATCTTTATCAGTCAATTTCAAGAAAAATGGCATTAATAATATCACCACAACTATTATGGCAAGTTCCAATAATAATACAGAAGTTGGAGATAAATTAAACAAAACAGAAAATGGAATAGTGATAATTGGGAATAAAACGAATAAAGAAGTTGTATTTCTTGAAGATGTACTTTGATATTGAATTTCCCCACAATGATTGCATTTCATTTTTTTTCGGAACCTTAATAATTTCTTTATTGAATCAAACCAAGACCATTTTCTTCCGCAGTTTTTACAAGTGGGCATTAAGACATTCCCCCTTTCTTAGAAATTTTCTCTTAATATTTTTACGTTCTTAATGACTGATAAATAACCCATTAAAAATGCTGTTCATATTTATTCATGAACAGCCCTTTTTTAAATCTTCACTAGGAATAGCTTATTTTATAGAAAACTAAAACACTTCATAGCTTAATTTAGCAACTCCCTCACCAACATCTTGAACATTCAATAACGTATTCACCTAATGATCAATTCTTTCCTTCTCTACAGATTCATTCCTCCACTAGTTTCGTCTCCAAATTCGTTCGTTGGTACATTATCTTCTTTTAATCACTCTCTACAGGTATACATCTTGTTCCTTGCAATTAGCGGAACTTTGATTCATGTCTCCATTGCATTCGATTCCTAATAGATATCGGGATGAATCATGCGGATGGGCAAACGCCATTTCAATTTTACTCAAGGGTATCGTTAGGTCGCATATATTACTACTCTATAACCCTAATCCTTCCTTCTACCGGAACATCAATGACTCCAAGACTTTTTGCATAGTCGATTAATACCTCTACATCAGTACGTGCGTTATTAGAATCAACAACTTGGAGTTTGTGTTAAACGATTGGTACATGAGTGATGAAAAAAACGGAGGTTTTACAGCGATATACCCTAGAAAATTATTAAGTTTTTATTGTGTTCTGTAGTATGTGCCGGACTTACTAGTTTACTTTCTGTATAATTTTAGAAATTCTGGTATTAAAAGCTATAACAAGATCAGATTTTTTAAGACTATCATAGGTTTCTTCAACTGGAAAAAGGCATGCGAAAAGAAGCCTATCCTTCAGATTGCTTTTTGTGACTTCAATTCAGTGGTTTCTAAAAATTGGAACCATTCCAAATAGTGATTAAGGTAAAGCCTCATTGGAAGTTCCGGTTTTAAGGCCCCCTGTGACAGATTATCATCCTGTCACAGGGGTACCCTGTACTTCAAACCAAAAAACTATTGCCACTTCTTAATCAAATAATCAGCACCGGCCCCGAGAATAGAATACGCTTTTTCGGAAATTAACTCATTTTCTTTCTGACTGTCAAGCAGACGTTTAAAGCCTTTCATGTGTTTGACAGCTTTTTGGAATTCTCCTTTCTTTTCAAAACGGTCCACTTCCGCCAAATGTGCCTGTAAGGAACGAGCAGAGCCATGGTTTGCGAATTCTCCCTCTTCCTCGAAACGCTCAACGAGTTTTTTCATATCAGTTGCATTGAGCGGTTGTTGATCACTTACGCCGACATAGATCTCGTTTAAACGCAGGCCGGAATCCCCGTCCCACATCAGTTTGAATTCGCTGACCGGCCCATACGCGCGCATATCAATGTTATGATACGCGCCCGTAAATTTCCCGACCTCGATCCATTCCGCATCCGCCGTCGACGCTGCCGCAGCCTTTGTGGCTTTTTTGATCATCAGTCTCACTTCCGATCCCTCGTTTTTCATCAGGATCAGATTGGTCGCGTTTGGCGTGTTGATGTTGTTGTATGTCAGCTCTCCGGCCGTGTTGCCGACATCAACAAAACTGAAAATATCCTGATCAAGCAACTTCTCCAGGCCGATCAGATTACCAGAGAGAACAGAGGTGTCCTCCTTGACTTTATTTATCACGATCTCGTTGACCTTGAGCCATTTGTTCTGCACGCTGTCGGTGAGCTTCACAAAACGGCCCAATTTACCTCCACAGTCGATAATATTGATGGTTCCCGCGTTACTGAACGTAACCGGATCACGCCAGTTTATTCCATCAGAACTAAATTCAATCGTACCGGAAGATACCACGTCCTTATCGGAGTTGATGAGCATGTCATTAATCGGGATCTCCCTTCCCAGATCGAATATAAAATGCCGATTTCCGCCCGGTGATGGCGTGAGCCACAGATACGTAAACGGATTGCCGTCCACCATATTGCCCGCGTTTCCCGAATAGATATTGACATTATGAGCCGTCGCCGACAGGGACGGCGAACCGCCGAATTTTACCGAAAGCTCGGTAAGTGCGAAGGTCCCTGCCTCCTGAGACGCGTTTCTCACACGGATGTATTTCGCCGAAGTGATGAGTGGATCCGACCAAGACATCGCGCTCCAGTTTGTCCCGTCTGCCGAGAACTCGGCTTTCAGAAACTTGAGATCCTCATCGATTTTCAGCGAGTGTGCGTTTTTCAGCTTGTTAAATTGGAATCCAAAATAATCCCCGGGTTCCAGCGTGATCTCTGTGACATTCCGCAGCGCTGCTGAAGCACCTTCAATCGTCAGCGCCTGATTCTCCAGCGCAGGAACGTTAGTATAGATTGCTGCGCGTTGTTCCACGTTTACCTGAAACTCTTTGACCGACAAGCCGCGGTTCGGCGATCCGGTGATTTCGTCGGTGAATTCGTCCGTCGCGCGGTAACGCAGGAATTTTGCGGAAATGTCAAGTCCCTTCGCAGAGACCGTGCTCGTATCGAATTCCGCAACCTCCGTCCAGGTTCTGTTGTCCATTGACGCCTCGAGCATACCCTTTTTATAGTATTTCGTGTTGTCCATCACGATGGATACGTTGTTGATATGCGTTTCCTTGCCCAGATTCACACCGAAGTACGCACCGCTCGACACCACGCCCGAGTCGGTAGCAGTCGTCAAATCGCCGTCCAGCATCTTCATATAGTCCAGGGTCGTGCTGCCGAATCCGCGCATTTTGGGCGGCAGGGAGAGCTTTTCCATAAGCCGCATTTCCAGCAGGTTCAGGATCTCCTCGGTAAAGGTCGCTATCTCTTTTTGCGCAACGACCTTGGGTGCGGACACCGCTGTTTTAAGCTCCGCCCTGCGTTCGGAAATCAACGTCATGGCCTCCTGGATGGATGCCGAATCATACGCAGAGATCTCTCCCAACTCCATCAGCCCCTGCACGGCGTTTCTGCTCGCCTGTGCAATCTTCCTCATTTTGTCCAGCCAAGGCGTGAGCTCTTCCGAGATACCGTTTGTGCCCGGATATGCCTTCAGCGTGTCTACGGCATCAATAATCTCATCGAACGACCGAACCAGAGACGCGCCAGATTCCGAAATATCCTCACCGCCTGAAAACGCCTGTTTAAAGGCATTCATCTGCGGCAGCAGGTAGAGCGATTCGCCTGCTTCAAACGGGTTCAGGCCGTGCGATGCGTTTTGAGAAAAAATGCGCATTGCCCTCGCTGCCTCGGGATTATCTCGGATGATGTAGTCAAACGAAGCCTGCCAGCTCTGCTCATAATCGTAATCGCCGGTGTTCCAAGTATAATCCGCTACGCTGAACAGAGACACCTTGGAAGCTTGCGCCTGATTCATCGGATTCGAGGCAAAGCCCGAGATATTCTTAACGCCGGAGTAAAGCCCCTTGGAGGGGCCCATATGGACATAGTCCGCGCGCCCCAGATCGTTTACCGGATAGTTCCACCAGATATAGACCGGTCTTTCGATATACTGCGTAACCCAGTCGACGACGCTCTGCTTGACCGGCGAAACGACGTTATCTCCTGTCCACATGATTTGTACGTCCTTCGGGAACCTGCTGATATTTTTCAAGTAATTGATCGTTGCATGACTGCCGCTATCCTTACGATAATACTGCGGGCAAAAGATGATCGGCTTGACATCGCCCTTGGGCTTGATGTATTCGCTGTCCATCCGAGTGATGAAGTTCACGAGCTGATCGTTGTTCGTGGCGGAATCATCAAAGAAAATTGCGAATTGACGGACGCCGATGCCGTACATCTGGTCGAACTTGTTCTTGAGTGCCTGAATGTCGGCTTCCGAGCCGAGATTTATCTTGCCGCCGACATGTGCTGCCCAGACGAATTCAACGTTGGTCTCCAGCCCCTTATCGACCAGCTCTTTCAGCTCGGCGAGCTTTTCAGACGGATAGGGATCCTTCCACTTCGCCGCATGATATGGATCGTTTTTGGGCCCGTACAGATAGGAATTCATCTTGAAGTCGCCTCCGAACGCCATCAAGTCCTTGCGGTTCTCGTGCGACCATGGAGTGCCATAAAAGCCTTCGATGAAGCTCCGAAATTTCACATCCGCATAATCTTCGATCAGCACATCGGTCAAAACGCCGTCCGCTTGCTCCAAGATCTGATCGAGCGTGGTGACTCCGTAAAACGCGCCGCTGTTATTAGCGCCCATGATAGCGATGACTCTGTCCGCTTTAGAGGTCTTGAGCACATAGCCATCATCCTTTTTTACGGAAACCGTCGGATCGAACTTTCCGTTTAGGTACTCATAATCGACTCCCTTGTCGTTGTCGATACCGATCAGAACGTCGATATCGTCCACTGACGAATCCTGCTCCGCCTTCGTGACGGTGAGGCCACGTTCTTCGAAAATTCTTTGCACCTTAGCTGCGGTATGCTCGCTGACACCGTCTTCAAGCACCAGATTGATTGTTTTTCCCTTAAGCTTTATCGCGCCGTCTTCGTGGACACAACTGTGCACCTTTGGATAAAAGCTGTATTTGCATCCAACCTTTTTCCCCAACCCTAAATTAAGACTATTTGATTTGCTTTCCTCCGCCGACACTACAATTCCTTGGAACATATTCATTATTAACAAGAGAATGCAAAGTATTACGAAATTAATGCCCTTTGCTCTGATTTTCATGTAAATCCTCCTTAGATTTAATCATGTTTTGGGCTTATTACAAATCAGTTTTAAACACGTCTGCTGTTTTTTCAATTCCTCTGAATACTGAAGATCAATAACAATTCGTGACTTCTTACTAATATTGAACGATCCGGTTCCTTCCTTCCATTCTCTTAAACTTGGAACTACTTTCGGTTTCTCGTTAACTTCAGAAGTAGATTCCTTGGCTGAAGATGTCATTGGTTGAAAAGTGATTAAAGACACAAACAATACAAATAGACATAGGAAAACTCCTGCTTTTCTCATACAATCCCGGCACGCATTTGTTTTTTTTTAATACTATTGATGGCAAGTAAATTTGACTTCAGTCACAATATTAAATGTACTTTTTTATGCTTGTCACCTCATCTTTTTTATAAAATTTATAATATTCCTGTGCTTCTAAGCGAAAAATTTTTAGTGCATAGCCACACAACTAGACCAAAATTTCACACCTCCTTTAAATGAAATAATGTAAAACTAAAATAAATAGAGTACGCTAGGCCAGCTCCCTTCTAGAAAAGGCTTATATAACATTACTAAATGATCTACAATTCATTTTCATATAAACTCGATATACATTCCCTAATTCGAAATATCTTAGTAGTTTGAAATAATAGAATAAGTTAGGTTGTCAATTTTCCACAGTGTTATTTCTTCTATTGATTAAGTTTTTCTATTTATTGGTTATCTTTCGTTTTTTAGATACCTTACCAATAAATTCCCTTTTAAATAAACAAAAAAAGGCAGAGGGGAAACGGATCAAAAGAATTGAAATTCTTTCAACTGTACCCACCCTGCCTGATCGAATCAGTAACATGTGATTGATATGAAATATTAATTACAATTTATCACTCATTATAAAAAAACACAATATGTAAGCGTTAAACTTTTTTAAAATTTCGAATAGCGAGTAAAGCTGGAGCTCAACTATTATTTCAGTTCTGTGCTTCCCTTTACGAAAAAGGGAGTATAATCGTAAAGCTATTAATTTATTTAAATCTTTCACTGTTCAAGATCTTAAACTAACCTGTCCATCGTTAGTAAAAAAGCGTTCCTGCTTATTAC
>NZ_JBALPG010000107.1:0-3102 GCF_036965245.1 Neobacillus drentensis
CCCGATATCTACACCAATCTCAAATAAAGGCATAAACTCTTTTTCTAGAATATCTGGGAGCTTACTAAGAATATATTCTAATTCCTGGTGTATATATTCACCTTTTGCGGGTGGATGGGAAGAGAGCCATTCTGAAAAGGTGATGACTGAACCACCGGCACTTAAGTTTGAAAGAACTCCGCCTGTACTGCCGGTGCGAATCCCTCTGCCACGTTCTCCCCAAACTCCTAGTTCATTTTTTTGCAGGAGGATGCGGATATCAAACGGCTGTTGTTCATTATTTGATAGTTCCAGATACGGCTGTAAAAGATAGCCACGCTGTTTTAATAATGGTTTCAGCCATTTAATAAGCTTTGCTTCGTTTGGAAAAATCCTGGAAATAGTCTTTTTTTGTTTTTCTGTTTTTACATGAAACGTTTTGTCATTTTTCTTTACGTAATAAATACCGTACCCTTGCGAACCGTTCGTCGGCTTTAAAATGATTCTTTTCATCACATTTAGTTTATTTAATACGATGCCTGGATCAGAAACGGATTGAGAACTAGGTAAATAGGATGATAATGCCGTGTTTTTTAAGGCATTATACAATTCAAGTTTATTAGGCAATCCGTAACCTAAAAAGGTAATATCATTTCTGCTCTTTAGCCAGGAGACGATTGGCAGGCATTGTTTGGAATGTTCATCATCTCCGTAAAAGCAGCGGTCGTAAATAATAGCAGGGATTGGTAATTCTATGTCCTTCCAGCAATTTGACTTAAAATCAAATTTTTTCCCTTTCACCAGAAGGGTATGTGGATTAATATTGGATGGGATAAATCTAAAAACTTCCATTTCGTACGATTCAGCTAGTCGTGCTATCTCGTTTATATATGAATTCTCACTTTCCATGGTCAATGTCATAATTCCAAATGTAATCAATTACATTTCCTCCTTCTCTATCGCAGAATCAAAAGCAAGCTTTGTACAAAATTGAATGATTGCTTTGGCAGACGGTCTAATTTTTTCTAATCTATCCTCGAAGTTTTTGGAAGGCTTAGAATTCACTTCGATTAACCAAGGTTTTCCGTCTTGGTCAATGCCGATGTCGATGCCAAGTTCTCCCGTTATTCCTTTTGAGTGATGGCTAATCACTGAAGCTGTTTCAAGGGCTAATTCCTTCATTAGTGCCAGGACCTCTAAAGTTTGCTGATGACTCATACAAGTTCGTAAAGCATTCGAAGGCCTTGAAATCGTCCCGCCTCTCGCAAGATTAGATACAAACTCCTTTTCAGCTGCAATCCTTGCTACCGTAGAGGTTACAGACCAATGATTATTTCGATTTTTGTGGCATAAAACTCTAAAATCCATTGCCCTTAAATCATGTGTAATTAATGTTATACCTTGCTGGATAATATAAATTCGATTATGGAGCAGCTGTTTGATTTGTTGATAAATTTCTTCTAAAGTATATCTTTTATTAAAACTGTTAGTCAGAGGTGTTAATGAAGTTTGAAGAGAGTAATGGTGATCCGCTTCCTTTTTTTGTTTGATAATATTTCTGCCTTGACTACCATGAATAGGTTTGAGAAAAATAGTGTCATATTTTTGGGCAAAATCATAAAATGCTTCCTTCGAAAATATATTTGTCTCAGGAATATAAGGATTTAGTTGATTTTCATCTTTTAACTGTTCATACACTTCCCATTTCGAAAGAAAGCGGTCATTAAAAAATGGAATCATGAATTGGTCAAGTTTTTGGCGAAACTGTTTAAAGTGCTCAGTGTGTTCAAGTTTTCTGGAATGAATCCGGTTGTAAATAACATCAGGCAAGGGAAGCTGCGCTGGAATCCATTTTCCATTCTCAAAGTAATATCCTTGGCTTGAAAATTTGTCATATGAAAATACGTAAAATAATCCGCCATGCTCAGTTATGCCGTGATGAAGTTCTTCACAAAACAAATGAATGGAACGAAAGTGAGGCTCCTCCATCTTTATTGTAGGGAAATCGGTTAATAATCCAATCACAGGACCGAGTTTCAGTGTATGGCTTTCCGGAAGAAGAATTGATTGAAATTTATAGCATTGAGTGGGAAGATCAAACTCTTTTAGCAAATGTTCCGGAAGCTGAATCGAGTTAGCTGCCATATCTATCGTTTGTATTTTTCTGGTAATTGTTTTTTTTCCTAACGTGATGTTTAACTCCTGGTCATTTTTTAATTGTAAATGGGTAAACAAGTGGTTGGAAATTTGGATATGTCCATCATCTATATCTGTCAGTTTTTTGGGTATTAGTTTAATCGGTGTTAATGAAAATGACATAATCACTCCTCATTTGCTTGTAACTTTGAGAATTGTCCAACTTCAACGACCAGTGGACTTTGTGCCTCTTGCCAGTCGATGATCTCTAGTCCATACTCCGCTAAATGTGCTCTTTCGATTTTCTTATAGGCATTCGTTGATATAGTAATGTATGTGAAAACAATTGTTATGGTGATTTGAACCTTCTCGCAATTAAATGAATAGTTTGTTATAGTTGTGAAGAATTGTTTATCCCGCATTAACGGGCAGTAAGATTTCCACCTCAATACTTATGGAGGAACCCAATAGGATTGCGAGGGTGTCCACTACCCGTAAATGCCCGATTGATTCAACTAACCATCAGTGAAAACCCCCACTGATGGAAGTTTCATCTTATCAAAAAAGGAGTGACTCAAAATGGCAGCTAATTTATATGATTCCGCGTATGCGTTAGAAACAGTAATCCGTCAAAGTGCCGAGTATGCACAATTACAGCAGGCATATAGCGAAGTAAATGCAGACCCGCAAGCAAGGCCAATGTTTGACCAGTTTCGTCAAATCCAAATGAATCTGCAGCAAAAGCAAATGATGGGCCAGGATATTTCTGAACAAGAAATCCAACAGGCACAGGCAACCGTGGGGCTCGTCCAGCAAAATCAAAAAATTTCGCGTCTCATGGAAGCAGAGCAGCGGATGAGCATGGTAATAGGCGAATTAAACATGATCATTATGAAGCCATTGGAAGATTTATATGGTAAAATATAAGCTTTATCAAAAGCCTTCGGTACAAAAACCGAGGCTTTTTTTGCTATTAGGAAAGTATAA
>NZ_JBALPG010000107.1:3117-18823 GCF_036965245.1 Neobacillus drentensis
AACGCATAAGTGCAACTACGCCTCTGTCTTCGCCCTTTGGGGCTCGCCAATCGGCGAGTTTTCTTTAACATTGTGCATAGGAGTTTTTACTGAAGGATAATGAAGGACATTTTTGAAGGTTAGCAAACAAGATTCGTCCTTCATTAATGCAATGAAAGAAATTTTAGATAGTTTAGCATTTAATTTTTCTTTAGTAATCCCTTTGAGGCATATAACTGACCTCCAAGTTGTGATCCTTTTCACCTGGAACAAGCGGTGTGTTTCAATTGTACTTCTGCTTTTCTGTTCTATAAATAAGTGAAAAGTCATAAAAGTGATATAAAGGCAATTTCACCAAGAACAGGGGGCAACATAATGATTTATCGCTTGCTTGCGTTAAATATTGATGGCACGCTTCTTCAAACGAATGGAAAAATTCATAAGTCAACAAAAGAAGCTATTGAATATGTCCAGCAAAAAGGTATTTATGTAACACTTGTTACATCGCGCAGCTTCCCCTCAGCCAGAAAAGTGGCTAAGGCGTTAAAAATAAAACTACCCATTATCACTCATCAAGGCGCCTTTATTGCTGCTACCGAGTTAAAACCGATATATGTTAAAAGAATTAAAGAGGATATTACCTATGATACAATCCGTTTTTTAGAGGCATTACCGTGCCAAATCCGACTCGTACATGAACAATTTTCATTAGCAAATAAGTTAAAGCTAAATAATCATTTATTAGCAAAGACAGTTTTTACTACAGGAGATCCTGTTTTCTATTCCCAACAATTTGTTACTTCCTTAAGCGAATATTTACATGACCATCCGGTAACAGTACCAAAGATTGAAGTTTATTTTGAAGAGAAAAGGGATTTGAGGGATGCTAAAAATGCAATTAGTAAAATGTTCACCGAAATTGAAGTGATCGAGCTTGATTCATTGAGGCTGGATATTGTTTCTGCTGGTGTCTCAAAGCTAACCGGACTAACTTATCTAGGAAATCATCTTGGTATCCGAAGAAGTGAAGTGGTTTATATTGGTGATAGTTTGGATGACATTCCTTTAATTGAAGCTGCAGGCCTTGGTGTTTCGATGTGGAATGCCGAATTCGAGGTAAAGAAAGCTTCTGACTGGGTAACACGGTCAGAAAATGAACATGGAGTTGCCTATATGGTTAAAGAACATTTTCGCAAACAGCAGCCAATTGAGTTTTTAAGAAAGATGAAAATAATAAAAAATTAATACGTAAAGATATTTTCAGCGTTGGCCGATGGTATCTTTTGGTATTGTAAATAATATCCACTGTATTGACCTTGATTTACTGATTTTGTACACTTAAGAAAGTTAAGTAATAGTCTAGCTCAAGCGCCTAGGGGTATAAGGTCATAAGAAAATCCGTTGAGAAGGTTAAAAAACAATCTTCCCGCCGGCTCGTCTTATGCTTTGATACAGAAAGCTAACGCTTTCTGTACGCATATAGGAAGACTGGCCATTGGCAACGTTCCACTTGCTAATCGAAAATCTCCCT
Organism: Neobacillus drentensis; assembly: GCF_036965245.1. Taxonomy (GTDB): domain Bacteria; phylum Bacillota; class Bacilli; order Bacillales; family Cytobacillaceae; genus Neobacillus; species Neobacillus drentensis_G. The sequence continues at coordinate 4,628 of NZ_JBALPG010000107.1, forward strand.
ATATCGCCCCTGTTCAAGGCGCTTGAGTTTTTCGAGCGAAAGGTGATATCATTGCGAATTTCGATAATAGGGTTAGAGGATGAAAGATTTAACCGGCTGCTGAAGTTAATTGCCAATTTGTTTTTTGAAGAAACAAAAATTTTAATGGCATATGCTGAAGATATTGATATACAAATAAAATTTAATTTGCAAGTATCAGAAAATATATCTGTTTCCGCTGAATTAAGGAATGACAATGGAAAAGTATTTGCCTCCGAATATCAAAAAGAATTAATCCCAACCCAATCCGAAAAGGAAAGGTTTAAGCAAATAAAAAATGCCGTTGCACATGTCTATTTAACTGTGCTGCAGGACTGGACAGGCATTACCCAAAAATGGGGCATTTTAACTGGGGTCAGACCTACCAAATTGCTTCATCGGAAAGTACAGGAAGGGGTACCGTTACATCAAGCACATCAACAATTAAAGGCTGATTATTTAATTACTGATGAGAAGATAGAACTGATGCAGCAAATCGTTGACCGTCAGCTTGCCGATGTTCCTGACCTATACACGTTGCAAAAAGAAGTCAGTATTTATATTGGGATTCCATTTTGTCCAACAAAATGTGCCTATTGTACATTTCCTGCCTATGCCATTAACGGAAGGCAAGGCTCAGTTGATTCTTTCTTAGACGGGCTTCATTATGAAATGAAAAAAATTGGTGCCTGGCTGAAGGAAAAGGGTGTCCGTATTACAACAGTCTATTATGGCGGAGGTACTCCAACGAGTATTACAGCGGAAGAGATGGATATGCTTTATGAGGAAATGTACTCGTCGTTTCCGGATGTTGAAAATATTCGTGAAATTACTGTTGAGGCAGGGCGTCCAGATACTATCACTCCAGAAAAATTAGACATCTTAAAGAAGTGGAATATCGACAGGATTAGTATTAATCCGCAATCCTATACACAAGAAACGTTAAAGGCAATCGGAAGACATCATACCGTTACCGAAACGATAGAAAAATACCATCTGGCACGCGAAATGGGCATGAATAATATTAATATGGACTTAATTATCGGCTTGCCGGGTGAGGGGATATCTGAATTTACCCATTCCTTAGCCGAAACGAAAAAGCTGATGCCTGAATCCTTGACCGTTCATACGTTGTCGTTCAAACGGGCCTCTGAAATGACCAAGAATAAAGAGAAGTATAAGGTTGCTGAGCGTGATGAGGTCGAAAAGATGATGGAGCTAGCTCAGGATTGGACGAAAGATCACGGCTATGTGCCCTATTATTTGTACAGACAAAAGAACATTCTCGGCAATCTTGAGAATGTCGGCTACTCGCTTCCTAAACAAGAAAGCATTTATAATATTATGATAATGGAAGAGCAGCAGACGATTATCGGACTTGGCTGTGGAGCGGCAAGCAAATTTATTCATCCAGTTACCGGAGAAATTACTCACTTCGCTAATCCAAAGGATCCGAAATCCTATAATGACGGTTTTGAAGCCTATACTGATGAAAAAATAAAAATTTTAGACGAGTTATTCTCTGAAAAAGGTTCTCCTGCTTAAAATGGGCAGGAGAATTTTATTGTTTTTTTGTTCTTAATAAAGGAATGTTCCTTCTGAATGGCGAATAATTATATGGATTGCCCCATACACTTCAACGGGGTAATTAAAACGCTTTCATTATTGGAGGGGGATATTCGCAATGATGCAAACACCTTTAACGATGACTCAAATGATTGAACGAGCAGAAAAGTTTTTTCCAAAGAAACAAGTTATATCAAGAACCGCAAGTGGTATTCACAGATTTACCTACAAACAAATTGCCGAAAGAACGAGAAGGCTTGCCGATAGTCTAGTTAAATTAGGAGTTACAAAAGGTGAGAGAGTCGGAACATTAGCATGGAATCACCACCGCCACCTGGAAGCCTACTTTGCCATTCCATGTATGGGTGCCGTGCTGCACACGATTAACATCCGATTATCACCTCAGCATATTTCCTACATTATCAATCACGCAGAAGATAAAGTTCTCCTCATTGACGGAGACATCCTGCCATTACTTGAAAGCTGCGCTGCAGAATTAAAAACTGTTAAGGCATTTATCATTATGACTGATGAAAAAGAATTGCCGGAAACAACACTCTCTCCTGTTTATCATTATGAACAGCTTTTAGCTGAAGCAAATCCCGAATTCAAATACCCAGAATATCTTGATGAAAATGATCCTGCCGGTATGTGCTATACATCTGCAACGACCGGAAACCCAAAGGGAGTTGTCTATTCCCATCGAGGTATTTTTCTGCACAGTTTGGCTTTAGGTCTTGCCGACAATGCAGGCATTAGTGAAAAAGATATCGCTCTGACTGTTGTCCCAATGTTCCATGTAAATGCCTGGGGCATGCCGTTTTCAGGAGTTTGGTTTGGTGCAACTCTCGTTCTTCCTGGGCCATATTTCACACCAAAATTATTGGCTGAGTTAATTGAACAAGAAAAAGTTACGATCACGAGCGGCGTTCCGACAATCTGGCTGGGATTACTAAAGGAACTTGATGAAGGTTCCTATGATCTAAGTAGTTTAAGAGGAATTTTATGCGGTGGTTCAGCAGCACCAAAAGGGATGATTAAAGCCTTTGAGCAAAAATATAATGTGCCATTCATGCACGCATATGGGATGACTGAAACAAGTCCGCTTGCGCTCTTTTCAAATCTAAAAAGCTACCAAGAGGAATTAGATTATGAGGAGAGACTAGAATTACGGGCAAAACAAGGAATTATTGTCCCTGGGTTAGAAATAAAAATCCTTGGTAAGGACGGCGAGGTCGCCTGGGACGGCAAAGAAATGGGTGAATTGTGCATTCGCGGCCCATGGATTGCCTCTGAATATTATAAAGATGAGCGGACAGAGGGGGCATTTAACGATGGCTGGCTCCACACCGGGGATGTCGTCACGATTGACGAGGAAGGTTTTGTGAAAATCGTTGACCGTACAAAGGATTTAATTAAGAGTGGAGGCGAGTGGATTTCATCGGTAGATTTAGAAAATGCCTTAATGGCACATGAGGCTGTGTTTGAAGCGGCAGTTGTCGCGGTGCCACATGAGAGATGGCAGGAACGGCCACTTGCATGTGTCGTGTTAAAGGATGCTTATAAAGGGAAAACAGCAAAGGAAGAATTAATAGAATTTCTAAAACCACAGTTTGCTAAATGGTGGATTCCAGATGATATCCTTTTCCTTGAGGAAATTCCTAAGACTTCAGTTGGTAAATTCCTGAAGATGGCCTTACGAGATCAGGTAAAAAAAGAACTATCGCGAAAAAGTTAACAAAAGGGGGGCAGAGGTTTTTCCTTTGCCTTTTACTATGATTTTTTTGAAGGCAGAAAAGAAAATTCGATATATTAAGAAAATTTGTTTTTATTCCTGACCATTCTGTATATAATGGAATTAAATGAAGAAAAGGGGGGATTTGCCGTGTCAATCAATTTTGTAACCGATAAGGTAAATTTGCGAGTAGATGGCCGTGTTGCAACACTGGAAATGAACAGACCGGAAACATTAAACGCAATGGATACCGATGTAATTAAGGGGCTTGTTTGTAAACTAAAAGAAATTAGCGATTCAGATGAAATTGATATTGTGGTGATAACAGGAAGAGGCAGAGCCTTTTCAGCAGGCGGCGACATTAAAACGATGCTTTCAAACATAAATGAGAGCGATTTCTTTCCAGTTATGGACTGCATAAGTGAATTGATCATTACTCTTTATAGCATGCCGAAACTAACCATTAGTGCTGTTTCAGGTGCAGCTGCGGGCTTGGGATTTAGTTTAGCATTGGCAACAGACTATATTATTGCTGACAAAACAAGCATGCTTGCGATGAATTTTATTGGCATTGGTTTAATTCCTGACGGCGGTGCTCACTTCTTTTTAGAAAAAAGATTGGGTGAGACGAAGGCAAAGCAAGTAATTTGGGATGGGAAAATGCTCAGTGCGGATGAAGCGTTAAAGCAGGGACTGATTCAAGAGGTAGCAGAGGGTGAACTTCAACAGACTTTAGAGTCAAGAATCGCTGATTGGTTAAGCCGTCCCGTTCAGGCGATGATTAAAACAAAAAAAATTATGGCTGAGAAGAACCGTCCGCAATTATTAAAAATCCTGGAATTAGAAAAATACGGGCAGCAAAAAATGCGTGGAACCATTGATCATCAAGAAGGGATCAAAGCCTTTATCGAAAAAAGGAAACCAAGATATATCGGAAAGTAAAAAAAACAAAGAAGCTCGGTGAGCTTCTTTGTTTTTTACGTACACTAAGAATGAAAAAGCAGCAGTTTACCGCTTGGTGAAATACATCGATGCGTCTTTTCTAATAAGTTTTTCTCTAATAATAGTTGTTCCCCTTGTTTCTTTGCTGCATTATCATTTTCAGCTTCAAAGGTTTCGTCTAAAAGCTTTTCGCCATTTGCTTCAAATGCTGTTAATTTATAAGTCTTCATTACAAAAACTCCTTTATAAATTAATATACTACTATTTTTGCACAATTGTTAAAATAGTGCAAAAAAAGATAGTGGAACCATTATATGGTATATTTGTAATATAGAAAGAAAGGGGGAAATAAAATGGTTCTTAAACTTGAACATGTTACTAAACGTTTTGGACAATTTACGGCCGTAGACGATTTATCGTTAACAATTCCAGAAAAAGAAATGTTTGGTTTCTTAGGAGCAAACGGTGCCGGAAAAACAACTACGTTTCGGATGATATTAGGTTTACTCGACAGTACCGCCGGAAGAATAACTTGGGATGATCGGCCGATTGATTATTCAACCAGCCATTTGGTCGGCTATCTGCCAGAGGAAAGAGGCTTATATCCGAAGCTGAAAGTCCGTGACCAAATCATCTATTTATCGAGATTAAGAGGCATGCAAAAGAATGAGGCACTTATCGAACTAAAATCCTGGCTGGAGCGATTTAAAATTTCAGAGTATGAGAATAAAAAGGTGGAGGAGTTATCCAAGGGAAACCAACAGAAAATCCAATTCATTGCGGCTGTTGTACATAGACCCAAATTATTAATTCTGGATGAACCATTTAGCGGACTTGATCCCGTAAATGTGGAAATGCTTAAGGATGCTGTCTTAACCATTAAACAAAGTGGGGCAACCATCGTATTCTCAAGCCACCAAATGCATCATGTGGAGGAGATGTGTGAGCATCTCTGCATTATGCAAAAAGGAAAACCTGTAGTCCATGGTGCATTAAAGGAGATTAAACGCGAGTTTGGCAAAAAGAATCTCATTATCCATGCTGAATTTCCTCTAGATTCATTGAAAAATTATCCGGGTGTTGTAAAGGCTACACCTACGATGGAAGGTATTCTATTACAGATTGAAGGAGAAAGGGTGGCAGAAAGTATACTTAAAGAGATTGTAGGCAAAGGATTCATTCGAAAATTTGCCCTCGAAGAGCCTTCTTTAAATGATATTTTTATCGAGAAAGTAGGTAATTCTTATGAATAGTTTTTGGATTATCTTATTTCATACTTATCTAAACAAACTAAAAAGTAAATCGTTTATCGTTACGACACTTCTGACGCTTGTTCTCGTAATAGCCCTGACAAATATCAATAATATCATAGATATTTTCGATAAAAATGGCGGAAAAGAGAATGTTGCAGTGTTGGATGAAAGCGGGGCACTTTATGAACCTTTTAAACAGCAATTAAAAACAATTAACAAAGATATTAATCTAAAACTTTACAAGGGTAGTGAAAAAGAGGCGGAAAAAGCTGTAGAAAAAGGTGATGTTACAGGAGTTATTCAGTTACGATTTAATGCAGAAAAACTGCCGGAAGCGACCTATAAAGCAATGAGCATCGCAGATTCCTCACTATTTACTGATCTTCAGACAGCTTTGCAGCAAGTAAAAACGATGCTCGCAGCTTCACAGATTAATTTGGCTCCTGCTCAGCTGCAAAAGCTTTATGAACCAGTTTCTTTTGAGAAATTTGCGCTAGAGAAAAATGCCAAAACGGAAGAGGAACTTAATCAAGCTCGGGGACTCGTTTACGTTCTGCTGTTTATCATTTATTTCGCCGTCATCATGTACGCCAACATGATTGCGATGGAGGTTGCGACAGAAAAGTCCTCAAGGGTAATGGAAATATTAATTTCGAGTGTTTCTCCAATTAAGCAAATGTTTGCAAAAATATTGGGGATTGGACTATTAAGTCTGACGCAATTGGCAGTATTTCTGATTGTTGGTTACTACTCGTTATCAAAAAATATGGAATCATTAAAAGATGGCTTTTTTGGTGTATACGGGTTTGGTGATATTCCAGTAGAGACAATCGTTTATGCCGTTATTTTCTTTATTCTCGGCTACTTCCTTTATGCCACTCTTGCTGCCTTTTTGGGCTCTCTTGTCAGTCGGATTGAAGATGTGCAGCAGATGATTACGCCGATGACGTTACTTGTGGTGGCAGGATTTATGATTGCTATGTTTGGGCTTGGTAAACCTGATGCACCATTCATTACAGCAACGTCTTATATTCCTTTCTTTACACCAATGATAATGTTTTTACGAGTTGGAATGCTGACAATTCCGGCATGGGAAGCAATCTTGGGAATCGGTATACTTGTTGCAACCATCGCTGTGTTAGCTATATTTGGAGCCCGTGTCTATCGAGGCGGCGTCTTAATGTATGGGAAGTCAAATTCCTATAAAGATATTAAGAAGGCACTGCAATTAACTAAAAACGAATAACGGATTTAGAGCTTTATCATTTTTGATAAAGCTCTTTATTTTTCTGAAATTCGAAAACAATCCAGTTCCAGCGCCCAGCGGCTAGTGTACTTCGCGCATCTCCCTACGATAAGTCAACATCGGATCGCTTGCGCTCTCCGTGTTGTCTAGCTGCAGCGCCTAGGGGCTCGGGGTCATAAGCACTAAGGAAAGATCCTTAGAATAATCCTCGCAGGAACAAGCTATGCTTGTTCAGAAGGCGCTTTCGCTTTTCGATTTTCCTTTATCTCAGTCGAAGCACTCCAGTCCATACGCCGCGCAAAAGAAGCTTCCGCTTTATAGACAGAACGTGCATTCGTTTTTTGAAAATGCTACAATGGAGAAAAGACGGTGAAAGGAATTTCTTATGAAAAAGATATCGTTTATTCATGCAGCTGATCTTCATTTAGACAGCCCGATGATTGGATTAAAGCATTTGCCGGCTAATATCTTTTCTAGGATGAAGGAGAGTACCTTTACATCCTTAAAAAAGCTAACAACCGCGGCTATCGAGCGGCAGGTTGATTTTGTCATCTTAGCGGGTGATCTATTCGATGGAGAGGATCGCAGCTTACGGGCACAATCACGCTTTCGGACGGAAATGTTGAAGCTTGAGGAAAAGAATATACCCGTTTATGTCGTTCATGGAAACCACGACCATTTAAATGGTTCATGGGTGCACCTTGACATGCCGGCGAATGTTCATCTATTTCATAGTGAGGTGGAAACAAAGGCGCTGAACACGAAGAGTGGTGAATGCGTCCATCTTTATGGCTTTAGCTACCCAACAAGGCATGTGTTTGATCGGAAAATAGATGATTATAAGAAGGCAGAGGGGGCAGATTTTCACATCGGAATTCTACATGGCAATGAAAGTGCAGGAACTGAGCATGATAACTATGCTCCATTTTCAGTTAAGGATTTACAGGAAAAAGACTTTGATTATTGGGCATTGGGACATATCCATAAACGGGCTGTTTTGTCTGAAAATCCCCCTATTGTCTATCCAGGTAATATCCAAGGAAGAAATAAGAAGGAATCAGGCAGTAAGGGGTTCTACCATGTTACATTGACTGATCTTGATGTAAAAATGGACTTTATCGAGTCATCCGATTTGATCTGGGAGGAGACTGTGATTGATGCTGCCGATGCAAGTTGCTTTCAAGATGTCCTTCGTTTATGCCAGATGGCAATTAATAGTATTCGTAGAGTTCAACAGGGAACACTTTTAATTCTTTTTTTAAAAAATATTCAATTGGCCGATGACCGTGAAAAAAGAAGCTTACACAGCGAGCTTCTAGAGCTTCTATTTGAAGAAGAAAAGGATGAGGAGTCCTTTGTTTGGATAGTGGACTTAATCATTACAGAAAATTTCCATATTGACAAAGAACAATTGAAAACAGAAGCCAATTTTTATGCGGAGCTATTTGAAACCTTTGCTCATTTTGAAAATGTCGATCACGCTTTAGCTCCATTGTATGAGCATCAATTAGGGAGAAAGTATTTATCTTATTTATCAACCTCAGAGCAAAATGAGCTCCTTGAAAAAGCAGAGAAAATGCTAATTGAATTACTTTATCAACCATAAGAAAGGGGGGAGATTATTTGAAAATTATTGAGATACACATTTACGGCTACGGACAATTAGAAAATGTCAAAATTACGAACCTTGGTGATTTTCAAGTTTTTTTTGGTGAAAATGAAGCTGGCAAATCTACGATTATGGCTTTTATTCATGGAATATTATTCGGTTTTCCCACGAAACAACAAGCCGAGCTGCGCTACGAGCCAAAACATAGTACAAAATACGGCGGCAAAATTAGAATTTATCATGAAGAGCTAGGTTACGCTATCGTTGAGCGGATTAAAGGAAAAGCTGCAGGCGATGTGAAGGTATTCTTAGATTCAGGAACGATTGGCGGTGAAGAGCTTTTAAAAGAACTGACAGCGAATTTTGATAAAAGCTTATTCCAAGCCATTTATTCCTTTAATTTGCATGGCTTGCAAAATATTCACCAAATGAAGGGTGAAGAAATTGGTAAATTCCTGTTCTCTGCCGGTGCATTAGGAACAGAACAGTTATCAAAAGCTGAAATTTTCCTGCAGAAAGAGTTAGATTCCCGCTTTAAGCCGTCTGGCAAGAAACCAATTTTGAATGAAAAATTACAGGCACTTCATGAAATAAATGGAGAATTGAAAAAAACGGCTGCAAAAAATAAGGAATATGAAAATTGGGTTGCAAAAAAAGAGATGCTTCAGAAGGAAATGGCAGCAATAAATGACTCGCTTCATGGAATAAGCGATAGGGTCGAGAAATTGAATGAATGGAAAAGAATTGAGTCTATAGTCAAAGAAGAAATGTGGACAAAGAAGGAGATTAACGAACTGGGAGAAATCGAGTTCCCTGCGCGCGGGATTGAAAGAATTGAAAAATTAAATCAGCTAATACACCCCCATAATGCAGAAATAATCAGTATTGCCGAGAGAATTGAAAATTTGAAAAAAGAATTAGCTGATATAGAGCCAGATCTTTTATTTCTTGAAAATGAGACCGTAATCTTAACATTGCTTGATCAAGTTCCAATTATGGAGCAATTAAGGCTTAAGAAACAGCAATGTGAAGCGAAACTAACAGAGTATGAAGATAAGCTTTCCATTACAAGAGAGAAGCTTCATTTACCAATAAATGAAGAAGAAATTTCTTCCATTAATACAAATATTTTTATGAGAAATCAAGTGGAGATAGTTTCCCGAAAAAGACAAAAACTTGTAGAAGTAAAGGAAGAGTTAGAGAATCGGTTACAGGAAGAAAAAATTACATTGGAAGAAATAGAAAAGGATGTCCGATTTGCTGAGAGACAGATTCTTCCTAAACATGAACGGGTACTGATTGAGGAGCAAGTTGATGGAAATGATAAGAAAAGCCTCGAATGGGAATTAAAGACCTTACAGGATAAAATCGAATTCTATCAACAGACAATTGACCGAGAGCAAGCCGTACATGAACGTATGAAAAAGCAGAAAAGGATTCAGTTTTTTCTTTTTGAGTTCATTTTATTAGGGCTGACATTGTATAGCTTGTTAACAAAGGAATGGGTTCTCTTATTTTTGGGCGTGTTAGGATGTATGGCAATTGCTATTTTTATGGCAAAAAGCACAAAAACCTTTAAAGAAGGAGAAATGAAGGAAACACTTAATGGTTTAAGAGAAAAAGAAAAACAGTTAAAGCAAAAACTTCAATCCCTAGTATATTTGGATATCACAAAGCTCGAGAACCAATTAATGCTGGATAATCAAAGGCGACAAGAACTGCAGATGTTAAAAACGAAGTTGAAACAGCAGCACGCTCAATACGAAAAGATACTGGCTAAAATTGAAGATTGGGAAGTAGAGTCAGCTAAAAATAAAGAAAAGCTGTTATCTATAAGCAGTGAATTAAAGATACCTGAATATATTGCTGCATCTTTTTTACAAGAAGCTTTCGAATTAATTGAGCAATATAAGTCCATTTGCAGAGATAAAAGCCAACTGCATATTAGACTAGAGCAAATTCAACAGGAGCAGGCAAAAATAGTAGAAGGCTTAAAATTTTATGAGAATCGTTTTTTGCAAGAAAAAGGCTTAGATTTACATAATTCCGCCTATCTACTACGAAACAAGCTTAAGGAAGAGCATGAAAAGCAAATTAAGAGTCAAGAGAGACTGGGTAAGCTTGACGACCTTAAAGCTGATTTGAAGCAAAAATCTCAAGAACTGGAGCTTTTACAAGCTGAACACAACAAGCTCTTACAGGCTGCAAAGGTAGAAACAGAGCAGCAATTCTATAAACTTGGAGAACAAGCTGAAAAATATAGCAAGCTTTTTGAAAGACTACATCATCTAAAGAGCCAGCTTCAATACTCAATCCTTCCTGAACAGGTTAGGGAAAGCTATTTACTTATTCATAATAGTGATGAAGTAATCGCGAAATGTAATCTTGAAGCACAACATTTGCAAGCAAATTTGAAAAAGCTTCAAGAGGAACATGCTTCAATAAAGTACGAGATTCAAATACTTGAAGAAGGCGGTGTGTATTCAGATATCCTCCACCACTACAAGCAGAAAAAATTTGAACTGGAAGTGACAGCGAAAGAGTGGTCTGTCTATAGTTTAGCTCAAGAGATTTTGTCGCAAACGATAGATAAATATAAAAACGTTCATTTACCAAGGATGCTCTCCAAGGCGGAAGAGTACATGTCTTTTCTAACAAATGGCAGTTACCAAAAGATTCACCTGCAGAATACAGGTTCTGGTTTCCTTGTTGAGAGAGAGGATCATACTTTATTTGAAGCAAATGAGCTAAGCCAAGGAACCATGGAACAGTTATATGTATCTATTCGACTTGCTTTGGCAACAACACTTTATGAAAAATACCAGTTTCCCATTATCATTGACGATAGCTTTGTAAATTTCGACGCAAATAGAACACACAAAGTGATTGAGCTTCTTAAAACGCTTGACAGGAATCAAATATTATTTTTTACTTGTCATTCACACTTACTTCAGCATTTCCGAAGGGAAAATATTCTTTTATTAGAAAAAGGTGCTGCTTTAGATTATTTAATAGAGAAATAGTTGTATATGTTATACTCATTCTATGGGAAGGAGCGTGGATAGGTTGGGAAAAGGAATATTACATTATGATGTTGGAGAACAGGTTGAATTATTTCTCTTAATAAAAAGTTCGACAAAAGGGATTGCGAGTAATGGGAAGCCTTTTTTGACATTAATTCTGCAAGATCAAAGCGGGGAAATTGAGTCAAAACTTTGGGATGCTGGTGAGGAAGATGAAAAAAATTACGCAGCTCAAAATATTGTAAAAATTCTTGGGGAAGTACAAAATTATCGCGGCAAAAGTCAGCTTAAAATTCGCCAGATCCGAAAAACAGGCCCTTCTGATGGGGTGAAGCTGGATGATTTTCTTGAGACTGCCCCACTTAGTCAGGAAGAAATGGTCAGCAAGCTGACACAGTATATTTTTGAAATGAAAAATCCTAATATCCAAAGGATAACCCGTCATTTAATAAAGAAACATCAAAAGTCCTTTTTGGAATATCCTGCTGCTACTAAAAATCATCATGAGTTTGTTTCTGGACTTGCATATCACGTTGTTAGCATGCTTGACTTGGCCAAGGCAATTGCTTCGCTATATCCTAGTCTTGATAAGGATCTCCTGTATGCTGGAGTCATTTTACATGATATGGGGAAGGTAATGGAATTATCGGGTCCGGTTTCGACGGTTTATACCATTGAGGGAAATTTGTTAGGTCATATCACTATAATGATTAACGAAATTGGCAAAGCAGCTGAAGAACTTGGGATTTCCGGTGAAGAGGTGTTAATTTTACAACATCTTGTCCTAAGTCATCATGGAAAAGCGGAATGGGGCAGTCCAAAACCGCCATTGATAAAGGAAGCAGAAATTCTCCACTATATAGATAATCTTGATGCGAAAATGAACATGCTTGACCGTGCATTAGAAAGAGTGAAGCCTGGTGAATTTTCAGAACGAATTTATGCCTTGGATAACCGGTCATTTTATAAGCCAGTGTTTCATAATTAATGAATAACCCTCATGTTGGGTTATTTTTTTTTGAAAGAATAGAATATTTTTCAAAAAGTCGAATAAGTTGTAATACAAAAGTGGACAACCACTAAAGAAGGGAGCAAGAGAATTGACTATTCCTATTTGGATTTATGCAGTTGTGGTTGGAATTGTGATCAGTGCACTCATGGCGATAAAAACGGGCAGAGAAGAGCGGCTGTTAGAATTGGAAGACATCGAGCGCGAAGGAGAAATTTATATTAAACGTCTGGAGCGTGAAAAAGAGTTACGCGAAGAATTTAGGTCTACAGGGGAATAAGAAAAGCGGAAGTGACATTATGTGCGCTTCCGCTTTTCTTATAATATTAGAATTAATAGCAATGCACTTTGTAGATTGTCCATTAAAAGCACCCAGCGGCTAGTGTACTAGCTGCTGGGTGCTTACGCTTTTTTTATTTCTTCTCTGAAGATTTTTCCGTTGCAAGTGCGTCTTTTAAGTCTTTATCGGTTACTTTTACGTCTGCTGCTTTTAGTTCACGCTGCATCGCTTTGTTGATGACATCACTAGTTAATTTAGATTGTTTTACTTGATACTCAATATCTTTCTTCATTTCTTCATATGGCTTTTTCTCTTTTTTCTCTGTTACTTGGATTATATGATATCCGAATTGAGTTTTAACTGGTGCACTAATTTCATTAGCTTTAAGAGCAAAAGCTGCTTTTACAAAGTCAGGATCAAATTGCGCTTTATTTGTATTGTTGATTGTACCTAAATCGCCGCCATTTTGAGCGGAAGCTGTATCTGTTGAGTATTCTTTCGCAACATCTTCAAATTTTGCTCCGCCATCAAGCTTTTTCTTTACTTCATTAGCGGTTGCTTCATCAGCAACAAGTATATGACGTGCTTTAATATCTGGTTGATAGTTATCATAATATTCCTTTAATTCTTTTTCCGTTACTTTTACGTCTTTCAGTGCTGCTTTTTCCTGCATCATACCAAGTTTCATTGTTTTCTTGAAATCTGCTTCGCTTTTATACCCATATTGTGCAATAGTTGCTTCAAAATTTGCACCAAGTTGTGATTTTAATTGATCGACTTTTTCATTTAATTCTTTATCTGATATTTTGTATTTCTTTGAAAGAACTTTTTCATACATAAGCTGTTGTAGGGCTTGGTCACCAACCTTGTCCTTCATTGAGTTGTAAAGTTCTTCTTGTGTAACATTTCCTGCCTTACTTTCTGCCACTGTATTAGATCCACTTTGATTACAAGCGCCTAATGTAAGAACCCCACCAGTTAATGTGAGGGCTAATATCCATTTTTTCATGCTGAATCTCTCCTAAACAGTAAATTCTTATGGGCTTTATGTCCACATCCTTTACTATAACATAAATGGGAACTACTGCAAAAATAAAAGGTATAAGTATTTATTGAAAATTACATAAAGGCAGTATAGGACTTTTCCATAAAAAATATGGTAAGTGCCTAAACGAAATGAAGACTAGATGAATAATATATGTTAGCAAATGAAAAAGGAGGTATTTGATGAGTGGTGGAGGTTGCGGAGCTGGCTTTGCATTAATCATAGTCCTTTTCATCTTATTAATTATTGTAGGGGCCGCTTGGGTTTATTAAAAAGGCAAATTACTTTCATGAGAGGAGGTAAATATTTATGTCTGGTGGAGTAGGTTACGGTGGTGGCTTTGCATTAGTCGTAGTCCTTTTCATCCTATTAGTTATCATAGGAGCTTCTTGGATCTATTAAGAAAATATTGAAAAACTAAAAGCGATGAGAACTTCCTCATCGCTTCGATTTTTTATTAGTTGTTTTAA
>NZ_JBALPG010000108.1:0-32455 GCF_036965245.1 Neobacillus drentensis
ATACTAATTAGTGTTCTGTGATTCTTTGTTTATAAAAAATAAATTTTCAGATAAAAACAGAAAAATTGCGTTTCATAGGTAATATGTAAGAAAAAATACAAAAAGAGGGCTAATCTGCCTGTTATCCATGTATTAATTGTTAAAACAGAGCAGAATAAATGTTCGATTTTTTGCTCGACAAATTACTCAAAAGAGGTTATATTAATTATAGGTTTTACTTAATTATTTCGGCAAAAAGCTTGTGTTTATATATAAGGGAGGAAATAAAACGTGAGTGATCGTAAAGCGGCATTAGAAATGGCGTTAAAGCAAATAGAAAAACAATTTGGTAAAGGCTCCGTAATGAAAATGGGAGAGAAACAAGATACAAGAATTTCAACCGTTCCAAGTGGCTCTCTAGCGCTAGATGCAGCACTAGGAGTAGGCGGATACCCTAGAGGCCGTATAATTGAAATTTATGGCCCTGAAAGCTCTGGTAAAACAACCGTAGCTTTGCATGCAATTGCGGAAGTGCAAGCAAAAGGGGGACAAGCAGCGTTTATTGACGCTGAGCATGCCTTGGATCCGACTTATGCACAAAATTTAGGGGTAAACATTGATGAATTATTGTTATCACAGCCAGACACAGGTGAACAAGCACTTGAAATTGCTGAGGCACTAGTTCGAAGTGGTGCGATCGATATTATCGTAATTGACTCAGTCGCTGCATTAGTTCCAAAAGCGGAAATTGAAGGCGAAATGGGTGACACTCATGTAGGTTTACAGGCTCGTTTAATGTCTCAAGCACTTCGCAAACTATCAGGTGCCATCAACAAATCTAAAACAATTGCAGTCTTCATTAACCAGATTCGTGAAAAGGTCGGAGTTATGTTTGGAAACCCTGAGACAACACCAGGGGGACGTGCGCTCAAGTTTTACTCGACAATTCGTCTTGAAGTACGCCGTGCTGAAACGTTAAAGCAAGGTAATGACATGGTGGGAAATAAGACAAAAATAAAAGTAGTAAAGAACAAAGTGGCGCCACCATTCCGTATAGCTGAAGTGGATATTATGTATGGTGAAGGTATTTCGAAAGAAGGCGAAATCATCGATCTAGGCTCTGAATTAGATATCGTTCAAAAGAGCGGCTCATGGTATTCCTATAATGATGAAAGACTTGGTCAGGGCCGTGAAAATGCGAAGTTATTCTTGAAGGAAAACCCAGATGTTCGTCAAGAAATTCACCAAAAAATCCGTGAGCATTATGGTTTAGATGGTGATAAAGTGGTAACAGAATCAGAGGAAGATGAGCAGATTGATTTGCTAGATTAATTCAGTTGAGCAAAGCCCAATAAAGGGTTTTGCTTTTTTAACAGAATTACATAAAAATACAATTTATTAAATAAATATACAATATAAAACTGGAATAGTAAGTGGATATAGGATGTCAATTTCTAAATATTTCAAAATGCTTATTAGACTAAACCTTGACAATGAATATTCCCACCTTTACAATTAACATGTATATTTTACATTTTTGGAAATATTACAATGCGAAAAGCCTTGGTGCTTGCTGTATGTTGAGTCCTAAACAATGTACATGCCGACACTTAAAAAAAATGTAACAAAAGTTCATAGCAAGAGGAGGTGTAACGATGGAACCAATTACAATCGCCTTCATTTTGCTTGGCCTTTTCGTCGGTGCCGTTGTTGGCTATTTTGGTCATAAATCCATTGCTGATGCAAAAGTAGCAGGTGCAAAGAATGCTGCTGAACAAATTCTTGAAGATGCAAAACGTGATGCTGATTCAGTGAAAAAAGAAGCTTTGCTGGAAGCAAAGGATGAAATTCACAAGCTTCGGACAGAAGCAGAACGTGAGGTTCGTGAACGAAGAAATGAAATGCAAAAACAAGAAAACCGTTTACTGCAAAGAGAAGAGAATTTAGATCGAAAAGAGGAAACGTTAAACAAGCGTGAAAATCTTTTAGAAAAGAAGGATGATTCTCTAAACCAAAGACAACAGCATATTGAAGAGATGGAAAGCAAAGTGGACGAGTTGGTACGAAAACAACAGACTGAACTCGAACGAATTTCGAGCTTAACACGTGAGGAAGCAAAAGCGATCATTATTGACAAAATGGAACAGGAACTTACCCATGACACTGCGATAATGATAAAGGAAAGCGAGAATCGTGCTAAAGAGGAAGCCGACAAGAAAGCGAAGGAAATACTCTCGCTTGCGATCCAGCGTTGCGCTGCTGACCATGTTGCGGAAACGACTGTCTCTGTCGTCAACCTTCCAAATGACGAAATGAAGGGCCGGATTATTGGCCGAGAAGGACGAAACATCCGTACACTTGAAACGTTAACGGGAATTGATTTGATTATTGATGATACTCCTGAAGCTGTCATTCTATCAGGCTTTGACCCTATTCGAAGGGAAACTGCTCGTTTAGCACTTGAGAAGTTAGTTCAAGATGGACGTATCCATCCGGCACGAATTGAGGAAATGGTAGAAAAATCTCGTCGAGAAGTAGATGAGTATATTCGCGAAGTTGGGGAGCAAACCACTTTTGAAGTAGGAGTTCATGGACTACATCCAGATTTAATCAAAATTCTTGGCCGCTTGAAGTTCCGAACAAGCTACGGGCAAAACGTCTTAAAGCATTCAATGGAAGTAGCACAGCTTTCAGGGTTGCTTGCTGCTGAACTTGGTCAAGATGAAACGCTGGCCCGTCGAGCTGGCTTGCTTCACGATATTGGGAAAGCTATTGACCATGAAGTAGAAGGCAGTCATGTAGAAATCGGGGTAGAACTTGCAACGAAATACAAGGAACACCCAGTGGTGATCAATAGTATTGCTTCTCACCATGGAGATGCTGAGCCAACTTCTATTATCGCCGTACTCGTAGCTGCAGCAGATGCCTTATCAGCTGCAAGACCAGGTGCACGTAGTGAGACGCTTGAAAACTATATCCGTCGCCTTGAAAAGCTAGAGGAGATTTCTGAGTCTTATGAAGGTGTTGAGAAATCCTTTGCGATTCAAGCAGGGCGTGAAGTGCGTATTATTGTAAGGCCAGATACAGTTGATGATCTTGCTGCACATCGCTTAGCTCGCGATATCCGCAAGCGGATCGAAGACGAACTTGATTATCCTGGACACATTAAAGTAACAGTTATCCGTGAAACGCGGGCTGTAGAATACGCAAAATAAAGCGGTGCGAATGCACCGCTTTATTTATTGGTAACGCTTATCCGATTGGAAGATGTGAGATTGTGATACAAATTTTACAATAACAATTTTATTGATGAAAGGGGAAAAAATGAATCTACTTTTTATCGGCGATGTAGTCGGTTCACCTGGAAGGGAAATGGTAAAGGAGTTTTTGCCAAAATTAAAAGAAAAATTTCGGCCTCATTTTACAATTATTAATGGTGAAAATGCTGCTGGGGGCAAGGGGATAACAGAAAAAATCTATAAGGAATTTTTGGGCTATGGTGCACAGGCAATTACACTTGGGAATCATGCATGGGATAACAGAGAGATATATGAGTTTATCGGTTCAGCGAAAAATATGGTACGTCCGGCAAATTTTCCGGAAGGAACACCTGGAAATGGTTTGGCGTTTTTTAAAATGAATGAGTTAGAAGTGGCTGTTATTAATCTTCAAGGTCGAACATTTATGTCTCCATTAGATTGTCCTTTTAAAAAAGCTGACGAATTAGTTGAAATCGCCCGGGAGAGAACTCCATTTATCTTTGTGGATTTTCATGCTGAAGTAACCAGTGAAAAACTAGCAATGGGTTGGTATCTAGACGGTAGAGTGTCAGCAGTCGTTGGAACTCATACACATGTGCAAACAGCAGACAGCCGTGTTTTACCAGGTGGAACTGGTTATTTATCAGACGTAGGTATGACAGGTCCGTATGACGGGATCCTGGGGATGGAAAGAGAGGCTGTTCTTAAGAAATTCCTAACAAGTCTGCCCGTACGTTTTGAGGTGCCAAAATCAGGTCGTAATCAGCTCAGTGCGGTTAATATTGAATTAGATAGGAAAAGTGGTAAGTGTAATAATATTAAACGAATTTTAATAAATGATGACAATCCATTCTACAGTTAAGGGAAAACTTCTTACGGGGAGTTTTTCCCTTTTTTTGTTCCGTAATATCTTGACTTTTTTTGTCCAAGCCGGAATATGTCTTTTAACAACTGAATATAGTAGAAGTGGAATGTTATATACCTGATTTGTTCATGAAACTGCTCATGCGGGATCGGGATTTTCTAAGGAGGAGCTAGGAATGGAAATATTAAAAGTTTCAGCAAAATCTAATCCTAATTCTGTAGCTGGTGCACTTGCCGGAGTTCTGCGTGAAAGAGGTGCAGCAGAAATACAGGCTATTGGTGCAGGTGCATTGAATCAAGCCGTTAAGGCAGTAGCGATTGCAAGAGGATTTGTGGCACCTAGCGGAGTTGATTTAATCTGTATCCCTGCGTTTACCGATATTTTAATTGATGGGGAAGAACGCACAGCTATTAAGCTAATCGTAGAACCACGGTGAAAGAGATAGACTATTTTCCGGGGGCGAAACAAAAAGATACTTTCCTTTAACCTGCTTGAATATTTTCGAGCGGGTTTTTTGTTTGAAGAAGAATTTATTCATAAGGACTTTACCCATACTTTTCAAAACTAAAGAAACAGTTTAATTTTAAATTATAAAAATATTATTCTGATATATGAGAACAACATGTAAAAATATAAAAATGAACTTTTAAAAAAATTTGTCAAATAGCGTAATAATGAGTGTTTATATTGATTTCTGGTCTGTTTGCTCCTATGAAAAAAAAGGTGGTTTTCAAATAATAAAAAAATATTCATATTTTAGACAATATTTCGTGCCAAAGGGTTGCATTTTTTTGTGCTTAGGTCTAGAATTGTAAGCGTTTAGTACATATCCTCGATTCATTTTTTTAGCCTTTAATGTATTAAAAAGGCTAATGTCTAGTGAATTACTTGGATAAGTGCTACACTAATAAATGATTTAATCTACATATTTTTTACATATCCAAAGGGGTGTAAGCAAATGATCAATCAACTTTCGTGGAAAGTTGGCGGACAACAAGGGGAAGGTATTGAAAGTACTGGGGAAATCTTTGCAATCGCACTGAATCGCCTGGGATATTACTTGTATGGTTATCGTCACTTTTCATCTCGTATCAAAGGCGGGCATACAAATAATAAGATCAGAGTAAGTACAACAGAAGTTCGCTCTATTTCTGATGACCTTGATATCCTTGTAGCATTTGACCAAGAAACGATCGATGTAAACTACAAAGAGCTTCATAGCAAAGGGGTAATCCTTGCAGATGCAAAATTTACTCCGAAGAAACCAGAAGATACTGAAGCATTATTGTATGCGGTTCCTTTTACTGAAATTGCCACTGAGTTAGGTACTTCATTAATGAAAAACATGGTAGCAATCGGGGCAACTTCAGCTGTCTTAGATTTGGATATTCACGTTTTTGAAGAAGTAGTTCGAGAGATTTTCGGTAAAAAGGGCGACAAGGTTGTTGCTAAAAATATGGATGCAATCCAAGCTGGCTTTGATTATATGAAAGAAAAAATGAATGGAAATGTACCGACAATGGTACTTGAAAAAGCAGATGGTAAAAAGCGCATGTTCATGATTGGAAATGATGCAATCGCATTAGGCGCAATGGCTGCAGGCTGCCGATTCATGGCCGCATATCCTATTACACCTGCTTCTGATATTATGGAGTATTTGATTAAGAAACTTCCAGCCGTTGGCGGAACAGTAATCCAAACAGAAGACGAAATTGCTGCTTGTACAATGACAATTGGAGCAAACTACGGTGGAGTTCGTTCGATAACTGCATCTTCTGGTCCAGGATTATCATTAAAGATGGAAGCAATCGGACTAGCAGGTATTACAGAAACTCCGATAGTTATTGTTGACACGCAACGTGGAGGCCCATCAACAGGACTGCCAACAAAACAAGAACAGTCAGATTTAATGGCGATGATCTATGGTACTCACGGGGAAATTCCGAAAATTGTTATGGCCCCAAGTACGGTGGAAGAGGCTTTCTATGATACAGCAGAAGCTTTCAACCTTGCTGAAGAATATCAATGTCCAGTTATTGTTCTATCCGACCTTCAATTATCATTAGGTAAACAAACAGTAGAACCTCTTGATGCTTCGAAGGTTGAAATTAGACGAGGAAAGCTTGTTACAGAAGAGCTTCCAGAAATTGAAAACAAAGGTTATTTCAAACGATATGAAGTAACAGAAGATGGTATATCACCTCGTACGATTCCTGGTATGAAAAATGGTATTCACCATGTAACAGGCGTTGAGCATGCAGAAACTGGTAAGCCTTCAGAATCGGCAGCAAATCGAATTGCTCAAATGGATAAACGTATGAGAAAAGTAGAAAATATTCGTTTCAATACACCGGTATATAAAAATGCTCCACACGAAGATGCAGACCTATTGATTGTTGGTTTTAACTCTACTCGTGGTGCAATCGAAGAAGCTATGGTTCGTTTAGAAAAAGATGGATTGAAAGTAAATCATGCACAAATTCGCTTAATTCATCCATTCCCAGCTGACGAAGTTCTTCCACTTGTTCGCTCTGCGAAAAAAGTGCTTGTTGTAGAAAACAATGCAACTGGACAATTAGCAAATATCATGAAAATGAATATTGGAAATGCTGAAAAAATCACTAAATTTGTTAAATATGATGGCAATCCATTCCTACCTCACGAAGTACATTCAAAATGTAAGGAGTTGTTCTAAATGGCCACTTTTAAAGATTTCAGAAATGATGTGAAACCGAACTGGTGCCCTGGCTGTGGTGACTTCTCTGTACAGGCAGCAATGCAGCGTGCGGCAGCAAATGTTGGATTAGAACCAGAAAATTTAGCGGTTATTTCAGGGATTGGCTGTTCAGGACGGATCTCTGGATATATAAATTCTTACGGTTTCCATGGTATCCATGGCCGTTCACTCCCGATTGCCCAAGGTGTTAAAATGGCGAATCGTGATTTAACAGTTATCGCTTCCGGTGGTGATGGAGACGGTTATGCGATTGGGATGGGACATACAGTTCATGCCATACGTCGTAACATTGATATTACTTACGTTGTTATGGATAACCAAATTTATGGTTTAACAAAAGGACAAACATCACCACGTTCGGCCGTAGGGTTTAAAACAAAATCTACTCCAATGGGATCAATTGAACAAGCTATTTCGCCAATGGAAATGGCATTAACAGTTGGCGCAACCTTTGTTGCACAAAGCTTTTCAACTGATTTAAAAGACCTGACTGCCTTAATAGAAGCTGGTATCAAGCACAAGGGTTTCTCATTAATCAATGTTTTCAGCCCATGTGTAACTTATAATAAAGTCAACACATATGATTGGTTTAAAGAAAACCTTACAAAGCTTAGTGATGTTGAAGGATTTGATCCATCAAATCGTGAAATGGCGATGCAGACATTAATGAAGCATAACGGCTTAGTTACTGGGCTTATTTATCAAAACACTGAGCGTCCTTCTTACCAAGAATTAATTACTGGTTATGCTGAAGAACCATTAGTAGATGCAGAATTAAAGCTTGATCAAGCACACTTTGATAAATTAGTGGCAGAGTTTATGTAATGAATGAAGTTAAAATCCCGTGGAAATTGATCCGCGGGATTTTTCTGTCATGAGTGAATTGTGTCACAGCTAGCGTTGTTGTAATCGATTAAACTTATTAATTGGACTCCACAAATAATATGGAACTTTTCAAGTGCCTTTAAACATGCATGATTACAGGGATTTCTATTGTTTTCATATACGTAAACCTTTATACTATAATAATGTGCAGATAAGACATTAGTATTCATATCTTTTGGCACAGGAAAAAAATAATATTTAGAAATCTGATAGATGTAAACTAGGAAAATTTTTAAGAAAGGGGTTCTAAATAAATGAATGAAAAACAGCGATTAGAAGGTCAAAAAGTAGCAACAGCTAATTCTTCGGACAAAAAATCCGCCAAGGATTACAGCAAATACTTTGAGCAAGTCATTACGGCGCCTTCATTAAAAGAAGCAAAAAAAAGAGGTAAAGAAGAAGTAAAGTATCACAATGACTTTTCTATTCCTGAAGAATTTCGCGGAATGGGAGAGGGACGTAAGTTTTATATCCGTACCTATGGCTGTCAAATGAACGAACATGATACAGAGGTTATGGCAGGAATCTTTTTGGCATTAGGCTATGAGCCAACAGACAACACGGAGGATGCTAATGTCATTCTTTTAAATACATGTGCGATTCGTGAGAATGCCGAAAATAAAGTTTTTGGTGAACTTGGACATTTGAAAGCTCTAAAAATGGAGAAACCAGATTTACTGCTTGGGGTGTGTGGCTGTATGTCCCAGGAAGAATCTGTTGTTAACAAAATTTTAAAGACATATCACCATGTCGATATGATTTTTGGTACTCATAATATTCATCGCTTGCCAAATATTTTGAATGAAGCATATATGTCAAAAGAAATGGTTGTCGAAGTATGGTCAAAAGAAGGAGACGTCATTGAAAACCTTCCAAAAGTACGCCGTGGGAAAATTAAGGCATGGGTTAACATCATGTACGGCTGTGATAAATTCTGTACGTATTGTATTGTACCATATACTCGCGGGAAGGAACGCAGCCGCCGGCCAGAAGAAATTATTCAGGAAGTACGCCATTTAGCCGCCCAAGGTTATCAAGAAGTGACTCTTTTAGGTCAAAACGTAAATGCGTATGGAAAAGATCTAGAGGACACGAACTATGGCCTAGGTGACTTAATGGATGAACTCCGTAAAATTGATATACCACGCATTCGGTTTACAACAAGCCACCCGCGTGACTTTGATGATCGTTTGATTGAGGTACTTGCCAAGGGCGGAAACTTAATGGATCATATCCATTTACCTGTTCAATCCGGATCAACCGATGTCTTGAAAATTATGGCTCGTAAATATACTAGGGAACTATATTTAGAGCTTGTTCGAAAAATTAAAGCAGCTATTCCCAATGTTGCATTGACAACAGATATTATCGTCGGCTATCCGAATGAGACTGACGAGCAGTTTGAAGAAACGATGTCGCTCTATCGTGAAGTCGGGTATGAATTAGCATACACCTTTATTTACTCTCCTCGTGAAGGAACTCCAGCAGCTAAAATGGAGGATAACGTTCCAATGGAAGTAAAGAAAGAACGTTTGCAGCGTTTAAATGCACTTGTAAATGAGCTTTCTTTAGAAGCAATGAAGAAGCATGAAGGTCAAATTGTTGATGTTCTGGTTGAAGGGGAAAGTAAAAACAATCCTGATGTCCTTGCCGGGTACACGTCTAGAAACAAACTTGTAAATTTCGCAGCACCAAAATCGGCAATTGGAAAAATTGTAAAAGTAAAGATTACTGAGGCAAAAACATGGTCATTAAACGGAGAAATGGTGGAAGAATTTGAACCAGCAGAGGTGAACTAAAGTGACGAAGTATACAAAAGACGATATCGTCGCTCGTGCAACAGAATTAGCACATATGATTGCAGAAACAGAGGAAGTGGACTTCTTCAAACGGGCAGAAGCTCATATCCATGACAATCAAAAGGTTAAGACTTTAATCTCAGACATTAAGGGTTTGCAAAAGCAGGCAGTAAACCTGCAGCATTATGGAAAGCATGAAGCATTAAAAAAGGTTGAAGACAAAATTGCATCCATTGAACAAGAATTGGATGAAATTCCTGTTGTCCAGGATTTCAAACAATCACAAGTAGAAGTGAATGAACTGCTTCAGTTAATTGCTTCAACCATCTCGAATACGGTTACCGATGAAATCATCATTTCAACGGGTGGAGATGTATTAAGTGGCGAAACAGGTGCAAGCTTGAAAAATGGCGGCGGTGCTTGCGAAGGCCACGGTGATTGTGATCACGAGCATTAAAATTGTAAGCCAGGCTTCTGAACGAAGTCTGGTTTTTCTATTGTTAATTTTTCCTCGAAAAAATATCCGCGTAGAAACCTTCACTTTAAAGTACAGGCACAAAAGGCACACACCTATAAATCCCGCATAAAATGAACTATGACTAAACTTTTAACCAGTAATCACAAAATTATATATCACACTAGTCTAAAGAATAGCATAGGATGAAGTGAAACTGAATGAGGAGGGTTCGCGCGAAATGGGAGAATATAGAGAGATAATTACCAAGGCCGTAGTAGCGAAAGGACGGAAATTTACCCAGTCCAATCATACGATTAGCCCGGCACATAGTCCAACAAGTATTCTTGGCTGTTGGATTATCAACCATAAATACAACGCGAAAAAAGTCGGCAAGACCGTAGAGATACATGGCTCATATGACATCAACGTTTGGTACTCATTTAATGATAATACCAAAACAGAAGTAGTAACTGAACGGGTTCAATATACTGATGTCATTAAGTTAAAGTATCGTGACCATGATTGCCTCGATGACAACGAAATTTGTGCACGAGTGCTGCAACAGCCTAACTGTTGTGAAGCTGTCATTTCCCCGAACGGTAACCGTGTCATCGTCCATGTCGAAAGGGAATTCCTTGTAGAAGTGATTGGTGAGACAAAAGTAATTGTCCGTATTAGCACTGAAGGCAGCAAGGATAATGATGATGATTGGGGATTGGATGTTGACGACGAAGAATTCGAAGAACTAAATCCGGATTTCTTAGTTGGATCAGAAGAGGAATAAAGATACTAGGAAGGTAATACTTCCTAGTTTTTTCTCTTTCAGTACAATAATAATAGAGAATTTCTGATTTTAGAATGAGAAACTGTTAAAATCAGCAAGCTATTTCTAGGAGGTGCTAGTATGGAGCCAAGACAGCCTGGAAATAAAAACATTCCTAATTTTAATCAATTAAACGATCGGATTATTGCTGAAAGTTCACCTGCACCAATGTTAGTTATCAAAACAAATCTTGATCCAAAGGATGCTACTGAAAATAACCCGTATTATCAGGAGGGTGAGGTCAAAAGCCCGAAAGCGTTTAAAGATTATTTTGAGGAATGAAAAAAAGTCAGGAGCTTATTCCTGGCTTTTTTTCCATTCATGCTTTAAAAGAGATAATACATATGTATCATGAAATTGTTCATTTTGATGAATATAGCCTCGAAGTACACCTTCCTTTGTAAATCCTAGCTTAGTAAGCAAAGCTATTGATGCTTCATTTTCCGGGTAAACCACGGCCCCGACTCGATATAAATCCAATTGATTAAAACTAAAACGCAGTACTTCGTTAATTGCCTCAGTGGCATAACCCATTTTCCAAAAAGATGGATGCAGTTCATACCCGATTTCAGCCCGTTTATTCTTCAGATGTAAAGCATTAAGACCGACAGTTCCAATGATTCTTTGATTTTCTTTTAGTTTGATTCCCCAGCGGATTCCGCGTTTTTCAAGATAGTTCTTATGAAACATGTCAATTAATCTGGAAGCTTCTACTTGTAAAGTAAACCGATTTGTCCCATAAAATCTTGTCACTTCTTCTAATGATAAAATCTCGTAGAGGCTATCGACATGTAGCTCTGTTATTTCAATTAATTTCAGTCTTTTTGTTTCTAAAATAGGAAAATTCACGTTATCAGCTCTCTTTTAAACATAATGTAGTTTATTAACTCAATTTCCTCATAGAATTGAATCTAGGTCAATAGCAAAATATTATTTTGGTAAACAATGTTTTTCTGAATGTTTATAAAAGGTTTCGAGAAAACGTGCTGCACTTTTGGAAAGGCTGCGCTCTCTAAGCCAGATGACAGCTGCCTCTGATTCAATTGTACTATCTTCAATGTCAATTGTTTTTAAGCTAACTGGGGGGAATGAAAGTAAAGTGGATTTCGGGAGCAGGGCTGCACCAATTCCTGTCCTTACAAGTGATAAAAGCATGGCTGCATCAGCGCATTGACAAACTATGTTTGGATCAAAGCCGTGTCTTCTACATTCATCTACAACAAGTTCATACAAGCCGACCCCGCTGATTCGGTGTAAAAGCAATAACGGCATTTCTGCAATTTCCTTCATTTTTATCGTTTTTTTACTACTCCAGTTTTCGGGTATGACAAGTACAAATCGATCATTAGGGAGTGATAATGATGAAAAATCATTTAGGTCTAAGGGGAGACGAACAATGGCAAGTTCGATTTCCCGGTTTCTTATATTTTTAGCTAAACGAAACGAATCGCCTTCATGGAGACGAAAGGAAACTAGCGGGTAATGTTCACGGAAGTAGCGGATCTTCTCTGGTATGTATGAAAAGCATGTTTTAACAGAACCAATCGATAATAATCCCCTTATTCCCTCACCAAATTCCTTTACTTCTGTAACTGTTTCATCAAATCGCTGTAATATCTCTTGTGCTCTTTTATATAAAACTTTTCCCGCTTCGGTTAATTCGATGTTTTTTCCATTTCTGTCCATTAAAATAACACCAAGTTCTTGCTCAAGTAATTTAAGCTGTTGACTTAGTGGAGGTTGTGCCATATGGAGCTTTTTTGCTGCGCGTGTAATTTGACCTTCCTGTGCAATGGTCGAAAAGTACCTTAGTTGTTTTACATCCAAGAAAATATTCCTCCTTTATTAAGTATATTTTTTTCGTATCGAAGACCAATTTTATAAGTATTTTTCATATATCATAACACATGGTAAGTTAATATTGTAAGTAAATTCAGATAATTCTATTTTTAAGTAGTTACAATTAAAAATTAGAAGTGCATATTTAAAATAGGAGAAATCGAAGGGAGAAATGGACATGCCAGCTAAAACAGGAAAACAATATATTGACAGAGTCGATCAAGCGCAAGCCAATGTATGGATCAATGGGGAACAAGTGAAAGGAAAGATATCTGAGCATCCTGCATTTAAAGGGGTTATGAAATCGCAAGCCGAGTTATACGATATGCAGCAAGATCCAGCCAAAAAAGAGTATATGACCTATGTATCTCCAACATCAGGTGAAAGGGTTGGAACTTCATTTATTCAACCGAGAACAAAAGAAGATCTTGAAATACGTCGTAAAATGATCCAGGAATGGGCCAAATTTAATGGCGGGATGATGGGGCGTTCTCCTGATTACATAAATACAGGAATAATGGCATATGGCAGCGCATCTGATATGTTCGGAAAACAGGACCCGTTTTATGCAAAAAACATGCAAGAATACTATGAATACTGCCGCGAAAATGATCTGTCTTTAACACATACATTAATTCAGCCTCAAGTAAACCGTGCGGTCAATTCAGCGCAACTACCTGATCCATATATTGCTGCCCGGATTGTTGAAAAAACATCTGAAGGGGTTGTAATTCGTGGGGCAAGACTACTTGCAACACAAGGTGGAATTACGGATGAAATTATGGTATTTCCATCTACACTTTTAAAGCAGGTTGAGGAAGAAAACCCTTATGCCTATGCATTTTCCATACCGAATAACACTCCAGGATTAAAATTTATTTGTCGTGAATCATTTGATTATGGAAAATCAAATTTTGATCATCCACTAGGATCTCGTTTTGAAGAAATGGACACAATTGTTGTCTTTGATGATGTAGTAGTACCTTGGAATCGCGTGTTTGCACTAGGTGATGTAGGTATATGCAATCAAGCATACAACGAGAGTAATGCGGTTGTTCATATGACCCACCAAGTGGTTTCCAAAAACATCATGAAATCAGAATTTGTCTTGGGAATTCTTCAGCTAATGGTTGAAACCATTAATATCGGTCAATTCCAGCATGTTCAAGAAAAAATGTCCGAAGTAATTATCGTATTAGAAACCATGAAGGCATATGTGACGGCTGCAGAAGCTAATGCAAAAATTGATAATTGGGGAATCATGACACCAGATTTCACCCCATTAAATATTGCTCGCCACTATTTCCCTAAAATTTACCCTAGATTCAGCGAAATCATGCAATTATTAGGGGCTAGCGGTTTGATGGCCATTCCAAATGAAGCCGATTTCAATTCAGAGCTTCGTCCGGATTTGGATAAATATTTACAAGCTGCCAATGGGGATGCCTACAATCGTGTCAAACTTTACCGCTTGGCTTGGGATGTGTGCATGAGTTCATTTGGTTCAAGACAAACACTTTATGAGCGCTTCTTCTTCGGTGATCCAATCAGAATGGCCAGCAATTTATACAACGGATATGATAAACAAAAACAGGTTGACAACGTTAAAGAATTTCTGAACCGCTCAGAATTAATGCAAAATAAAGGAGTAATCCTTTAAGAATAGCTAACATGGGCCAGACCTTTCACGAATAAAAAAATTGCGTAGGTAATTTCTTAGATTTACTGATAGAAAGGTTTAGCCATTACTTAAAAACTTTTTTATATTAATAGATGGAGGCTTTATTTATATGGATGATCGCACATTTAGGAACGCCATGGGGAAATTTGCAACAGGTGTAACAGTTATAACAACAGAATTAGATGGCGAAGTATACGGTATGACCGCAAATGCATTTATGTCTGTTTCTCTTAATCCTAGATTGGTATTAATTTCCATTGGAGAAAGGGCAAAGATGCTGAATAAAATCAAAGAATCTGGGAAATTTGCTGTAAATATTTTGTCTGAGGACCAAGAAGAGTTATCAATGCTGTTTGCTGGGCAAATCCAGGAAAAACGCGATATTAAATTTGAGCCTTTAGAAGACCTGCCAGTAATCAAAGACTCATTGGTCAATATTTGCTGTAAGGTCTATAACCAGTATGTAGAAGGAGATCACACCTTGTTTATTGGAGAAGTGACGAATCTTGTCCTTAGAGACGGGACACCGTTAGCATTTTATGAAGGAAAATATCGTGAAATTGTAGGCTAAGCGACATTGTCCTTAGGGGAGGTGTATGGATGGAAACAATTTATATTGAGCATCCTATTTCGAATTCTGTGAAAACAGTGAAGGAGTCATGTGTGCTCGCACTTGGTTTTTTTGACGGTGTTCACAAGGGGCATCAAAGTATTCTAAAGACCGCAAAAGAAATAGCAAAACAAAAACAGCTTACCTTTGGTGTTATGACGTTTTACCCGCATCCACGTGAAATTGTCAATCCAAATCAAGCACCGATGAAATATTTAACGCCATTGCCAATAAAAAAAGAGCGCTTTCAAGAGATGGGTGTCGAAAAATTATTTGTTGTAAAATTCAATCCTAATTTTGCATCACTTTCCCCTGAAGATTTTGTCAATCAATATATTATTGGACATCGCTGTAAACATGTTGTTGCGGGGTTTGATTTCCATTATGGCCATAAAGGCAAAGGTAATATGGAAACTTTAATAGTAGAAGGTACTGGGAAGTTTTCAGTCACCATTGTAAAAAAAATAGAACACCACCATGAAAAAGTTAGTTCAACTGCAATAAGACAATTACTTTCTAGAGGGGAAGTAAGCAAAATACCATATTATCTTGGCGATTTATTTGAATTAAGAGGTAAAGTAAAGCAATCCTCACTTTTTTATAAAAATCATCAGTTCTTGAAAATAGCAATCGATGATGCATATATGACTCCGGCACCTGGAGTTTATAGAGTTCTCGTCGAATTAGAAGATAAAGAATTTGAAGGGATTTGTCATCAAATTACACATAAGGATAATGGGTCCTCTCTCTTAGTACATCTGCCAAATTGTTTTATGGATACTAGCCAGAAAAGAGTAAAAGTGAAATGGATGCAGCCCATTTGGGCGAAACAAAAAGAAGTGTATGATATGAGTCAGTATTATGTAAGTGACGAATTAGTTATTTAGTTAAACGAACATGGAAGTAACATTACTTGAATGGGGAGTCATGGGATTTAGACTCCTTTTAATATTGTCAATGATAGATAACGATTTAGTTCAATTATATAGAGAGAGGATGAATTTTTATGGGTAAGAAGGAGTTTGATATTGTCCGTTTACACCATGCCGAAATCACCGTGACAAATTTAGAACGTGCTCGTGAATTTTATTGTGACGGGTTAGGGTTATTTGAAACCGAATCCGACGAAAACCATCTATATTTACGTGCAATAGAGGATGCTAACCATCATTGCCTTGTGCTAACGAAAGGAAATCAAGCAAGCTTAAAGCATATTGCTTACCGGGTAAGTCGGGACCAAGATTTGGATGAATTAGACAAATTATTTACTAGATTAGGAGTGAAAAAATGCTGGATTGCTCCGAATGAAGAAAAAGGGCAAGGCCGTGCCCTTAGGATTCAAGACCCAGGTGGAATCCCAGTCGAATTTTTCTTTGAAATGGAAAAAGCCGAAAGGATGCTGCAGAAATATCACCTTCAAGGAAACGTAAAAATTAAACGGATTGATCATGCTAACTGTTTAATTACGAATATTGATGAATTGTATGACTGGTATAGTAACTACTTAGAATTTAAAACCTCGGAATATACCGTAAACGGTAAAGAGGAACATATTTGGGCTGCATGGATGCACCGAAAGCCAAGTGTTCATGATCTAGCGCTAATAAGTGAAAAGGGACCGCGCTATCATCATACAGGATTTTGGATGGATGATGCCAAAGCCATATTAGATGCTTGTGATCATCTTGCTTCACTAGGCTATTATGCAAACATTGAAAGGTCCCCTGGCAGACATGGAACTTCTAATGCCTTTTTTGTTTATTTGCGAGATCCGGATGGAAACAGGATTGAATTATACACTGGTGATTATTTTACTAATGACCCAGACTGGGAACCAGTTAAGTGGCATCTTGATAATCCGCAGCGAGCAACATTCTGGGGGGCGCTGCCACCTGACAGCTGGAAAAAAGAGGCAGTCCCAGTGGAGGATATATATACTGGACAATTACTGCCAGTTGAAACGATTAAAAGGTTTGAAAATATTTAATCTACTATCATAGGGAGTCCGTTTAAATGGATTCCTTTTTTGTTTAATTAATAGTCGATTTTAAAATGCTTGTCGTTAAAAACTGAATTATCAGAAAATATAATTGAAATCCCCTTGTGTTTCATATATGATATTGTATATGAAATGAAAATAAATCAGGATGTTTATTTGACGATTATAAAGCTACTAACCTGTTTAAATTCTAGGGGGTTGAGGCATTTTGTTAGATATTCAAAGAATGAATCCAAATTATTTCCATCCATTGCAACCTGAATTCGAAATGAATACTAGATATTATGTAGAACAAAAAGAAAGAGATAGGGAAAACCAATCTACCTTCTTATTCTACCAATTTAAAACGGATAAAGGTTTCGTCAATCCCATTTCAGTGATTCCAGATGGATGTATTGATATATTGTTTTGCTGTGACGAGCAGCAGCCTACTGCCAACGTTTGTGGCAGCGTTTTGCAAAGTAAATCAATAAATCTTAAAGCAGGATATGAATATTTTGGAGTTCGCTTCCTTCCAAAGCAGGAAACACAAAATTTAAACTGTCCAATGAGTGAGATGATTGAAAGGGAAGTACCGCTTACTGACATGATTTCAACAGGTGCTGCTGCCTTGGAAAAAGTTGTCAATGAACGTGACTTTCATAAACGAATCCAATTATTCAAGCAAATGATTGGCAGTACCATTTTCGCTTCAGGCAATTCCTCACCAAGTATCATAAAATATGCTTTAAATAAAATTTATTTATCAAAAGGAAATATTACTATTAATCAGTTAGCGGATGAAACTGGCTATTCAACTCGATACTTGCGTAAGCAATTTGAGGACAATATTGGAATTTCGCCAAAGTTATTTAGTCAAATTGTTAGATTTCAATATTCCTTATATATGCTCTTGAAAGATCATGATTATTCTATTAAAGATATTATTGTTGAAAATGGGTACTATGATCAAGCCCATTTGATTAATGAGTTTAAAAAATTTGGGAATCTAACACCTACAACATTTTCAAAAAAAATGGCGATTTCTATCTAAACGAATTTTAACTAAATACTAATTCAGGCAAGTTTCATTACGAGTGGGACTTGCTTTTTCTAATGGAAAAGTGGCGGTGCTCTGCAAAAACGTATCTGTTTCATCGAGTATTTTTAATATTCCGTTTTTTACAATAAAAAAATTCTCAATTTTGTTATTATTTTTTTGTGAACAAATGTAATTGCTATTCAGTGATATTTGAAAGGGGATATGAAAAGAAATGCCAGCAAAATATCAGTTATTTATTAATGGAAAATGGGTGGAAGCCTTATCGGGAAAAACATTTGAATCTATTAATCCTGGAACTGGGGAAGTTAACGCTTTGGTATCAGAAGCGGGTGCACAAGATGTAGACTTGGCAGTGAAAGCAGCCCGGAAGGCGTTTGAATCAGGACCTTGGGCGGAAATGGCACCAAGTGATCGAGGCCGTTTACTTTATAGAGCAGCGCAAAAAATGTGGGAAAAAGCTGATTTTTTAGCGGAAATAGAATCAAACGATAATGGATTACCAATAAATGAAACAAAATTTATTGCTATGCCTGCAACCATTGATGTTCTTGAATTTTATGCAGGTTTAGCCAATAAGGTCCAGGGAGAAACATTGGCTTCACCACTAAATCGTCTCAATTACACATTAAGGGAACCGCTAGGAGTCATAGGTGCTATTGTTCCATGGAATTTCCCCCTAATGCTTGCAATGTGGAAACTAGCTCCAGCCCTTGCAGCTGGTAATACGATTGTGATAAAGCCTGCTGAACAAACACCAATTAGTATCTTAGAGTTAGCTAAACTATTCCAAGAAGTGGGCATTCCAGATGGAGTCATAAATGTTGTTCCTGGATATGGCTCTATTGCCGGAGATGCTTTAGTATCCCATCCAGGAGTGGATAAGATTGCTTTTACTGGATCTACTCGAACAGGTCGACTAATCATGCAATCTGCAAGCAAGAATTTGAAACCGGTTTCACTAGAGCTAGGGGGGAAATCACCAAATATCATCTTTGATGATGCAAACCTTGAGAATGCCGTAAATATGTCTACTTTTGGTATTTATTTTGCTCAAGGGCAAGTGTGTGCAGCAGGTTCAAGACTGTTTGTTCAAGAATCAATCTATGACCGATTTATGGATCTTTTTGTGAAAAAAACCCAAGGGATTCAAGTTGGAAATCCCCTTGAAGCAACAACCCAACTAGGGCCACAAGTTTCAGAGCAACAATTAAAGACGATTGAAAAATATGTTGCAGCCGGTCTTGAGGAAGGAGCTAATTTGGTAACAGGGGGAAAGCGTTTTATGGAAGCTGGTAATGGTTACTACTATACCCCTACTATTTTTGAACATGTTACCAATGAAATGACAATTGCCCAAGAAGAAATTTTCGGACCTGTTGTGTCAGTCATCCGGTTTAAAGATGAGGCAGATGCCCTATCAAAAGCAAATGATACCATTTATGGTTTAGCTTCTGGGGTTTGGACGAATGATTTAAAGCGCGCGCATCGTATGGCCAGAGGTTTAAAAGCAGGTACTGTTTGGGTAAATACCTATAGCATGTTAGACAGTGCAGCACCTTTCGGCGGTACAAAACAAAGTGGATTTGGCCGTGAATTAGGTGTACAAGCGATGGATTTATATACCCAAACAAAGCATGTGTGGGTTGATCTAAATGAAACAGCTTTAAACTGGTATGGTGGATAATATAAAACTAGCAATTATTCGGTCTTACAAATAATTTTTTCAATATTTCACTAAGAGGAGGAAATAAGTCATGACTCAAACGTACTGGAAGCAAGTAGAAGAATGGGATAAAAAATATATTCTAAGAACGTTTTCCACACAGGAAGAATACCAGCCTATCCCAATTGAATCAACGGATGGTGATTACCTCATCATGCCGGATGGTACTAGATTATTAGATTGCTTTAATCAACTATATTGTGTAAATGCAGGTCAAAAGAATGAAACAATTAATAATGCTATTAAAGAAGCACTAGACCGATATGGGTTCCTGCAAGACGCCTATACGACAGACTATAAGGCGAAAGCTGCGAAATTGCTGATTGAAGACGTCCTTGGCAATGAAAGCTGGCCGGGGAAAGTTCGCTTTGTATCAACAGGAAGTGAGGCGGTAGAAACCGCGCTTATGATTGCAAGATTATTTAAAAATAAACCTCTAGTAGTAACAAGAGAGTATGCCTATCACGGCTGGACGAAAGGATCATCGTCTGTAACTAGATTAAAAGGAAGCAGGAGTGGTGTAACAGAATCCACTCCAAATACCCGCCCACAGCATGTACCTGGACAAGACAACGGCTTAGTTGCTGTTGCACCGTCACCAAATTGTATGCGCTGTTCATTAGGACATAAGTACGGCTCTTGTCATGATAATAATGGCGAATTAGCCTGTGTAAAATATACTAGAAGAATGATTGAAAACCAAGGACCTGAGCAAGTTGCAGCTGTTATTACCGAGATTACCCAAGGAGCCGGCTCTGTTCATCCGCCAGATGAGTATATTCCACAAATTCGCCAAATGACAAAAGACCTGGATGTATTATGGATTGCTGACGAAGTGTTAACAGGATTTGGCCGTACTGGTGAAATGTTTGCTTATCAGCACTATGGTGTTGAGCCTGACATTGTTACTATGGCAAAAGGAATTTCAAGCTCTGCCATCCCAGCTGGAGCGGTTGTTGTAAATAAAGAGATTGCTGAATTTATGGACCAGTATCGCTGGGAGACAGTATCAACGTATTCAGGTCACCCTATTGCTATGGCAGCTGTTTGTGCAAATATTGAATACATCATCAATGAAAATCTTGTGGAAAAAGCAAAACAAACAGGTGACTATTTCCAACAAAAATTATTAGACCTTAAGGCTAAGCATCGCTGTGTCGGTCAAGTGGCAGGTTACGGGGTTCTTTGGATGGTTGAACTTGTAAAGGATGACAAGATGACGCCGTTTGTAGAAATTGACCGGAACTTTACTCATGAGGAGGATCCAAGTACGTTCCCTTCAACGATTATCAGAACAAAAGCGATCGAAAAAGGAGTACTTATTGGAGGTGTTATGCCAAATACATTAAGAATTGGTACATCATTAAATATAAGCCAGGAAGATATCGATAAGGCCATCGATGCATTGGATTATGCGCTAAGTTATTTAGAAAGCCATCAATTACAAACTAGCTAACCTATTCAAATCAATCTTAATATTAAGGGAAGATACCCTATTTGATGACTTAAAATTTCTTTTAAAGGTAATCCCCTATGGAGGTGTCAAATATAAAAGTTCAAGTTGGAATACAAGAGTTGAATAGATCATTAAAAATGCGGGATCTTGTTATTTTTGGGCTAGTGTTTATGGCTCCAGTAGCAGCAATGTCACTATTTGGAATTATTACTTTAGTTTCAAAGGGTAACCCGGTGCTTTCGTACGTTATTGGCTTTGTCGCCATGTTATTTACTGCCTATAGTTTCGGGCAGATGGTAAAAGCCTTTCCCGTTGCGGGTTCTACCTATACGTATGCACAACGTTCTCTGCACCCAAAACTGGGTTTTATTGCAGGTTGGGGAATGTTATTAGATTATTTGTTTATTCCGATTCTGACATTTTTAATCAGTGCGAGTTTTGCTAACGCACTTGTTCCAAGTATTCCAATTTGGGCCTGGATTCTTATTTTTTCAATTCCAGTAACAATAATAAATTTAATTGGCATTGAATTGGCAGCAAAAGTTAATTTTGTTTTGGCGTTTTTAATGATTATGGCTGTGTTGATATTTGTTGGTTCAACTACTCATTATCTTGTAACTGGTAATCTCGGTCTTTTTCATTTAGGTGCAGTCTATAATCCGAATTCTTTTTCTATCGGAGCCATTGTAGGTGGCGCGGCGATTGTTACAGTTGCCTATTTAGGCTTTGATGCGATTACCACATTGGCAGAAGAAGCAAAGGTAGACGGGAAAAAAATCGGTTTTGCCATTATTTTAGCATGCGTGATTCAAACATGTTTTTATGTTGCTGTCACTTATTTAGGAATGGTTCTTATGAAAGACTATACGAAGATTGATAACCCTGATACAGCATTTTTTAATCTTCTACCTCTTGTTGCAGGAGGACTAATCCAAACGTTTATCACCCTAATGATTGTTGCTTCAGGGGTTGCAAGTGCTTTAGCCAGTCAGTCAGCATCGAGTCGCTTACTTTATGGAATGGGGCGGGATAACGTCATTCCAAATAAATTTTTTGGTTATATTCATCCGAAATACAAAACACCTGTTTATAATATTTTACTAATGTCAGTATTGGGAACTGTTGGAGCAATGGTAGCAAGCTTGCAAGTAATTTCAGACCTCGTAGCATTTGGCGCCCTTTTGGGATTTGCTTGCGTAAATTTATCTGTTATTAACCACTATTATATTAGAAATAAACAACGAAATATCTTTAAGTATTTAGTTGTACCTTTTATTGGTGTTGCTGTCTGCTTATATATTTTAATAGGCCTTTCAACCATTGCTAAAATATTTGGACTTGCTTGGATGACGATAGGCATCCTATATCTAATTGTTATCTCGTTTCAATCAAAACAGGTAAATATACTGCCAACAGG
Source organism: Neobacillus drentensis (assembly GCF_036965245.1). Taxonomy (GTDB): domain Bacteria; phylum Bacillota; class Bacilli; order Bacillales; family Cytobacillaceae; genus Neobacillus; species Neobacillus drentensis_G. The sequence goes on from NZ_JBALPG010000108.1 coordinate 22,573, forward strand.
AACAGATAAAAACATTCGCTAGAAGAAAATAAATGATTTCAATAAAACAATGAAGGGGTTGAATGATTTTCTTTCGACTCCTTTCTTTTTGTGATCACGAAAATTCCTTTCGATTCAATAAAATGAATTTTCGGAAAATGTACTTGAAATCATATATGATTTAATATATGATTTATTATATAATCGTGATATGAAATATTCACGGATATAGGTAAAAGGCAAAAACAAATGGTTTGACAGAAGGGAATGTTTTTGCCGAATAAATACTAGATAAAAAATAAAAAAATAAGGCAGGGATAACAAATGTTTGAAAATGTAAAAAAACGATTAAGAGGCTCAATTGCACCAGTTATTACACCATTTAATGAAGATGAATCGATTGATTTTGCAACGATGAGTGACCTTATTAATTGGCAAATTGAGAGCGGCAGTCATGGTATTTCGGTGACGGGTACTTCTGGCGAGCCTAGCTCGTTAACGGTGAAAGAGCGTGAATTGGTTATGGAAAATGCGATTAAAACGATAAATGGCAGAGTGCCTTTCGCTCCTGGAACCGGTTCTGTCAATCATCAGGAAGCCCTTCATTTAACAAAAGTGGCACAAGAATTGGGTGCAGATGCCGCTATGGTTATCGTTCCTTACTACAACAAGCCTTCACAACATGCTCTATATAAACACTACAAAGCAATTGCTGATGCAGTAGATATTCCAATTATTGTCTATAACATTCCAGGCCGAACAGGTGTCAACCTTGAGGTTAAAACACTAGCTAGATTAGTAGAGGATTGTCCAAATATTATTGGTGCCAAGGAATCGAATAAAGACTTTGAACACGTCAATCGTGTCTTGCTTAATTGTGGCAGGGATTTCCTCTTATATTCCGGTATCGAACTTCTTTGTTACCCGATGTTGACAATCGGCGGAAGCGGCTCAATCAGTGCCACAGCCAATGTCGCACCAGCAGAAGTTGCTGAATTGCATAATGCCTGGGATGCAGGAAACATTGAAAGGGCCCTCGAACTTCACTATGAACTAATGCCATTAAACGATGTATTATTCAAAGACACGAATCCAGCTCCTGTTAAGGCTGCGCTTGGAATGATGGGGAAAATTAAACCAGTTCTACGTATGCCGATGGACCTGCCGACGCAAGCACTTCAAGATGAGATTCGTGACGTCTTAAAACAGTATGTAGAATTACCTGATAGTCTTGCTTCTAGATAATTGAGGAAAAAAATAGACCAGATTAAACCTCTTATAATGATTGAGAGGTTTAGCAGGGAAAATAAAAAGGATGTGAGCACGATGCAAGCTCAGACAACAAATGTAAATGGTCAAGCAGTTCATCAACAGGTAGAGGATGTAAAGTTATATATTAATGGTGAGTTTGTTGATGCTGTGTCAGGGATCATGTTTGATAATCTTAACCCTTTTACAAATCAAGTGATTAATTACGTCGCTGAGGGCCGCGGTGAGGACATGGATAAGGCAGTTGCTGCAGCAAAAGAAGCTTTCGAACATGGCCCATGGGGCAAAATGAAAGTGGCTCAACGGATGAAGTATATTAATAGCATTGCCGACCTGATAGACGAGGAAATTGAAGAAATCGCCATTTTAGAATCATTGGATACCGGTCTTCCTATTAGTCAAACAAGAAATATGGTCGCCCGTGCAGCGGAAAATTTTCGTTTTTATGAGAGAATGGTTCAAGTAAAATTACATGGGGAATCCTATCCGGTTGATGATGAGTTTATTAACTATACGATGTATAAACCTCTAGGGGTTGTAGGCTTGATAACCCCTTGGAATGCTCCCTTCATGCTAGAAACATGGAAGGTAGCACCGGCATTAGCTACTGGTAACACAGTCATTTTAAAACCAGGGGAATTATCTCCTTTGACGGCAAACAAACTAGCTGAAATCATTGATAAAGCCGACTTGCCAAAAGGTGTTTTCAATGTCATTCATGGCTTTGGCGAAACGGCAGGAGCAAGGCTAGTTGAACACCCTGGTGTAAAAGCTATTTCCTTTACAGGTGAAACGACAACTGGATCAACCATCATTAAAAATTCAGCAGAAACCCTAAAGAAAACTTCAATGGAGCTAGGCGGGAAATCCCCACTAATTGTTTTCGATGATGCCGACTTAGATCGTGCTCTTGATGCCGCTGTTTGGGGAATCTTCTCCTTTAATGGAGAACGCTGTACATCAAACGCTCGAGTCTTTGTTCATAAAAACATTAAAGAACAATTTGTTAAAGAACTAAAAGAACGAGTGGCGAATATTAAAATTGGCGATCCAATGGACACGTCAACTGAGCTTGGACCATTAATTGGCAAGGAACACTTTAATAAGGTGAAAAGTTACATTGAACTTGCTAAGGAAGAAGGGTGTGAAGTGGTTCAGGGAGTGGTTCCTAAAGAATTGAAAGCAGGAAACTTTGTCCCGCCAACCCTCTTACTAAATGCTAAAAATGATATGAGAGTGTGTCAGGAAGAAATTTTCGGCCCAGTTATGGCTGTAATTGAGTTTGAAACAGAAGAAGAAGTTATTGCAGCTGCGAATGATGTGAAATACGGCTTAGCAGGCTTTGTCTGGACAAATGATATTAAGCGCGGTCACCGCGTTGCCCATGCAGTCGAAGCAGGAATGTTATGGATTAATGCACAGAATGTCCGTGATCTTCGCATTCCATTCGGAGGGACAAAAGCAAGCGGAATTGGTAGAGAGGGCGGCCATTATGCAATCTTTGAATTTTACACTGAACCGAAAGTGATTCATGTTGCAATTGGTGACCATCATATTCCTCAGTTCGGAAAAGTAAAGAAATAATACCTTCCTTATACTAGACTTAAGTATTCAAGATTATTAATATAGCAAATTTGGAGGTCACCCTATGGATTTTAATATTATTAGAATTGCCAGAACAATTATTAATGTTAAGGATTTAAATCGTTCACGCGACTTTTATGTAAACGCTTTAGGGTTTATTGAAACGGAGAGTGACACTGAGCATATTTATCTTAGAGGACTAGAGGAGCATACACACCACAGCTTAGTTTTAAAGAAATCGGATAAGCTGGGGGTCCATGCCCTTGGCTATAAAGTAGCAAAAGAAGAGGATTTAGACAAATTAGCAGCTTTTTTTGAATCAAAAGGATTAAAAACAAAATGGGTAGAAAAAGGCAGCCAACATGCAGTAGGCAGAGCCCTTCATGTCCATGATGTTTCTGGCATGCCGTTAGAGTTTTTCTGCAAAATGGACGGTGCAGAACGGATGCTTCAGCGGTATGATCAATATCGTGGAGCTCGAATTCAACGCATTGACCATGTAAATTGTTCTGTTCCTGATGTTGAAAATGCCTATCATTTTTTTATCAATGAACTAGGTTTCGCCTGCTCTGAGTATACAGCTACAGAAACTGATCGGATTTGGGCTGCTTGGTTGCATCGTAAACAAGGGGTTCATGACCAGGCCTTTATGAATGGTGAGGGTCCTCGTCTTCATCATATTGGCTTCTGGCTGCCAGATCCAATGGCACTTATCCATTGTTGTGATGTCCTGGCTTCACTTGGTTATGGCGATAATATTGAAAGAGGGCCTGGCCGCCACGGACTTTCAAATGCCTTTTTCCTTTACTTAAGGGACCCAGATGGATATCGAATTGAGCTTTACAATGGCGACTATTTAACTAGTGATCCGGATTTTAAACCGATTCGCTGGGATTTGGATGACCCGAGACGGCAAACCTTCTGGGGGCATAAGGCACCTGATACCTGGTTTAGTGAGACTTCTCCATTTTTAGACATCGAAACTGGTGAGCAGATTGCCGTTTCAGAGGCTAAATTAGCTAAAGTAAAGCCGGAATTTATTTTATAGCTTTAAAGATGAGGAGTAAGGAGGATAATGAAGGTAGCTTTATCATCAGCACCATCCTATTCCTCCTTTTTATTTTACTTTTAAAAAAGGGAGAGAGGATTGAAATGATCGGTATAAAAAAAGGTTTATTTATCAATGGTACATGGGTCAAGGCGCAGCAGTACACAACACTGACCTCCCCATATTCTGAAGAAGTAATTGGAGAAATACCTTCTTCATCACCTGAAGAAGTAAACCAAGCCATCGAGGCAGCTTGTAATGCTAGAGAGGTAATGGCAAAAATGCCAGCCCATCAACGGTCAGCCATCCTTGAAAGATTGGTAGATTTATTTGAAAAACGCTCAGATGAAGCGGCAAGGATAATTGCACTGGAAGCAGCTAAGCCTATTTCAACAGCTAAGGATGAAATTGCCCGAACAATTCAAACCTATAAATTTGCAGCAGAGGAAGCTAAGCGAATCCATGGAGAAACGCTTCCATTAGACGCTGCCCCTGGTGGAGAAAATCGTGTAGCCTACACTGTACGAGAACCACTTGGGGTGATTGGTGCGATCACTCCATTTAATTTTCCAATGAATTTAGTCGCCCATAAAGTGGGGCCTGCCATCGCCTCGGGTAATACGATTGTATTAAAGCCAGCTTCACAAACACCGCTATCCGCTTATTTCTTAGTTGAGCTTCTTTCAGAAGCAGGCTTACCCGCTGGAGCACTTAATGTAATAACTGGAAGCGGGAGAGTGGTCGGGGATAAATTAGTTTCGGATGACAGGATTAAAGCCATTACCTTTACGGGAAGTCCCTCTGTTGGAATTGGAATACGTAATAAAGCGGGATTAAAACGCGTAACCCTCGAACTTGGTTCAAACGCAGCATTGATCGTTGATAAAGGGGTGGATATAGAAAGGATTATCTCCCGCTGTGTAAAGGGAGCTTTTTCATTTCAAGGGCAGGTTTGTATTTCCTTACAGCGAATCTATGTTCACGATAGTTTATATGAAGCATTTGTGGAAAAATTTGTGGAAGCAACTAGAAATCTTCAAATCGGTGACCCATTAGATCCAAAAACGGATGTGTCGGCACTTATTTCAAAAGGAGATGTTGAACGGACACTTGACTGGATTGAAGAAGCAAAACAACATGGTGCTGAAATTGCTACTGGCGGAACAGCGGAAGGAAATATTCTTCTTCCAACCGTTTTATTACATGCTGATACCCACTTGAAGGTGTCCTGTCAGGAAGTATTTGCCCCAATCGTCCTAATCAATAAAGTACAAACAGTAGAAGAAGCCTTTGATCTCGTAAATGATTCTCGCTTCGGATTACAGGCAGGGATTTACACGGACAATGTACATACTGCACTTGCTGCAGCCGAAAAACTTCACGTAGGCGGTGTAATGATTAATGATATTCCGACCTTCCGGGTAGATCACATGCCGTATGGTGGTGTAAAGGAAAGTGGTACTGGAAGAGAAGGGATTAAATATGCCATTGAGGAAATGACAGAACTTAAATTGGTTGTTTTTAATCGAAATTAGAAATTTATTATGTAATAAGGAGTGACGAGTTTGAGTAAAGCAAAAATTAGATTTTCCGGCCGCTTACAGGACGAGGTAGTAAATGTAGATGTAGTAAATGCAACGGTTGAACTTAAAGGGAAATCATATGACCTCGGACAACTTTTATTAACTTCACCCGTTTCTGGAACCATTTACGGAACGCTTTTGAATTATAAGGGAGCCCTTAATACATTAGGAAATGAAGTCAATGAACCTCCATATAATCAACCGCCAAAAGCGCCAATTCTTTATATTAAACCGGTAAATACTATCAATGGATATAATATGCCAATTCCTTTACCTTCAGATGTAGCGGAATTAGAGGTTGGTGCCGCACTGGGTGTTGTAATCGGCCGTACGGCAACACGGGTGAGTGAGGATCAAGCGCTTGATTATGTTACGGGATATACCGTTGTTAATGATGTCACTGTCCCACATAGCAGTTTCTACCGTCCTGCGATCAGCCAGAAGGCCCGTGATGGATTTTGCCCCATTGGCCCGTGGGTGATTGAACGGGATGCAATCGAAAATCCTGCCGCATTAGAGCTGCGAGTGTATATTAATGGAGAACTAAGGCAGGAAAACACGACGGCAAACCTAATCCGACCTGTAAAGAAGTTGATTGCCGAAGTTACGGAGTTTATGACATTGACAGCTGGTGATACTTTGCTGATAGGGGTTCCTGAAGGTGCACCATTGGTAAAGGCAGGAGATCATGTCTGTATCGAAATCGAAGGTGTCGGAACCTTAGAAAATCGAGTTGTTCATGAACATGAAATAGTGGCTGGGGGTGCAAAATAATGAAACGAGCAAGAGTAGCATATGCTGGGGCCATTCATGGTGCAGTGGAAGTAGACGATCAACTCAAACTTGAAGATGGCAGGATTGTTGATGAAAGCGAAGTAATTTGGCTGCCACCGGTTAAGCCTAGGACTGTATTTGCTTTGGGCTTGAACTACGCAGATCATGCGAAAGAATTAGCATTCAATGCACCAACTGAACCGCTTGTTTTCTTAAAAGGATCAAATACGTTCGTTGGACACAGGGCAGAAACACTTAGACCTGCTGATGCCACCTATATGCACTATGAATGTGAACTTGCTGTTGTCATCGGCCGAGAGGCGCGTAATGTTAAGCGTGAAAACGCTTATGATTATGTTTCGGGTTATACAGTAGCCAATGACTATGCAATCCGTGATTATTTAGAAAATTATTACCGTCCAAATCTCCGAGTAAAAAATCGGGATACTTGTACACCGATTGGACCTTGGTTCGTAGATAAAGAAGACATTCCTGACCCTATGAATCTCACATTAAGAACCTATGTGAATGGGGAATTGACCCAGCACGGGTCAACAAAGGACATGATTTTTGGTATTCCATTGTTAATTGAGTATTTAAGCAGCTTCATGACACTGAATAAGGACGACATAATCTTAACAGGGACACCTAAAGGGTCAGTAGACACAGTTGTTGGTGACGTTGTAGTGACCGAGGTTGAAGGTATTGGCAGGTTGGTCAATACGATTGTTGGCGACGAAACATTTAACGTCTCTAAACCATTACAACCAGCAGAAAAATTGATTTAATCTATCACATTAAGTATAGCTGTATCACCCATATCGAAAGTTCAGCGGAAAGTTCATAGACTTTCATGCTGTTTTTATAAGGAGCAAAAATATGCCGCATATTATTGTTGAATATACAGACAACATTAAAACGGAGGCTAATATTTCATGCCTACTGAAAAAATTGAATATGGTATTAATCTCTAGGAGTAATATATTTCCGATAGGGGGAATTCGTTCGCGTGCCACCCTGCTCCATGATTATTGTGTTGCCGATGGAACCGAGGATGATGCATTTGTCCACGTCATGCTAAAAATCGGCGCAGGGCGTTCGGAGAAGGATAAAAAGGAAACCTGTGATGAATTATTTGAGGTGATTAAAGGACATTTTGCCGAACTATTTGCCAAACGATATTTAGCATTGTCAATGGAACTGGTCGAATTTAGTGAGGCAGGTACGTACAAAAATAATAATATTCACAAACGATATAAGAAATAGGTTTATATTTAGATATATAATATCAAGGGATAATATATGATTTTTATTGAAATTCATTGAAATCATATATGATTTGGGATATGATATTGGTATGAGAAAAAATAACCAAGACCAATCCATTAGTAAAACACAATATGCCTATGAATTTCTCCGTACTCAGATTTTGGAAGGAGTCTATGGGCCAGGACAACGCATCATTATTGATCAAGTTGCCAAAGAGCTAGGGGCAAGTACGATCCCGGTTCGTGAGGCTATTCGGCAGCTAGAAGTAGATGGTTTAATCCAATACAAACCATATAGTGGTGCAATTGTTAGTGTAATCAATGAAACAGAGTATATTGAAACACTCTCTGTCGTGGCTGTATTAGACGGATATGCGACAGCTCTTAGTTCTCGAAATATGACAGATGCACATATTGAGATACTACAAGAGCTGAACAAGCAAATGGAAGAGGCTCTTTACCAATTTGAATTTGAACAATTCGGTGTGTTAAATCGCCAATTTCATTCCACTATTTATCAAGAGTGCGGAAATGTATTTTTACAAGAAGAGATTCGTCAAGCACAGCAGCGGTTAGACCGTGTTCGCCGCTCGATCTTTACCTTTGTTCCTCAACGGGCCCGTCAATCGATTGAAGAACATGAGAATATCATTCGTCTTATTCAAGAAAAAGCTCCTACCAATAAGATTGAGGAAATGGTTCGTCAGCACAGAATTAATACAATCAATGCCTTTAAAAACAGAATGAATTCGGGCCAAAACAAAATGGAATAACCACTAATCAAGGAAGGAGAGATTTTTTATATTTATTAGTCAGAATATAAAGGCAGCCAAACACTAGTGAAAAAAGTGCTTGGCTGTTTGTCATTTATATCCCCACAATGCCAATTGATGATTGTATGCGTGCCTGGTAAAACCCGTTAACAAGAGTAAAGAGTATTTATGTAATAATATACGATTTTATAAAAAAAATATTGAAATCATATGATTATACCTTGATTATCGCCATCATCCTGTTGTGTGCTTTCGGATTGGTGATGGTCTATAGCGCAAGCATGGCTTCTGCTGTCCAAAGATATGATGTCCCAAGTGATTATTTTTATCAAAAACAAAAAATGTGGCTTCTCTATTTTTTTTGTATCTTTTTTGTTTTTGCCATCCTACCATACAAAATCATGCAGTTTACAAAATGGTTTCAAGTTCCTATGGTAATTGGTTCAATTCTTTTGCTTTTAGGATTATTTCGCTTTGGACATACTGCCGGAAACGCCCAAAGCTGGTACCTGATCGGTTCATTTCGCCTGCAGCCAGCAGAGTTTGTAAAGCTTGCTGTAATCATTTATTTGGCAGCTGTATATGCCAAAAAACAGGCCTATATTAATCAATTTAATAAAGGAGTTCTTCCTCCATTAGTATTTTTATTTATTGTTTGCTTCTTAATTGTTTTACAGCCGGATTATGGTACAGCGATCATTATTGCTGCTATTGCCGCAACTATGATTTTTTCTTCAGGGATGAATTTTAAAAGTATATCTAAATTGGTTATTATAGCTCTTATTGTTCTTTTGCCAGTAATATTTGTCGCAAAAGATACTATATTTTCAGAAAAACGTATGAGCCGGATTACTGTGTTAGAGAACCCCTTCGCTTACGAGAAAGATGCCGGTTTTCACTTAGCTAATTCCTATATCGCCATTGGCTCAGGAGGTGTCAACGGACTCGGCTTAGGTAAAAGTATTCAAAAACTGGGCTATTTACCGGAATCGCATACAGACTTCATTATGGCTGTTATTGCGGAAGAGCTAGGCATTTGGGGTGTAGGGTTTGTTATTCTTCTATTAGCCTATATTGTTTTACGCGGAATTTATATTAGTCTGCAATGTAAGGATCCTTTTGGAAGCCTACTCGCGATTGGGGTTTCAAGTATGATTGGTATTCAATCCTTTATCAATTTAGCGGGTGTTTCCGGATTGATTCCACTAACAGGTGTTACGCTTCCGTTTGTAAGCTATGGAGGTTCTTCACTTTTGATGCTTGCAGCTGCATCAGGAATACTTGTAAATGTGTCGATGTTTGTGAAGTTTGAAAAGAAATATAAAAATAAACAGGAACAAGCTAACGAAAAGAAAAAAAATCAAGATGGTAAGGTTTATTACCTATAAAATAAAGCGGGGAAGTCTTTTAGGTTATTAAAAATACATAGAGTAGAAGGTGCTTCTCAGGAGTTGTTAAGGGTATCTATGTATACTAGCGGAGACGCAATTTTAACAGGTGACCTTTTACTTAAATTAAAAAAAGCATAATTAAAGAAAACTCGTCGATCGGGGAGCAATAATGGTAAAGACAGAGACGTAGTTGTACTTAGTGGATGATAGGAAA
>NZ_JBALPG010000108.1:32544-33555 GCF_036965245.1 Neobacillus drentensis
TTAATAAAAAAAGTTGCCGGATTTTTTTCCGGCAACTTTTTTATTGATGATTTCTTTTAGACCTAGAATATAACAAAAGAAAATAACTTAAGACTCCAAACAAGCAAGTAATAAAGAATGCGTGTAGAAGTGCAATATACAAGTTTAGTCTGCTAAATATAATGAAAGCACCAGCTATTACTTGTAATGATACGAGGATAAAGGAGATCATCCATCCCCAGTAAAGCACTTTTTGATCTTTGTAATGGCGAACAGCCAAATAAAAAATATAAGCAATCCAGATAAAGATAAGACCAGCAGCAGCCCGGTGTCCCATTTGCACCCATTCATAGATGTTAGTCGGTAATGAAGGGGCGTCATTTAGGCATAAAGGCCAATCCCGGCAAACGAGACTTGCTTTCATATGCCGGACTAAAGCACCTGTATAAATAACAAAGTAGCTATATATTGAAACACCGATGATATGAAAGCCCATTCGTTTATCAATATAGAGCTTTTCAGCATCAAACTTCTTATCAATTTCAAAAATCAGCAATGTCAATAAAAATACAGCTGCGAAAGAAACGAGAGAAATACCAAAATGTAAGGCAAGGACAAAACTTGATTGCCCCCATTTTACGGCAGCTGCCCCAATCAATCCTTGTAATAGTAAAAAGAAAAAGGAAAGTAAGGAAAGAAATTTGGTTTCCCGAATGTGACCGATCGCCTTCCATGACCAAATCGACAGGACCAGAACCAAGATGCCCCCAACACCAGAAACTAGTCGATGGGCAAGTTCAATGATTAATTCCGGTGTTATTTCTGACGGGAGAAATTTACCATTACATAATGGCCACGATCTCCCGCAGCCCATTCCAGAACCAGTCTTTGTCACTAATGCCCCGCCGAGTAAAATAAATATCATTCCGATTGTAGTGGCAACCGCCAACCACTTTAAAGAACGTCGCAAAAAAATTCACCTCTTAAAAAAGTTCAATAATTTGTCATTGGATAATCCTGACAGTATAATGA
>NZ_JBALPG010000109.1:0-6502 GCF_036965245.1 Neobacillus drentensis
ATGATATTCATGTTTATTAATGAGCGTAACATATGCTTCGCCGGATTTTAATAATTTTTCTAAGCTTTTACTTGTAATAATTCCACCATAGCCTCCACCTAGGATTACAATTTTTGGTTTTGACATATTTCCCCACTCCTAATACCATTTATATATGGTTTTCTATAAATATTTTTGTGAAATAATTCACAATTAAGACGTAAAAAATTTGAGCTTATGCTCAATTTTTAAATGTGAAATATTTCACATATCTTCTATATTCATAGAATACGACAATTTAATAAACATCTCAAGGTTTTTTTTACTAAATTTATGTCCAATTGGTAAATTTTTTTCGACTAACTGGGAATGATAATTTCGTGCTGAAAAAATTTGGTTAAATTTCTAAAAAGAATGGAAGGAGATATTTATGAAACTTAAACTGTTATTTTTAACATTGGCATTATTATTATCAGTGCCAGGTTTGACAGCTGCAAATGATTCTTTACCAGTAGATCATGAGGAAAAACCTTGCGATTGCAAGGAAGGCAAGCAGCACCAAATGATGCATAAAGACTGGCAGGCATTGATGAAGGAGAGAGAGCAAAAGCTCCTTACATGGGTAGACCAATATACACCAAGCAAAAAGGCAGAATGGACCCAAGTTCTTACGGAAAAAAAGACACTTCGCAACCAATGGATGAGTCCTGAAAATGCTGCCAAACGTGAGAAATGGAAAAAAGATAGAATGGTTAAAATGGAGGAACTTAAAAAGCAATTTAATGAAGGAAAGATAACGAAAAAAGAATTTATGAAGCAGGTACATGGTGGTAAAAAGATGGAACACTGGCAAACGTTCCGAGATTTAAATATGGCGATTGAAAATAAGGATGATAAAAAGGCAGTTGTACTTCTTAATCAACTTTTAAATCAAATGAAAGAGCATAACAAAATGATGAAAGATATGTTGAAAAAGTAATAAACAGTTTTAAAAAAAAGTCAATTCTAAAACCGAATTGACTTTTTTTGTTGTAGTTCCAGATATAGAATGGAAATTATTTGATGTATTCATTAATAATTACGAGTGCTAAAATGCAGATCCTGAGGGAATATTGAAGAGGTAGGAAAGTCTCAGAAGGAGGATTTCAATGGTTAGAAAAAAATTAATGATGACGACGATTGGATTAGGCGCTGCCTATTTACTACGTAATCAAAAATCACGCAAAAAATTAATGAATCAATTCCAAGCATTTGCCGAAAAGTCCAAAAGGTAAATAAGAAAAGCGCAAGCGTCCGTTTAGCGGCGTATAGACTGGAGCGCTTCGACTGAGATAAAGGAAACACGGAGAGCGAAAGCGATCCGATGTTGACTTATCGTAGGGAGAAGAGCGAAGTCTACTAGCCGCTGGGCGCTCCTCGAAAAAGCTAACGCTTTTACTCGTGCGAGGTATCGCTTCCAAAGCTTATTCTTATGGAGCTGGACAATTCTCAAAGTTGAAATTTTTTCTTTATATTTATCAAAAAACATCCCTTGAACTATTTCAGGGGATGTTTAACTTCAAAGCACATTATTTTTTTAAGTTAATTTGGTCTTGTTTAACCTCTTTGATATCTTCTTTAAATTCTGCTTTTATATCGTCTGTGATTCCATCAGTTGCTTTTTTAAATTCACGAATTGACTTACCAAAAGCACGTCCAATTTCAGGGAGCTTACTCGGTCCAAAAATGACTAAGGCAACAATAAGGATCAAAATTAATCCAGGAACACCAATATTTGAAAACATTTTCTCAACTCCCAAAATGAATAATCATCGAGTATATTATAACTTTTAGTTTAATATTAATCTACTTTGAATAAGAAAAAGTGATGTGTATTATAAATAGAGTAGAGAAGCCAATTCCTAATATAAAATGCCAATTATTATCAGTTCAATGATTATCACACAAATATAGATTAAAACTGTTCAAACTACATTGCCTGAACGACATCTACGTTTATTTTATTTCCATGATAAAAATCCTTTATTGCTTTATCGATATATACCCAGCCTTTCCAGCCAATATGAATAGTATCCTTCATGAAGTATGGATCATATTCATGATTGGAAAAATCGGCAATTTGAAAGCCCTCTGACTCAATTTGTTTCTTAATACGATCATAATACGCTGTTCGTCCTTCTTTTGAAAAACCTGTGTAGTCGTACCATTTACCGTTTACTGGAACAGAAATAAACAGTGGTTCTGCCCCAGACTGCTTTAATAGGTCAAGTACCAGTTGGAAATCCTGATATTCAGGGGATTCTCCGTAAGATGCTCCAATTTTATTATCCCTTAAAGAAGGAACCAATTTTCGAATTTTATTATATTGACTATTAATAACATAAAACTGATTATTCGTAGATCTTCTTTCGCCGAAACGAGTTGCTTGAACCGCTAATTCATCCCAAGATTTATTCTTTACCTTTGGACTGAGATCTCTTTTTCGAGATATACCGCCTGCCAAAGAATAATAAAGATCCTTTTTAATCAACAATTCACGATAGGTGAAGGCAAAAGGGCGAATCAATGTACTAGCTCTTTTAGTCCATGGATTATCTGTTATCTCCGCCTTATACATGATAGAAAGAAAAGGGTCGTTTTGAATTGGCGAAAATTTTAACAGCCTTTTTATTGCCTTTTTCTTAACAATTGGATCAATTTTTTTGTTAAAAGCCAAATCATAGCCTTGTAACGATGAGTAATTAGGAACAAAATGGGATTCGTCTGTCCCTTTTGGCTGAAACCATTGCGGCGACAGGACGAAAACAATTTTCTTCCCCTTTAGCTGATCCATATGCTCAGAAAAATTTAAAAAATGAGTTAATGATACAGTTCCGCCGCGGCCAATTAAAAATGGTGTAAAGCCTGCTCCTGTCACTTGGAAATAATTGGACGGATGGTAACGATCAAGTCTAGCCAGTTCAGAAGATCCATAAATGGGTAAATAATGATCATCTTCGAGCATTTTATTTTGAACATATTTACCTTGAAACATAAATGGATTTAATTCTGTTGCAGCCTGAGAAATTCTCGATTTTGGAATCATTTTCTCAATCCATCGATTTGGTATCACTACCAAAATAACCAAAACGAGAAAAGCTAAGATAATGGGTGAGAATAAAGCTTTTTTCATTGCATATCAGCCAACTGAATGGCGATATTGTTAGGTGTATTCCATGTATCACGATCGAACTCAGTTATAGGAACAAGAATTCCAAAACGCTCTTCTACTTGAACGAGTAATTCAACAGTCCCAAATGAATCCAATAATCCGGCATCAAATAAATCGATATCGGGATTTTCCTTAATAATATCGTCCTGGCAAATTTCAGATAATAATGTAATAACCTCATTTTTGAAATCCATCTTAATCAAACTCCTTTATGAAATAATTGTCCAGAGAAAATATAAAAACCAAAGCAAATCACATGGAAGGTAATAATAATTGCAACAATATGTGTAAACTTGTTTTGCGGCCACCACTTGTGCTTTTTATTAAACCGTTCAAATGAATTGTAAGCAACCATTAATGCAGCGTGGTACATTCCATAAATAAGATATTGAACTTCTAGTCCGTGCCATAATCCCATTAACAAAAACAGTAATATATAACCAAGGTTTGAGAGGAGGTTGCGGTTTTTAATCCACTTTTTCTTGGTCATCAAAAAGACAAATCGCATGTACACATAGTCTCTAAACCAAAAGGAAAGGCTCATATGCCAGCGATTCCAGAAATCTTTTATGTTCCTGCTAAGGAAAGGCTTATTAAAGTTTTCCGGAGATTTAATCCCCATAATATAACTAACACCAATCGCAAAAGCACTGTAGCCCGCAAAATCGAAAAATAGATAGAGGCTGTAGGCGTACATATAATAGAGATGATGCTCTAAATGGCTTTGAGCAATAAATCTTAGATTCGTGATGAAAAAGTGATTGATCGAATAGCCGATAATGTACTTATATAAAAATCCACGAAAAATTTTATTGATTCCTTCATAAAGCAATAATTTGTATTGTTCCCTTGAAATCTCAAGTTCTAAATCTTTATCAAAGCGACGATAACGGTCGATTGGACCCGATGAAATGGTCGGGAAAAATAATATGAAATAGAGTAATCGGGAAAGGGGCATGTCTTTTTTTATTAAGCCATCACGTGTCTCCATGATGATTTGTGTACCCTTAAACGTTAAATAAGAAATACCAAGGAAGCCAATTAAGTTTACATCTGAAAAATATGGCAGCAGCTTCGAAAGAATCAACGGTAGAATCGAAAGAATAACTGCCAAATAAAAGATAGTGTTCCTATTGCTCTTTTTTCGATAGGCGATGTAGGCCTTTATTAAAACTACTTGCCAGATAGTAAATACGATTAAGGCAACAGCTTGTTTAAGAGATGAAGAGAAGATTATGCCAAGGGCGATAATCGACACAAACATATTATAGGTATGAAACCTTTTCCCCCGTAAACCGAGAATAACTGTTGGTGCTAAAAGAATTGCCAGGATGAAAAAGAATGTAAAAGAACCATATGGTGTCATTGTAAAACCATTTCCTTAAATTTTTTTCGGTCCATTTTTCCGTTCGCTGTCATTGGAAGCTCCTCATAGTAGGTGAACTTTCTTGGAATCATATATGCAGGAATTACCTCGCTAAGTTCTTTTTTGATAGCACTTGTTAATTGATATTCTTTTTCAAAATCATGGCTGGTAGGAATGATTGCCGCCAGTAAATAGTCAATTTTGTCATTTTGATAGATTGGGATGACCGCAGCTGATTTCACATTTTTGCAATTGGCAATATGGTATTCAATCTCCTCTAACTCCATCCTGTAGCCGTGCAGTTTTATCTGAAAATCAATCCGGCCTTTGTAAAAAATCAGCCCATTCTGATCAAAATAGCCAGCATCACCAGTTCGATAGGCGGGTTCGCCTTCATAATGAAAAAATGATTTTTCTGTTAGATTCTGTTGCCCTAAATAGCCTTTACTTACACTTGGGCCAACAATAATCATTTCACCTTTTTCCCCGTGCTGTACTTGCTGGCCATTTTCATCAACCAATACAATACATGTGTCTCCTTTTGGTTTTCCGATAGGGAGATTCGGATATGCTTCTAATATTTCAGCTGTTACTTCAATAGAAGTAACGGCTACTGTTGCTTCTGTCGGGCCATAAGTGTTGAATATTCTTGCTTTAGGAAACCGCTCCCTTAATTGCCGGCAAATTGCAACTGGTAAGATTTCACCGCAAAATAAAAATAGGCTGAGCTCAGGCAGAAGTTCTTCTGTAAACGATGGATCCATTAAACACATCTGTACGAAAGAAGGAGTTGAGGTCCATATCTGTGTCTTTGATTTTTCTAATGCTTCAAATAAAAGTTTTGGCCTCGCAATCATTTCTTTTGTTATTGCAAAAATGGTTCCACCACTAGCAAGAGCGGGATAAAGATCCATGACTGATAAATCAAATGAATATGGTGCTTGATTTAAAAAGCGAAAATTCCCCTTGATTGGAAAATCCTCTACCATCCAATCAACAAAGCTTTGCAGGTTATTAGCAGAAATCTGCACACCCTTGGGATTTCCTGTACTTCCGGACGTATAAATAATATAGAAATTATCTTCGCCAGATACCCAATTTGATGGGTCAATTGGCACATCAGAAACTTGTTCTGCCAGGATTTTATCATAATTCGCTATAGTGACTGTGAAATTGTCCAACGCCAATTCCTGGCGGGAAGCATTGATGACCAATTCAGCTTGGGAACTAGTAATAATTTTTAATACTCTTTCGATTGGAATCGAAGTATCAACCGGAATATATGGAATTCCTGCTTTTACACAGCCTAAAAACGATCCAATCATTGAAGCATCCATATGACCATATACTAATACAGGCAGATGTTTTTTGGGGGATTGTTTTAATAGAAAAGCTGATACGTGTTCAGATTGTCTCCAGAGTTCACCATAAGTCATTTTTTCCGTGGGGGAGATATATGCTAATGTATCTGGATGTGTTTGTGAAAAGTTTTTAATTGTGTTTAACATTTTCATTTTTGATGCCTACCTTTAAAAATCGTTGTAAATATAGGAACCTGAGCTTGCATCGTTAAATCCGTACATAAAAAATAATAATAGGAGAATGAGCAAATAGTATGCAAACCGGCCCAGCCACTTCACCTTTTGGCTGGTAAAGAAAATTTGTAATCTTTCAAACATCAGTTGTGCCCCCAATTTAAATTGATAACTGCCATTTTTCTATTCAATTGAGAAAATTGGTCGAATTCGTATGACGAAAGGACTGATTTTTTTCCTTTTCTCTAACAATAATAATCCCTTTTTTGGTTGTAACAATTAATAACCTATTAATATATAATTAAAAAATTATTAATTTTTTACATGATAAAGAAACTCGCAGACGTGCGAGCACATAAGAGCGAAGCTTATGCATACGAAGCAATCCTTAGTGCACTTATGCCTGATGGG
>NZ_JBALPG010000110.1:0-28511 GCF_036965245.1 Neobacillus drentensis
ATAAGTATATAATAGTAAGGACTTTTTAAAATAATTGAGGTAACTAGACATGGAAGAAAGTAAGAAAGTATTAGAGAGTTTTATCCCTTTAGCAAAATCTACTGCAAAAATGTTTGGACGTAACTGTGAAGTGGTTATTCATGATTTGACTAACCCTCAAGCATCTGTAATGTTTACAGTAAATAACCATGTAACAGGAAGAAAAATTGGTCAATCATTTGATCACCTAGTGAAGACTGTATTACTATCAAAAGATTTTAAAGAAGATTACCTAGCAGGTTATACTTTTGTAACAGAAGACAAACGTACGATTCGTTCTTCGACTTCATTAATTCGTGATTCAAAGCAAAATGTTATTGGTGCTTTTTGCATAAATTTTGATGTTGAAGGACTGAATCAAATGCAGCAATTTATGAATACCTTCTTCTCAACGCAAGTTGTGGTTCAAGAGAACGTAGAAACATCAGAAGCAGCTATTGAAAATGTTGAGGAAATAGTTGATCAACTGATTCAACAAATTATTCAAAACAGTGTACATCCAGTCATGAAACGCCATGAAAAGATTGAATTAATTCGATTTATGGACGAAAAAGGCATTTTTTTAATGAAAGGTTCTGTTGAGAAGGTCGCAGCTTTATTAGGCATTTCCAAAGTAACAGTTTATAGTTATTTGGATGAAATAAAAAATAAATCTAATTAGGGAGAATTCAATGAAGAGCCTTTTTGAAGTAGGGAATTTAAAATCAAATGGTCATTATGCTCTAGCAACAGTTCATAATGATATAGTCTATGTATCAGGGCAGTTTGCAATTGATCCAATAACACGTCAAAAGAAATATGGCACAATTGAAGAAGAGACATTACAAGCACTAAAAAATGTGGAAATGATTTTAGAAGAGGCAGGAAGTAAAAAAGAGCAAATATTACGTATGACATTATACATTCCAAATGTGAAATTATGGGACAAAGTAGATGCTGTCTATAAAGAATTCTTTGGTGAGTATAAACCAGCACGGACTGTGGTACCAACAAATGAATTACATTTTGGTTTCAAAATTGAAATTGAGGCGATTGCATATATTTAGTTATATTTTTTTACCCTTTTTGTATAAAAAAATATATTTTATATAAAAAATTACTTTAAGGGGTGGATAAATGATGGAACAATTTATTTGTATCAGTTGCGGGAAAAAGCATGATATTACACCAACTTTATGGAAATGTGAATGTGGCGGAGTATTAAATATAGTTAAAGATACACCCGAAATTGATGTTGCAGCTTGGAATAACTATCCCAATTCTTTATGGCGTTATTTTGAAACAATGCCATTCGCAAAAGATTCTAAGACGTGGGAATCTATTACAATGGGTGAAGGTCAATCCCCTTTAATCGTTCTAGATCCTCTAGAGCCAAATACGTATGTAAAAGTTGAATATATGATGCCTACATTATCGTTTAAAGATCGAGGCGCCGCTGTTTTAATGGCGAAGGCTAAAGAATTAGGGGTATCAAAAGTTATTGCTGATAGTAGTGGTAATGCAGGAACGGCGATTGCAGCATATGCAGCACGTTGTAACATTGCATGCGAAATTTATCTAAGTGATGAAACATCACCGAAAAAGATTGCTCAAGTAAAAGCACATGGTGCAACGATTAAAGAAATTCAAGGTACGCGAGAGGACATTGCCGCTGCAGCACAAAAAGCAGTAGACGAAGAAAAAGTTTTTTACGCGAGTCATGTGTATAATCCTTACTTTTATGAAGGAACTAAAACGTACGCTTATGAAATTTACGAACGATTAAAAGGAGTGCCAGATTCATTAATCATCCCAGTTGGTAATGGTACACTTTTACTTGGTGCATACTATGGTTTCAAAGAGTTATTTGAAAACAGATTAATAGAAAAAGTGCCGAAAATTATTGCAATCCAAGCAGCAAACTGTGCACCTCTTGTGAATGCTTACAAAAATGGGGATTTATCAGCACAACCTGTTACGAATAAAGGTACTTTAGCAGAAGGTATTGCAATTGCAGCTCCAGCACGTTCAAAACAAATTTTAGAAGCTGTACGTAAAACAAATGGTATATTTATTGAAATTAAAGAAGATGAAATTCTGAGTGCACGGGCAATGCTTGCTGATAAAGGTTTCTATGTTGAAGTGACAACAGCGGCAAACTATGCTGGCTACTTAAAATATAAGAAAGAACCAGATGAAAAGATAATCATACCTCTTTGTGGTGCAGGCATTAAATCAAAATAACTGCGAAAATAAACTAGTGGTAGTTCTTCAATAGAACTACCACTTTTATAGTACGATAATTTTTAAAAGTTATCATATCTGCATCAAGCTTTTTGATTCTATCAATAACATCGTTAATTCTTCGTAAGAAAAAGAAATCATTGCTTAAAGAAAAGAGAGAAGCCGATAGTTCGCTTCTCTCATAATGTTGTCTGTTTTATTTGGTTACTGGAGTCGGTTTATCCACAAGAAACTCTTTCATCGCTTCTTTGTTTTTTGCTATGTCTAATTGAAGCACTTGTCCAACATGAGGGTACTTTATATCTGAATAGCCCATGTGAACAGGAATTCGCATTGTTTCAACATCTTTCACTTGATTAAATAATACAGTGCCACAAAGAGAAACAAATGTTTTAATATCCATATCTGTATCTACATAATGCATTAATTTTTCTCCTATTTTTGGCAATTTAACTACACCGTTAACGGAACTTATTTGATTCATAAATTCATTTTTCAAAGAGGAAAGGACTTCTTGTTGTCTTTGGACTCTGCCAAAGTCACTTAAGTTATCATGACGGAAGCGAGCATATGCTAATAAGTCTTTACCATGAAGCTTTTGTAGACCGGGTTTTATATCAAGACCCATGTCATTAATGATTTTTTGATCAACATGTACTTCAACTCCTTCTGGAGCAACAATATCAACCACCTTCACAAATCCTTTAAAGTCGATAGCGATAAAGTGTTTAACATCAATATCAAAATTATGTTTAATGGTTTGGCGTAATAATTCAGGACCACCTAAGTAATAAGCGTTATTAATTTTATTAAAGTGCTGGTTGTTGCCGGGAATCTCTAAGTAAGAATCACGCATTATGGAAATAATTTTTCCTTTTTTATTTTGTGGATTGTATTGTGCAATCATAATCGCATCGGAGCGGGATTTATTTTCTCCACGAGAATCAATCCCTACAATAAGTACATTTATTTTTCCATTTATATCTTTTACTCCATTAAATGGGATTTTGACTTTCTTTTTACTTTCATCTTCCATTTTACTTAATAGTACAGAAATATTTTTTTCTCTTTGTTTGGTATCCGTTTCTAGGTGAGTACTGCAAGAGGATAATATTGATAAGCAAATCAAAGAAATGAACAATTTTATTTTCAACTTTTACCACGTCCTATTGTATGATGGTTCATTTTTGTGATTTAGTAAAAGACAAAATACTCAATCCGTTTTGAGAGAACTTCCACATTGGTTAAATAAAATTAATCCCATCAATTGATCCCAATTTCAGCCTATGTGTAAGATAAAGCTTTCCATCTTAGATTGCAGTTAAAAATATTGTGTGAAAGATGCATGGAATTAACACAAGGTAAATTTTGAGATAGGGTATGTAGTGTCATTAGCATTGCATAAATATTTTCAAAGTGGTGATTTTTGTTGTTGAATAAACAACGGTATATTTAGATAAATATTTTTCAAAACAAATAAGGTTAATAAGGATACAATTTGAAATAAATTTCTGTAATTTCGAGAAAAATACTAAAGAAGATGCAGATCATTTCTGGTGAAGAGCGCATAAATCATTGATCTATTGTTGGAAAGTGGAAGAGTTGAGAAGGAGAAGGTTACGGTGATCCCGTTGCATAGTTATTAACGAAGCATTTTAGCTGATAAGGGAATTAATCCTAATGGAGCGAATTTATAACTTATCCGAGTTTTAAGTGATAATGTAAATGGTACAAAACATTTCTATCGAGGTCGACACCTTCTCTGTAATTAGCAGAAACGCTTTTTCACTAACGTGGCAGGTCTCCAACCTTAAAGGAACCGGAGTTATCCAGTTCCTTTTCAATAAAAATGTCATGAAATCTCATGAGATTTCATATAGAAATACCTTATCCTATTCAAGACAAAAGCTTTGTAATGCCTGCCGTTTTTCCTTTGTTAAGCCGAACTCATGAGCAAAGTACGTATCAATGTTTCCGTACGTATTTGTAATAGTCTGGAATACGCCCTCTAAAAACTCTTCCTTTGCTCCAAGCAGATGTTCAATGATTTGAAGACCTCTGTCATCAAAATGCCCTGAAATTTGCTTCAAGACCTTTTCGTTATATTCTTTCATCGTTTCATTTGTCAATAAATAATCTTCCATAACAGTTTCTTTCGGAACACCAAGCGCAGATAAAATTAGAGTAGCACCAACGCCCGTACGGTCCTTCCCAGCGGCACAATGATGTAATAATCCTAAATTATTTGGGTCTTGGATAATTTCCATTAATCGTTTGTAAGATGGATTGTTGAGTGGCATTTTGGAATACATCTCCGACATGGTATCTAAGGTAAGATTTTTGAAAAAATTACTTCTAGCCATTTCTTCGATCGTGCCAAATTGATTATTTTGCTCAAATGTCGGGATCCGTTCGTATGTCACATTTGAAAGTATAGGGTCGGGCTTCTTTTGTGCTTCCAATTCATCGCGATAATCAAAAATGTATTTAATGTTTAATGTTTTGAAGAAATTCATATCTTCATCTGTCAAACGTGTTAGTTCGTCTGACCGGAAAAAAAGTCCAAACTTAACTGTACGGCCATCGGATGATCTATAGCCGCCCATGTCACGAAAGTTATTAGCTCCAATAAAGGGGACTACTCGGTTTGTAGGATATGTCTCATAACGATTTGCTGTTATATTTTCCATTAAAATAAACACCTCTTCTATTTGTAATTAGGAATACCTGCTTGTTGGAGAGTTTGAATAATAACATTCTCTTTTTCACCACAAGCTGTATACGAGTAGAATACTACTAAATTGTAGAAATGAAACTATTAATCTTGTAAAGAAACGTATATGCGAACTCTACTCGATTACAATTTAATAAATTTTGAAGGTACTCCAAAATCTTAGCTTAACGGGCATGGGATGGTAGTATGAAGTTCAGCATTTGTATTACTAAAAAAAGCGTTCTTAAATAAGAAACGCTTTTGCTTTTTAATTAGTTATTAACCACGTCAATTCCCACAATGCTTCCCATTAATATAATAGGCTGTTTCTGAGAAAACGGTAAACACAACCTCTATTTCAGGAAGTTTAAACTCTATTAAATATTTCGTAAGTATTCGCGCAAATTGATCACGAATTTCCTGGCCGCGCTCGAACCATTTTACCTCAATAAGAGGAAAAGCAGGTGTTTCTTCCCCGTTACATACAAATGTAGAGTTTGGCAGTTCTAATGTAAAATTATCAGTTCCGCAATCGCAAACGTTTGCAAGATCTGCTACTAAAGGTTTGCTTATACTCTTTAATTGTTCAATACTAATTCCACGAAACACAATATGCGGCAACGTGAATCCCTCCGTATCTTTTAGGTTTCTGTTAAACATCAAGACAGATTATTTAATCTTATTTAAATATCGATAAATAGTAGCTTCGGATACGTCTAAATATTTGGCCACTTCGCTTACTCCACCTTTAAGTAAAAAAGCTCCCTTTTCATTTAGTTTTTTGACCACCTCTATTTTTTCTTGCGGTGACATCCGCTCAGGTGGAATGTCATACTCTCCTAAAACCCCTTTAATAAGAGATAAGAGAAGTTCCTCAATATTTTCTTCAAAATTCTCAAAAAGATGTGGGTCAAAGGCGGGCTTTGATGGCTCGACAGGATCGATTTTGGAATTGTCAATCATGATGAATTGATCCAAAATGGTGCGAGCATTGATAACATCGGAAATATCCATGTTAACACAAATCATGCCAATGATTTTGTTAGTTTCATCTTTAATAAAATAGCTGGAAGAACGGAGTGTCTTATTCGTTTTTGAGATGCTTTTATAATTGCAGAAATAATCTCGATCTTTATAGCTTTCTTCTTTTAATATTTTCAAAGCAAGATCCGTAATGGGACTATTGATTTTTCTTCCGCTAACATGTCCATTCACTATTTCAATAATAGAATGATCAGGGTTCGTTACATCGTGTAAAACAACCTCACAATTTTCTCCCATTATGTTAGCAATAAAATGCACCATGGGAATATACTGTTTAAGCTTTTCGACATTTGTCATCATTTCCGTCATTCATCTCACCTTTATTTTCCATTAGTCAATTTTAGTTTAACAAAGATTTTTTTTAATTCAACTAGACTTTTTTCTGAAATTCTAGTTGCTATAATAATAATTATACATTATAATAAAAAAAAATCATCACAATAATTTTTTATCACAGGAGGCTATAATAATGAAAACTACTATTTCAACTAACAATGCACCAGGTGCCATTGGACCTTATTCACAAGCTGTAAAAATGGGAGACTTTCTTTTTGTTTCTGGACAACTTCCGATTAACCCAAGTACAAATGAAATGCCAGAATCCGTTGCAGAACAAACGAAGCAATCATTAGAAAATGTAAAAGCCATTCTAGAAGCTGCTGGAAGCGATTTACAACATGTCGTAAAAACAACTGTATTTTTAAAAGATATGAATACGTTTACGCAAATGAATGAAGTATATCAATCGTACTTCACTGAAAATTATCCAGCTAGAAGTGCAGTAGAGATTAGCCGCTTACCAAAGGACGCTTTAGTGGAAATTGAAGTCATTGCTGGTGTACCAAATAATAATTAATAGATTTAAATGATTCTATTAAAAAAACAATCTTACAAGGTGGTAGGAAAGCGTTTTCTTTAACCATTTGTGTAAGCCCTTTCTTCTTTTCTACTTAAAGTATCTATTTTTGGAGGGACTTAATATTGACGAATCAAAATACAAACACAAAAAAATGGTTTACGCTTGCTGTATTAATGTTGGGTGGAGGAACAGTTTTTAAACTCTACTCATTAAAAGATGCCTTTTATATTCCAATGATGAAGTATTTCCATTTAACCCATACACAAATTGGTTTAACGTTATCTGTTTATGCTTTTATTCAGGCATTCGGTTACATTATCTCAATGTATATAGTCGACCGCTTTTCTAAGAAAAAACTAATGCCAATTTCTTTAATTGGAGTTGGGGTAACGGGATTCTACCTAGCCACGTTTCCAAGTTTTAATGAAATATTAATCATTTGGGCACTTTTTGCTATTTTTGCAGAAATCGCCTTTTGGCCAGTCTTGGTCAAAGCTGTAAGATTACTAGGGGATTCAAATGAGCAAGGGAGAATGTTTGGATTCCTAGAGGCAGGAAGGGGAGTAGTCGATACGATTGTAGCTTTTGCAGCCCTTGGAATCTTTCAATGGCTTGGAGCAGGGCAAGCTGGTTTAAGAGGCGCGATCATCTTCTTCTCGGTTACCATGATTGTGATTGCTATTATTTTATATTTCCTTCTTGAAGATGATGTGATTGTAACGGTAGATGAGAAAGGTCAAAATGTGAACAAAAGTAAGGTCGCGTTAGAAGGTGCATTAAAAGCAATCAAAATGCCTGAAATATGGGTGGTTGCCTTCACTATTTTCTCTGTCTACTCTGTTTACATCGGCTTGACATACTTTATTCCGTTCTTACAGGATATTTATGGAATTCCTGTCGCTTTAGTTGGAGTATATGGGATTGTTAATCAATATTGTTTGAAAATGGTAGGCGGTCCAATTGGCGGGTTCCTTGCTGATAAGAAGTTTAAATCACCATCAAAATATTTGCGGGTAGCATTTGTAGCCTCTATTATTGGCATGATTATCTTTATTCTGCTGCCACATCAACATATGAATGTATATTTTGGCATAACCTTTACACTTGCTTACGGCGCCATCATCTTTACACAAAGAGCGGTATTCTTTGCTCCGATTGATGAAGTAGGGATTCCAAAAGAAATAAGTGGTGCAGCGATTTCCATTGCCTGCTTTGTAGGATATGCACCTTCCATGTTTGCGTTTACGCTTTATGGAAGTATGTTAGACAGGGACCCAGGAATTACAGGATATCGACATGTCTTTTTGACGATGATTGCATTCTCGGTGTTAGGTTTCATTATTAGCAGTTATTTAGTGAAAATTGTTAACAAGAAAAAAGCACTCCAACAAAATCTGGAGGGCAATCAAATCAATGCTTAATTTTCTATCAAAAGATAAATTGAGATAAGGGTGTGTAATACATGAAAATTGGATTAGAGACAGAAAGCTATCACTTACAGTTTATTACAGGTCGAATGGATATCTTCGGTTTTATCAGAAAAACAGCCGAATTAGGATTAGACGGAGTCATGATCAATATTGTCCCATGGCCAGGATTACCAGGATGGGGTACATTAGAATCGTTTGAACCGGAATACTTAGATAGAGTGAAAAAAGAAATTCAAAAGTATGGATTTTTCACTGAAATCGATACAAATGGAACCGATCCGGAACATTTAACAGCGGTCATTGAGGCAGCCCATCGAATTGGCGCAGATGTGATTCGTACGTATACCTGTATGGGAGAGTATGATCCGGAAAGATTGAGAAGAGCTCCTGAAGATATTAAACAAATCGTACCATTATTAAAGAAATATAGAATTAAGCTTGCTGTTGAAAATCACGAGGAAGAGTTAACGGATGAAGTGATTCAAATCATTAAGGAAGTCAACAGCCCTTGGGTTGGTGCTCATTGCGATTTAGGAAACGGAATGATGGCATGGGAGGACCCGGTTGAAGCTGTAAGAAAATTAGCACCATATGCCAATACCACTCATTTTAAAGACCATATTATCGTCCATGATGGCGAGGATTACAGGGTATGTGGCGTACCTGCCGGGACAGGCAATATCGATTTGGAAGAATGTTTTAAAATACTCGTTGAGAATTCAACACTAACTAGAATCAACGTTGAAATGTGCTTCCCGTATGCTATCCATTTTAAGAGAGAGCCCGGTGCAGGCGGAGTTTTCGAAGTAGGCGAAGGAGCATTTAAGGTGGAACAACCTCCTTATGATTTAAATGTAATCAAACCATTAGATTACTATTATCCGCCAGAAGAACTTTTAGAACAAATGATTAAGGATCAAGAAAAAGGTGTAGAGCAATCGGTTAAGTATGCACTTGAATTAAGGGATAAATACTGCCGCTAAATAAAAAGCAGGGGAGGTTCTTTCGGGAATCTCCCTATTTTTTTGCACAAATGATTTTCAAAACATTGTCAGCTGTTTTTGTAAATGAAGTTGAGTTTCGCAAATTTAACTATGATTTTTCCAAATGAAACTACTGTTTTAGCAGATAAAACTGCTATTTTCGCAAAGTATGTGCTTTGCTGAGAAATGTGTACACTACTTCTATTATAAATAATATTGCTTCCTACACCATTCGGTCCTTTTGCTGCATTGTCCCCTTTATCCACCTGTTCAATTTGTGACAGGCGGATTTTTTTTGTAAAGGCAGACTACCCAAAAAAGTGGAAGAAGTAACCATACAGTTCGATGTTAATTGTATAATAGGAGGAAAGGTCAATGGGAGGTATAAATTGTTAAATATTCATAATAAGTCTGACACTGTAATCATTGTAGTTCATGAAATCTATGGAATTAACCAGCACATGAGGTATATTTGTCAAACATTATCAGATAAAGGTTTTGATGTCATTTGTCCAAATTTATTAGAACAAGAAACACCCTTTGAATATTCACAAGAGGAATTCGCTTATCGTAACTTTATTGACAACATAGGTTTTACCAATGCTTCCGATGTAATTAAAAGTGTATTATTGAATATTAAAGATAAATATAAAAAAGTATTTATTGCCGGATTTAGTGTTGGGGCAACAATTGCTTGGTTGTGTAGTGAGGAGGATTGTTTAGATGGCATTGTCGGATACTATGGTTCACGAATTAGGAATTATATAGGGATTGACCCCTTATGCCCAACATTGCTATTCTTCCCAGAAAAAGAGGAATCATTTAATGTAGATGAGTTAATTTCATACTTAGAAGAAAAGAATATCAAGCTACATAAATTTAATGGACAACATGGATTTAGTGATCCATACTCTCTAAACTATAATGAAAAATCAGCACAAGAAGCATGGGGCAGAATGTTTGATTTTTTTCTAAAACGAGACAACGTTTTGGCGACGCCAAATTATTAGAACAAATGAAACGGTTCGCTCCTAATGAATGGGTGAAAATTGATTATTTTCTTCAAGAGGAGTGAAAACAGTCAAGAAAATTATTGAACTTGTATTCAAAAAGGAGAGTTTCGTCCGGTTCATGTTTCAAGCGTTATTCAACAATTGCGAGGAGTTTCTAAAGCTATTTTCGATCCTGATTTTCATACACATTCAACAAAACCCTTGCCAGAAGTCGTAGCAACAATAGTAGATGTTGTAATAAACGGAATATTAAATGAGGAGGTGAAGTAAATGTCTTGGTTTTATTTAGCCGCAGCTATTTTATTTGAAATCATAGGAACTGTTTCAATGAAGCTATCAAATGGATTTACAAAAGGAATTCCCTCCATATTGATGATCCTATTTTACATACTTGCATTTGTATGCTTGAATTTTTCCTTAAAAACGATACCTGTAAGTATTGCTTACGCAATCTGGTCAGGTATTGGCACCGCTACAATTGCAATTATCGGATATTTTGTTTTTAAAGAAACATTAACAGTAATGAAAGTTAGTGCCATTGTTTTAATAATTGTAGGGGTCGTACTGCTCAATATAGGTGAAGAATCAAGTGACAAACAACAGATCCAAAAAAAGATTCATTTGAATTCACAACATAAGCTAGATGTGTAATATGGAAGTCATTCGAAAAAAAGAGTGGAAAATATCCCAATGTGAAATCTAGAAAAAGGAAAAAATTATTAATAGGGGAAAATATGTATACACATAATGAGCGAATAGAAATGATGTCAGAGATTGAAAGATTCACAAAATCTTTGAATGAAGTACAAGCATTATTATTGGTTGGCTCAGGTTCAACTGGTTTTAGAGATAAGTATTCAGACCTTGACTTACTCGTTGTAGTGAAAAATTCAGAAGAAGTAGTAACAATAAATAAAAAACTTAGAGATTATCTACAATCAAGGTTTTGTATTCTAAAAGAGAAAACATATTCTCATGAAGAAGACATACTGGTTTCTTGTTTCTTTTTTGATAACTATTTAGAACTAGATTTAGGGGTATGGTCATTAAATAAACTTAAAGCAACAAAGCCAAATTGGATAGTGGTTTTTGATCAAGAAAAGACTATTTCAGAGAAGCTTACGGACTCTTTAAAAAAACTACCACAAAGAGATATGGATGACACAATAAATGATTCATTAAGTTTTATATGGCAGTTTGTTAGGAGTGCAGCTGTGGCGTTGAAAAGAGGACAATATATCAAAGCTCTGAAAGATATAGATTTTATACGAAATCAAATCATTGAATTCATTTGTTTACGTAACAATATTAGGTTTGACTTTGATAAATCTATAGATCTGATTGATTGCTGTTATTCAGAAAGACTAGGTAAAACCTATGAAGTAAAAATGAATTATGAAAGTTTACGAAAAACTCTCTTTGAAGTCATGAATATTTACTTTGATGTCATTGACATAAAAGATAATGAGGTAGTGGAAGGAAACAGAAGAATGATACATGGATTCTTGGAAGAAGTTCTTAATTAACTTGTTGGATAGTCTTGAAATCTTTGTTAATCAAAAAAGGATAATATTATTTTACTTGTTGTGCGACTCTTTAATAAAAATGGTCGCCTTTTTCTTTTTCAAGTAACGGAGTTTAATGCAATAAATATTTGTGAAATAAAAATGTGAGCCGTACATTTTATTTTTTTTACAAATCACCTCTTGAATCTCTAGTTACGTGAGGTTTTATAATGAACATATACTTTTAAGGGAGGAATGTTAATGAAAGGGAATAACAAGTATTCCATTGGGGAGTTTTCGGAAAAGACAGGAATATCTATTCGAACTTTACATTATTATGATGAAATCGGTCTTTTACAACCAGAAAAGCATCCGACCTCTGGCCACCGCATATACAATCATCAAGATATACTAACCATACAGAAAATCGTAAGTCTAAAGTTCCTAGGGTATACTCTCGATAAAATAGCTAAATTGTTAGACGAATCGAGTTTTAATGTTGATTTGATTGACACTTTATCCCTTCATTTGCAAGCGTTGGAAAAAGAAGAAGAACGAATCAAACAATCAATGACTGCTGTTAAGAGAGTGATTAAGTTACTGAAAGAAGAAGGAGAACTGGATAGCACCATATTATTCACTCTTATCCATAGTATGCAAACAGAAAATATACAAAAAGAATGGTTGGAAAGGCACATGCAAGGGGACGTAGTGGAAGGGTTGTCAAAGAAATCCGAAGAAGAAAAAATCGCCTTAGATCAAACCTTTATTCAATTGGCTAAGGAAGTAAAACAATTATATGGTAAACCTGTAGAGGATCCAAAAGTACAAGAAATGATTAAAACATATCTAGAATCGTCTTTTGCGTTTCTTGGTGAGGATTTGATACAAAAGCTAGCTGATACTGACATGGAAAAACTGGATATTCAAGAACTTGAAGATATGGCACCATCTCCATTCACAGAAAATGAGGAGAAATGGCTCAATCAAGCGATAGTATATCATATGGAACGAGCAGAAATGGAATAAACATTGGATTCCCTTGGGCTTCCAACTTCTTTATTATTAAATGTTAGAGGGTGTCTTTTATGAAGGTAGATAAAATTATTTTAATGGAATAATGGCAGGTATTTTAGATATTTTGAGCAGGATTACGGAGTTATTCATATTGACTGTGCAAATTACGAGCCCAGCTTTTCGAGAAAAGAATCGGTCGACCTCATTGGGTTTGGACTATTGGAACAGCTTTGTTCAAAGAAGATACTATATCATCTATAACAAAAGTAAGTTGTGTATTACTTATCGTTGTTAGTAGAGTTATTAGTTGATTATATTTTTTGGGAGACTGTCATCCTACAGTTACACTGATCGTGAAGAAATTTACTTAATGTAACTTTTGCTTATGTTTAATAAACCGAATATAAAGAAATGCTCAGAGTTTTTTTGCTCTGAGCATTTATTATATTGGAAGAGCAATTTAAAATAATTATGTGAGATAATTCTTTTAGAGTAACGGGTGCAAGAGTTGGATAAATCCATATTTAGTAAAAAGGAATAAAGAAAATCGTATTAAAGTGAGGGAGTTGAAGAATAGGGCTGGAAATATATATGTTTTAATGCCATATTTGACCCATTTTGTGAGGATTAAGGAGGAGTGTAATTGACAAATAAATATTGTCCAATTTGTGGAAAAGAAAACGAATGTATGATAAGTGATGGAGAACACGGCAACTGCTGGTGTGAGAAAGAAGAATTTCCTAAAGAAATCTTTGAATTAGTTCCTGTAGAAAGTAGAAGAAAACATTGTATATGTAAAGAATGTTTAAATAAATATAGGGAAGATAAGAAAATAATCGAAAATAGGTAATCACCAACACTAAATGATTCAAAAGGTAAAGTGCTTGTTACACTTCAGATGCATTGTTTTATCCTTATTCTAGTAACGAAGCAGATTAGTCAAACAACCGTTGAACTGTTGAGTGGGAACTTATACCAGTTAAATATCATTTTTGATGATGTATACTGGGGTCCTTTCAGCAGGAACATGTTTATCGGCATGTAATTCATAATTGAACGATCGATGCTGCAATCATCATTTTTTTATGTTAATGGAACAGCTAGTTCAGGAGCGAGCTACAGTGCAGCTCCTCTTTTTAATTTTTTGAAATAACGGGACAGGATTTTTGATTTAATTAATGATAAAAGACTGAGCATTTCATGACTAACATTCAGATAGGATCTAGCTTTTTTTTGCATTGCCTTGTCCGAAAGAGCCCCGAATTCAGACAGGATCAAGCTATATTTGCCTTGCACTGTCCGAATGAGACCATTATGTAGATTTATTAACAAAATTTATGTCGTGGCTAATTAAAAAAAGTGGACAATTTAATCCACTTTCTTTCGATTCCTTATTTACAATTTAACGTTTGAAGGATCGTTAGGACTCTTAAAAGTATAGATGTTATTTTCACCAGGACTAAGAATTTGAATCTGACTTTTTACCTCTTCAAATTCTTCCTTATTCAAACGATTAGATGTCAGTAATGAACTTAATAATGCTATTGTAGTCGTATCAAAATGGATATAATAGGCATATTTGAAACAGAGCTCCAACTTTGTCTAATAGAATTAATGATTCCATTCCTATTATTATCGTTATTTATCGAGTGTG
Source organism: Neobacillus drentensis (assembly GCF_036965245.1). GTDB lineage: Bacteria > Bacillota > Bacilli > Bacillales > Cytobacillaceae > Neobacillus > Neobacillus drentensis_G. The sequence continues at coordinate 14,481 of NZ_JBALPG010000110.1, forward strand.
AATTATTTACATCAAAAATTATCTAATTTTAAGATGATTTTTCTTAAATACTATGTCTATCCATGTGTTTACCTATTCATGTATAAGGATGGGTTTTTAAACCCCATCCCCATAATTAATAAGTTAAAAACCAGATTCCCTGTCCCTGTCAAAGTTCTCCTCAACGTCAACATCAACGTTAAGATCTTGGTCCTGGTCGTTTTCTTGCTCTTGTTCTGATCTAACTCGCGAATTACTGTTAGTATCTAAATTAATATCTACTCTAGAATTACCGGAGTTTGTTATTGTTGTGCGAGCTATATTAGTATTTTTATCAACGTTCCGGACTTCTGCCTCAGCCTCTGATTGATTTCTATTTTTTACCTCATTTTCGAGATTTGTATCTACATCCACATTTACATTATTTCGACGGTTCCTATCTGAACGTACATTAGTTCTTTTTCTTTGCAATTTAATTTCCTCCTTGTTTTATACATCATTGTTTCGCAGCAAAAAGCCTGAACCAGGGGATTCAAGATTTGATTGTTCTAATACTTAAGATCTAATGCAAAAAAACGGTGTATGATTAGAACTTACGCAATTTACCCTCCTTACTTGTATTTGCTGACTATTCTATTCTTAAGATTAAAAACGGCTTGGTCATTTTACCGAGGACAACTACCTATTTTACTTAGAAGTTGGTTCAAGAAACCAAGCAGTCATTAAGAAATAGCCCAAATACTACCGAAAAAACAACAACAAAACCAAAGCCATTTGTGATTTTACATATTCACAAATGGCTTATTTTTAGAAAATACCTACTTCTCTTGCTGCGTCAAAGCTGTTTTTAGCAAACGTAAACGGATCGCCAACAGTCTCCCAGTGCATATACATTAAACGTGGTTCATCAAAGAGCCAGTGGCTGAAAGGTAGGAAAAGGCTGGATATAATACCTAGGACAACCACCTTTTTATTAAAAAAACGTAATAGGCAACGTACTTGATATTGGTAAAATATAGTGATTAGATATATAAGTGACTCTGCTGTATTTAAATCTGAGGGCTAAACAATACGTGGTGAAACGTTGCTTTATAGATGGCTCAGGGTGCATTTATTCAAGATGGAGAAGTGCTTTTGTTGTTAAAGTAAAGGGACAGGAGGAAGAAGGAATTGGTACCAATCAAGACGAATTTCATAGACAGTAAAATTAAGGAGAACTTTAATTTGGAATCCTTGGTTATGCCTCATTTAAATAATTTAGATGACCTGGTGGATATTGATAGAGAAGTAATTGGTAACGATAGCAGACGCGAATACATTAAAAAAGCTATAGAGGAAGAGAGATGTATAGTTGTTAAAAAAGAGAACTCAATTGTTGGATTTTTAATTTTTGATACTCATTTCTTTGATTGTAGCTTTATTTCTTTGATAATAGTGAAACAAACTGAAAGACGAAAAGGATATGCAACATCACTTATAGAGCATTTTGTATACATATCACCAACTAAGAAAATATTCTCTTCAACCAATCAATCAAATAAAAGGATGCAGGAAGTATTTAAAGCAAATGGATTTACACAAAGTGGATATATTGAAAATTTAGACGAAGGAGATCCTGAATTAATTTATTTTAAATCAACATAAGTTATTTCACTATCATGAAAATAAAATTTTTTAATGTAAGAATAATATGAACAAGATCTTTTTATTAGAATTAGGCAGCTCCATTACTTCTAACAAATTGAAAACAATTTTATTTTTCCTTTTTCCTATTCATAATATTTTGGTAAAAAGACCCACCATAGTTTTAGAACTTCCATTATACCGACACAGATAATTCCAGCATAATGAAAACTAAAAAGTAAAAAATAAAGTTCAGAAAGTGAAAATTTTGCTTTCTGAATTTTAATAAGGGAAGTGCTTAAATTTGAATAACTGGATAACAGCGCTCTTTAATATGAGAAGAAGACAAACTCTTTTAAATATGTTTGGCAGAAGAAGAAACAATAATGGAATAATGTGGGCGTCTGTTTTAGGTCTGGGAATTAGCGCAGCTGTTTATGGATTAACAAGAAATCAAAACGGAAAGATGCAGAATCCTGGTCAATACTTAACGAATATTTTTCCAATGGGGAAAAATGCCCAAAGACTGAATATGGCTGGATTAACAGAGTTTGCAAAAGAATTAATTCCTAATAAAAATCCATTTACCAACAAATAGCCTTTTTATTCCTAAATGCCCACGATTAAGTGGGCATTTTTTATATACGATTGTAAAATAACCAATAAGCATGTAGCGTTTTCCAACTTTTCGTTTGTCTTCCATGTAAAGGAATTGTAAATGTTCGTAATAAACCTTATTGGGTATTTTATAATACCTTGGCATTAACGATCAATTTTTAAGTAAGTGTATAAGGTAATTACTCACTTTTTCGCAAAATAAATAGGTGCAAATTACTAGAAAAACGAATTGATTGGTTTTTATATAAGTGATTACTCTTAGTTAATGAATATTTACCTAACATTTACCAGTCTGTGAAAGGGAATTAATAATAACCAATTATAATTTATTCTGAACAATATAATTGGAGGCGAAAAGCATGAAGAGAATACTTAAAAAGAATGTATTAACAATCGCAGCAATTTCTTCTATTGCATTAGGGATGGCGGTTGGGACAAACATACCAATCAATACCGCTGAAGCAACTGGAAATGTAAATAATGGAAAAGTTAAAAATGTTATTTTTATGATTCCTGATGGTTATTCAGCCTCATACGCTACAAGTTATCGTTGGTTTAAAGGTCAAGAGACTCTTATGGATTCTATGCTTGTTGGTATGCACCGATCCTATTCAGCTAATTCTGAAGTGACAGATTCAGCAGCGGCAGGAACAGCATTTGCGACTGGTGTAAAAACGAACAACGGAATGATCAGCACCTCCCCTAAAGGGAAAGAGTTAAAAACAATCCTTGAAAGGGCTGAGGAAGAAGGGAAATCGTCTGGTCTAGTAGCGACTTCAACAATTACCCATGCTACTCCGGCTGTTTTCGCATCCCATGTAGCTTCTCGTGCTAATGAGGCTGATATTGCGCCACAGCTTCTCGAAAATGATGTAGACGTTATTCTTGGCGGCGGCAAGAAATATTTTCCTGACTCTCTTTTAAATCAAGCAAAAAAACAGGGCTATGACTACATTTCTAACAAAAATGATTTAGGAAAAGCAGATAATTCTAAAAAGTTAATTGGATTATTTTCTGAAGATGGAATGGCACCAGAATTGGACCGCGATGCAACAAACCAGCCAAGCCTTAAAGAAATGACGAAAGCTGCATTGGACGTTCTTAAAAAAGATAATGACGGTTTCTTCCTAATGGTGGAAGGCAGCCAAATCGATTGGGCAGGTCACGCTCACGATGCAGCTTGGGCAATGAAAGACACTGAAGCATTTGAGGAAGCATTAGATGAAGTAATTAATTTTGCCAAGAAGGATAAAAATACGCTGGTTGTAGTTGCTGGAGACCATGATACTGGCGGTATGTCTGTTGGAGGATATGGTCAGTACGACGCGAAAGTAGAGGTACTGCGAAACGTTACTGCAACTGGTGATTTTATGGCAAGTAAACTAGATACAATTCGCAGCAACATTAAAGATGTAGTTAAGCAATATACAACAATTGATTTAACGGACACAGAGGTTCAAAAAATTAAGTCAGCTCAAAAACCAAGTATGGCCATTAATGAGGTCATTTCTGAGCATGCGCTTGTAGGATGGACAAGCACTCAACATACTGGAGTAGATATCCCGCTTTACGCATTTGGACCAGGTTCCGACTTATTCAAAGGCTTACATGAAAATACTGATATTCCAGGATTAATGGCAAAAGCAATGAATATTAATTTTACTCCAACAAAATAATCCCGCTTCATTTAAAAGTGGGAGAGAAGATAATTGGTACGACATAAAAAGATAGTAAAATGAGGGAATCAAAAAAATATTAAGAGCTAATCGATCAAAATGTTCGATTAGCTTTTTTAATGATCTTTTTATAATCAAATCATATAGAACATGATTTAGTCTTTTTTTTAACCAAAAAGATAATATAACAATTGTATAAAGGGGAAAGTAAAAAGGTAAATTGTTAAACAATTTTATTTCATTCTTTTTGGGAAGATTTGTACATAAAGAGGGGGATACTAAATGAAATGCCCAGAATGTGATTATGTAAATCAGGATGGGGGAAGGTTCTGTATAAATTGCGGCTTTACATTTTTTAGGGGAGAAAACACTCATCAAGAATCTAACAGCCTCTTTTATGAGTTTGCCAATTATGTCGATATGGTTCCGAGGCATGAACGTTCGGTTGTGCCTAAATTTCAAAATATATTCTCTCGAGTGTTCCGAAAGCATAGTGAACTTGAGGCTGAACGGCTTTTCATCGTAGGAACTGCGCTAACAACACCCAGAATTGAGGAAGTTAAGGAAACATGGCCGAAACCTTGGCTTTTTGCGAGAATATTTCTTATTGCACTTATTGCATTCTTAGGATTGTACGTGGGTGTAAGCTTGTTCAGAAATATAAACTTTATACCGGGTCTTATCATCGTTGGTGCTTTTGCTGTTCCTATTACGACGTTGATATTCTTTTGGGAGATGAATGCTCCTCAAAATATTGCTATTTATAAAATCGTTTATGTGGTATTTATCGGCGGAATACTCTCGATGTTAGTGGCGCTGGTGTTTTATGATATTCTAAAACATAACATAAATCCAATAACGATTGGAATTGTTGAAGAACTGGCCAAAGTTATAACCGTTATCTTTTTCGTGCGAAACATAAAATACCGGTATGTACTCAACGGACTTCTGTTGGGGGCTGCGGTAGGGGCGGGTTTTGCAGCTTTTGAAACTGCTGGTTATGCACTAAGGGCCCTTCTATCCGGAAGTTTCCCCAGCCTATATTCTACCATCCTGTTGCGCAGTATTTTAGCTCCCGGCGGACATGTCGCTTGGGCGGCTTTAACAGGTGCCGCCTTTTGCGTGGTGCAAGGGAACCAGAAATTTGAGCTGAACATGTTGTTAAAGCCAAAATTTATTCGAATATTTATTCTTGTCGTTTTGATGCATGCTTTATGGGACACACCTTTACCAGGTATTTTTCCAATCGGACAAATCATTCTTATGGCCTTATCATGGATTATGGTTTTTCGAATGATACGTGCAGGCTTAAAGGAAATAGCGAATAAGAAGTGGCGGTTGAACAATTATCCATTTGAGCCTACATGATACTGTATATTATTGAGATCTAATGCTAAGGCTCCGTCTTGGAGTATTCCTTTCTTTGACAACTATGAAAATTAGACAGTAAAAGAACTAAACATGGCCGTAGCAAACTTGGCACTTCCATTTTTCCTTTTTTGCAGCTCCAAGCTATACTCATTTTAGTATGGACACATAAACCCTAATTTCATTTTCTGTGGGGAAGTGCTGCTTTTTGCTCTCATGGATGGCTAGCGAGTGCGATTATTCAATAAGAATGATCGCCTTTTTCTTCTTCAAGTAACGGGCAGTTAAAGAAAGGTAAGGAAAGGAAAGGAAAAATTTTTTATTTACAGTTAGTGCACTAACTGTTAGTATACTAACTATGAGGGATAATAATATAACAATCAACTGTTTAGCATTTCAATTAAGCCAGGCTCGTAAGAAAGTTCAAAAACGGTATGAACAACACTTGGAAACATTAGGCCTAAACACATCTTACGTCTATGTTATGGAAGTGATAAAAGAATTTGGACCTTCAACTTTATCTCTAATTGCCGAAAAAATAGAACTAGAACGAGCAACTGTAAGCAATCTACTTGGAAGAATGGAAAGAGATGAAATTATTAATCGTTTACCTGGGAAAGAAAGGAGGTCAATGGAAGTTCACCTAACTCAAAAAGGAAAGGATATTTTAGATAAAGCACTGTTTAGTCTTCAAGAAATTGATAAACAACTAGATCATTTACTTAATGGAAATTTAGAAAAAATAAAGGATTCAGTTCAAAGCATAAATAGAAACCTATAAAAGGGGGGCAATTCTATGAAGAAATTCGTAGTCCATCTTACAAATAAACAAAGGGAGTTAATGACCAAAGAACTAATCATGGAGCATGTTGCATACTTAAGGAAGCTGAAGGGAGCAGGTGTTTTGACATTTTGCGGTCCTTGTGTAAATGGAACAGCTCTTATGATTGTTAATGCCCCAACTTATGATAAAGCTAAGGAATATGTAGAAAGTGATCCATTTTCAAAAGTAGACTACTATATTGATAGAAACATATTAGAGGTCGAAGAAGCTACTTTAGAAAATAATTTCCTGATAGATGATGTACTTACATATTTGAACCAAAAGCAACTTTAGTAGAACCAATGCTTTTCAACTACCATGTAAGAAGGTAATTTCCTTACAGTTTCTGTGGTGAAGCTCTGCTCCATGGTTGTCTTTCGGGTGTAAGAGTTGAAGATTCAGCAGCTGCTTCAGTAAGGAACAACCCAATCATCATATATTTCCACCCTGCAGAGCCTAACCCAAAACACAACCAGTGAAACCAACATGGCGATAAAAGGTGAATCTTCTCCACTTGCTATTAATCACAAAAATAACTCGGTCGATAGCATGGCCTCCTTTCATCCTGGACCGCAAGCTACCGCCGAGTTTTTTGGGGGAATCAGGAATACGGCCGCACTTAAGATTTCATCAATCCGCTGCCGCCAGCTGCTCCACATACATTCTAAATAACTGAATGTATAACCCGATACTGATGATAGCAAACAGTAAAATGATAGTGAATATTCCCATCGGCGGCACCCAGCTGGACAGTAACACCATCAATGGCGCTAAAAATTTCCCGATCGTGTACTGCAAGCTGTCGGCTCCCATGTACTGTCCTCTTGCATGCTCCGGGGCATAGCGGCTAATAAAGCTCTGTGTCACCGGGGAGCGGACCATCTCACCAAAGGTGAAAATGATGGTAATGAAAAACAAATACCATATATTCGTGTTGAGTCCAACAAAGAATGTGCCAAATCCGGAAAGCAGCGATGAGAGAATGAAGACATTGCGCTCTTTCATTTTGCCGAACTATTTCGTGACAGGAAAAATAAACAGGACAAACAAAAGACCGTTAAATCCTACCAGCCACCCAAAAATTTCCTTACTGGATAGCATCAGAAAAGTACCATTCCATGTGAACAGAGCCTGGGCAGGTACATGATCGATCACGAATACTGGCAAATAAAGGTCCAGCTGCATAATCGGAATCAGGGAACAGATACCCGCCAAAATATACACGAGGAACACTTTATCGCGAAAAATAATCCCATATCCCTTCAACTGTTCCTTAATTACACGAGTAATCATAATGGAACCTTTCTCGCTTTTCGCCGAATGCGGTATTGTTTCATGAACCATGAAATAAATGGCGATAAAATACACTAACAAGACCAATGCACAGATCCATAACAACTCTTGCCGGTAATGGAAAAAGAAAATCCCACCTAGTGCGGGCCCAAGCACGGCACCAATGTTATTCGCCGTCGTAAAGGTGGCGAAGACCTCGCGAAGGTTTTGTGCCGGAAAAAGGTCAGCCACCATCGCGGAGCTTGCAGGTCGGTAGATGGCTCCCCCAATTCCAATACCTATAAAGGCGATGTAATCAATCCAAGGAGACGGCGACACCGCAAACATAACAAACATCACTGTCTGAAGCGAAGCACCCAGCAGCATCACTGGCCGCCGTCCTAACTTATCCGTTAACGCTCCACCGAGCAAACTACCGATCATGCTGAAGATCGGAGGAACTGTCATCAATATGCCTGCAGTACGATTGCCTAATGCATCACTAAAATATACCGTTATAAACGGAAAGTACATCCAAACAGCATGTTAAACAATCCTTCTCCAATTAACCGGACTTTCAAATTGTTATCCCATAAACGTATTTGCATAAGATTCCCCCTTATTTCACTACGCAAGTTCCCCGGCCGGGTATACAAAATATAAAGCATTTTTTTGAAAAATTATAGACTTATAATTATGAATAGTTTAAACTAATAATATGAAGGTCGAGTATAGACCCGTTTATTTTAAATGTCTCACAAAACGAACATTTGTTCTAGAGTGATAAAGACGCTCCCATGGGAAGCGTCTTTTTTGGTTCGGAATATTGTCTTCTTTTTTACGGATTGGCGTAATCGGCCCGGTTAGTCCCTTTTTTAAACTCTATATTTACCAGACAGGTTTTAACTTCGATAATAATTTACCTTCATTTGCTTCATAAACTAATTTTGTTAAATCCTCTTTGAGCATTTGCATTCGTTCGGCACCTATGTTGTCAATCCAACGTCGTTCTATCTCAGCTAGTATCTCCTCTTTTGCTTTCATTACTAACCAACCACGTTCGGTCAAAACAATAATTTTCTCTCTCTTATCAGTGGAATGAGTTTGGCGCATTACATAACCACTTTTCTCAAGATAATCCACCATTTTACTTACAGCTTGCTTTGTAATTCCTAAGTGTTCAGCTAATTCTACACCTGTTGCTCCATTAGGAATGATATGTTTAAACATAAAACCATGTGCAGGTCTAATATCTTCAAATCCCAACTCACTCAATCTGTCATGAAGTTCATCAATGCACTAAAGGATAATGCCAAAAGTGCTGCAAGATCCAATTCACTAAATAACTGATCATTCATGTATTCAGCCTCCTTGAATAAAGTCAATTAAGTTGACTATATTTAAATTTTATTGTACTATCTGAAATATAGTCAATCAAATTGACTATATTTTTATAACTACAATGGGATGATAAATATATAACAACGTAAGAGTGAGCAACAGGAGGAAAAGAGAATGACAACAGTTTTATTTATAAAAGCAAACAATCGTCCAGCAGACCAAGCGGTTAGCGTAAAACTATATGAGGCTTTTTTAGCAAGCTACAAAGAATCACATCCAAATGATACAGTGGTAGAGCTTGATTTATACAATGAAGAATTGCCATATGTAGGAGTAGATATGATCAACGGCACATTTAAAGCTGGCAGAGGACTTGATTTAACAGCAAAGGAAGCAAAAGCAGTAGCTGTTGCTGATAAATATTTAGATCAATTCCTTGCAGCGGATAAAGTTGTATTTGCTTTCCCGTTATGGAATTTAACAATCCCAGCTGTCCTACACACATATATTGATTACTTAAACCGCGCGGGCAAAACATTTAAATATACACCTGAAGGTCCAGTAGGTCTTATAGAAGATAAGAAAATTGCATTATTAAACGCAAGCGGCGGTATATATTCTAAAGGACCAGCAGCTGAATTAGAAATGGCCGTTAAATATGTAGCAAGTATGTTGGGCTTCTTCGGTGTAAAAGATTTAGAGAAAGTAGTGATTGAAGGTCACAACCAATTCCCAGATCAAGCAGAAGAAATTATTGCCGATGGCCTTGAAAAAGCTGTTAAAGTAGCAAGTACGTTCTAATTAACAAAACACTTGTCACATATAGCAGTACCAACACTTTTAAGCGGTGGTACTGCTTTTTTATTCGCTCATCTCGCTACTTTTGGGCAGTAAGGACCCAAATGATCCTGCATTAACGGGCAGTAAGACCTCCACCTCAAGATTGTGAGGAATCCGAAGAAGATAGGTGGAGGATAACAGCCCGTAAAAGCCCGATTGGTTCAACTAACCATCAGTGGGGGATGAAAAAACCCCACTGATGGAAGTTTCACTTTATGCGAGCTTTCCATTCTTAGCTTATTAAACGATAGAAAGCAGGACTACATTACAATGGAACGTTTATGGACAAAAAACTTTATAATGCTGACAATTACAGCATTATTACTATTTAGTGGTTTTTATTTACTAATGCCAACACTACCTATGTTTATTAAACAATTAGGTGGAAGTGAATCTCAAGTTGGATTTATTATTGGAGTGTTTACAATATCAGCAGTAATTTTTCGTCCTATTATTGGAGGATTAATGGATCGATATGGTCGACGAGTATTTATAATAAGCGGACTACTATTTTTTGCAATTACAATGTATTTTTATGATTGGGTAACAGCAGTTATATTTTTAGTGGTATTACGTATCCTCCATGGAATCAGCTGGGCAATTGCTACAACTTCGATAGGAACGGCTGTGACTGATGTGATTCCACCATCTCGTCGTGGAGAAGGAATGGGATGGTATGGACTTGCAATGACTTTAGGCATGGCTTTAGGACCAATATTAGGTCTTTGGGTAGCAAAATCATTTTCATTTCACTATCTATTTCTTCTATGCACAGCATTAGCAATTATTGCATTCATACTTGCACTTGGTACAAAAATTCCAGCAGTTCAAAATACATCAAAAAAACCAATATCATTTTTTGAAAAAACAGTCTTACCAATAGCTATTGTTACATTTTTTCTAACTATTACTTTTGGTGGCATTACAACATTTTTGCCCCTCTTCGCAGCAAAAATCCAAGTTAATGCTGGTACTTTTTTCTTAGTTTATGCTGTCACACTTACAGTTATTAGACCGCTTGCAGGGAAGATTTCTGATAAATATGGAGAAGGGGTCATTATTGCCCCTGCGCTTATTACACTGATAGTCGCGCTATTAGTCCTAACAATGACAAAAGGGCTTGTAGGACTAGTTATTACAGCAATTTTGTACGGAATTGGATTTGGATCAGCACAACCGGCTCTTCAAGTAGCAACTTTACGATTAGCTCCACCAGAGAAAAGAGGTGTAGCGAACGCTACATTTTTTACTGCTTTTGATTTAGGGATTGGTTTAGGCTCGATGATTCTAGGATTTGTTTCACAGCTCATGGGATATCAAATGCTATTCATTGTTTGTGCTGTATCTGGGTTTGTTAGTCTGTTAATTTTTATTTTGTTTGTAAAAAAGACATTAAAATAACTTTTTAAATTATGGAAAAAGCGCTATTCTTTTTGTAGAAATATGCAAAAAGGATAGTGTTTTTGATATAAATTTATCAATTTCTGATGAACTACAATTGTTTTCTCAAGAATTTCAACAACTAATGCCACCACAACCATTGGAACAGTTAGCTAGAGAAATAGGGTTTATTTGGTATGCAGATTTTTAAATAGTTCATATCAATTCTTTAGAAAACAGTAAAAAATCTAGTTGAACGGCTTTTTACTTAATCTTAGTTTGATGTGCTTGGGGTACTAACCTAAATAGCACACTTGTTAAACCATTTGACCAAGTATTTGAAATATAGTTTGAATTCCAGTTGGAATAAGGGATTTATTTGTATTTCTTACATCTATTTTAATAATATTTTCTTTATTAAAATTTGATAAATAATTTTCATTAATACTCTTCAGCAGCACATTCTCAGCATTCAACCGTTGAATCAATTCAATTAGATTGATATTTTGAGGCAAAGTAAAATGTAGTTTTGTATCAAGAGAAATTGGTCGTTTATAGTCAATGCTAATTGAACACTCCTTTATCTGTCTTTCAAATTCTTGATGTAATAGCATAGCTTTTTTGGCATATCTTTTTGCAAGAAGCGTACTATGCGAAGTAAACATCCCACTTTTTAAGTAAAGTTCCAAGGCTCCCTGTGTAATAAGACTTGTATCATAATCAATCACTCGTTTTAGTGCTAAAAAATTGCTTAGAATATTGTCAGGAAGTACGATTACTCCAATTCGTAATCCAGGGAAAATAATTTTGGAAAAACTCTTTAAATAAATGACCTGATCATATAAATCATATGCAAATAAAGGATCTACCTTTTGATCTCGTTCAAAATCTGCTAAATAATCATCCTCTACAATATAAACATTATATTTTTTTGCCAAAGCTAAAATGGCTAGTTTCTCCTTTTTACTAAAAGAAGTTCCAAGTGGATTATGAAATCGAGGAATCGTGTAGAAAAATTTAATATGATTAGTTGCAAAAATGGTTTCTAACTGGTTTAAATCAATCCCATTTGCATCCCGCTTAATACCGATGCATTTTACACCTGTTGTTTCAACTAATCGATTAAAAAGATGATATGTTGGTTGTTCAATTAGAATTGTATCCCCTTCATTTGGAAAAAGAATTTGTGTTAATATATACAGCGCTTGTTGTGTACCTGTTGTAATCACAATTTTTTCATCTTTTGAAAAAACTTGGTACTGTACAAGCATCTTTTTAACTTCATGAATTAATGAAGGCAGTCCATTTACTGTCATACCATAAGAAAAGAGCCCGCTTTACTGAATCTCAATGGCTTGGTTTAAACAATGTTGAAAATCTGTATAGGGAAACATTGACTCTGAGGGTGTAGCAGTAGCAAAATTAATCATTGTCGTTTTTTCAGCAGCTCGATGATTAGATGCAGACAATACATAAAAGCCGCTTTTAGGAACTGAAAAAATCCGGTGCTGATATTTTAATTCATTTAACGCTTTTAACACTGTTTCTCTACTACAAATGTACCGATTTTTCAACTCTCGTATAGAGGGTAATTTGGATCCTTCGGTTAAAAAACCTCGTTCCATTTCTTGAATTAAATCAGCCATAATTCGTTGATATTTCAGCATTTACATACCCCTTTACCGGTACAGATGATATTTATTGTCATTGTATCTAATACTGGTCCGTTCTACAATGAAGTCGATTAAAGTATAGCGGAGGGAAGGGATCAATTTGAAAATTTTTGTAACAGGAGCAACAGGTGTGATTGGAACAAACCTTATACCGGCTTTAATAGAAAAAGGATATGAAGTTGGAGGGATGACAACAAGTAAGGAAAAAGTTCAATTGTTACAGTCATTAGGGGCAACAGCTTACGTGGGGAATGTATTGGAAAAAGAAGAGGTACAAGCAGCATTTCAAGACTTTCTGCCGGGTTTCGTGATACACCAAGTAACTGCACTCAGTAATGGAAGTGTAGTGGAGAATGCCAAAGTACGTACAATTGGAACACGTCATGTCATTGATGCAGTAAAGGAACTGAACGTAAAACGAGTTATTGCGCAAAGTATTGCCTGGGCATATGAACCCGGCGAAACGATTGCAACAGAAGAAGATCCTTTAGATATTCATTCAACTGACAAAAGAAGAATTACAATTGATGGCATTGTCGCGTTGGAAAATACGGTACGAGAAATCCCGAATTCAGTTATTTTAAGATATGGTACATTGTACGGACCAGGAACTTGGTATGGTAAAGACGGCATAATTGCAAAGCAAATTATGAAGGGTGAAACGAATGTAACGGATGGTGTAATATCGTTTATTCATGTAAAAGATGCGGTGAATGCAACAGTTCAAGCAATAGGTTGGAACGAAGGGATATATAATATTGTCGATGATACACCAGTAAAAGGAAATGCTTGGGTATCTTACTATGCCAAACAGTTACATACACTAAATCCAAATTATATAGATCGAAAACTACCGTGGGAAAGAGGGGCATCGAATCAAAAGGCAAAAAGAATACAAGGATGGAAGCTGCTATACCCTTCTTGGAAAGATGGATTTTTCGTTGAGTGATGAAAAAATAGATTCATGATAATCTCTTTTGCTATTTCGTCTATTCTGCCACTTCTTATTAAAGAAATTGGTTTTCAAAATCAGGACAATAAAGCATATAGTATGGCAGGCTATACATTTTTTTATTTTTAGGGTCAAGTATAGGGGTATTTTTTTCTACAATTTTTAGTATGTTTCATTAATCTCTTTATAGTTGAAGGCATACTTATGATAACGTCCTATTTTACATTAAGACAGAAAAATAGTGCGTTATCATAAGCCTTAAGAGGTTTAACTGAGATATGAGGAGATATTTTGAACAAACCTATTACGGGATGCTTTATCGATAAATTAATAATTCTTCAATACTCATCCAACGGTACATCTATAAGTTTGAAAGCTATTAACGTGCTGAATATGGTTTATTCCTTTTTTTAAAATATAACATTTTGCTATAAAACAACTTTAAACTGAGATGTGACCGACTCTTTAATCTTCTCCTATTATTAT
>NZ_JBALPG010000111.1:0-5532 GCF_036965245.1 Neobacillus drentensis
GTGGAAGTTGTGAAGATTTTCTAATGAAAACATTTAGGGTGAATTACCCGTAAAATCCAAAAAATGCATAAAATTATTTTAATAATAGTAAACATGATATATAATTTTTATTGTTAACCTAATTGTTATTTTAGTTAACAATAAAAATGAGGTGATGGCATGAATTGGTTCACGCTGGCAAAACAAGTTATTGAAGGTTATGAACTAACAAACGAGGAAGCGAAGGAAATCTTATTATCCAATGATGAGGACATTTTATCACTCGTTAATGGAGCCTATGAAATTCGCAGACATTATTACGGAAAAAAAGTGAAGTTGAATTTGATTATTAATGCTAAAAGCGGCCTATGTCCTGAGGACTGTGGGTATTGTGCCCAATCGATTAAATCAAAAACAGAAATTGATCGGTATACACTCATTAGCAAGCAAACAATTGTGGAGGGGGCTAAGGAAGCGAAAAAGAATAGAATAGGTACATATTGTATCGTAATGAGCGGCCGGAAGCCAACCAATAATGAAGTGGATACAGTGATCTCTGCTGTTCAAGAAATTAAAAATGAGGTTGAGCACATCAAAATTTGTGCATGTATGGGACTTGTGTCGGAAGATCAGGCAGTTAGGCTGAAATCCGCCGGTGTGGACCGGTTTAATCATAATATTAATACAAGCGCTAACCATCATGGGAACATTACCACCACGCATGATTATGAGGATCGGGTCCAGACGATTGAAAGTGTAAAGAAAGCAGGTATTTCTCCATGTTCCGGTGTAATCTGCGGGATGGGTGAAACTGATGAGGATATCGTTGAGATGGCCTTTGCACTGAAAGAGCTAGATGCGGATTCCATTCCAGTAAATTTTCTTCATCCAATCAAGGGAACAAAGCTTGAGGATCTAGATGAATTAACCCCGATTCGCTGCTTGAAAATTTTATCTCTATTCCGGTTTGTAAATCCGACAAAGGAGATACGCATTTCCGGCGGCCGCGAATTCAACCTGCGTTCCCTGCAAAATTTAGGCTTATTCATTGCGAACTCCATTTTTGTCGGCGACTATTTAACGACTGATGGACAATGTGCGGATGCCGACTTCCATCTCATTAAGGACCTCGGATTCGAAATCGAAGAAAACCCATTCGAACTAGAAAGCCAATCATTTGCAAAAACCTATTAATAATTGGTGATGCCCTTTACTAAACAGATGAGGGCATCACTGCGTTTTGAGCAAAAAAAATAGATTGGTGTCAGGCACCAATCAAATTATGGGAAGTTTTAAGAAATGAGCTCAATGAACTTATTTCCTAATTAAGTTACTTTTATAATAAGAAAAACTTGTGTAGAAATTAGGTAGAACTTGTGTGGAAGTTGTGAAGATTTCCTCAGGATGGTGGGCGGCCGTTTAACGCGACTTTTGCTAAAAAAAGGAAAATGGTGCCTGACACCCTTATTGGTGTTAGCACCTTTTTTATTTGTTAAATATTCTTTAAAGGTGTTGATTCATAAAATTAAATGACCAAAACTTTTAATTTTGGTAATATTGTGATAAATGGTAGAAAAATATTCCTCTGTTACACCAAGAAAATGATCCCTCAACTAGATGATGATAACACCCACCCAATACATAGTTCCAAATCCTTATTGTTATGAATAGAACCAAATAAGAATCATAAATATTAACAACCAAACTCTTGTCTTCTAAACTACAAATAAACTTAAAAGGAGCTAGCGAATATGGAGCATAACCTACAACCGCATATCAGAATTGGGAAAGGGCACGATGTAACATACGCATTACTTCCAGGTGACCCAGGCCGTGTCAGCGAGGTTGTTAAATTCTTAGAAAATCCCGTGGAGATCGCCAATAACCGGGAATACAAAACGGTGAAGGGTCAATATAAAGGTGTATCTGTTTTCGTGACCTCAACAGGGATTGGCGGGGTGTCTGCCGGAATTGCCATCGAAGAGTTAAAGAATATTGGTGTTAACGTGATGATTCGGATTGGCAGCTGCGGTGCCTTGCAGCCGGAATTACGTCTAGGTGACTTGGTAATTGCTTCCGGCGCCGTGAGAAATGACGGAGCGTCTTATGCCTATATTAATAAAGCCTATCCAGCAGTTCCAGATCCCGATTTACTATTTCATGTGATAAATGCAGCAAAAAAGAATGATGCAAAAAATTACACAGGTATTGTCAGATGTCATGACAGCTTTTATACTGATAAAGAACCAGAAATCGACAAGTACTGGTCAGAGAAAGGAATTCTCGCTTCAGATATGGAAACGGCTGCCCTTTTTGTAATTGGCGGCTTACGCGGTATTAAGACCGCTTCCATTTTAAATGTTGTTGTCGAAAAAGAGGGGGATTTGGAAGGGGGAATCAATGATTACATTGATGCGAAAAACAATAGCAAACGTGGGGAAGAGCTGGAAATCCTTACTGCACTTGAAGCGATTGTTTCCTATGATTCTACTTTTTAATTAAGAAAAGGGGGTTTTTTCATTGAAAAAGCAAAGCATGTGGTCGTTACGTTTATCAACAGCTGCGCTCGTCCTGATTCCAGTAGCAGTAGGTGTCAACTATATTGGTAAATTAATTGCGGCATCCCTGAAACTGCCGCTATGGTTGGATTCTATCGGAACCGTCCTAGCAGCGATGTTGGGAGGTCCCGTTGTCGGTGCCTTAGCAGGAGCAATTAATAATATTATTTATGGTTTTACCGATCCTATTTCCTTTGTTTATGCAATTACTAGTGTCGCGATTGGCCTGGCGGTAGGGATTTTATTTTTCAAAGGCTATATCTCTAGCTGGGGAAAAGCAATCGTTGCCGGTTTAATCATTGGACTTATAGCAACGGTTGTTTCCACTCCGATTAATATCGGTTTCTGGGGTGGTACAACAGGAAATGTTTGGGGCGACTCATTATTTGCTTTTATTCTCGCAAAAACCGATTCTACTTGGCTGGCATCACTGCTTGATGAACTGGTTGTTGATGTCCCGGATAAATTGTTAGTTGTGTTAATCAGCTTTGGTATATTCAAAGGATTACCTCGGAATGTTGTCCAATTATATAACAATAATGAAAAGATAGAGACTTTAGATTAAGATTTTTTTGCCAAAAGAAAGCTGGTGAAGCTTTTGAAATCGATTAGTTTGTATGTGGATCGGAAATCGTTCATTCATGATATCGATCCCATCACGAAACTCTTATACATTCTCTTTGCCCTATTGGTTCCTATTATTCTGCCATCGTTCACGATTTCTTTTTTTTGCTTGGGAATTAGTATTCTATTATTGTGTGCTGCGAAGGTTATTCGAAAAACGGTTCCTGTGTATAGTTTTGTTTTTCTCGTGCTAATTACGGTCGTTATCATTCAAGGCTTGTTTAAGCCTGAAAATGAGACCGTTCTTTTTCAAATTGGTCCAGTTGCCATGTATAAAGAAGGGCTGCTATATGCCTTAACCATCACACTTCGAGTGATGAATATTGTCAGTTCCTTTTTGATCTTGGTCCTGACGACGAAACCATCGGATCTTGTTGAGACGCTTGTTCGTAAAGGAATGTCACCAAGAATCGGATATGTCATTGTTTCAGTATTTCAAATTATCCCGGAAATGATGTCGAGCATGGGTACGATTATGGATGCGCAGCGGGCGAGGGGAATGGAGACAGAAGGGAATTTGTTTGTACGAGTTAAGGCTTTCGTGCCGTTATTGGGACCGGTAATCCTTGGGTCGCTTATCAATACAAAGGAACGGGCAATGGCATTAGAAGTGAGGGGCTTCAATTCAAGGGCCCCAAAAACATATTTATATGAGGAAAAAAAATACACCCATAGCAGACTGATTCAGTCAGCAATGCTGGTTTTAGTAGTGGGAGCCGTAGCGTGGAGGATTTTTGTATGAAAAAAATAATCGTTGAAGGTCTTAAATATAAATATCCATTATCCGACACGCTCGCACTTGATGATCTTTCGTTTCAAGTGAATGAAGGGGAATTTATCGGCATTATTGGGAAAAACTCTGCGGGTAAGTCGACCTTATGTCAAGCGCTGGTTGGCCTCGTTCCACATTTTTATAAAGGGGCATATGGAGGTAAAGTGATCGTAGACGGGCTTGAAGTGAAAAGTCATTCCATTGCTGACATTGCCTTGAAGGTGGGCATGGTGTTTCAAAATCCATTTACCCAGGTGACGGGATCGAAAATGACGGTTTATGAGGAAATTGCCTTCGGGCTTGAGAATATTGGACTTCCCCGTTCGGAAATTATTGAACGAACGGATTATGTTCTGGACATGTTAAAAATTGAGCAGGTAAAGGACCATAATCCCTTTGACTTATCTGGAGGGCAAATGCAGCGGATGGCAATTGCGAGTATTATTGCAATGAAACCGGACATTCTAGTATTGGACGAACCTACCTCCCAGCTCGACCCGGCAGGCTCCGAGGAGGTATTCAGCGCGATTCAAAACCTAAGCAAACAGGGGATAACCGTTATTCTCGCGGAACACAAAATGGAGAAGGTCGCCCAGTATTGCGATCGGGTATTACTGCTAAATGACGGGAAAATGGTTGACTTGGATTCTCCTGAGAAAGTTTTTTCTCAGAAGGACCTTGAAGAGCATGGTGTAAGGGCACCTGTTTTTACAAGAGTGTGTAAAGCCTTGGATGTAAAGAAGGCTGCCTCGGACGATCACCCTGTAACCTTGGAGGATGCCGAGAAGGCATTAAGGGGGCGGATGCTATGATCAAGGTATCCAATCTTTCTTTTGCCTATAAACAGGGTGGCCCCCCAGTGCTTTCGGGATTAAATTTAGAGTTCGACGAGCGGTCTACAGCTATTATCGGTCAGAATGGAGCCGGAAAAACAACATTTGTCAAATTACTAAAAGGTCTTTTGAAACCAGATGATGGACAAATCTTAATTCATCATTTCGATGCAAAAAATAAAACCGCCGCTGAAATGGCAAGAACAATTGGACTTGTTTTTCAAAATCCCAATGATCAAATTTTTAAACGAACGGTTTTGGAAGAAGTGATGTTTGGACCGTTGAATATTAAAATGGGTAAACATACGGCAGAGAAACAGGCGATCAAAGCTTTAAAGATGGTTGAACTTAACGATAAATTAGAGATGAATCCTCATGATTTGAGTTTATCGGAAAAGAAACTGCTTTGTATTGCATCCGTTGTGGCAATGGATACGGACATCGTAATTTTTGATGAGCCGACAATTGCCCAGGATCATTATGGAAAGGAAAAGATTCGCCAAATTATCCAAGCCTTGAAGGACCGAAAAAAACTGATCATGACGATTATCCATGACATGGATTTTGTTGCAGAGAACTTCGAGCGGACGATTGTGTTTAATGAAGGCAGGGTCCTCCTCGATGGAGACACAAGATTCGTATTTTCACAGAAAGATTTTTTAAGAAAAGCCAAAGTTGAAGCACCAGGAATTACCCAATTAGCAGAAAAACTCGGAATAAAAAACACTATATTAACCGTCGATGAGTTTATCCGCATTAACGGGCA
>NZ_JBALPG010000112.1:0-19885 GCF_036965245.1 Neobacillus drentensis
TAAATCAGTTTACATAATATTATTATGGTAACAAATTTAAAAATGTCTCAATTCCTAAGTATACTTAAGATAATGAGACAGAAAAAATTTTAATTAATATTGAAGTCTATTTTTGAATTTATTTTTCTTAAAGTCTCGCAAAACTCTTCTTCATTTTTAGGAGAAATCATGACCGTGCCCCACTTGCCATAGAGTATCTCTAAACGGTTCAATGACAAAGCCGGACTTGATAATGGATTTCGAGTTTTTCTTATACTTTTCATAGTCATGATGTCAATTTTCCACCGAAACGGCCCTCCTACAACTTTTAATTGATTCCCATTTATTTCATAATATGTCCCAAACCATAACCATATAATAAATGCACTCGTTAATCCACATACCAGAACTGCAGTAATGATCTCCCCCTTCCCTTCCGGACCACCAGGTAAAAAAAGAAAAGAACCGATTAAAAAGGCAACAGTTCCCCATAAAAGGACACCAGTGATTATTCCTTTTTTAGAGTAAAATCTCATAGTAATCATCTCCCCTCATCAGTATATTCTAATACAAGAATCTTCCATAATAATATGTTATACGAATAACTGTTTTAAAAGTTATAAAAAAAGCATTTAGAAAGCCCAAAAGCTTCCTAAATGCCACTTATTATCCTGCATTTTTCTGATTAAATGTAAACTGACTATTATACAAATCTGCATAAAAGCCGTCTACACTTAGTAATTCTTCATGAGTTCCTTTTTCAATCACAGTTCCATGATTCATAACAAGGATGAGATCAGCGTCCCGAATTGTTGATAGCCGGTGCGCAATCACAAAACTAGTGCGCCCTTTCATTAAATGATCCATGGCCTTTTGTATCTGTACTTCTGTCCGGGTGTCAACGCTGCTCGTAGCTTCATCTAAAATTAAGATCGCTGGATTAGCAAGAATCGCTCGTGCAATCGTTAATAATTGCTTTTGACCTTGCGAGATATTAGAGGCTTCCTCATTTAGTATCGTGTCATAGCCTTCAGGAAGCGTGCGAATAAAGTGATCAGCGTTGGCCGCCTTTGCTGCAGCCGCAATTTCCTCTTCTGTAGCTCCCTCTCTACCATACGCGATATTATCGCGAATTGTACTATTGAACAGCCATGTGTCCTGTAGCACCATACCGAACAAACCGCGCAGCTGTTCTCTTTTTAAATCACGAGTATCTATCCCATCAATTAAAATTTTCCCGGAATTAATTTCATAGAAACGCATCAACAAGTTAATCAGTGTTGTTTTACCGGCACCAGTTGGTCCGACGATGGCTACCCGCTGTCCTTGTTTCACTTCAATATTCATATCGTCAATTAACGGTTCATTTTCCTTATAACTGAAGGAAACATGTTCAAACATAACGTCCCCTTTAGGAGCAATAATTTCCTTCGCTACAGCTGCTTCAGGGACTTCTTCTGTCTCATCTAAAATTTCAAACACACGCTCAGCACTTGCAATCGTCGATTGGATGACATTAGCGATATTAGCGGTTTGGGTAATCGGCTGGCTAAATTGTCTAGCGTACTGAATAAATGCTTGAATATCACCAATTTTTATTGCCCTTTTCGTTACTAGAAGGCCGCCAACAACTGATACAAGCACATAGCCGATGTTATTGATAAACGACATTAATGGCATGATCATTCCTGACATAAATTGCGCCTTCCAGCCTGATTGATAAAGGGCTTCATTGGTTTCTTCGAATTTTTCAATTGATTTTTGCTCTCGGCCAAACACTTTAATTACTTTATGACCAGTATACATTTCCTCCACATGCCCATTTAGCTGACCAAGAGATTTTTGCTGTCCCTTAAAATAGGTTTGTGATTTTTTTGCAATTTTCGTAATCGCAACAAAGCTTAGTGGTAGTGTCAAGACAACGATCAATGTCATTAATGGACTAATCGAGAGCATCATCACAATGACACCGAGTAATGTAACCACTGATGTGATCAGCTGGGTTAAACTTTGCTGCAGGGTTGAACTGATATTATCGACATCATTTACAGCTCGGCTAAGAATTTCACCATGAGTCTTTGAGTCAAAGTATTTTAACGGTAAGCTGTTAAGCTTCTCATCCACTTCTTTCCGAAGATTATAAACTGTTTTTTGTGCTACCCCCGCCATAATATATTGTTGAATATAAGCAAATATCGCACTAATGATATACAGTCCTATTAAAAGTAGAATTATTTGTCCGATATAGTCAAAATCTATTTTTGCCCCAGGGACACCTTGTATTTTCATCATCAATCCTTCAAATAATTTGGTCGTTGCATTACCCATTATTTTCGGGCTGACAATCGCAAACACAGTACTGATGATGGCTGTAATTAATACAGATAACAGTTGTAATTTATAAGGTTTTAAGTACCCTATTAGCCGCTTAAGCGTTCCTTTGAAATCTTTTGCTTTCTGGACTGGCATCCCCATGCCCATAGGACCGAAACCCCCGCCTGGTCCAGGTTTTCCTCCTTTGCCCCTCTGTCCTTGATGATTGGAATCGTTACTCATGCAATTTCCTCCTCTGACAGCTGTGACATGACAATCTCGCGATATACCTTACTAGTTTCCATTAATTCATTATGTTTTCCAATTCCGGCGATTTCGCCATTATCTAAGACAATAATTTGATCGGCATTCATAATCGTACTTACACGCTGAGCAACGATTAGCATCGTTGAGTCGACAGTTTCTTCTTTTAAAGCAGCACGTAGTTTAGCGTCTGTTTTAAAATCCAGTGCTGAAAAACTATCATCAAAAATATAGACTTCCGGTTTTCTAACAAGTGCCCGTGCAATCGACAAACGCTGTTTTTGCCCGCCGGAAACATTTGTTCCGCCTTGGGCGATAACTGAATGGAATCCATCAGGCATATTTTCGATGAACTCTGTCGCTTGGGCTATTTCAGCTGCATGCTTAACTTCTTCATCTGAGGCATCTTCTTTACCATAGCGAATGTTTTCTGAAATCGTACCAGTAAAAAGGACCGCTTGTTGTGGAACAAAGCCAATCTTTTCACGGAGGCTTTCCTGGGTCATATCACTTACATTTACACCATCGACAAGCACCATACCACTGTCAACATCATAAAAACGTGGTATCAAATTAATCAGTGTTGATTTACCGGAGCCGGTCCCGCCAATAATGGCCGTCACTTGACCCGGGTTCATATTAAAAGAAATATTGGAAACGGCAGGCATTTCGGCACCAGGATAGCTGAAGGTTACATTTTGAAATTCTACCTGCCCCTTTTGCCCATCTGTACGTACAGGTACAGATGGATCTTGAATATCAGCTGTCGTTTCGAACACTTCGTTAATTCTGACTGCTGAAACGGATGCTCTAGGAATCATTACAAACATCATCGATAACATGACGAATGAGAACATGATTTGCATCGCATATTGAATGAACGCCATCATGTCGCCGACTTCCATATGGCCATTGCTGATACGAATCCCCCCAAACCAAACAATCGCTACTGTTGTAAGGTTAAGGACAATCATCATAATCGGCATCATCGCAGCCATAATTTTATTGACCTTAATCGCAGTTTGTGTAAGATCCCAGTTTGCTTCATTAAACCGTTTCTTCTCATGAGTAATCCGGTTAAAAGAACGGATAACACGAATACCTGTTAGGTTTTCTCTTAAAACACGATTAAGCTTATCAAGCTTTACTTGCATCGCTTTAAATAAAGGTATTCCCTTTTTAGCAATCACCACAATCGTAATGACAAGAACAGGTAAGGACACAGCCAATACCAAGGTTAATTTAGCATCTTTTGATAAGGCCATAATAATCCCGCCAATACACATCATTGGCGCCATTACCATCATCCTCAGCATCATGATTAGTACTTGTTGGATTTGCGTAATATCGTTCGTTGTTCTCGTAATTAACGAGGCAGTTCCAAGTTTATCGAACTCTTGTAAGGAGAAATTACCGACATGGGAAAATATTTTGCTCCGCAGTAATTTACCGAATCCGGATGCTGCTTTTGCTGAATAGAAGCTGGCAACAATTGAACAAATCATCCCTACAGCTGCAACTAGCAGCATAAGGCCGCCGATTTTCCAAATATAATCTGTATCGCCAGTAACTACTCCTTTATCGACAATGTCAGCCATTAAGGTTGGTAAATAGAGTTCAGATAATGACTGTAAAAGAACAAGACCTAAAACAAAGTAAATCTGTTTTTGAAATGGTTTCAAAAATTTGCTTAATTTTATCAAGATGGTTCAACTCCGTTTTAGATTGTTAATGAATAAACTAAATAATATATTACTAAGTTTCTGTAATTTATTGGTGACTGACTTGATTAAAATAATCATGGACCTTGGAAAGCAATTCGGCCAACTGTTCACTTTCTTGTTCTCCTAAATAATCAATTAATCCTAAAAAGGTTTCGCCAAAAGCTTTTCTTGTGTTTTCTGCTGCTTCAATCCCGGTTGGAGTCAGTTTTATTTTTACGGCTCTTCTGTCCTCGGGATCAACTGTTCTTTCAATTAGTTGGTCTTTTTCAAGGATATTAATAATTTGCGTAATAGTTGGCGGAGTAACCTGCAATAGCTGACTAATTTCAGAAACCTTCATTTCAGTATTGTTGTCATTTGCATAACGTTGGATCGTCGCAATCACTCTGAATTCACTAGGATTAAACCCAGCAATTTTCTTATCATGCCACCCTGTTTTTCTGAATTTCATAAATGATTGAAGGAGCTTTTGTGCTGTGCCACTTTCAAAATCGGCCATATTATCACCTCGATTTTCATTTCATCTAATAATACTTAGGTTACTTAATTATTTACGAACCTAAGTATATTCCTTTACAGAGTAACCGTCAATTTTTAAACAAAGAAAAACACAGAAAAAATTATTCTGTGTTTTTGACATAGTTTTGAAAATACTTACCTGAAGAATAAGTAAATCCATTTCTATTAGTGTGTTCTTTCCTGCTTTACGTCTGCACTGAGCAGCTTCCAATGACCCTTCTCATATCTCCACACAGATTTAACTAGTGCGATGGTGTCGGCGTTTGCGACACCAGTAACTCTTTGGTAACCTTTTAATCCCATTTTTTCATTTTCAAATTGAATAGGTGACAGACTGTTAAAAGGGTTTACCGACAATTCTGTCGGCTCATTTAGCTTTCCTTTATAGTAAAAACCTAGTTTTTTGTAATATTTCTTGCGATCCTTCAAATTAAACAAATAAGACTCTCCTGTTTGCTTCAGCTTCATTTCAGCTTTATAGCCATTTAAAAATTTAGCGTCTATCTCAAGCGGTTCTGGGATAGTTAATTCAGTATGAACAAAATCCTTTAAAGAATATAAAAAGTTGACAACAATACCACCGCTTCCCCCTGTTAATACACTTGCAAATAAATCCTTTATTCCATCATTGTTTAAGTCTGTAAGTTGAAGTGACGCTTTCGATCCACTTTCTAATGGAAAGGTATATGTTTTCCCATTAGAGGCAGCGACTTCAATATAAATTTTTTTCAAAAAAGGATCTTCGTCTTGATATGGGACACCTTTTAAAAAGATGGACTCATTTTGTCCGTCCCCTGTGATATCCACTTCTTCTTCTGAAATCGTTATGACCTTAGTATTGTCTTCAAATGCGTAAACCCCAGTTATTGCGGTAATTGATATAAGAAAAAACGAAACAATTACAAGCAGCATCTCTTTTTTCATCAATGTCCCCTCCATACTCTCTGTTATTAGTCAGTATGCCCATTTTTGGTAAAAAGATGAAAAAAGGACTCTCTAATTTTTAGAGAGTCCAATAAATATTATTCACTAGGGGTTTCAGGTGCTTCTACTTTCCATACATTCGTTACCTTCCCGTTTTCATCTTCATCGAGGATAAACGAGCCGTTGGAGTAACGGTCACTAAAGCGAATGTTGTCTGTTTTTAACGTTTCAGTAAAACCTTTATCAGTCTGGATAAAAATATCGTCATGATCGTTCGCCACAACAAAGCCCCTGATACGGTGTGGATTTGATTTGAGTTCCCTAAGGATGACTACACCACGCTTCGCACGGGTTGTTTTTTCGAACTCTTTTAATTTCATCCTTTTCACTGAACCGCGTTGGGTTGCAATTAATATTGATTCATTATTGTTTGATTGAATCAGTTTACCCCCGACAACAAAATCGTCATCTTTTAAATTAATTCCTTTTACACCTGCTGCTCGAATACCAACAATGCTAATTTCTTCCTCATGGAACCAGAGGGCGTACCCAAGGTTTGTAATTAGGAAAACTTCTTTTGTCCCATCTGTTAGATGTACATCAATGACTTGATCATCATCCTTAAGATTGACGGCTACAAGTGGCTTAGAGTAGCGCTGCGCTTTATATGCTTTCAGTTCTGTTTTCTTGACCATACCATTTTTCGTAACAAAAACGAAGAAGGCCTCTGTTTCAAACTCCTTCACCGGCACCGCTTTGATAATTTCTTCATCGCGCTCAATTGGAATGATATTAGCCACATGCTGGCCTAAGTCCTTCCAGCGGATATCAGGCAGCTCATGAACAGGGCAGAACAGGTAGTTTCCTTTGTTCGTAAAGAGAAGCAGTACGTCCTTTGTGTTCATATCAAGTTGATGTAATAAACGGTCGGAATCTTTCATTGCTAGATCCTGACCACCTGAAGCAGCATATGAACGCTGGCTTGTTCGTTTTACATAACCTTCCTTTGTTACGGTGACGATTACATCTTCACTAGGAACTGTTACTTCAAGATTAATTTTCAACTCTTCGATCTCCGCTTCAATTTTTGAACGGCGCTCATCTGCAAAGCGTTTTTTCACGTCTTTTAATTCTTTTTTAATAACGGAGATAAGCTTTTTCTCGCTTGCTAAAATACTCGTCCACTCTTCAATTTTCTTTGCTAATTCTTCCGCTTCAGTCCGTAATGCGGTGATATCAGTGTTGGTTAAGCGATAGAGCTGTAAGGAAACAATCGCTTCGGCCTGCATCTCGGTAAACGCATATTTAGCAATCAAATTGTCCTTCGCATCCCGCTTGTCCTTTGACGCACGGATGGTGGCAATAACTTCATCAAGGATGGATAAAGCTTTCATTAATCCTTCAACAATATGCTGGCGTTCTTTCGCTTTGTTAAGATCGAACTGGGTTCTTCTTGAAACCACTTCTTTTTGATGACCTATATAGGCATCAAGTAATTCACGGATTCCCATTAATTTTGGGCGCTTATTATAGATAGCAACCATATTAAAATTATAGGTTACTTGCAGGTCACTATTTTTATATAAATAATTCAAGACACCTTCAGCGTCGGCATCCTTTTTTAACTCAATCACAATTCTTAGACCTGTCCGATCTGTTTCGTCGCGAACCTCAGAGATTCCTTCTACCTTTCGATCGAGACGGAACTCATCCATTTTTTTGACGAGATTTGCTTTGTTCACTTCATACGGAATTTCCGTTATGACAATTTGCTGTTTACCGCCGCGAACCTCTTCAATTTCCGCTTTCCCGCGAACGATAATTTTCCCTTTACCAGTTTCATAGGCTTTCTTAATCCCATCTATTCCCTGGATGATACCGCCAGTTGGGAAATCCGGTCCTTTGATAACTGTCATCAGGTTATCAACCGTAGCGTCCGGCTGATCCAATCTCATCATAACCCCGTCAATGACCTCACCAAGATGGTGCGGTGGAATATCTGTTGCATAACCGGCAGAAATTCCTGTTGAACCATTCACAAGTAAATTAGGGAACATTGCTGGCAAGACAGTTGGTTCCTTCGATGTATCGTCAAAGTTTGGAATAAATTCAACCGTATTTTTTTCAATATCACGGAGAAGTTCAGCGGCTATGGCTGACAGTCGTGCTTCCGTATAACGCATGGCTGCAGGCGGGTCACCATCGACACTTCCGTTGTTTCCGTGCATTTGCACAAGAACATTTCGGACTTTCCAATCCTGACTCATCCGCACCATAGCTTCGTAAACGGAGGAATCCCCATGCGGGTGGTAGTTACCGATGACATTACCAACCGTTTTGGCTGATTTTCTAAAGCCTTTATCAAATGTATTGCCTTCAACATGCATTGCAAAGAGAATTCTTCGTTGTACCGGTTTTAAACCGTCCCTGGCATCCGGCAGCGCACGTTCTTGAATAATGTACTTACTGTATCTGCCAAAACGATCACCCAGTACATCTTCTAGAGGTAAGTCACGGAATTTTTCAGTTGCACTCATCCTTCAGAACCCTCCTCGGAGACCGTAATATTTTCATTTTCTAAGATGGTATCATCTTCTTCTAATCCAAATGCCACATTACTTTCAATCCATTTCCGTCGCGGTTCTACTTTGTCACCCATAAGTGTTGTAACGCGGCGTTCTGCTCTAGCAATATCATCTATTTTTACTCGAATTAGTGTTCTTGTCTCTGGATCCATTGTTGTTTCCCAAAGCTGATCGGCATTCATTTCACCAAGACCTTTATAACGTTGAATGATGTAGCCTCGGCCGACCTTTTTCAATGCTGTTTGAAGTTCCTCTTCATTCCAAGCATACTCAATGATTTCTTTTTTGCCGGTACCTTTACTTACTTTATAAAGTGGCGGCAGGGCAATAAACACTTTACCTGCTTCAATAAGAGGCTTCATATAGCGATAAAAGAAAGTAAGTAATAATACTTGGATATGTGCCCCGTCTGTATCGGCATCGGTCATTATAACCACTTTATCGTAGTTAATATCATCTACGCTGAAATCTGCTCCAACTCCGCCGCCAATGGCATGAATAATCGTATTGATTTCTTCATTTTTAAAAATATCGGCCAGTTTGGCTTTTTCGGTATTTATGACCTTACCTCGTAATGGTAATACTGCCTGAAAGCGCCGGTCGCGTCCTTGTTTCGCAGAACCTCCTGCAGAATCACCCTCGACTAAATAAAGTTCATTTTTTTGTGGATTACGGGATTGTGCAGGTGTTAGTTTACCGGATAAAACAGCCTCGCCACGCTTTCGTTTTTTACCGCTCCGTGCGTCCTCACGAGCCTTCCTTGCAGCCTCTCGTGCTTGATAAGCTTTAATCGATTTTTTAATCAGCAGGGAGCTTATATCAGGGTTTTCCTCAAGAAAATAGGAGAGATGTTCTGAAACGACAGCGTCAACAGCCGATCTGGCTTCGCTTGTTCCCAGTTTCCCTTTCGTCTGTCCTTCAAACTGAAGCAGTTCTTCGGGAATTCTAACGGATATAATCGCTGATAATCCTTCGCGAATATCTGCACCATCTAGGTTTTTGTCTTTTTCTTTTAAAAAGGACACTTTTCTAGCATAATCGTTGAATACCCGAGTCATTGCGGTTTTAGAGCCTGCCTCATGGGTACCGCCATCCTTTGTGCGGACATTGTTGACAAACGAGAGCACATTCTCTGAATAGCCATCATTAAATTGAAAGGCAAAATCGACTTCAATACCATTCTGTGCCCCTTCAAAGCTGGCAACAGGATGGAGAACATCCTTCTCTTCATTTAAATATTCGACAAAAGCCTCAATCCCATTTTCATAATGAAAAATTTCATGAAAGTCATTGCGGTCATCATGGATTTCAATTTTTAATCCCTTTAGCAAAAAGGCGGATTCTTTTAACCTCTCACATAAGGTTTCGAAGTTATATGTAGTAGTCGAAAAAATTGACGGGTCAGGCTTAAAATGAATGGTCGTTCCTGATTGATTTGTTTTGCCGATTTTTTCGAGTGTTGTAACAGGCTTTCCACCATTTTCAAAACGTTGTTCATAAACAAATCCGTCTCTTTTTATCGTGACGGTCAACCATTCTGATAACGCATTGACGACAGAGGCACCAACACCATGCAGCCCGCCGCTTGTCTTATAGCCGCCTTGGCCAAATTTTCCGCCGGCATGGAGCACTGTTAAAATGACCTCAGGTGTTGGTTTACCCATTTTATGCATACCTGTAGGCATTCCGCGTCCTTTATCAATAACGCTAATAGAATTGTCTTTGTGTATTTTTACAATGATTTGATCACCAAATCCCGCGAGCACTTCATCGACAGAGTTGTCGACAATCTCGTATACGAGATGATGGAGACCACGTGAATCTGTGCTGCCAATATACATCCCAGGGCGTTTTCTTACCGCCTCAAGGCCTTCAAGTACCTGTATGGCATCATCATTATAATCAAAAGCTTGTTGTTGATTCCTTGCCACTAAAATACCCCTTTCATACATTACAAGAAAAACTAACTAATTTGTTTAGAGTATCATGTATTCTTTTATTTAAATTATATAGAACTAACGTTTGCCACATTTATTTTAACATATGTTCATGTGGCGTCTATGCTTAATTGTAGCGATTTATTTCATTTTGGCAAATATGTATTTTAAAATAACTCTATTTTGTAATATTTTATTTACACATTTTAGGGAGAAAAAAAGAAAAAAACTGCCAATTATCGCAGTTTTTTTGAAAAGACGATTCTTTTTAAAGCATGTTCCTTGTTAATGCATGTTCCACCTTAATACAACGATCCATGACAACTGTATAGCCTTTTTCTTTTAAAAACTTATACGCTTCTTCATTAGCAAGTCCAAGCTGCGCCCAATAGACGTCTGCATCGATTTTGTCAAATTCCTTAGCTACATCAAACAATTGCTCTGAGCGCCGGAATACGTTAACAATGTCAATATGACCCTCAATGTCTTTTAAGGATGCTACTGCCTTTACACCAAGCACCTCGTCAATCGTTGGATTAACTGGAATGATTTCATACCCAGCTTTTTGCATTGCTGCCGAAACTTGATAAGAAGTGCGTTCTGGATTATTACTTAATCCAACAACTGCAATTCTCTTTGCTTTTTTTAATATAACACCAATTTCCTCGCGACTTGGATTCTCGATTGCCATGAATACCACCCCTATAGATTTTTTTCTTTATTTTACCTTATCTTCCTAAAAAAACATAATTTTTCTTATCCATAAAGAAACAAAGCTCCCGTCTTTAGGGAGCTAGCGTGAGAATTTTTTTTAAACTGAAACAAGTTCGGGCTTGATGGCTGCAGTGATCTTAGGGACGGACACGCAGAATCTTGCTCCATCACCTGTATTTTCAACTGAAACACTTCCGTTCATCTTCTTGAGAATCATCTTCGTCAAATATAGCCCAAGACCAGTTCCATTTTGCCTAGTCGTAAAATAGGGATCGAATACCTTCTTAAGTAGAGTCGGCTCAATTCCACCTGCATTATCAATGAATTCTGCTGTAACAATTTCCTTTGTTTCACCAATGTTGATACGAAATTTGCGATTGTTAATATCCTTTTGGACAAAGGCGTCTCGGGCATTCGTTAAAATATTTAGCACGACCTGGCTATATTCATTCGGATAGCCATATGCCATTTGCTGTCCTCTGTATTCAAATTCAACTTGAATTCCATGGTTTTTAAGGCTCATTGAAAAAATCGACAATGCTTCTTCAATCGAATCTCCGACGGAAAAAAGGGTTTTTTCCTTATTTGGTTTATAGAATTTCCGAAAATCATTAATAGTACGAGACATATGCTTAATTTGGAGCATGCTCTCCCTAGTGAATCGGTCAATATATTGATTGTCAATCTCGCCGAACTCAAGTGCCTCTCTTACGTCATGTATTAATAGAGATAAATTATTTAACGGTTGGCGCCATTGGTGCCCAATACTCGCAACCATTCCACCCATGGCAGCAAGTCTAGATTGCTCAATTAATATATGGTCTTTCTGCTTATTCTTTGTCACCTCCTCCTGAATTCGCTTTTCTAAATATCGGTTTTGGTTTACCACTAACTCATACTTTTTTAGTAATTCTTGATAGTTCTTTTCACTTTCCGATTTCTCTACCACAGGCCCTCACTCCCTAAAACTAATATGGCGTTCGGATGCCATCAATTGTAATGGAAACGATTTTCAAAAAACCAGCCTTTTAACCTAATTAAGGCAGTGTGAGTAGAGCATGATTTCACTCCATTCGTTGTTTGAAATTTTTATTTCCACTACAATTTGACATACTGATTCACCTTTGCGACTCTACCCCTTTTCCATAGAAAAGATTGGGAAATTATAAGATAAACCGACCATTATTCGTGATGACTCGGCCGGTTTTTTTGCTTGCTTGTTTATTTGATTTTTATCCCGGATTTACGGGCAGTAAGACTCCCTCATCAAAGTGAAAGGTTTAAGAAGAATAAGTGGGTTATCAACTGCCCGTAAAAGCCCTGTTTGGTGAGATACAGTGAAACTTGCCGATATGCTTTTCATCGGCTTAGTTTAACCTTTCGGGTTTCGTACTGTCATTATATCAGCGATAGCCTTGATAATAGAGACAGTAGACCAGGACTAACAATCAGTGCAGATTGGAAAAAAACTCCACTAATAGAAGTTTTGCTTTATCTAAATTATAGGGGCTCAATACATGGCTTTCAACGAGTTAACAAATGGTTTGAAAATTCTCCATATTTTTGTAATAAATTTGCCCTTAATTGTTCTTACTTTAGACGAATTAAAAAAAAGGGATAATAAAGGACCTGCAAAAGATCCTTTATTATTCCCTTATTTTTGTGTTACTGCCTTTTCACCATTTAAATTTAATGCTGTCCAAGCTGTTTGGTCTCCAAATAATCTTGACCATGTTCCAATTCCACCCAGTAGATATTTTGCGGCTAAATCCGCTCGTTTTTTCAAAGACATTTCATCTTCTATCCAGATTTTATATGTGGCGTTTTCGTCAGCAGCTACATATTCTGCATAGTTTTGCCCACTTTCTTCATCATAACTTGGCTGTACTCCTTTTTCAGCAAGCCAGGCCTTAACTTTATCCATTGAAAGAGCCTGTGCCGTCACCTCAGTGGTGCCGTCAGCATTAGTTTGTTCCTTCCATAGTCTTGCATACAATGGAACGCCAAGGATTAACTTTTCATTTGGAACTTCTTTCAGCAGGTTTTCAAGGTTCCTCTCAACCCACGGTAAGCTGGCCACACTGCCTGCACCTGATGCCGCACCTGTATGTTCATCATACGCCATCACAATTAGATAATCGACAATTTGGGCGAGCTTCGTTCTTTCGTAAAAGGAAGACCAGTTATTGTTTTCCCCGGCTGAAAAGGTGATGTCCATTGAAACTACTAAACCAGCTTCATGTAGATATGGTGCTGCCTCCCTCATAAATTGAGTGACAAGCGGTCCATCTTCTGGATTTACATTTTCGATATCAAAATTGATTCCTTGCAGCTCGTACATTTGGCTATAATGAAGTAATTGTCGGATGATGGCTTGGCGAGTGTCAAAATCCTTCAATGCCTCATGAGTTAGCACTGGATCAAATGAATTTGAAAACAGTCCCCATACTTGATATCCCTTTGAATTAGCCCACTTGCTGTATTCAAGTGAAGCAAGGTTTTTAATTGACCCGTCATTAGCAGCTAGGGAGAACCATGTAGGCGATACAACATTAACACCTGCCATTTCAGGTATTTTAGAGGAATCGGGATTTTTCGTATAAACTGCTTCCCATGTTAACTGAATTGGTCCATTGATTTTTGGCATCTGAAAAGTTTTACTTTGCGTCGGTATATTAATTTTTACGCTTTCTTTCTTATGAACATATTCTTTTTTTATAAAACCGCTGATTCCGTTTGCTTTCCTGACAAGATAAAACTCTCCTTTTTCACCTTCGATGGTGACAGATTCGTTTTTGGCCATTTCAGCTGTATATGGTGACTGCCATGAAGGTTCGGTTCTCAATCTAAGTTTTTCATTGTTAATATCTTTATCTGTCAATCTCCCATTCTCGTATTTCTCTCCATCCTGTTGAATCCAAATGGCCTTACTATCTGGCAATTTTTTATATTGGATTGGGAAAAAAGTAAGGACCGAATCAAGGGCAACAAACGTTTCTCCATTCCTAGTGATAATAGGTGATAGTTGTAATGCAACCTCCTTTTGGTTGACAAAATATGTTAAAGAATCTGTTGGCATTTGGACAACTTTATCGTTGGTGGTAATGATAACCGATTTTGATTTTTCATCATACATAATGGTGCTATCAATGTTATCTTTTAAAAATCTAAGTGGGACAAAACACATATTTCCTTCGATTAATGCATTCCCCTGCTGTTTTCCATTGAAAAGGATTGGATTTTCACCTTGAAAATACGTTTTTTTATCGGTTGAAGCAAAAGGATATAATAATAGAAAAATGGATGAAATAATGAGGATAAATGCGCTAATAAGTCCTCCAATGATCCATTTTGCAGTAAATTTTTTATTATTATGATATTCAATACGAGCCATGTGTCAAATCCTCCTTATTTCTATCCTAAAGTATCTTATTGGAAATGAGAAGGTATTTTTTACACACCGAGAAAACTAAACTTTTAAGATAATGGTAAAAGCAATAGTGTTTTTTCAAAAATACATGGTAAAATAGAAGAACTCGAACTTATATTGAAGGAGAAATTGTTAATGGTTCAAATTATTTTAGTCTTGATCCTTGCTTATTTGCTTGGTTCGATTCCATCTGGTTTAATTATCGGCAAGGTTTTTTACAAAACGGATATACGCGAGCACGGGAGCGGAAATTTAGGGGGAACCAATACCTTTCGCACACTTGGAGTGAAAGCAGGGCTAGCAGTTACACTCGCCGATATACTGAAAGGAACGTTAGCAGCATCCTTACCGGTTCTCTTTTCGATTGATATAAATCCATTATTGGCTGGTGTTGTTGCTGTTGTTGGACATACCTATCCCATTTTTGCCGGATTTCGCGGCGGTAAGGCTGTTGCCACATCTGGCGGTGTCTTAATGTTCTGTGCACCTTTATTGTTTTTAACAGTCTTATTGGCTTTCTTTATAAGTTTGTACATAACAAAATATGTTTCCTTATCATCTATGATTGCTGGAATTACCGCAATTTTGTTTGCCTTAATATCTGGGTTTGTGCGTGAATGGGACATCCCCCTACTCATCGTTGTGTTCATACTGGCATCGTTTGTCATTTACCGGCACCGGGCAAATATTTCAAGGATCATAAATAAAACGGAACCAAAAATCAAATGGCTATAAAGGAACCTTAACCGGTTCTTTTAAGCCTTTTTTTATTACTATTTTATAGTATGATAAACGAGAAAGATAAAATTTGATTGATAACTTGATTTGACAAGGAGATTTTATGAAGAAAAAGGCCATTTTTCCCTCCTTTATTATTTTTATGGTTTGTATTGCTGTTTCGGCATTCGTGCTGATTCAGCAAAAGAAAGATTCTGTAAAGGATGATAAGGTTTATTCTCCTAAAGAACATAAGCCCCGGCCATCCATTAATGTCAATCTTGAGATGATAGAAAAAATAACCATTGGAGCAATCGGAGATATTCTGATTCATAGTCCTGTCTATCTTGATGCCTTTAACGGTGCTGTATATAATTTTGATCCTATGTTTGAACCTGTTAAACCTCTATTGGAAAAGCCAGATGTACTAACGGCAAATCAAGAGAGCGTGTTGGGGGGGCTTAAGATTGGGCTTTCCGATTATCCCATGTTCAATAGCCCGCATGAGGTCGCAGATGCCCTCGTCCATTCAGGAGTTGATATTGTTTCCACGGCCAATAACCATGCATTAGATAAAGGGGAAAAAGGAATTCAATCGGAGGCCGCTTATTTAGATAGCATTGGGTTACCACATGTAGGGAGCTTCCTTGATGAAAAGGATCGTCAGAAATTACGAATCATCCATAAAAATGGCATAAAAATTGCGTTTCTTTCTTACACATACGGCACAAACGGGATCCCTGTTCCAAAGGGAAAAGACTTTCTCGTTAACCTGATTGACCGCGAAATTATGAAGGATGAAATTCATCGTGCAAAAAAAGAAGCTGATGTAATTGCAATGAGTATCCATTGGGGGAATGAATACCAGCGGATCCCTACAAATGATCAAAAGGATTTAGCCAAGTTCCTGGCAAACGAAGGAGTTGACATCATCTTTGGTTCTCATCCCCATGTGTTACAACCGATGGAATGGATTCAGACGACTGATGGCAGGAAATCGTTTGTTGTCTATTCTTTAGGGAATTTTATTTCTGCACAATATGGTGATTATAAAGATATTGGCGGATTAGCAACCATTGAGGTTACTAAACATGTTTCAGAAAAAGGAAACAAAATTGAGGTTTCAAACCCTGTTTTCTATCCAACCTTCGTAACAAGTCAAAGGTATCATCATTTCAGTGTCGTTCCATTAGAAAAGGCAGGAGAATATGGCCTTTCAAATGCCGACGCAAAATACAAAGAAATTCAAGAACATATGAAGCAATGGCTCCGTTGAACGGGGCCTATTCTATTAAAAATATAATTGGTATTACCTTATAGAAAGCAAAGAACTGGTTAAAAACTTGTTTTGATCCATAAAAAAGGCACACTTGAAAAATAATCATTTCTCAAGTGTGCCTGAACTATTTTCCCAGATATGTTCGTTTAATCCTTCATTCAGTAAAATTTCTTTTTGTCTCTTACCTATTAAATCGAAATGAGAATAACCATCTTTCCTGTGATGAATCCATTCTATTTTTAATCCGTGTTTTTGCCCCCAAGCTGCTAATCGTTCAAGATCATGACATCCAACCTTTGTTACTGTCTTACTTCCTGGAAAGCGATCATCAAGCCAATAATGGGTTAAAAAGGCAATTTCTCCATGATCTATTCTTCTTTTCCATTCAATTAGTTCTTGCCGTTTTATTCCAAAGGCCATTGCTGTCACCTCACATGCACAAGTTTTTGGAGGTTTTCCTTGGTATTATTTTTTCTTGATTTCTTCGTATTTTAAGTACCATTCTGGAAAAGTCTTTTTAAATGACGTCGGTCTGAAATTGTCTTTTTTAACGATTATGTGTGTAGACGTCCCCACGACACACACCTCTTCATCCCCGTTTACTATTGTGTAGCCATAAATGGTTTTAATTCCGTCATTAAAATCGACCCAAGTTCTTACAAATGCTTTGTCTCCATATCGTAATGGTTTTTTGTAGGTAATTTGAATATCATAGACAGGTGCATAATACCCGGACTCCTCCATTGATAGGTAGTTATATCCGAGGTCTTCAATCAACCCGGTTCTGCCAAGTTCAAAAAACTTTAAATAATTGGCGTGATAGATGACACCCATCATATCTGTATCTGCGTAATATAGCTGAATTTCCCTTGTCGAAACAAAATAATTATCCATAACTACGTTCCTTTCATAGCCCTCTTCATTACATTTTCCTTATGGCTTTTTTAACATCTTCTACTTCAAGAAACATCGATTTTTCAAATAGGCTTTCGTCCTCTTCTGCATCCAATAATCGGAATGCTTGTGCCTGAATCATCTCATCTACCAGATTTGTCGCAAATCGGCCATTACCCTTGAACACTTCCGTTTCTAATGTTTGAATCAATAGATTCTTTGCATCTTCGGTTATTTTGTACTGGAAGCCTTCAGCATAAGCAGTCATAATTTCGAGCAATTCTTCTGAGGAGTAATCCGGGAAAAGGAAGAACTTTTTAAACCTTGAGCGTAGACCTGGATTACTTTCAAGTAGCTGATCCATTTCATTTGGATAACCAGCCAATACCACCACAAGGTTTTCGTTTTGCTTTGTCATTTCATCGACGAGCGTATCAATGACCTCTTTTCCAAAATCACCTGCTGTTTGACTAAAAAGTGAATAAGCCTCATCAATAAATAAGACACCGCCAAGCGCTTCCCTTATCTTTTTCTTTGTTTTTCCTGCTGTTTGCCCAACAAATCCTGCAACAAAATCAGCCCTGCTGGCAACAATTAAGTGACCTCTTTTTAAAATCCCGCATTCTTTTAAAAACTCAGCGTAGATTTTTGCAACTGTTGTTTTACCTGTGCCCGGATTTCCAGTGAATACAGCATGAAGTTGAATAGGAACGGTTGGTAGTCCTTTTTTCATTCTAAACTGCTGCATTTTCACAAATGAAATAAGCGTCCTCATTTCGACTTTTAATGTTCCGAGGCCAATTAAGCGGTTTAGCTTTTCTTGTGGTGATTCAGCAATATTCTCTTTTTTCGTTTGAAAATCCTCTTTATTAAGCAGCATATAGTCTAAAATATCTACTTCTGTCTTTTCGTTGTCTGCTCCTTTTTTAAAAATTGCATCTAACACGATATTACGGACTGTCCTGGCATTTCCAAATGTTTCATCAACCCGTTCCTGATCAAGTCGATGGTTTATTTCAATTTTGGATTCTTCCGTTAGGATATAATCATTCACTGATGCTACTCGCTCGGCGATCTGGATTAGCTCCTCGTTCGAATAATTTGGTAAATGAATAAGGTTCGACTGTGGAAATCGGCTGCGCAAACCGGGATTGGCGTCTAAAAACGAGCGCATCTCTTCCGGATAGCCCGCTAAAAAAACCGCAAATTTACCGCCATACTCACTACCAGTCATGAGTGAAACAAGAGTATCAATAGCTGCTTGTCCGTAATCATTTCCTGTTTGGCCCTCACGTTTTAGGCTATAGGCTTCGTCAATAAATAACACACCACCGATAGATCCCTCGACAATGCTGCGGACGTTTTCTTCCGTTTGTCCCACATATGAACCGACAAGCTGCGAGCGGTCTGTTTCAATAACTTCCGCCCGCGGCAAGACTCCTAGCTCATGATAGATCTTTGCCATCAACCTAGCGAGAGTGGTTTTTCCTGTGCCTGGATTCCCGGTTAAAATCATGTGAAGACTTAGTTCATCTTTAATTTGAAATCCTAATTCTTTCCTATGTTTTTGGTATTTTAAAAAACGGTAAAAATCATTAACTCGTTTTTTTACCGAACCCATACCTATCATATTGTTCAACTGTTCCAAAGCATTTTCTTCTGTTGGCTCAAATTCGTCTTCTTCTAGAAATTGCTGTGTCCATGTCTGCTTAATTTCTTCTACAGCAGCCATATGCAATTTCAACTCTTCATAATAGGTTGAAGTATGAAAAACACCTGTAATCGATTGATCATATTCTTCCGCAGCTTTTAAGAGGCTCTTTGTTTCTTCAATTGCTGAAGATAGTAAATCAGCCAGCTTTTGATACCTTTGGAAAAGGTCGTTATTAACCATTGTAGAGGTTATTTCCACCATAGCTTGTAAATCGTGCAGCTTTATATCCGCTTCAGCCAAAAAAGTTTGACAGACTTCTATGAATTGCTCGGCTGTTTTCTTCTTCGCTGTTCGATTATCCGTTTCACGCATTGGTGGAAAAGTAAGTACAGAAAGCAGGTTATGCATCTTTTTCCAATCGGACTGAATCATATATACTTTAGCTTTTTGGTTTTCGGGATGAAGCTCTAGCGCTTTTTCAATCCAAACAGCTGCCAATGAATCGTCTTTATTTCGTCCAAGTCGTGATACAGCGGCTAGCGTTAGCAGCTTTGATAACTGTATTGGATCTGACTCTTGACTTAAGGCGGTAATTAATTTGTTTTCTTCTATAATTACTCCAGTTTCATTCAGTTCTTTTTCCCACTGAATAATTTGCTCATTGTATCTTGAACGCTGGTTTCCTTGGTGTTTCAATCTCATCACTTCTTTTTCGAAAATTCCTTTTTATATTACCACAACAGCTTAGGATAAACGAAAAAAAAGGACCCATTTTGGTAACGGGTTCTATTTTGAAGTACAAAACTTAAAATAGTTGGGGAAATTACAAGTTAAATCGCACACAAAATGACACCGTAATTAGTACAGAGTTATTTATATGCAAGTAAATAAGCACAGTCGAATGGCCGCTTATTTTTTATTTATTATATTTTCTTCTTCAACTCCCTCAGTT
>NZ_JBALPG010000113.1:0-10708 GCF_036965245.1 Neobacillus drentensis
TCTCTACAGATTGCAGTTTGAATATTACGATCTAAATATTCAATCAGAAAAATACCGTGTTTACAAGGAGA
Organism: Neobacillus drentensis; assembly: GCF_036965245.1. GTDB lineage: Bacteria > Bacillota > Bacilli > Bacillales > Cytobacillaceae > Neobacillus > Neobacillus drentensis_G. Next base: position 72 of record NZ_JBALPG010000113.1, read on the forward strand.
CGAATAATTATCATAACTTTTTATGTGTTTCTTCCAATTCTTTTGTATAGAATTTACAATATTACTATGTGTATGTTCCTCAAATAGGCGAGTATAGGATCGATTTATTACAAACCCCTCTTCACTATCTTCCAATTCCTTTAGGAATTTCTTCTCACTATTCTTATTTAGTCTAGATGATTCTAATTTCTGAACTGATCCTTTTTTACCTTCAAAGGATGAAGTAACAGCAAAATGTTCTATAAAACCATTCTCAAATAAAAAATCTGGAAATTCACTACTATTTTTGTTTGGTTTAGCATCACTCAGCCATTTTTTCAGTTCTTCATATTTTTCGTCAGATACACCGTAACAAATTTCTTTAGACAATTTGCTCCTAATATGGTCTAAACACTTTTGCTCTATTTTATCTTGATCTTTTAAATTCTTACTCATTCTACATCCCCCTATCCGAAAGCAAATAAAATCTAATTAGCAACTTTAATTTCTAATATAAAAATTTATTATCAATTTCAATTAATTATTTATCTACCTTTGCTACAAAATTATAGCATGTAAAGGGATTGTTGGAATAACATTCCAACATATAATAGTTTTTAAGTAATTACACTTCAAACTACTTGTTTTTAGTTATACATTTAATATCGTTAGCTACTTCATGTGTCTCTGCTAGCAATTTCATTTCCACCTAAGCGACTCCACAATATTTTTGATTGGTTTAGTTGCTCAATTTAATTGCCCTTTAATGAAAGCGAGCGCTGATTCTTGTTACAGAATCGCGCCCGTTCGTACAAAATACTGTTATTTCCGCCTAAATTCATTTTTATCACTATTCAGAATCAATATATTGGTCTGGAACCCTTTCCCATGTACTACACTTTCTACTTACTTCTCTTTTAAATTGTCTAAAAAGTTCCCTTTCATCAAAAGTTACTTCTGGAATAACTTTATTTACTGAGTCTCTTAATGACTTTCTCATTTCTGAACTCAAATGATCAATAATCTCTTCTATTTTTACTCTTGCCATATGTATCACCCTCTTATTATATTTTTAAATTCTATAAAAAATGGTTTGAAAATTACTTCTAAATACTATAGTTCGACATATTATTTCAGATTCCTTTATTTAACATATTTAAACGATGTAATCCGAGGGACTTGTTCAACAATCTGGCCCGATTGTTGAAAACCTATCTCCGATAAATAAAACCTCTTTATTAAAGTACATTCCTTCATAAAAAAATTATTTGTTGCGCAGTAATAGTCTACTGTGTAATATCAAAAGTACTCCTCTGGCCTTATTTGAACTAATCATAGGACTAAACCAAAAGAGCCCATGTTAAAAAAATGAGCTCTTTCAAGTTATCTTCTATTATTTTGTCAATTCTAGCAGCGAGACACACTCCACATGGCTCGAGTTGATGAATTAGATAACAGGTATGAGGGAACATAGTGAGTTATCAAATTTTGTATGTTGGTTGGTGGGAATAAATCAACTATTTTTTATCCATGTTTGGATTTTACTCTCTATTAATGTTGCATCCAAACTTCCGTCTAATCCATCTTCTGTAATTATCAAATTTCCAAGTGTTTCTGAAATTCCCACACTTTCATAATTTGCTCTTTTCTTGTCCCAATAATTTTTATATGATTTATTTTTTAGCATTCCAAGATGCTCTAAATAAGCAATTTTGCCTTGGTAGCGTAGAGTAAAATCAGGAATATAGGTTTTACCACTAACATCTAATGGTTCTTCATAGGAATACTCAATTTTCATCTTATCGAGTATATTAGCCACAATTACTTCGGACTTTGATCTTACCATTTCACCACGAATTGTTTTATGAATCAATTTTTCTTCAAAGTACCTTTTTTGATTACCAAACTCTATCTCAATTATGTTTGGAACATCAAATAAGTCTGTATATCGTTGTTTGGTATCCGAATACCAGTCATTGGCATACTGAACTAATTCTTGAATTGACAAATCACTTATTACAATTAGTCTTTCTCTTTGACGAGAAAACGCTGTATACAAAAGTTCTTTTGTAATAAATGAACTTTTACCGTTTATGACTACTATGGTTTTGCCAAAACCAGAACCCTGTGACTTATGAACAGTAAGAGCATATGCAAGTTCTAATTTAGAGTCACTATTTTCTCCACCAAAATCCGATTTTGTATACGAAAATAATTTTCCTTCAAATGAGCCGAAACGGAAGCTATATGAAGCAGGATAAGATTCATTTTTTTGAGCTCTGCTTAATATTCCAAGTTCACCGTTTGCTATATATTCTTCTGTCTTATCCCAGGCTTCTCTAATTTCATTTCTATTCGAAATAACTTTGTCACCCAAAACAATATTTTGAACAGATTGAGGTTTATATTTATTTTTCCATTCCCATGTTTGCCAATTTTCAACTGTTTCTTGTCGATATTTTTGATGGATTTGGTTATTTAAATAATAGCTTCCTGCACCAATATATTTAGTTGGAGATAGAACTTGCCAGTCTTCAATATGCTTTCCGGTATAATAATTTGTATATTTACCGTTTTTCTCAGCGCCTAAACTTTTATTGAATCCATCAATATCATCTTCAGTTGTCATGTTTGTGATTTCTACCAATTCCTCAAAGAACACTTTTTCTAACTCGTCTAAATCGGTGTATTGAATATATTTAAGACGATTATCTGTTTGATTGTTTTGAATACGGTAAATTACGTCTTTATCGACTGAATCCGAATTAGAGAATATTTGAGCAAATGATAAATCATCACCACCTGAACCCTGTCTCATCTCAGTTTTTAACGCTGCAATTTTATCAGGATGAGCAATCTCTAAATAATTAATCAAATCAACAAATGGACGCCCTGCTCCTATAGGTGGTAATTGATTTGGATCTCCTATAAAGATAATTCTCTCTGCATGAGAATCAACAAGTTTTAGTATGCCAGCAAACATATCTTCAGTCAGCATCGAACTTTCATCGATAATAACTGTTTTGGCAATACTTGAACTAGGTTGACTAGGTATCTTATAAGCCATTGTGTTCCAACTGAAACCTTTAGAACGAATTAAAAATTGTGCCACAGTCATAAACTCAGCCTCTACACTATTCTTCTTAAATGAATTCTCAAGTTGAACTCTTGCCTTCCCAGTAGGAGTCAATGCTAATACTCCACCAACCTTAATTTCTTTTGAAGAAGCAAAAATTCCCAATGCTGATGTTTTACCCGTCCCAGCTCTTCCCAATAGGACAGATATCATAGATGATTCGAGAATTCTTAACGCTGTCGCCTTTTCATCACGAGCCAGTTCATCGTTTTCTTCATTATTTTCTTGAAGTTCTCCAAATTGGTCGTCAATAATTTTTCTCCAGTTTTGTTCACTTGATAAACTAGTTCCTAAACGGCTATTTACTATATCGACTACCAATTGTTTATAATCTTGATATTCTTTCAGTTTGATGTAAGTATTTTCCACATCAACGTGCAATTCATCTTTCTGCAAGAACTCTAGAACACCTTCAATCTTTTCTGTTTGAAAATCCGTTTTTTTATCTAATGGTAATTTGTTAATTTCTTCAACAATTTGATCATAGCTGAGTAAAGTATGGCCTTGATTTGCAGCTTGAACTAAAACAAATATCACCATAGCTCTAAAACGGCGTTTATCACTTTCAGTTCTCATTTTGGTTGGTTTCTTAAGAGGATACTTATTTTCCACCAACGGATTCACAAACATTGCATTGTCGATTTGAGAAATAGTAACTTGATGAATGTCCTTTTCTTTTCGTGTAAGTTCGTATAACAGGTATGGGTTTTCAATAATTTCAGCTGCATAATTTTTTAGGTTACCCCAAGCATTAATAGCTTGTTCAACTGAAAGATTCAATCGAGACAAAAGTTCAAAATACCGAGTTTTGTTTTCATCTCTTAGTAAACCAGAAAACTCATCCTCTTTGTCAGCTAAGCTGTCATCCAATTTTTCGTTCCCAGTTTCTTTATCACCTGAAAAGTATAACTTCAATTCAGAAATCAGGTCGTTTTCAGAAGTATCAACATGTTTAGCAACATCGAAACCATATCTAACACCGAAAGCTGATAAAATCGAACCTAATCCTGGGAATATACCACGTTGATTCCAAACGTTTTTTAATTGATTATCAATATATTCAAGTTGAACATTAACCCATTCATGATTGGCTTCTTTTAGCTTGAGTTTAGCTATATTTTTCAATGCAGTTTTCGCTTGATTTAACACATCGATAGCCGCATCGTAGCTGACCCATTCAGCTGCATATGAAAATTCCGCTCTAAAACCTGCTGGTTCAAACAATGTGACACTCGATACATCAAAATCAAGATGCTTTTTTGCATACTCTGAAATTTCAAGATATGGCATTAAAAAGCCATCTTTACCATCTACTCTTATTGAATGAGCTGTATTTGTCTCCCAAATATAGTTTTTTTCGTCACTGCTTCCATCAGACTTATACTCATGAATTTCTACATTTGATACTATATTTCCTATTCCTGCAATTACACGCCTATTATCATCGATAAACGGAACTTGTTTGTAATATGGAAATATTAATGATTTGTGGGGTTTAATCCCGGAAAAGAAGTAATCGAAAATCCCTTTTTGAGATTCTCCATGCGATACCCAAGCACTTGACCAGTTCAGCATTTGTTCTGTTTTTTCTAAGTCAAAATAAAAATTGTAATACTTTTGTTTCTCATTGGCATTATCCTTTAGTGTCCATGAAAAGGGGCGCAATAAGAATGAATAAGGGTCCATCTCAAAAGGTGTTTCTTCGAAATGCTTGAACTTAGCATTTCCTTTTTTATATGGATGGTTCATTTTAAGTTCTAGCTTGGTATCACTCATGAACGCAGCGTTCTCTGTAATCCAGCTTTGCATTCTTACTGACCCTACTTGTTCGTAACTTTTACCTTTATTCGTTTCCTCAAACTCCAAGTCCCGTGTCGATGCAATGTTTGGGATTACTTGAGCAGCAACATTATACCTAGGATTATTGTCAATGCGCCCAGTATAATCGTTATCCTTCCACGGAATTCTTGTTGAAAAGTGTTGTACATAATTTGTTTGTGGTTTAACTTTCTTTTCTTTATCTATCAGGAACATTAGCCTCTCCTCCTAAACCTCTATCACATAGTACTTGCCTTTATCGTAAATCGGTCTCCAGAAAAACTCGTATCTATCTTTTCTCTTTCAAAGGTCCTGTTGGTAAGTCTCTCATATATACTCAGTAACCTTAAATCCTTTATTTCCGTTATAATTAATATTAAAATTCACTGTTCTCACCACCAATTTACCAGTTAATTAAATTATATTTAGCACGATGGACATATAATGGGGTTTTCGTAAATTTTTTTTACAATCTTAATTTCAATTCATCAATTAATTAATAACAGCTGTCATTTTAACTTTAATATATTGGAATATGTTTCTATTATAAATGCATTTGTCCAACATTTGTGGTAAAAAAATAGAAAAATAGGCCGACTTGAAGATTACTTCAAATCAGCCTCAGTTGGTAATTAATCTATTCCCCATTGCATTCTATTTCCGTACCATCCATGAAAGATGACAATAAGTTTTCCACTTTCAAAAACGGTAATTTGATTCAGCGTCTTTAACATAAAATCTATTCCAAATTCCGTGATGTGTTTTGTGTTTTCTGTAATGTCTGCGAACTGCACCGCTCTGTATTGCTCCAGCGGATTACCAAATTCAGCATGTGTCTCCCATCGTGACTTTATCTCATTCCCATTATTGTAAATACTTCTTAAATGCGAAGAAATGATAATGCTGCGTGACAATTTACAATCTCGATCTTCAACAATATGGAACTTTTGTGGAAGAATCTTAATCACACTAATTTTTACAGCTTGTTCAAGGAAAATAATTGTTGCACAGTATAAGTCAAATAAGAAAGACGATCACTTAAAATGTAATCGTCGTTTTGATGCTTATTCTATTACCAGTATCGTTGTACTGTGCAGTAGTTATTAAACAAAGCAGCTTATTGGTCTATGGAAACAAGTCCACTATCTTGAGGAACATCTTCTTTAGTAATTACCATCAACGATTCTTTAGCAATATGCCCCGACAATTTCGACAGTCTCTTCGACTGATTAAGTGTTATATCATCAAATAAATTCCGAACAAGACGACCATTTGAAAAGTGATCATCTTTTTCATTTAATTTCGTTTGCAGCAAATCGCGGACTTTTTTAATCGCTTGCTCATCGGCAATATAGTCATTTTGTTTGCAGATGTAAGTGAATATTTGAACAAGCTCATCTAGTGAATAATCACTAAATGAAATATAAGTATTAAATCTTGACTTTAATCCTGGGTTGGATTCAAAGAACTGGTCCATCAAATCTGTATATCCAGCTACGATTACAACGAGGTCATTTCGATAATCTTCTAGAGCCTTTGTTAGCTCAGTAAGACTTTCTCTCCCATAACTATCACTATGATCATTCTCAGTTAGACTATACGCTTCATCAATAAATAGGACTCCACCTTTAGCACGATTAATTAACCTTTTTACCTTGATTGCTGTTTGTCCTTGGTACTCAGCAATTAAATCAGTCCTACTTGCTTCAATAAACTGTCCTTTACTTAATAATCCGATAGCTTTATACATCCTCCCAACAATACGAGCCACTGTAGTTTTAGCTGTGCCGGGATTACCCAGAAATGCCATGTGCAAAGTTTTGTTAGACTTCTTCAATCCGTTTTTCACTCGTAATTGTTGTATTTGATTATAGTCAATCAAATCACGGACTTGTTGCTTTACATCTTCTAGTCCAACCAGTTCGTCTAATTGGTTAAGTAGCACATCAAGTGAAACATTTGAAGACTCTTTCAAGTCTTGGATAAGACCATCAACTTTTGATGCTCCTAGATATTTATATAATGTCTCAATAATTTTTTCTTGCTTTTGCTCCATTCTGGGTAAAGATTGTTTCTTAGTTAAGATACCTAGGTTTTTAATGAACTCTAGAACAGCTTTATCAACTTGTTCGTCAGTTATTTCTTGAGCTAATCTTACCAATTCAGATGATTGTCCTAAAGCAACGTCTAACTGCTTAGCTTCTTTCATCAGCTGGCGTTTGTAATGCTCTGAAATCATCATAGCACCCCACTTATTATCAAAAGCACTAAAACACATGTTATAGCAATACTAGCAAATGAAAAAACTCGAGTAGTCTTCAACCCTTTTGTTAAGCTTACTGTTAACAGATTAAGCTCTCTAATCTCATTTTTTGTCTTTGACAATTCAGATTCAAAATATGAATTCATACTTACTGCTTGTTGCTCTATTCCAACGTTGAGTTCCTTAATAGCATTTTCAAAATCTGTCTTGTTTTTTCTGACTTCGTTAGTTGTTGAAACGAGTTTGGCATCAAACTCTGAATTGTTTCGAACGACTTTATTTGATAAGATCTGGATATCATCCTGAAATAATTGTTTTAAATCACCGAGTTTTTCTACCTGATTAGCAACTTCTTTATTTAGTGTTTCGATATCAGCCTTGTTTACTGTATTAATTGCTTCGATTTTAGATATACTATTATTTTGGTGTGATACCAGTTGTTTCACTGTTTGATATTGCTTAACTTGGTTTTCTTTTATTTGATTCATATGATCTTGAAAATCTGACTGTGAAGAAAACAATGATTTCGTTTCATTAATCAGGTCAACTAATGTCAGTTCTTGAGCTTCAATCTTTGCTTCGATTGCTCTTACATTATCTTGCATTGTTGAATAGATAGCAAAAACTGTATCCACGTCTGCTAAGTGTACAATTTTCTCAATCTTCTCTTTAAAGTTTTGCAGAACCTGAATTACCTGTTTTTGTTGATTTATGATTTGTTTAATCTCGTTTTGATTTGTCTGAACGCCTTCTATTCCCTTTAATGCTTTTTCATTTGCTTCTTCAGCTGCTTTCAATGAGACTAAAATTCCCTGAATGTACTCTTTATCTAATGCAGAAAAAGTATCGTAAATCGTATTAAACTCTTGAATCGTTCTAACAAGAACTTTATTCTGCTCAATCATTTTATCTTGAATACTTTCAGTAAGCCTGTTTAAGTCACTACCCGTCACATCGTAGTTAAACCACCCAAATAACCCTCCCGTAACTGGGACACTAGGTAACTCTGCTTCTTTAGGCAGTTTCTCACTGAATGCTTTTAACTCATTTTTCTTTTTATTGAAACCCTCACCTCTGGTAGACACAATCATTGTCTGTTCATTAGTTGAGGATTCCTCTCTCGTCATTACCTTTGTCATTTCTCATCACCTTTAAAGTAAGCCTTCTAAATCTTTTTGCATTTGAAGTAGTTCTCTCTGATTTTCAGTAATATTGTTCTTGTTTTTAGAACTACTAGCATGATTATCATCAAATATCTTATTAAGCGATTGTCGCATTATGTCCTTCGCCAATGCGTGATTCTCTGAGATTTCGTTCATAACATTTTCTTTCAATGCTACTACACGATTTTCAGCTACAAAACGTTGTACTTGTTGAAGATTCATAATCCCATTTTTCTTATCGATAATTTGTTGGTCCTTTTCTTCTTTTACCTTTTTGGCGATAAACTTATCGATAAGATTTAACACGATGGCACCAACTAATCCAGATACTAAACTTGATAAGAATAAGCCAATCATATTAGCAAGAGATCCTATTAGAGGGATCTCAATTTGCATTCCAGGAACGGTTAGTAAGAAATTTTCAAAAACCTCTCCTAAAAAAATCGCACTGCCGCCAACTAATCCAACAGTTATGATTTTTCCGACTTGTGCTACCTTTACTGAGAACGGTTTGTCCATATTCTTCTTATCACGAAGATAATTAACTGCATCAATAAGAGAAGATACCCCTTGCTTAATTACACTTGCCAATTTCTTAAAAGTACTTACAATAGGACCTAAGATTTCAGAAATAATGGTACCAATTAATGTTGATGCTCCCGTTTGAATGAAACTGAGAATCTTGGAAAAGAATGATTTAATCGATTCACGCATCTCAGATAAGAATCCATTAAACGACTTAGATCCCTCCTTTAAAAAACGGATTAAGCCGTTCATAATTTCCTTCAACAATGTAAAGAGTGCTGATACAGCCATTGCCTTTAAGGCATCTTTTCCTGCTTTTTTGCCAACTTCTTTTGCTGCATTAACTGTAATATCTTTATTAATTGCTTTTCTTGCTTCTTTATCAGCTTTCATCATAGAATCATCATCAGCAGCAAGCTTATCCTTTAATCGTTTATCATTTTTTTCTTTTTGTAAACGTTTATCAACATCTGACATGTTTGATTCATCGATTTTTTTATTTGCCCTTTCGTTTTGTTTAATAAGTTCTTTTTCTCTAGCCTCGCGTTTTTCTAAATACTCTTTGTTGCTCTTTGCACCTTTGCTTTTATTTAAAGATTCGTTAGTCGCCTTTAGATTTTCTTCTTTGTTGGCAATATCAGCTACACTTAAATTTGCTTGCTTTCTTCTTTGATTTTCAAATAATTCTTTTCTAGATACTACATGGTCTAAATTAGCATTTTCATTACGCTTTAAGTTTTTCCCTGTATATTCATCCTTTAAAGTACCGGCTTTTTGTTTTTCCTTCATTGCCTTATTGGCATCTTTGTATTGTTGGTCTTGCAGTACCGAATTAGCAATTTCCTTATATTGTTCAGGATGCTCTCTATCATATTTTTGAATTAATGTCTCATTCGTCATGTCAAGTCCAATTTGATTCCCAAACTGTTTCCAAACTTCATCCAATACTACTTTTCCTAAAGAATCGGGATCTGCTATCGATTTTCTTTCGTTTTCCAGTAGTTCTAAATCAGAAAAGCTGTCCTCTAACTGTTTTGATAAGAAACCTTCTACTTCTTCAAAATCAAAGTCAGTTTCAATATTATCAATTTCCATATTTTGATTTGCATTCTTATTAGCCATAATTTTAAACAGTCCTTCCAAATAAGTTCAATAAGAATTTTGGTAACAATACCACGTTTTTATGCTTTCTTGCGTGTTTCTGACTGATCTGAGCATTTCCCAAAATGAAAGGAAAAGATATGTTAATCTCAACTGCCCATCAAGCAATGAGTGTGTTTTTAAACTTCACATCAATATTGCTTATATCATAATTCACACTATCTGCCTGTTCTCTATTATAAAAAGCAATCTCATCCAAAAAATTACAGAAGTATGTATCACAGGTTACATTAGAATCATCAACGTTCCAGAACAGAAATGTTTCTATGCGTAATCCAACAAAATGGAACCCATAGTTTTTAAATTTGCTCCATACCCCATACAAAGCAAATTGCCTTTGAAATGCAGGTATTGCATATTTTTTCATATTAAATATTCTGTAAAGCCTCATACATTGTAATACTGTTATCTATTAATTTGCTCAACCTTGTAACCTCATCTTTATTTACAGAACCTTGATTTGTTTTCATTAGTGTATCTTCAATCTCGTACCAAATCGTTTTGGTTTGCATTTTCCTCAATAGCCAGATGAATCATCGCAAACGATTTTTCAGCAACACAATACCTTTTCTTGATAAACCCAACTTATTAC
>NZ_JBALPG010000113.1:10775-11108 GCF_036965245.1 Neobacillus drentensis
AATTACTATTGTATTCTTATAAACAAAAATAGGCCGATTTGAAAATCTATTCAAATCAGCCATTATCACTATTCTTTCTACTCCCCAGTAGATTCTATTTCCGTCCAATACATGAAGTTTCCACTTTCGAAAACGGTAATGGAGCATACTTAGGAGTGTTGTCGCTTGCCATTTTGCTTTTCCGCTCTAGTTCTTAATACCCTCAAGTTTAAAATAGTTTTTTATTACGCAGTATAAGTCAAATAGACAGCAACCTATTGAATCAGATACTTTTTATGTTGCTCTCGCTTTCGCTCATGAGTAATCTTGGCATACCTAAGAGTCGTATCTGGT
>NZ_JBALPG010000113.1:11131-11450 GCF_036965245.1 Neobacillus drentensis
AACTATGTCCTAAGAGCTCCTGAATCGCCACCAATTCAGCACCATTATTTAATGTTAAAGTAGCAAAAGTGTGTCTTAACACATGTGGACTTACTTTTTCTTGTAAACCTGCTTTTTGGGCGATTATACCTATTTCTCTTTGTATTGCTCGTTTGGATAATCTTCTATAAGGTTTTCTCTCTGTAACCATCAAGGCTTCACAATTGTCATTTCTTCCTTTTATATATTTACCTAAATGATACATTGCTCTAATCGAAAAATAGACTTCCCTTTGTTTATCACCTTTACCTATCACTAATGTGCTCATTTTCTGTTGATT
>NZ_JBALPG010000113.1:11472-13116 GCF_036965245.1 Neobacillus drentensis
AGCTTTATTTAATCCATGAACTTCAGATAACCGACAGCCCGTTGCATACAATACTTCTAAAAAAGCACGTTGTCTAACTGTATCACAGGATTCTCTTAACATTTCTAGTTCTTCGATTGATAATGACTTTGGAAGTCGGTATTCATCTTTTGGAGCTTTTAGTTTGGTAGTCGGATCACGTTTAATATATTCTTCTGAAACTAACCAACTAAAAAAACTCTTTAAGATAGATAGTTTCTTCCTAATTGTGCTCATTTTTAAGTTCCCATCTTGACTTAAGTACATTCAAACATCTGCTGTAGCTAGGTCCTCAGCCTTCTTTTTTACAATATCAGCAAACATACTTAATTCCATTAGGTAGTTGTCTAGAGTAATAGAACTTAAACCTTCTAGTTTTTTGGCCGAGATAAACAATTTTATTTTATCCTCAAGATCAGGATGTACCTCACCTAACTTAACTCTTTGAATATAATACTCTGATAGAACAGTAGATAATTTATTTTTTGTATTTTCCACTTCAATATTAGGATACAAATCTTTTAAAGCAGCTACTAACTCTGATAATACTTGCTCACCTAGATTCATAATCATCAACTCTCCTTAGTTCTTATTAGTAACTAAGGATTACCTATTCAACAAGCAATAATACTAACTGAGTATAAACAACTTTTTATTTTCTTAGATTTTATCCTTTGAATAAAAAAGAGACGATTACAGTTGGAGTAATCGTCTCATGATAGATGTGTATAGCTAGTATCGTACTGTGCAGTAAATGACTCTGATATATTATCATTTTTTAACAACTTACAATCCTACAAACTGCCTGTTTATGTGACAACAGGCATTCCTTCGAATACGCAATCAGTCACTAACTTTTATTAACCGCACTTTATCTTTTGCCTTTAGTAAAAACGCTTCGTATTGCTCTCGATATATATTTTCTCCCGTAGATACCTCTTTGGCAATCTCGGTTAATGTTCCAGGTGAGTACTCTCCATTTATTTCAAAATACACCGCGTAATCAGTTTCGGATTTATCGAAGTATCTAACTTGACTGCCTACTTTTACTTCATCATAGAAAGATAGTTTTTCATAATGCTCAACATATTCATAACCATGTTCACCAGGATAAGGTTGTCCCATTTGGATAGGCTTATACACCCAAAATGTTAATCCACTATCTCCTCGATAAGGTTGTTTACTTACTTTAAGAATGTACTTTCTCATAAAGTTCTTCCTTTCAGTTGATTAATACCTTTCTGGAAACCTGTTTATAAGTAGTTATCAATTTTTTTATATCCATAAGGCCCCATTCCATAAAAGCTACTAATTTACTCTTTAAATTTTAGCAAACAAAAGTCTATAGGCACATTCACATACTCATCTTGAGGTGTTCTTCCATGATCATGAATTATCAACTTATTAAATGGACATGCGGTCATCTTTGATAGTTTTTCCTCAAACTCTTCATACTTCATTCGTGTTATATACCATGAGTTTTTATAATCAAATAAACTCTCTGCATCTTCATCATATAAAACATTTTGAGCATTATAACATATCTGGCTTAAAAACTTTTTACCATTATCTTTATCTTCCTTGAAGAAAATATCAAACACCAATTCTTTATGTCCAGGTTTATAA
>NZ_JBALPG010000114.1:0-17701 GCF_036965245.1 Neobacillus drentensis
AAAACAAATAATAAAAAGAGGTAATTATATGATCATGTTAAAGCTATTTTTTATACTTTTTGGAGTAGTCCTTGTATTATGGGGTAGATATAGAATGAAAAAGGATGATGCGTTCGTCGGAAAAACCCAAAAAAGAAAAAACATTTTTAATTTCTTAATAATGGGGGAAGCTTCTGGACTAGGACAATTTTTAGGTGGAATCTTGTGTATAATAATAGGGATTATATCCTTTTTCATTAAATAATTTGTAAATAAAAGGAGCTAAACTGTAGTTTAAGTTTAGCTCCTTTTTTATTTCTAAAAAAATTTTCTGCCCTTTATTTTTCTATGTGAACTTAAGGGAAATACTGCGCTTATAAATATTATCTCCCTTTAAAGCGAAACGGGGGTTTGACCTCAGGTAAATCCGTAAGCTTATGTAATTTACTTCAACACCTTTCTTAGGAAGTCTAGCTTCTGTTTCACATTGTCTTCCGTGATAATATCTACACCGCTATCAATGTATCTTTTTATCTTTTCTCCCTTTGTAACCTTTAATGCAGCTTCAACACTTAAATAACCCATATCATAAGGGTTTTGGGCTACTGTACCGATTAATGTTCCTTTTTCTACTAACTCAAGCATTTTGATTATTCCATCTGCTCCTGTAACGGGCATAGTAAGTCCTTGTTCTTGCAGAACCTTGACCACAGGAATAGCAAGATAATCAGTTGAGGTAATAACACCTTTAAGATCTGGATGCTGCTGCAGAATCGCTTCTATTACCTTTTTCACGTTTTGATCATTCTCTTTATCATCAATTGATAGTTTTAACGTTTCTGCTGCTATGTTGATCCCTGCTGCCTCTAAACTATCTTTAGCTCCCTTTATCCGTTCTCTTTCTACGGATGATTCTCTGCCGATAAGGGCCACTTTATCTCCAGGCTGAAGCATCGCACCCATCAATATCCCTGCTTTTCTCCCTAATTCTATGTTATTGGTACCAATATAAGCCGTTTTATTTTTCCAAGGTTCATCTGTATTTATCAGCAATACAGGAATGTTCCTTTTAACAAACTCTTCTAAATTAGGAATGATATCAGGGGAAATGGCCCGAGAGACCACTAATACATCGGGAGGTTCTTCAAGAACATTCTTTAACATCTTCATTTGTTCTTCGGCTGTTCCATTTCTCGGTGCCATTACCTTACCGTCTATCCCAAAATCTTTACATCCCTGCTCTATACCTGCTCGAATAATTTCCCAATACTGATTGTCTAACGTTCTCAAAACAAAGACGACTTTTGGCTTTTCACCGACAAAGTATTTAAAGCTAAAACCAACTAATATTGCAAAAATAATAAAAAAAGTAAGAAGAAATAGCTTGCTCCTTTTTAACATGCAACCCCTCCTTCATTCAAAGAAAGAAAGTATTAAAGTCTGTACTTTGAGAAATGTCTAGCTCCAGACGCATTGAACTTTTCTTTTTCTCATGGCTCAAACCGCCCTTTTCTAATTTAATTTATTGCTAGATTGATTTGAAACGAATAGAAAAGGTTGATCCCTCATTTCCTGTTTCTATGTCAATATCCGCCTGATGACGTTCTGCTACACTATAGCAGATCGCTAAGCCCAACCCTGTTCCATTTTCCTTGGTTGTGAAGAACGGTGTACCTAGTTTTTCTAAAATCTCCGAGCTAATCCCTTTCCCCTGATCTTTTATTTCCAATATAACGGCCTGCTCTTCTACATATGTTTTTATTGTAAGCTGCCCCCCAGGAGGCATGGAATCGAGCCCATTTAACACAATATTTAATATTAATTGGCGAATTTCTTTTTCATCTACTGAGATATCGGGGCAATCATGTAAATCGAGCACTGCTTGTTTTCTAGAACGTAATGCTTCAGCTTGAATAAGCGGAAATAATGCTTCAATAATCGTATTTAAATTTTGGATTTTTTTATAACTTACTTTATTTTTAGCCAAATTAAGAAATTCAGTAATAATAGAATTAGCCCTGCTTAATTCTTCTAACATGAGGTCAACTATTTCTTGTGGTAAACTATCGCGGTTGCTTCTTGCTACTTGCAAAAATCCATAAACGGTTGTCATGGGGTTGCGAATTTCGTGGGCAATCCCTGCAGCCATCTCCCCAATTAAATTTAACCGATCCAGCCTGGACATCTCCCTTTCCAAAAGGAGCCTTTCCGTAAAATCTGTCAAAACGAAAAGAATACAAGGTTCAGGGTGAATGTCAATCATTTCCGTAGATAAAAATCCGGCACGGATTTCTCCGTGTTTTGCCTTATAGTTGATTTTTTTACTACGAATTGGCTGCTCTAGATGAATAGAGTTACCGTCGGGTTCGTCAATAAAATCTAGTAAGTTTATTTTTTGATGAAATAATTCATGATAACTGTAGCCCGTAAAGTTTATCCAACTTGTATTTACATCTAAGTATGTTTTATCTTTTAGCGAAATAATGGCCATCAAACAGGGACTAGACTCAAAGATTTTCCGAAACCGTTCTTGGGAAACAGAAAGATAATCGGTAATCTTTTTCCGCTCCTCAATTTCTATTTGCAGCTGCTGGTTGGCTAATATAAGCTCTAACGTGCGGTCTTTTACCATATTCTCCATATGATTGAATTGTTGCTTTTTAATTTCTTCTATCTGCTTTCTTTCTGTCACATCACGAATGGTACAAACAAAAATTTGTTGACCTTCTACTGCAGTTTCTCCAATTTGGATATCCGCATAAAAATGGTTTTCATCCTTCCTTACTGCAACCGATTCGATCACCTTTCCTAGACATGGGTTGTTTAAGGAAAAGAACAAATGCGGAGATCTATTTCCATTGTCTCCCTTCACTTTTAGAAAAAGATTGCCGATAGGCTGTCCTACCAATTCATCCGGATGATAGCCAAACATGGTTTTTACAGCTGGATTTACCGATAAGATATACCCTTGACTGTCAAAGGTAACAATGGTATCGATTAACGTTTCACTAATCACCTTTGCTAATGCTTCTGTCCTTTGTAAATCCAAGGTTGTCTGATCTAACTTTTTATTCACTTCACTTAATTCAGCTGAACGCTGCAACTCACTCTTGCTAATTTCCTCTTTATATTTTTGATAGATTTCAACAAATTTCTCTATTTTTTGTTTTAATGTTTCAGGTTGAAACGGTTTAAAGATATAATCAATTGCCCCTACAGAGTAACCACGCTGAACATGTTCCAAATCTTGACTAATAGCCGTAATGAAAATAATTGGAATATGCTTTGTTTTTTCTCTTGCCCGAATCAGTTTAGCTGTTTCAAAACCATTTAGTCCTGGCATTTGTACGTCTAGTAAAATAACAGCAAATTCTTGTTTAAGCAGCCATTTCAGTGCTTCATTCCCTGATGTTGCACTAACTAAGTTATAGTGTGGAGACGAGAGTACTGCTTCCAATGCCAGTAGATTTTCAGGATGATTATCCACCATTAATAGATTGACTTTTTGAGTAGTGGTACTATTTAAATTTACGATACAGTCTTTCTGTTGAGTTAAATTCTTCGTAACAGGTTCCATAACTTGTAAATCTAATCCCCTCTCTTTTACCCAACCCTAGAAAGCCTGACAAACTTAGGCTTTCATAGAGGAGTTGATGGACATCATTTTGCAAACACTTATTAAAATAGATTAGGACATTTCGACAAATAATAATATCAAACTCGTGAAATGAAGAGTCTGTTACTAAATTATGCTCAGCAAACACAACGTTTTTTTTTAGAGCAGGGGGGAAAACGACCTGGTCCGCAACCACCTTGTAGTATTCTGAAAAAGCTCTAGTCCCGCCAGCTAATAAATAATTTTTGGTGTATTGCTGCATATCAGCTAAAGAAAAAGTACCCTTCTTCGCCTTTTCTAACACACTTTTGTTTATATCTGTTGCATAAATTTTTGTCTTTTCAAATAGGCCCTCTTCTTGTAACAGGATGGCCATTGAATACACTTCTTCACCAGTTGAGCAGCCGACATGCCAAATTCGAATTTCAGAATAATCTCTTACTACTGGAATGAGATTTGTTCGAAAAAATTTAAAAAAACTAGGATCCCGAAACATCTCGGTAACATTTATAGAGAAATCAGAAAATAACTTACTCATTACGATCGGATCACGCAATATTTTCTCTTGAAGAGCAGATATACTTGTTAGATTCTCCTTTTTTACACGTTGTACAATTCTCCTCTGAATGAAGGGACGGGTATAATTTCTAAAATCATAGCCGTAAAAGCGGTAAATCGCTTCAAGAAGCATATCTATTTCAATATTTTCTATCACTTGGCTCGATGTTTGCTTTTGTAGAACTTCCCTTTTTTGAATTGTAATCGCTTATCCTTCCTTTCTATACAACCATACATGCATAAGAGAGAATAACTGATCTAAGTTAAGCGGCTTACTAATATAGTCCGTTGCTCCTGCATCTAAACATTCTTCCCGACTATGTTTCATCGCCTTTGCTGTAAGGGCAATAATCGGTAAGGATATAAACTCTGGTATGCTTCGAATTGTACGTATTGCCTCAAATCCATCCATTTCAGGCATCATAATATCCATTAAAATAATATCTATATCTGGATTACTTTGTAAGATTTCAATCCCTTCGCGGCCATTGTCTGCTACGAGTATTTCCATTTCATATTTCTCTAGTGCAATTGTAAGTGCATAAACATTTCGGATATCATCGTCGACAATGAGGACCTTTTTATTTTTTAGCGAAGATTTTCCGAGTTGTTTAATCCTTCTATCTTCGTCATCCATTTTGTTCGTAAATTCTGTTGAATAATGCTCATTCTCGAGGCCTGCCGAAGCTTCCTTAATATAAGTTGTTACCTCTTTTGGCTTAATTACTTGGTCGTACGGCAGATATAAAGTAAAGTTGCTTCCCTCTCCTGCCTCACTCGTTAACTTAATAAACCCGCCTAATAAATAAGCTATTTCTCGGCAAATAGATAGTCCTAATCCTGTACCACCATAT
Source organism: Neobacillus drentensis (assembly GCF_036965245.1). Taxonomy (GTDB): domain Bacteria; phylum Bacillota; class Bacilli; order Bacillales; family Cytobacillaceae; genus Neobacillus; species Neobacillus drentensis_G. The sequence goes on from NZ_JBALPG010000114.1 coordinate 5,008, forward strand.
TTTCGACTTGTCGTTCCATCGGCTTGTTTAAAGGCATCAAATATCGTCTCCTGTTCTTCCCTAGGTATACCAATCCCTGTATCAATCACGGAGAAGGCTAGCATACATTCTATGTGATTATTCACAAAAATCACCTGCCGGTCGGTTTCTTTCATTACCTTCCGAATAATTAGTGAAACACTGCCACTTTCAGTGAATTTAAATGCATTTGAAAGCAGATTTTTTAATATTTGCTGCAACCGTTGTTCATCCGTATAGAAACTTGGCGGTACATCAGGTTCCACTTGAACGATAAATTGAATACCTTTCTTATAGGCAATTGGTGAAAATTGCTTCATGATGTAATCTTTCACACCATGTAAATCTACTATTCTATGAATTACTTCTAGTTTTCCTGATTCTACTTTTGCTAAATCTAGAACATCATTGATTAAATGTAATAAATCATTACCAGAAGAATAAATAGTTCGAACATACTCCTTTTGTTTTTCTGTAAGATTGCCCTCACCGTTTTCCGAAAGGATTTGTGCTAAAATGAGTAAACTATTAAGTGGCGTTCTAAGCTCATGGGACATATTAGCAAGAAATTCTGATTTATATTGGGAGCTAACTTCTAATTGTTGCGCTTTTTCTTCAAGTTGCTCTCTTACTTTCTCTAGTTCTTCTTTTTTTAAGACTGAGGCCGCATATTGTTCCTCGAGTTGTTCATTTGTCGTCCTTAGCTCCTCTTGCTGTAATTGTAGTTCTTCAGATTGAGCTTGAAGTTCTTCAGTTAAGCTTTGTGATTCTTGTAATAACCTTTCCGCCTTCATATGATTTAAAATACTTTTTAGCGTAATTCCAGTCGTAGGAATGACTTCTTCAAGCAACTTGATTTGAGAAGGACTAAATGATTCAAAAGAAGCAATTTCGATAACAGCAAGAACATCATCTTCGTTTTGTATCGGGAAGATGATAATATTTTTCGGTGAAGCTTCTCCCATACCAGAACGTATTTTTATATAATTATCTGGAACTTGATTTAGGAAGATGGGCTGCTTTTCCAACGCACACTGCCCAATCAGACCCTCTCCCATACGAAAGCATTGAAATTCCTTATTTTGATTAAAAAAAGCGTAAGCAGCTATTTTTTTCAAATACTGCTCGTTTTCTTCCACTGTCTTTATATAAAACACACCATTACAAGCTCCTACCATTGGTACAAGCTTTGAAATGAACAATTCAGCAAGCATCTGCACATCTTTAGCTTTTGGGTACATTGCTAGAATTTCAGCAATTTTCGATTTAAGCCAGCTCCGCTCTCCTGCCTCTTCTATTAATTGTTTCTCTAGTTTGCTATGTGCCTCTAGCTCTGAAACCATTTTGTTAAAGGCAGCGGCGATGGCACCAATTTCATCTTTAGAAAAGATCTCTATCCGCGGCAGGTCATCAGGACTGCTATTGGTCACACTTTTCATAACAGTCGTTACATGGTTGAGATTCTTTGTCATCCCTCTAATAATCCAAATCATGAATCCTAATCCTAAACACAAACAGATCGCTAGATAAAAATATATCGTTGAGACCGCCCAATGGTATGTATCTCGTGATCGATAAAGTTCATTTTTCATCTCTTGTTCTTGCAATCCACGTAGAAGTTCAGCAAGTTGAAGCATTCTTTCCCCGGTAAGCTTCGAATCATTCAACAGCTGTGGTTGGATAGCAGCTTTAGAATCGATTTTTTTTATAGCAATCACTTGCTGTGCCACAGCTAGATAAGATTCGTGGAGTACTTTATATTTTGCAACTAATCCATCTGTCTTTCCTTTACTATCTATTCTTTCAAGGGACTCTATCGCTCGGTTGATATTTATGTTCGATTCTTCCAAAGCATAAATGGACGATTCCAGTGTTTCATTAGATTGACTGACTGAAATCTCTCTTAACTCTCTAGCAATATTAACTGTCTCGTATTTAATAGTTGAAGCCATATTGATTCGTTCATATTTATCGGTAACAACCACATCGGTATTTACCATAGACTGTTCAAGCATATTCATTAAAATGATGACACAAATTGAAATTAAAACTACGATTGATCCAGTGCTCGTATAGAGCTTTGCCCTAAATTTCATACGGCCTCCTGCCTATATTGTCCCTTCACACTAAAGTTTCAAACAATATTTTTATTTCTAAATTTTCACACATTAAAAAACATACTGAGTCCAAGGTAAACAAAAAAATTACCTTTTTACGACAAATTATAGCACATTTTACAATGCACTTTTAACAAATTTTTGAAAGTAGACATAGAATCGTTTAACGAAAGTAACCTTGATTTTCTTTTTTTAAAGGTAATTTTTAAACTGGATTAGGTTTTTCCGAGGTAATTTAGAATTATTAACCAGAGGTAGATTTACTTTTCACAGTGACCGAGCGGCCCTTTTTTTTCTTCAACAGGCACTCTGATCCTTCCACAGTGACCGAGCTCCGCTTTTTCTTCCTTCAACGGGCACTCTAATCCTTTCACAATGACCGGGTGCCGGTTTTTTTCCCTTCAACGGGCACTCTGATTCTTCACAATTTGCTGTTAGAGGTTAGATATGACTAGAGGACAGGAAAAATATATTTAAATTCTAGAAATATTGAATTATAGATTCAATTAATTTAGAATTAAGAAAATACATTATACAAGGAGGACCTTTAATGAAACATCTTTATTCCCCACAGCCACTTGAAACTATTTCCTTACAAGTAGAATCCTCACCTGTTTGGGAAGTGATTCTTGGTATTGCAGGATATACATATTCACAACTTCGACATACATTCGATTTGGATGAAAAGTGGGTATCAGAGCAAAGCTCAATGCCTGCATCACTAGTAAACCATTTGAAGGTGATTGAGAAGACCAACTTTTGGTATGGATTGATTATGCTTCAAAACAAACTATCTTCATTATCTATTCAAGATTTTTCGAATCGCCTTTCAGAAATTCCAATTGATTGTTTTTATGAGACACTTCTACCTTACAAGGATCGGGAAACTGAGCCCTTGAGAAAAGCGACAGCCACTGAACATCGAGGTGAATTATTTGAGAAGTATGCTGCATATTTTGAATCCCATGACTACTTAGGTGGATATGTTCATGATCTTGGTCATTATTCACATCTTGAAATTTGCGACCTATTCAACAATACATTGGATGAGTGGTACAAGTGGGTAAGCCAGCAAGAAGAATGGGAAAAGTGGACTAAGGCACTTGATTTTGAGCAAAAGCAATACAGCTCAATTGATATAACAAATCCTATTGAGGAAATCGAACGAATTACGGGTGGAATCAAGTATCTTCCTGAACCATCTGTCTGGACTGTCAAATTAATCCCACATGTATCATATCGTCCTTGGATCTTAGAACAACGCACACCTGATACTAAACTCTTCTTTTATCCTTTAAAGGAAGAATATTTGATAGAGCCAGGTGTTCCATCGAATGAATTAATTCGTGGTCACAAAGCGTTAGGGGATGAACTCCGATTGAAATTGCTTTATCAGCTTCTAAAGGGACCGTTATCGCTTCAAGAGATGACCGTACAGTTTCATACTTCTAAAACAACACTACATCACCAGCTATCTATATTAAAAGCAGCAAAGTTTATTCGTGTTGAAAAAGGAATCTATTCGGCAAATCAAACGCAGATTAACGCTTTTTCTGGACAGCTTAATCAGTACCTTGGAGTTCACATATGAAGAAGTTCTCTAAGTCATTTAAAGCACTTTGGTTAGGTGAAATCGTATCAGAATTTGGTGGAGCAGCCGGGGGGATCATTAATGGATTGTTGCTGTATGAATTGACAGGATCAAAGGAATGGGTGGGTGTACTTTGGCTTGTATATTTTATTCCTTCATTAATTTTACAAGGCATAAGTGCACCCTTTCTAAACCATGTTGTTAAGGAAAAAATGCTTCGAAATATACAGTTGATTCGTGCTGGAGCCTACATTGTTCCACTAATTGGTTATTTAATTGGTTCTGACGTGGGAATTATTTTGGGATTAGTCGTTTTGCAATGCCTATTAGGATTGGTGCAGCCGATTTACGCAAGTCTATCTTTTTCACTTCTACCTGAAATCTGTAAAAAGGAAGAGCTTGTCGCAGCAAATGGTTTACTGGATGGAACCATTCGACTCATGAGTTTTATAGCTCCTGGAGCAACTTCCTTGCTTTTGTTAGTCAGTCCCATGCATTTCATCTATGGTTTTTCTTCTGCTATGTTCTTTCTTAGCTATCTCGCACTCTCACGTATTCCACACTCAAGTAAGGAAAGAGTGGCAACTTGGACAAAGAAGTTTTGGTGGGCAGAAATGAAAGAAGGCTATAGGACATTTTTTAAGTATCCACATCTTTTACGTCTTACGATTCTCTCTTCAATTGTACAATTCGCTGTCGGTGCTACGATGGTTATCAATGTTCCTTTTATACGTGGCGATTTAGGGGGGAATTATTGGGAATATGCGGTTTTCTCAGGCGCTTTTCCAATCGGTTATGCCATTGGAACAGTATTACTTACGAAATTACCCAAAACTTATCAAACAATGTACCTCGGTTTGATTGGAGGAGGTCTTTCGTTCGTACTCTTGTTTTTTGTTCATGAGGTTCCGCTTGCATGGATTTGTGAACTTGCTGGGGGAATTTTGTTTCCTCTTTTTAATTCTCAAAGTGCAGCACTTTTCCAACGCGAGGCCCCTCGAGATCGTTTAACACAACTAAGTGCAGTTCGGTTGCTTTTTCTTCGTGTCACAATGCCCTTAGGAATTTTGTTTGCATCCACTACATTTTTTGATTTAAGTACACGTCAGACATATACGATTATAGGGATGGTGATTCTTCTCCCTGGATTGTATTACTTCTTAGTTTCACTCTCACAACCCGAAAAGAATATCCTTAAGAATAAAAAGTCGATGATTCCTTAGCATTTTCCGCTGGAACAAATTCCCGAGGCTCATAGATATGTAGAAAAAGGACACAAAAAGTGAAATGTAGTAATCACTTTGGATCATAATAACAAAACCTAACAAAGCTCTGCACCCGATCGCTATTCGCTGCATTTATAGATGGCGAAGGAATAGGTTATAACCTATATCGGAATTTCATACATTGTAGGAAAATGCATAGAGGAGTGTACATGATGGGTTTTCCGCCTCAGCAACAAAGTAAACCTGGCATTGAATCAATAATGACACCAAGACCTATATTTGATAACCCCAATTACAAACCAGCCGGTAAACTTATGAATAAGGTAGCTCTCATAACCGGTGGTGATAGTGGAATCGGGAGAGCTGTCGCTGTCGCCTTCGCGAAAGAGGGTGCAGACATTGCAATCTCATACCTAAATGAACATAGCGATGCAAACGAAACAGAGTTCTATGTCAAAAAGTACGGCCGTCGCTGTATTACCATTCCAGGCGATATTGGATATGAGCAGCACTGCCAACAAGTTGTAATGCAAACTATTCACCAATTTGGCCGCATTGACATTTTGGTGAATAATGCCGGTGTCGCATACGTAAGGAACAGTCTATTAGATGTAGATTCGAATCAACGAGCAAGTACTTTTCACACAAATGTTTTTTCGCAGTTTATTTTGACGAAAGCTGCTCTGCCATACATGAATTCAGGGAGTTCCATAATAAATACAACATCCATTAGTGCCTATCAGGGAAGTCAATATTCAATTGACTACTCAGCATCAAAAGGAGCAATTGTTTCATTTACACGTTCGCTGTCATTGTCACTGGTATCGCAAGGGATTCGAGTCAATGGTGTGGCACCAGGACCAATTTGGACTCCATTAATTCCATCTACCTTACCTCCAGAGCTGGTTACCACATTTGGTGACAATGTTCCCATGAAGCGAGCCGGTCAGCCGTTTGAAGTTGCACCTGCTTATGTATTCTTGGCCTCCGATGATGCATCTTACATATCAGGGCAAATTCTGCATGTGAATGGTGGGGAAATTGTAAACGGTTAAAATCAACCACTTTGGATTCAACAATCGCTCCTGTAATGGAATAATATGATTAGTATTTTTAAACATCTTTATTACAAATTAAATATTGTTATTCCCAGTCAACAATTATGTAAACTACAAAAGGCGCTAACCATTTTTGATTAGCGCTTTATTTCCGAAAAGAACAACAAAGAAATGACACTTGTCATAAACATTTATTTACAGGTGTGAATGTTCCTTCATTCTTTTCTAAGATACTATAAATATACAAATATTTTTATCAGAAAAGGGTGAAGATAATGACAGAAAGAAACGGGCGGATTCGTCTACTCGATCTATTAAGAGGGATTGCTGTATTAGGAACTCTAGGAACCAACATATGGATTTTTGCGTATTTAGGGGATTTGTCCTATATCACTACTTCTGATTATTCTGGCTGGTGGAAAACAGAAGATCTCTTTAGGATGTTGGTGTTATTCCTTGTAAACGGAAAGCTGCTAGGATTATTAACCATCATGTTTGGAGTAGGATTGGAATTAAAGTATCAACAGGCACTACGAATGGGGAGAGCTTGGCCTGGAGTCTATCTATGGACAGCCATTTTCTTACTAATCGAAGGGTTTATCCATTATCTATTTGTCATGGAATACGACATATTAATGAGCTACGGTGTGACGGCCATGATTGTAGCCTTCATAATAAAAGGCGGAGAACGTCTGATATCTAAAATCATGATCATTGTTGGCAGCATTCATGCTGTTATGATTTTGTTTTTATTAGCTGTCAGCTTGCTTGGGGCCAATATCTCGGTTAGTTTCGATAGTGTCGTGCCTCTCTATCAAAGTGGTAGTTGGCTGCAGCAAATCCAATACCGTCTTTCTAATTTTCTACTGCTTAGAAGTGAAGCCATTTTTATTATTCCTTTGAACGTCTTTTTATTTTTACTAGGTGTTCGTCTCATGCGTTCAGGAGTATTTTCTCCTGATGAACATGGCCGGAAGCAGCGTGACAAGCTTTTTAAAATAGGAATTTATCTTGGATTGCCTTTAAATATGTTGATTTTTATTCCGGGAGGGACTTTTGATTTGCCAGTCCGGTATTTGTTTGCTCCATTATTGTCACTTGGTTATATAGCGATAATTGGAAGGATGATAGAATATAGGAAGTGGAATTGGCTTTGGGACCGTCTTGAAAATGTCGGTAAAATATCTCTAAGCTGTTATGTCATGCAAAATATCACTGCTTCCATTATTTTTTACGGCTGGGGTTTTGCTTTGGGAGGAAAAGTCAGTTCCTTGACGATTATCGCTATCTGGATATTGATCTCACTAATACAACTAATGTTTGCATCTATATGGATACGTACCTTTAAACTTGGACCATTAGAATGGATCCGTAAGCGTACAGTAGAAGTATTTATTCCTAAATAACTGAACTGGAGGCGGTTATGAAAATTAAGATATACCCAATAGATCAAATCAAACAATATTTGATGATAGATGTGATATCAATTGTGTTTTTATTCTATATCGTTTTAAGTTCAGGATCTGATTTGGGCATCTTGGGAAAGCTTTTTCTTCTCCTGATATTCCTTGTTTCTTTTTATAGTGGAATTTGGTACAGAGATTGGCGTTTATTGATGGCCGTTTTAATCGGTCTTTTAATCCTTGCTTTGCTAAGTATTTATGTTGGTCTATCTATCTTGATTTTTGGATTCATATTTGCTGATCTGATTGGAAGGTCGAAGTCAAAATGGCATATTGGGATAGGAATGGTAGCTATTGCTCTTATGTTTATCTTAGTTCTTTGGAAAAGCACCGGCCATCTATTCAAGTTGGAATCTACGACATTACTTCCACTTATGATTATTCAAATATTTTTTCCCTTATTGATTTATATAAAGGAAAAAGCAAAAAGTTTACAGAGTGAACTAGATGAAGCAAATAAACAGATCGTACAACAAGAGGAAAGACAGCGTATTGCAAGGGATCTTCATGATACACTCGGACAAACATTGACAATGATTAAATTAAAAAGTGAATTGACTACTAGATTAGTAGATAAAGATTCCTCCAAAGCAAAGGAAGAACTAAAGGAAATACTAGCTACGACTAGAATCGCTTTGAAGCAGGTAAGGGAGTTAGTTTCAGATATGAAGTTCGTCTCTTTGGAAAGTGAGATCGAGCATTCCAAAAAACTCATGCATACTGCTGGAATTGAATTGGATATTGTGAAAAAGGGGGACCCTCTCCTATTATCCAGTGTAGAAGAGACCATGATTGCTTTGTGTATTCGCGAAGCTATGACCAATATAATTAAGCATAGTAAAGCAAAGCGATGTACAATACAATTCGAAATCATTGACCAAATTTATTTTATACAAATAAAGGATGACGGGATTGGACTAGTCAAGGTAGAGGGTGGCAATGGCATTCAGTCAATGAAAGAGCGGATGCAAGCTCTTCAGGGAACAGCTGCGGTAAACAATTCCCCTAGTGGTGGAACACATGTCTCTATCAAACTCCCAGTCCGTCAGTAAGGAAAGGGGGCTCCTGCTACATGATACGAGTAGTCATTGCAGAAGACCAACAAATGCTGCGTGGTGCATTAACATCTTTATTGACATTTGAAACAGATATTAAGGTGTTGGCAGAAGTATCAGATGGACAAAAAGCTTGGGAAGTCATACAAAGGGAACAGCCAGATGTATGCTTACTTGATATTGAAATCCCTTTTATCAGTGGTCTTGAATTGGCAGAGAAAATAAGAAACGCTAATATACCTTGTAAAATAATAATTGTCACTACTTTTGCCCGTCCTGGTTATTTGCAAAAAGCAATCGATTCTCAAGTGAATGGATACCTATTAAAGGATGAGCCGATTGATTTTCTCATTGAGTCAATCCGTAAAGTCATGAATGGAGAGCGTGTTATCAGTATGGATCTGGCAGCAACACTCTTTATGAAAGAAAATAACCCATTGAGTGAACGGGAAACAGAAGTGTTGCGTCTTGTAAAAGATGGATTGGCGACAAGAGAAATCAGCAAGGTACTTTTCTTAACGAAGGGAACCGTGCGTAACTATTTGTCCTCTGCTATTCAGAAACTGGAAGCAGAGTCCAGGATGCAAGCCGTGAATATTGCTATGGAAAAAGGGTGGCTCTGAGCTTCCTTAACATAGTTTTTTATCAGTTGAATAAGTTTAAGATGATAATTAACTAAAACTATATGTCTGTAATGAAAAGAGGTGTGACATTGAACTTTGTTGCATGGATGATTGTCACCTGTGAAATTATGTTTTGGATCGTTATTGTATTAGGGTTAGTAACACGGTATGTGTTCAAGCTGAACAGATTAGGACTATTCTTTTTAGCTTTAACCCCGGTAATTGATTTAATTTTATTAATTATAACGGGTATTGATTTATACCGCGGTGCGACTGCAACACAAGCGCATGCGATTGCTGCAGTTTATATTGGAGTATCCATTGCATTTGGAAAAAGTATGATTCAATGGGCAGATGAGCGGTTTCAGTATTATGTAACAAAGCAGGGTTCAAAACCTGCGAAGCGGTTCGGCATGGAACATGCAAAGCATTATATGAAAGGCTGGGTAAGGCATGTCATTGCATATCTTATTGGCGCTGGATTATTAGCCGGGATGATTTATTTTATAAATGATCCAACCCGTACTGCGGCATTAAGCGGGATATTAAAAATTTGGTCAATAGTTCTAAGCATTGATTTGATTATTACAATCAGCTATTTTATTTGGCCGAAAAAAGCAAAAGCTTAATCCTAATAGAAGTTTGGGGAAACGGACACCATAAGCAAACTTATTAAGGAAGGTGCTAATATCAATGCATAGGATTCAAAAGGACGAACTGAGGCTATTACATTTTTTCTATAATTATTTAATCATTATGTAATATTTCGTTCAAATAATGTTAATATTTTCGTAGTACTATAAATTATGTAACTAGGACACATACATGCAAACCTTTTAACTTCACCCCCCCTTTTATTATAGATCCGGCAAATAGTCGGATCTATTTTGTTTTTAAGTTGAAATTAACATAACGAAAAAATAGCCACTGGTTCCAGATTTAATGGTTTCCCAAACAGAAAAAATAGGACCATTAAACATAGTCCTATCAGTTAATAGTATATTTGGCTTGTAAGCAATTACCTTCATTAGCCATGAGTATCTAAACATGCTAATTCCATCAATCAGATGCTCAAAGCAAACATTAAACCAATATATAAAGTAATAACAAAACCAACTCCAAATATGACTGCTACTGCAGATTTGGCTCTTTTAAAGCTAACCAAAATTAAAATCAAAAATAGTATTGAAAGTAATATTAGCAAAACAGATTGAAAAGTGGGAAATAGATTAATATTTAGGGTTGAAATAATATTTTTCCCTAAAACCCATTCAGCCCATTTAGATGCCCCCTCTGATTTAACAGTAAATTCAACCTCATGAGGCGGTGATAAGGTTCCCATAACAGCTGTAAAATAAAATACAATTAATAATACAACACTTTCTCCCCTAATCCATGGTCGGGGATTAAAAGAAGAATGGTTTAATGATTTTCTTGCTAGAACACTGTTAATAAAGGCAAAAATCACAACAGGAATAATACTTATGTGTTTAAAAAGCAACATCTGACCGTATGGCAAGACCCATGATTTCACATAATCCTTTGGTTCAACAACAAAGAGCATTAGATAGATTCCACTTAAGATAATGATGATAAAACATATAGATGCAAATGGTGTAAACCAACGTAAAAATTTTGACCAATTAGATTGATCCTTCGAGAACCATGCTACATTAATTATAATGCCAGTCCACAACGTGACCATTAAAAAATGTGTACTGTGAGAAAATAAACCTGCCCAAAATGACAGCGAAGCCACATGACTTGAATAACCAACTGCTAGGATCATTAACAATAGCCAAAATGCCTGAATATATTTTGAGCCGTTTAGCAATAACGTTATCCATAAGAAGGTTGCCATAAACCCAATAAAAATCCAGGATTTCCCTACTTGAAAATCCAATAAAACAGATTTAGCTGCAAGAGCAAAACCAATGCCATTTTGAAAATAGGAAATGGTCTGAACAATTGGTCCTAACGTAAAAATAATAATTCCTAGTGTTGAAAGCAATAAAAAAGGTTTTGCAATATAGATTTTTGGTTTATTGGTTTCAGGAACAAATTGAAGGGCAACGTGTCCAACTAAAATGGAAAACATTAAATAAGTCCCAAACTCTGCAATCGGAATTAAGAAAGCCATACTTATCTTTTCCTTCTAAATAGCAGGAACATCCCAATAACCAAAATTAACACAATCACCACAGTAATAGTTGTTTTCATGTATGATGATGATTCATTCGTTTGCTTTTTGGTTTGTTCCTGCTTTGTTTTCTCATTTTTTGGTTCTTCTTTATTAACCGCATCTGGCTCTTTCGTTTCTGTCTTTTGCTCTTCTTTTTGTGCCATTTGTACGGAGAATGGTATTTCACCTGTTATTGGATGACCGTCTTCACCAGCAATACTCCACTGAATTGTATACGAGCCATTTTCAAGAGGGGTTGATAAAGTCCCCACCAGTTGTTTGTCTCTTGGTACAACACTTATAAGAGGTACCTCTGCCCCATCCTTCACTAATTTCATCGTACTCAAGGATTCGATTTTTCCTTCATATGTAAGGACGATTTCTTTCAAGTCTTCCGTCACTACTTGTCCTGAAGCAGGATTAGATGAAGCTAATTCCGTATGTGCACTTGCAATAGTAGGAATTATCACCAATAAGCTAATTAATACGAATAGTAATTTTTTCATTTTGTTTCTCCTTTCTTGAACCCTAAAATTTTTCTATACATCCCATTTAACATAACGTTTTCATCTTGAATGACTTCGCATTGATTTTCGACTGCTTTGAATAATTGATAAAAATCCAAACCTATATCTGTACCGAATAATTTAATAATGGGACGAAAGATTTTTTGCTTGATATTCATATTTTTATTTTTGGGAGAAAATTTATCGAAAACAAGAAAGTATTCGTTTTTCTTTAGAACCCTAATCATTTCATTCAACGTTTTTTCAGGGCCGGGAACAACGCTAAGTATTAAACTTGCAACAATAAAGTTAAAAGATTCATCATGAAATTCCATATTCTGTGCATCCATTTCTAAGAAGGTTACAGAGGAATCAGAATATTTTTCTTTTGCCACTTTCAACATATCAGCAGAATAATCAATCGCGGTAATGTCGTAGCCCTTGTTCAAAAAATAAGGAAGATCAGCTCCGGTGCCTACACCAATAAATAGAACTTTACTCCCCTTTTCAAGAGATATATCTCGAAATATTTCGTTTCTTGCTTTTAGGAATATCCCTGCATTAAAAAAATGATCATAAATCGGCGACCAGCATTTATAAATCATACGATTCCAACCATTTTTCACATGTTCCCCTCCCACTAAAAGACTTCCCAGTGTGTGGAAGTCCTACATTATTTGTCCTTTACTCGGAGAAGTCGTAAACTATTTAATGTAACAATTTCGTTTTTTTGAATCCCTAATGAGTGGAGTTTCTAGATACTAAATTACTTTTCCTCTGAATTTGTCAGCAACTGCGCGAATTCCCATTATTCAAATAATCATTTGAATATTAGTATATGTAAAATGTTACAGT